>JAKAEZ010000035.1 GCA_021819825.1 Planctomycetota bacterium
GCGACCCGTTGTTTGCGATGTTTTTGCACTTCACCATCCATGGTGATATCAAGCATACCACCACTTACCCGAGCGCGCCAGTGCCGTTATTGCGAATATTCGCCGCGGAGCGGTAAACAGTTACGCCGGCCTGTAACTGTGTACCGTGTGGAAATTGGGCAGAAACACTGCGAAAGATGACGGGGCATAGTTGCCTTAAGTGAGGCGAGCGAGCCGAGTTGCCATGAACCCCAAACGTTTTCACTGACTACCGGTAAATAGTAACGGGCCAACAAAGCCCCTGGGGGAACTGATCGAAAAACTCAGCATAAACAACACCCCTTAGAACGGAATATTGCCCGGTGAAACCGCTGCCGCAGGTACGCCAGCGTCACAGCACCCAAAGGGAGAACACGTCTCCACCAACTAATGCGAACTCAATTCATAAAGGCCGCTTTCTGAATTGAATCCGAACCGCCGGCAATCGCCCGCCTGGGCAAGCGCCTGCTCGGCACGCCATTCATCTTTGGGATCAGGCGAATCAATGTCCAAGCCGTAGAACTCACCCATGCAGTGCGAAAGCATCCGCCGGGGCGGTCCCGCGACAACCCGGTACGCGGGTGCCATTGGCCATTCTTGCCGCGGATGATCTCAATACTGTACATAGCGGCCGCAATAGCCTTAAAGGACCGACGCCTTTGATTCTCTCTACCACCACCTTATAGATGGATCGACCACCTCCGCCCATCGGACAATTCCGCCTGCCATGGAGTGGACCGACTTGAAGCCCGCGTCACGTAAGATGGCGGCGGCTTGTAATGACCGCACACCGGAGCGGCAAAAGGCGACCACCCGGTGATTCCGCCATGGTTCCAGTTCTAGTAATCGTTGGGGCAACTCGTCCAGAGGAATAAGGATCGCCTGGTCAATATTGGCGATGTCCCACTCTTCCTGGTAACGCACGTCCAATAGAAGCAACTTTTTTCCCGCTCGCCGGGCCGCATGGACCTCGTGCGGATGAAGTTCCCAGTCCGGGTCAATGGCCACATTCGTATTTTCGATCTCTTGAGTTGTTACATTCATCAGAAATCCTTTACAACAATCTCACTCCAGCATCGTGACTTTAACATAGAGCGATCTGTGACATTATGCAAATATATGTAAATTATATTTGGCATAATATATACTTATATACAGGCGGCTGGCGCGGTGAAAAACCATACGTCTTCGTGTTTCCGAAGGGGCTGCCGCTTGGCATAGAGTAAATCTGTCGGCTTGGACACTTTCTCGAACAAATTTGTATCGGAAAGACTTTTCATTGGACATCATCAGGCGGGCGGTAAAAAGTCTCTGCGACACAGGTAAGGCCGCGACGATCGGCTTAGGCACATGGCGATAATCAGCCCATAAATAAGTAAGGCCAATATCGCCGCCTTATTTACCCGCTGATGACAACCGCGTTGCGGTGGGTTTGGGCTGCGTTCATTTCTCCGGCGGTGGGGCTTTTACCGGTTTGGATCATCTTGACGAAGCAGTCAAATAAGTAGGTTGCGTCATGTGGGCCGGGGCTGGCTTCGGGGTGATATTGCACCGCAAATACCGGTTCGGAGGTCATGCGGAAGCCTTCGAGCGTCTGGTCATTGAGATTCATATGCGTCGGTTCGCCGCCGTGTTTCCGCAGAGACTCTACATCCACGGCAAAGCCATGATTTTGCGATGTTATTTCCACCTTGCCGGTGCCGATATTTTGTACCGGCTGGTTGCCGCCGCGATGACCGAATTTTAATTTATAGGTGCCGGCACCCAGCGCCAGGCCCAGAAGCTGGTGGCCCAGACAAATACCAAAGATGGGCTTTTTGCCGATGAGTTTTTTCAGCGTGGCCTGGGCGTAGGCAATCGGTTCCGGGTCGCCGGGACCGTTGCTGACAAAAACACCATCAGGCTTATGAGCCAGAATTTCTTCCGCGGAAGTCGTGGCGGGGACAACCGTCACGCGGCATCCGCTTTGCGCAAGATTCCGGAGAATATTGCGTTTGGCTCCACAATCAATGGCAACAACATGGTGATCGGCAGTGCCATGATGATCGGATCTTTGGGCCCAGCCCCCCTTATCCTGTGCCCAGTGATACACCTTGTCAGGCGTGACCTGCCGCACCAGATCCACTCCCACCAGTCCGCTCCACGCATTGGCTTTGGCCACCAGGGCGGCGTCATCGGAAATCTCGGCGGGATCGGTACAGATAACACCCTTTAAGGCTCCCTGCGTTCTAAGCTTCCGAACCAGGGCGCGGGTATCAATTCCGGCAATGCCGGGGACGTTGTGTCGCAGGAGATAGTCGTGCAGTGATTCAACGGCCCGGTAATTGCTTACCAAAGTTGAAAGTTCTTTGATGATAAAGCCTTCCACCTGGGGATGTAGAGATTCCTCGTCCGAACTATCGGCAATGCCATAATTGCCGATCTGCGGGCAGGTCATGGTGACAATTTGTCCTCGGTAAGATGGATCAGTCAAAATTTCCTGATACCCGCTAAGCGAGGTGTTAAAAACAACCTCACCGGCGCGGGCGACCGAAGCGCCAAACGCTAATCCGGAAAATATCGTTCCATCTTCCAAAGCTAGTTTGGCGACTGGCAATTGTGGCATTCTCAAGTCCTTGTGTGTCTTAAGGGTTCATGAAGTCAAGTTCGTGCGGCACACGGGCCAGTTCAGCTTGACCTCTGTTGCTCTGTTTTCAGCAGCCTGCGAACTACTATTATCATTCGCACGCGCCCGGCGGACAGGAATTATAGCAGGTGGTTGAGCAAAATGGTATGCCGAAATATTGGCATTTTAGATCAGCGAATTATTTGCTGGTGTTTCCATCGGTGATTGCACGGGTTGCAGGGTCGATGTATCCTTGCGGCCATTGGTTTAGATTTGGTTCTTGACCCGGAGATACTGAAATGGCGGAAAAAACTTCGGCAAAAAAGCGCCCGGCCCGGCAACAGATGCTCGAAGCCCTGGCGGAAAGCGAACAGTCCGTTACCGAGCGCCGGGAAACTGCGGGAACTCCCGAAGAGAAGCTTGCCGCCAAAGCCGTTACGCAAGCGATTGCAGCCGCGGAAGAACTCTCCAACCGTGGCGTGGTGCAGTCCATCGGTGAACTTAAATCCAGTATTGGACGACTGCTGGGAGATCTGTCCGATCGGCTCGAAGAACAGGTTGCCCGGTACACGCAGGTACAGCGGGCCATCCTTGCCAAAGATCAGGAGCTTAAGGATATTTACGAAATACAACGCTCCGCCTCAACGCTTACCGCGTTGATTGACGCGCACGCGCGAGAGCGTGAAAAAATGGAGCAGGAAGTCACTGCGGCCAAGGAGCAACTTGAACGCGAAGTCGCGCAAACTCGCGAATCTTGGGAGCAGGCAAAAAAGCAGCGCGAGGTGGAAATAAAAGAACGCGATGCCCTTGAGCAGAAGCGCCGCGAGCGGGAGAAGGAGGAGTATCAGTACGGCTTTTCCCGCCAGCAGCAGCAAGCCAAGGACCAGTTTGCCGACCAGATGGCCAAGGCGCAAAAAGAATGGGACGAACGCCGCGCCAAGTTGGAGGCTGATCTGGCCCAACGTCAGCAGACCATCAAGAGCCAGGAACAGGAAGTCCATGAATTACGGCAGAAAGTGGACGCGTTTCCCAAGGAGTTGGACGCCATAATTTCCAAAACAATCAAGGAGACCACCGCACGCCTGCAACAGGAATCCACAGCGCGCGAGCAACTGTTAAAGCAGGAATTTGAAGGTCAAAAGAATGTTCAGAGCACACGGATCACGTCGCTTGAACAGCAGGTTGCCGAGCAGGCCGAACGATTGACCAAGTTGCTGGGCCAGGCGGAAAAAGCGTATGCCCAGGTACAGGAAATCGCGGTGCGGGCCATTGAAGGCTCGGCCAGCGCTAAGCAGTTGGCTCACTTGCAACAACTTCTGGCCGAACAAGGACGCAAGCCGACATCGTAGCGATGAACAGCGACATGCAACAATGTGCTGGATACCATGGCGAACCCTTTGAAGAAAAAATGAAACGCCTGACCGCCACGCTGTCGCAGCAATTTGCTGAATCGGCAAAGCTTGAAAAAGAAATCCGCAAAAACCTCGCTTCTCTGGGCTTCCCGCTGGAGGACAAATCATGACCGAAGAATTGGGGCCGTGGACGTCCCCGTCCGCAACGTTGGGACCGTCCCGATCACAATCGGGATCCCCACCCGCCGTTTCACCCACGCCCAATGCTCCACCTGGGATGAACAAGCAAGTCGCGAACGGCACTGCGGGTGAGGACACCCGCGGCCCCAAACAATCTATTGCGGGTGAGGATCCCGGCGCGCCGGGACGCCCCAAATCACCCAAAGGATGGCACCACCGTGGCTAACTGCCGCACTTTGATGACCAAACCAAAATCCAGACCATCACCTATCGCCTTGCCGATTCGCTGCCGCAAAAGCTCCTCCAGCGACTCGCTGGCGAACTCGACACCCCCGATGGTGACATCGCTTACCGCCAACGCATTGAAGATTATCTTGATCGTGGCTACGGCTCCTGTTGCCTCAAGAATCCCTAAATGGCTGAAATAGTCATCGACTCCTGGCTGAAGTTTGACTCCGTGCGCTACGACATATATGAATACGTTGTCATGCCTAACCACGTCCATCTTCTCATGGCCACACGCGGGGGCTTCGCCTTCACCGATATCATCAAAGGCTTCAAAAGTTTCACCGCCCGTGAAATCAACCGCCGACTTGGCCGCCAGGGCCAGCTCTGGCAGGAAGATTACTGGGACCGCTATATCCGCAACACTCGCCACTTTGAAGCGGCCGCGCGGTACATCCACGAAAACCTCGTAAAAGCGGGCCTGGTCAAATCCGCCCGCGACTGGCCCTGGAGCTCCGCGGGGGCGCGAACTTCCCCGATGGGGGCGCGGGTGTCCCCACCCGCAACGACTAATGAGGCCGCGAAAACCAGTGCGGGTGAGGATCCCGGCGCGCCGGGACGCCCCCGTAATCAACGCGCCATCGGAGAGCACCTATGAAACGTGACCTTGACCTCATCCGTAAAATTCTTCAACAGTGCGAGGACTGTGAATCTGGATTCGCGCCACGCGCAATCACTGCCGATGGTTACACCGAGGAGCAAATCAGATTCCATGTCTACCTGGCAGGAAATGCTGGTTTGATGGAGACGGTAGATGTGACCCAACTCGGATCGACCTTGCCAGCCGCAATTCCAATAGGTCTCACTTGGGAAGGCTATGAATTTCTCGAAAACAGCCGGGACGATAGAGTTTGGTCTAAGGCCAAGCAGGCCGCCCACGCCTCCGGCGGAGTGGCATTCGATGTCGTTAAATCGGTGCTGACGGGACTGGCCATCGCCGCGGCAAGCAAAGCGGTGGGCCTCTGATGAAAAGCAAAGCGTTCACACCCCGTGCCAAGTTTGCCGCTTCCCAGCCCGCCGTATTGGGACCGCGGACGTCCCCGTCCGCATCGCTGGGGCCGCGGGTGTCCTCACCCGCAAATAAAAGAGCAACAGCCAAGATCAATGCGGGTGAGGACACCCGCGCCCCCAGAAGTACCGCTCCGACCGCCGTTCAACATTGCAGTGCCCAAAATAAACTTACCGCAAAAGGGAGTCAACGATGAGGGAAAATGCAAAGCAGCAGAGCTGGCGGAGCTTTTCCTTCGGCCACCATTGACCAGGAAGAAGCTGTCGCCGTCATGCTGGAAAAATATCGTATGACAGCCGCAACGCTCCCGCTGCGGTCTGGTGAATAGGCCACAGTAGAAATTCGGTCGCCCGGTGCGGTCGTGTGGCAAGGGGCGGTTTGGGTTGCCGGGAAACGGGCAGGTTGCGTAAAAGCGGTGCCGGTAAAATCTTACAGCGGGATCGCTTGGCTGGCGGGGGCGTTTTGTGGCATCATATATACGGTGAAGTGCAGTGGTTGTTGGAGTGTGTGATGCAGATATTCCGGACCAGTCGGCTTGCGGCCTCAGCGGGGGCCGGCGCTTTTGTTGATCTGCTGGACCCGATATTGCGCGGCGCGGTAGAACCTATTTCTTCCCAGGCGGTTGCGGTGTGGGATGTGCGACAATTGACCGACGGGCGAAATTTATATCATTTATGCCTGCATGATGCGTGGTCACATATTCATCAGCACTTTTCACGGGAGGAAATTTCGCCGGACATGCCCAAAGAGCGTCTGGTATCGGAAAAGCTGGCCTTATTTCTCGCCAGCGCCCGGCGGGTGCATTTTTCCATCCGGTCAGGAACTTTTGATACTGAGACGTTGGCGAACCTGCGACTGGCGCTGAATCAAATTCCCGGTATCGGCCATAAGGGGCTGAAAATTCAAAATAAATGTGAAATTATTCCCTGCACCGCCTATGTTCCCGCCACCGCCATGAGCCTGACCGATTTTTCACTGGAAGTAGACGCCTCGGCGGCGGACGCTGTGGCGCTGGCGTTGCAAGACTGCGGCTTTCAGGTGGCAAGCCGAACGGTGGTTCGCAACTGATCCGAAAAACCGAAAAATAGAAAAATCAGGGAATTCCATCGGGATGCTTGGATTCACAGGACTGGTTTGTTAGCATATCAGTTGGTTTGAATGGAGCGGCACGCAGCATGAGCGACTGGCAGGAAGCGGAGCAACGTGTTGAGCGTGCTCATGAACTCTATGAACGGGGACGGTGGGAGGAGGCCCTTTCTGAACTTCGCCGGGCCATTGAAATTAATCCACATAATGGTGCCTGGTATTTCAACCTTGGCTTAACGCTGGATATGATGGACCGCTACGATGAAGCGCTGAAGGCCTTTCAGCAGGCTGTGCAGCTTGATCCCCATGATATTGAATCTTTAACGGCCGCCGGCACCGATTGCACGCGCGTGGGAAAATTTCAACATGCGATAGAATTTTTTGAACGGGTGGAACGCATTGATTCCTCAGTGGAAGCGTGCTATTGCAACCGCATTGCCGCCTATAGTGAGATGGGGGATTTTGACCGCGCCGAGGAAATGTTTTATCTGGCCCGGCAATATCGGGAAAAGTGTCCGTTGTGCTTTTACAACATGGGTATGGCGCTATTTAATCGCGGGCGCTATGACCGGGCGCTGTGGTGCTGGCAGCAGGTGCTGGAACTTGAATCGGATTATCCGCAGGTACATGCCCGAATTGCCGATGTATTCTGGGCCAAAGGGCGGCTGCCTGAAGCCCGCACCCATTTAATTGAGGAATTGCGGTCCGATCCGGGCAACCTTGATACCCTGCTGGATCTCGGTGAACTGCTGATGGAAATGGGGCAGGATGGCCCCGCTTCGGAAAAATTCCGACAGGTGCTGGATCTGGAACCGGATGATTGCACGGCCCATTACCAACTGGGCGTTTTAGCGCAAAAAGCCGACGATTGGCGGCTGGCTTTGGAGCGGTATAAATTTGTGCTGCGGCATGATCCGCAATTTATCGGGGCGCATTTGCAGATGGCGCTGGTGCATCATCGGCAGAAACATCAGGCCGAGGCGCTGTATCATGCCAATTGCGAACTGGCGCAGAAAGAATCGGATGATGCGACCCTGCTGGAATTAGGGAATTTATTTATTGATATGAATCAATATGATTCCGCGCAAGCTGCCATGCGCCGACTCCTGGCGCAAAGCCCGAATCATGCCGATGGCCGGCATGGCTTGGCCGTGGCCCTTCTGATGGCGCAGCGACTTGACGAAGGTATTGAGCAGTGCAAGCTGGCGTTAAAAATTCAACCTAAGCACAGTTCGGCGATGTTTAACCTGGCGCTGGCGTATATGTCCAAACATGATTTTGCCCGCGCCGGTTATTGGGTGCGTGAAGGCCTGGATATTGCCCCCGATGATGCGCAACTGCGGCATATCCAGCATCGACTCTGGTTTGAGGCCCGGTGGTATCAACTTCGGCGCTGGCCGCGGACGGTGTTCCACGCGTTTGGGTTCGGCGGTACCGGCGCGAAGAGCGGAAGAGATCGGTAACGCAGCACTAGCCCGACGCGGAAGCGTCGTGGTTTGATGCGGAACGGGGTGCCGGACAAATCCGTAGTTGAATGCGGCAGGGGGGCGTGAATCGGGACGGGCGAAGGGAGGTCGTGGCATTTGGTCACCATCCGCAAACAACTCAACGCTGCCGCATTGAGCTAACAGCGCGTGGCGCGAATATGGGGTCGTCGTCTCGTAAAAGCAACCGTTAGCCCGACGCGGAAGCGTCGTGGTTTGATGCGGAACGGGGGTGCCGGAGAAATCCGTAATTTAATGCGGCAGGGGGGGCGTGAATCGGGACGGGCGAAGGGTGGGGGCGTGGCATTTGGTCACCATCCGCAAACAACTCAATGCTGCCGCATTGAGCTACGGGGTTTATTTGGGGGATTTGTTAGAAATTTGATAAAAATGAATAAAAATTGTAAAATCATTATAGGATCACATTCTCCAGAGCCGATAACAACATCGTGGCCATGGAGAATGTCCCGCGCGGGATGTTCATAGGCCCGTTGTTCCTTTTAGGGAGTCACTTCATGCAGACAGGAAAAATCCTGGGTATCGGGGCCGCACTATCGGCCGGGTTGCTCGCGGCAAACGTCGCGAGTGCGAGTGTGCAGCTAGAAGTCTTCGATTCGGGCACTCCGACGTCGATTACGCTGACCAACTTGGGGTCAGGGGTTTACTCGGCTAAGTCTACCAGTTCGGGAAATTATAGTTGGAGTAGCTTGGAGGTATCGGTGCTCGGCCCCGGGGCACTTGGATTCTCGGTGGAGGGGTTAAGCTACTCCGGAAGCGTCACTGCCTCGGCCAGCTTTCTCGCCACGGGCACCGGGTTCACCTATCTAAATGCCAGCCCGGAACTATATTCGACCGGTGGCGGCGGCTACACGGGACCTAGTACCTATGTTTTCATGTCTCAAGAGGGGTATGCCGCAGCCTCGAACTCGGCGTTTGTTACGTCGGACGATAGTACCGGCGGCCCTTATCCATCGACCCCGGCGGGCGGCGGTACGTTTACGGCAAGCTCCGGTTACAACAAAAGCGTTACTGACCTACACGCAACTGGCTATTCTTTGACGTACGCCGCGAACTTCGCCTTTGAGTACCCAGGTATTAACGAAGGGAATACCTTCGGGACCGCTGCAGACCCCGCAGGCGGCACGGTGTCGATTCTCGGTGGCACCGCCTCCGCTGTCACCCTCCCTGGCTCTGGGCCGCTGACGGTTGTTGGCGGTTTGGTGCTTGTGGGTGGGCTGGCGATTCGTCGAAGAATGAAGGTCTGATCTGCGCTGCATGGTGTGATGGTATGGCGATGGCTGTATTTCATTGCATTTCATTACGCGGATTTTATTTTGCCCCCGGCGAGCCGGGGGCTAAGTGGAATGCGACGGGTTATTTGAAAGTTTATCCCCGTCCCGGGGGCACCGGGGCGGGGATTTTTTATAACACACCTTTGGTGCTGGGAATATCATGGGATCGCGGATCCATGGCCACCGCTTGCCGAAGTGATTTGGCCAGAGCTTTAAAAATGGCCTCGGCAATATGGTGGCTGTTGGTGCCATACGGTACATTGACGTGCAAATTCATACCCGCCGTATTGGCCAATGATCGCAGCGATTCATGCACGAGTTCCACATCAAATTCCCCGATTTTCGGTGTGGGAAAGCGCGCATTAAAAACAAAAGCGGGACGCCCTGATAAATCCAGCGCCACATTGGCCAGGGTATCTTCCATCGGCACGCTGGCCCAGCCATAGCGGTATATGCCGCGCTTATCGCCCAGCGCCTGCTGAATGGCTGAGCCTAATACCAGCGAAACATCTTCCACCGTGTGGTGCGCATCAATGTGCAGATCACCGGTGGCCTGCACGTGAAGATCCAACATGCCGTGCCGGGCCAGATGATCCAGCATGTGATCAAAAAAGCCCACGCCCGTGGAAACCTTGGCCTCTCCGCACCCATCGAGATTCACGGATACGCTGATCTGCGTTTCACGCGTCTTTCGGCTGATTTCGCGCTTGCGCACAGAGGCACTTGCTTCTTTTGGCATATCGTGTGGCATAACTTTTTTAACTCCAATGTTCGCCCGCGGGCTTTAGATTATCCCAAGCGTACCGCGGTTGAGACCATCTTAGGCTGCGGTGGTCAAGGTTTTCAGGGCCGTCAGCAATGCCGTGTTCTGTTCAGCGGTGCCGACCGTTATGCGAAGTTTATCCGTTAAACCCGGAAGATTGAAGTAGCGCACCAGAATATTGGCCGCTTTCAGCCGCTGGTATAACTCACCGGCGTTGACCGGCGCGGGCACCTGCGCCAGAACAAAGTTGCTGTAACTGTCCGGTAAGGTAAATCCCATGGATCGCAGTGCGGCTGAAACATGTGCTCGCTGATGTTTTATTTTTTCCCATGTTCCCGCGGCATACGCCTGATCCGTTATGGCGGCGGTTGCGGCGGCGATGGCCAGGGCATCACACGGATAGCTGTCTCGCACCTTATGCAATTGAGCCAGAAGCGAGGGCTGGGCAATGCCATAACCAAACCGCATTCCCGCCAGTCCATACCCCTTGGACATGCTGCGTAGAAGAATGACGTTGCCATGTTCCCGCACCAGCGGCAGGGCGCTGGCGGGGGCGAAATCGACATACGCTTCGTCCAGAAGCACCACGCCGGGGAAGCTTGCAATAATGCGATCCAGCGTGGGCAGTTCAGCCAATGTGCCGGAGGGGGCGTTAGGATTAACAATTAACAGCAACTTGGCGGCAAGCTTAAAAATCTCCGGCGGAAATTCCCAGTGTGTGCCGTTGATGCGGTAGGGGAGAATAACTTTTTCGGCATCCTGCATGGCCGCCAGGACCGGATACAGCGAATAGCTGGGCTCCAAAAATGCGACGTGATCGCCATCTCCCACGCATGCGCGGAACACCAATGCCAGTAATTCATCCCCGCCGTTGGTGCATAAAATCATGTCCGGGGAAATGCCATGGACTTGTGCGGCCGCTTCGCGAAACGTGCGGGCATCCGGGCTGGGATATCGCCGGAGCTGTTCGGCGGTTATGCGCTGCACCGCTTCCAGAACGCGCGGCGATGGGGGATAGGGGTTTTCATTGGTGTTGAGTTTTATAACAGAACTATCGCCCGGTTGTTCCCCGGGAACGTAACCCGCCATCTGAAGAATATTTTCACGCACCAGTGGCATTGAAATTCCTTATCAGCAAAAAACACAAGCTGCCTGCGGTGCCATGGTCCGGCATTCCCCCATCGGCATACCCGGTGGCCAAGCAGTTGGCACCAATGCCATTTTCAGTGGGAGGGCTATGGGTGATTTACCGGCACTCCCATCGCGCCTGACTTTGCGGTGGGCGCGATATTATTTCAGGGCTGCCGCCGCGGTTTGTGAGTCCAGGTCCACATCACCTTCATACATAATGGGAATGTTATAGCGTCCCGTCCGACTTACCCGTGAAATTTTTGGTTCCGGGCTGCTGGGTTCCACCGGGCCATGTTCATAGCTGCGCCACTTCAGACCCAGGTCATGCACCATTTGATGGTCCATTTCCGGGCTGCGGCCATAGGTGGTAAGGTAATTGCCGATCATGGTGCTGTCCGCCCCGGCAAAAAATATCCAGCTTTGCAGGTCACGCAGGCACACTTCACGCCCGCCGGCCACTTTTAATTCAACCGTTGGATAAATAAACCGGCAGACGCTGACAATTTTGAGGCATTCCATCGGTGCTAACTTGGCCTGGCCCGCCAGCGGAGTTCCCGCGATGGCATTGAGGAAATTAACCGGCATCACATCCACGCCAATATCCCGCAATGTAAAAACCATATCCAACCGGTCATCCCATTGTTCACCCATGCCGAATATGCCGCCCGAGCACAAGGATAATCCCGCGGCCTTGGCGGCGTGTAAAGTGCGCAGGCGTTCCGAATACGGATGGGTGGATACAATTTCCGGGTAAAAGCGTTCACTGGTTTCCAGATTATGATTGATGCGTCGCACCCCGTTGGCGTGGAGAAAATCCGCGGTTTCCGGTGTCAGGGCACCCAGCGTGGCACAAGCACGGGTTTTTCCGGATTTGGCAATGTTCCGCAGCAGGGGGGCAAGCCAGTTTTCCAGTTCAGATCGGGTAGGGCCGCGGCCACTGTTGACGATGCCAAAGCTGTCCGCCCCGACATCGCCGGCATGTGAAGCGCAATCCAACACCTGTTGATCCGTAAGTTTGCTTTGGCCTTCAACAACCGTTTGATAGTGCGAAGATTGAGCGCAAAATTTGCAATCTTCCGAACACCCGCCGACTTTCGCCGCGACGATGGCGCAAAATCGCACATCCGGGCCTTTGAATCGGATACGGATTTTATTGGCCCAGTAAAACAGATCGTAAATATCTTCCCCGGATACCGCCACGAGTTCCCTGGCTTCAGCGCGGGAGATCAGATGACCATTGAGAACATTTCGGGCGAGCTTGGCAATATTGTCCAACAAAATAATGTCCTTTTAATGAGAATTTACCGCAGCGACGGTACGCGCATAAGCCGGTTGAGATCGTACGCGCCGACCAATCGCAACTGATTGCCGTTGGGCGTATAGACCAGCATGATGCCGTCATGGCTGTCCACGACATTTAGCAGGTCTACAGAACCAAAGCCCGTGGAGGAGGTCAGCAGGCTAATGCCGCCGCCGGTTTCCAGAACGTCGGCACGAGCCGTATTGGAATTTCCGGGATGAAAAGCCAGCAAGGCGGCCAGCAGCAGGGCGGTAACGGTCAGCAGCCCGATGATAGCATGTTGAGATTTCATTTTATTACTCCGCAAATTTTATGGTCTTACAAACAAAATGTTTCCTGATACGGGAAACCGGAAATTGTCTTCTCCGGCCTTAGCGCATCCGCAGCCGCGCACGTTTAAGATCGGCGCTGACGTTGTAGGGGGCCAGCCAATGGGTTCCTGGGAGGTTATTGGCGGGCGTAATTTTGGCGGTAAGAATGCCGGTGTCCTGATTGTAGACATACACAATTCCATTCATTTGATCAGCACCTGAGACGATCAGATAATGGCCGCCACGGGCCACCTGCGCCCGGGCCGTTGCCGATGACCAGCCCATACGGGCCAGCACGCCAACACCCAGCACCGCATTGACGCCCAGCAGGCCGATGATGAGGAGTTTTTTTCCGTTCATGGTATTTCTCCTGTTAAGGAACTGAACTTTTTTGCCAGCACTGTGCTGTATGTTTCCGATGCTCAGGCATCCCGCCCGCCGCGACGCTTGCCGCGATTGGCGCTGCGCATGGCGACAGCCACCACGCCGGCAAAGGCAATAAACGCAATGAGATAAACCGGAATATCGCTGCGTTTGGTGGTCATCAGCGGAATGGCCGAGCTGATGTCCTTGCGCGCCACCTGCGCGAAACTGACCGCCGGAGCCGTCAGACACACTGCCAGACAAACCGGTATAACCCAACGATAGCTGATCCATGAAAATTTCATATCAATGATGATAAACCCCACAACCGCCAAGTCAAGGCTGCGCCACCCGAAGTCAGGATTTAGTTAGCCATTCACGGCCCGTCGGGCAGGCGGGGTTACGAGGGTTTTAATACGGCATCTCGGACGCTGGCGGCGAAACTCGATGCGTTTGTGTTCTGTGATCCGCATCTTGGTGACATTGCGGTATGATCTCAAGGATGTTCATCCAGCAATTGCGATGCGTGAAATTATTCTCTTTGTCCCGCGGAAGGCTCATCGGAGCGGTGTTGTTCGCGTCATGGATTATTTCGGTTCCGCCATTGTTTCTTTCCGCCAGTGCGGCACCTGCACCGATGGTTGTGCCGGCCCGACCTCTGATAATTGGCGGCAAACCAACCAGCGTCACGGGCGGGAACCTCCGCTTTACCGGTACGGTTCACACCCGTGGGAAAGAATTCATTTTATCAGCGCTGGGACACTTTCATGTTGCCGCTTCCACCCTGGCCTGGCCGGCGGGCAAGTCAAGCACGCTTTCCGCCCGAGCCTTCGTGGCGACGGGGCATCTTAATTTCTGGCACGACACCAAGGGAGATGTCCACATCCACGTCAAGCACGCGCAAGCGGCGTTTGAATCGTTACGCATCAAATCTATTAACATTACCCACGGAAGCGCAACTTGGTCATTGTTGCACAAGACGCTGGCCGTTTCGCTGGATAAAGCGCTATGGAAGAAATCCCCGGTGACAGCTTCCGGAACATATAACTTCGCCTCACACCGCGGCACCGGGGTAATAGTATTTCCCAACGTGCAACAGCAACAAATATTCGCGCTTATGGTGCCGGGGCGGGTGAACATTGTGGGGCGGGGGGATATCCATGCCACATTGACCTGCGGTGCCAATGGTGTGATCACTGGCGACATTCAACTTGTTGGAAAAACAGGGGGATTTTTACAATTGCATCAGATTCCTCTGCTGCGGAGCGTTCTGGCGGGTAGTTACGGCCAAGCGCTGGCGGCGGCGATGGCCGATGATCTTCACGATTATCCATTTACCAAAGAGGATGTGAACGTGCGGATGACAAAATCAGGCATGACATTCACGATGGATTTTGTCCGCGGCCGGGGCAACCCCATGCATCTCAAGGCCCGAAAGGTGGTCATTGACGGGAAAACCATGATTTTCCGCGCGCGGGATCTCAAGACTGTGCATCTGATCATTCCGGTGGTACATCTGACGGCTCAAAGGCTGGTCGCGATTATCCAGCGATTTTCGCAAGCGGCAAAAACGCGATAGGCTTTTGGCATCTCCGGCGCGTGCGGGCGGCGGCAACACGGTTCCGGTCGCCGCCACGCCGCAGCTCTGGGCGTGGCAATTTTTCCGGGCAAGGGCAGAAATTTGCTAATGGAGGCCTAAATTCAGGGCTGAGTCTTGGTCTCCACAAAGCAAAAGCGGGTGAGGACACCCGCGGTCCCAGGGATGCCCGGAAAAATTGCCACACCCGCAGCTCTCCAGACCGACTTGCCAGACAGACTCTTGGGCGAAATCATGTTAAAATACTGCAATCGGCGGCGCGTGCCGACAGATGATTGCAAGGAGATACTCCATGAATCCCCTACGATTTGTTTTATATGTTGCGGCCCTGGCGGGTCTGGCGGGGCTTGGCGGCTGCCTGCAAACACACAATGATGTTGTCATCAGCCAGCCCAAGCCGCTGGAGGTCAATGTTAATCTTAATGGCAAATTGACCCTGGTGGTTCAGGACGCCAGCAGTGACATGGACTTTATTGCCGGCGATACGGGTCACGAAAAATCAAGCTCCCCGGCCACCGCGCCGGTCGCGCCTGGTAAGGCCTCTACAAAAACCTCCGTTCGGCCCAGTGTATATCTGATTCCGGCGGGGGCCGCGGTACGAATTATTTCCGTAGACGCAACAACGACGGGCCGTTCCGCCGATATCCTGGAGCACCTGCGGGCGGATTTCCCAAAAAATCATAAGCTGCTGGCCGCCCATTTGGTGGGGGAGGCCCATACGGGGTATATGCAGGCGCGGGCAACACTTACCCCTGCGCAGCAGGCGTTTGTGGCGCACGACAATCGATGGCGGAAACGGTTATACGAACTGCGGGCGGCGCAAACCGGGCAACCAATCGCAACCATTGGCTTAATTTACTTCAAAATCAGGTTAAAATTTGTTCCGGTGGGCGCATGGGTGCAACAATATGATCAAACCACCGGTCAATGGATTTGGGTGCACTGGAAAAAGTGAGGCGGTATTAACGGCAGAGAGTCGTTGGCTTTTCGGCAATTGTCCGCCAACGTGCTGGCTATCGGCTTAAAAAAACTCTAATATTAAGTGGCGATGTTCAAGATGGAGTTCACGTAATGCCCATTGGCGTTTTATTTGTAATGGCCCCACCCGTCTGGGCGGCCAAAGGTTCAGGCAAGCCTTTTTCGAAAATTGACGGCCGTGAAATATTCATGCGCAGTATTGAGTTATATGCCAATCGCGATGCGGTCCAGCAGAGAATTTTGTGCGTGTTGCCGGACGATTTATCCCGCATTCAGGAAAAATATGGTGCACACCTGGCGTTTCAGGGCGTCGGCGCTGCCGCGGGGGGGCCGGATTGGTTTGGCGCGGTTCAGCGCGGCTTGGAAAAATTGAAACCAGAGATTGATACCATCATCGTTCATGATGCCTGCTGCCCGGCCGTGCCCTATACGGTTTTAGATGCGTTGGAGGAGGCTCTGGCAAAAACCGGGGCGGCTGCGGCGGTTGTGCCCGTTGGCGGCCCCATGATTCGCGCCCAGGATGGCAGACTGGGGCAACTGGCGGCTGATAAGCGGCTGGAACTTCTCCAGTCGCCGCAGATTTTTCGCCGCACCGTCCTGGAGGCCGCTTATGCCAAGCGTTCGAGTGTGACCGGAGATTATGTCGATGATGCCACCTTGGTCAAACGGTGCGGCACCGAAGTGACAACCGTGGCGGGTTGGCGATTAAATATTCGCGTCGATCATGAGGAACTTATCAAACTGGGATCCGATGCGATTAAACATCTTCCCCGGGTGAAAAGTAATGCGCCGGTAAGTCCCTTTGATGAAGCGCAATGGTAAGGTCTCGGGTAATAGGCCGCAGAACTATCAGCCTATGGAATAAGGTTCGATGAGATTGCATGAATCTCATAGTTTTGGAGTATTATGGCGCAGCGCGTCGTATTTTTAATTACCGATCTGGACCTGGGGGGAATGCCACTGATTGTTCGGCGCATTGTTCGCGGTCTTAAGGAAGCAAAGCGGTGGAATCCCACGGTGGTAAGCATCAAGCCGCCGGGCATTGTCGCTCGCTGGATTCGCCATGAGGGGGTTGAAGTTGTCGGATTAAATGCCCAAAGCACCCGCGATATTCAGGCCGTCCACCGCTGGGTGAAAACCCTGCAAACCATAAACCCCGCCGCAGTTATTAGCGTGTTGGTGCACGCCAATGCGCTGGCGGCCATCGCGGCACCTCTGGCCGGCCCAAGAATTTATTTTCAGTCGATCCATACGATTCAACCTGAACCCAAATGGCACTGGCGGCTCCAGGGATTAATATCGCGGCAGTGCCACGGCATTATTACCCCTTCCCAGGCGGTGCTGGATCGGGTCGGTCAGTTTGGCCGATTTCATCATGGCTATGTAATCCCCTTCGGTCTGGACTATGACACATTTGCCCTTGCCCAACCCATACCGGTTGCCGAACGCCCGTGGCCGGCGGACGCGATTGCGGTGGGTTATATCGGCCGGTTTGATCCAGTAAAGCGGTTGGATTTATTGGTGCGAGAATTTGCGGAACTTCTATTACGTGATTATCGCCGCTGGGGCAAACTATATCTGGCTTTAATCGGATATGGGTCGGAGGAAAAGCCCCTGCGGGCGCTGGCCGCCCAATTGGGAATTGCGTCCCATGTCGTGTTTCCCGGAGCCACCGCTGAGCCGGCGCGCTGGTATAAGGCCCTGCGCGTATTGTGTATGCCCTCAACCGTGGAAGGCTTTGGGATGAATATCATCGAAGCCATGGCGTGTGGTACGCCGGTAGCGGTTTATCGTAGTCCGGCGGTTGAGGAGATTGTCACCGATCAGGAAACGGGGTTTCTGATCAATCCCGATCGTAACGGTTCAATGGCTGACGCAATTGCCCTGCTGATCGACAACGACGGCTTGGCCGACAAAATCCGGAAGCAGGCCCAAGCCTTGGTGATGGATCGCTTTTGTGCCCAGCGTATGGTCGAAGGCTATCAGCGCGTGTTGGATCAAGCCATCGCTTCCTAAAGACCCGCGGTGGCTTAGATAGGTACCCCGATAGCTTCGCGAAAATCTGCCGTTATTTTCCGTCGATCCGTCGGCTGTGCCGGTGGTGCCGCATTCGACGATAGGGCGCGGCGGGAATTTATTGGGTGCTGTTTGTTAATAAGGCGGATGCGGATAAACTACCGATGTTTCATTGGATAACAGGAGTAAAAAGATGGGTCGAATCATTGCACCGTTCAAACCAACCCGTTCGGCGAGTCCCTGGCACGATGTAGACCCGGGCAGCGGCATGTTGCCTTCCGTATTTCATGCCATTATCGAAATTCCTCTGGGGGCATCCAATAAATATGAAATGGATAAAACGACGGGCCTGTTGAAGTTGGACCGGGTGCTTCACTCCGCGGTCTATTATCCCGCCAATTATGGATTTATACCTCAGACCATGGCTGATGACGGCGATCCGCTGGATGTACTGGTTCTGGGGGCCGAACCGGTCTATCCATTAACCATCGTGGAAGCACGTGCCATTGGTCTGATGACCATGAAAGATCAGAATGAAATTGACCATAAGGTAATTTCCGTACACGTCAACGACCCCGAATACAGCAGCTACAGCGATGTGCATCAACTGCCGCCGCATAAACTTTCAGTACTGAAGCGCTTTTTTGAAGATTACAAGTCCCTGGAAAACAAGCGCGTGGTTGTCGATGATGTGCTGCCGGCGGAATACGCCTTTCCGGTCATTGAACAATCCCTGATGATTTACAAAAAATGGCGCGCCGGCGAGGATGTCAGCCGCATATTGCATGTGGCGTGATGCGTGCAGAGAAGTTAGGAGTTGGGAGTTAGAATATTTTAAAACGCTGACGCGGCTAATTTGCTTGTCTTTAGCAGCGGCCCGGCTGACCCGCTGACCATGGCCGGCGGACCGCCGGCATTGTAAGCTGGCCCATGTACGCTCATTATGGTTACCGGGGCAGTTGTATCGGCGGTAGAGCCTGTTCGATTTCCACGCGCTGCGTTTCCAGCCAGGGCGGCAACATTAATTTTTTCCCCAGTTCCGCGACTGCCTGATCGGCGGTAAAGCCGGGCTGCACGGTAGCAATTTCAAACAGCACGCCGCCTGGCTCGCGGAAGTAAATGGAATGAAAATAACACCGATCCATCACCGGCGAAACATGCGGATAATGGGCCGCGATTTTTTCACGCCACGCCCCCTGTTGTGCATCATCGGGCGTGCGGAACGCAACATGGTGCACCACCCCGGCACCCAGCGTCCCGTGGCGAATATCCGGTGTGTGCACAAGATCAACAATCGTCCCCGGCCCATGGTCGTTGGTTCCCGCCTGATACCGCAGGCGATTGTCTTCGCTTCCCACAATTTGGTATTTCATGACATCGGTAAGCAATTGACTGGTAGCATCGGTTTTTCGCTCGGACAGAGTCACGCTGTGAATTCCGCAAATGGCCATGGGTTCAGGAACGGATTGGGCAACCCAGGGCTTGGCGGTGAAATTCGCCGATACATTTGCGCCAATAAGCTCCAACGGCATGCCATCGGGATCGAGAAATGTCAGGACCGGTTCGCCGAAACGCCGGCTCCCCAGTTGGCTTTCCACGCCATGTGCCGCCAACCGCCGCACCCAATAGTCCATCGCGTCGGTCGGAACGGAGAAAGCGGTGGCTGTGACCTGCGGCGGACCGGTGCGGCCACGTGCAGCCCCGGGCCATGCAAAAAACGTCAGCACGGTTCCGGGACGGCCTAATTCATCGCCATAGTAGAGATGATAGCTGGCGGGGTCATCAAAGTTCACCGTAAGCTTCACCAGTCGCAGAGCCAGCACGTTACAGTAAAAATGGATGTTTTTCTGAGCATCGGCCGTGATTGCGGTAACGTGATGGAGTCCCGGTAGCGTGCAGTCCGTTGAATTCATGGTATTTATCCGATCTAAAAACAGTCCTATGCCGGATGACAGGGGCCTTGTCGCCGGCCGCTTGGCTCCTTATTTTAGCCCGGGTGAAACTATTTGGCACCTTGAGGAATGTAAGCGCAGCCGTGACGAATGATACGCCAAGGTAGTCGTCGCGGTAGCCGGGATCCCCCGTCGGCTCCCGCATAGCGCAGCAGACCGACGCTCGTCGGGATAAGGGCACGCGAGTTCCACGGGGGCGAACGAG
>JAKAEZ010000036.1 GCA_021819825.1 Planctomycetota bacterium
ATAGAGCCGGCCGCAAAAGTAGGTCTGTACCGGACGGGTTTTCAAAAAAAATACCGCTTGGCGCTACCGCCAAGGCCACTAAAATATTTTTTCAGCCCCAAAAACCATCCAAAGTGCGAAGGTTGGGTTAAAATGTACAGGTAAGACGTACTGTGCGGTCATGCGGTACGGTTAAAAAATTAATGTATTCGCCGGAACAACCATGACGCGGTCAGAAGGCTTACGACCGCAATGATTGCCATGGGAATCAATTCCGGCAGCAACTGATGCACGTCCGCCCCCTGGAGAAACGCCTCCCGCGCCGCTTGCACATCGTAGCGCAGCGGATTTATCAGGGTAATATCCTGCACCACCTTGGGCATGTTGGATACCGGCGTTGCCAGACCGGACAACAGGGCGCAGGGCATCACCAGCACGAATGTCCCTAAAAGTGCCTGCTGCATGGTGGAGGATATGGAAGACACCAACAGCCCCAGGCCCGCCGCCGCGAAAATAAAAATTACAAAAATAAGGATAATGGCCGCAGCGGTTCCATAATACGGCACTTGAAACCAATACCGCACAATAAAAAATATAACGGCCGACTGTCCCAGCCCCACGAGAATGGGCGGAATGCTTTTTCCCGCCATAATTTCCAATGGGGTAAACGGTGTCACCAGCAGTTGGTCAAAGGTTCCCTGTTCACGCTCGCGGGCCACGGACATGGCGGTCAAAATCATCACCGCCAGCATGGTGATCAGTCCGATCATCGCCGGGACAATCTGCCAGCGGGAAAGCAAATCCGGATTAAACCAGGAGCGTATATGCAACACCGCCGGTGGAGGTGTACCGCCGGAATGGTTCGAGAGAAAATCGGCGTTGAATTCGTTGAGAATCTCGTTGAGATAGCCAATGGCCAGGGCGGCGGTGTTGGAATTTCGACCATCCGCGATGACTTGCACTTGCGCTTGGCGTCCGGTCGATAGATCGCGCTGAAAATGTTGCGGAATCTGAATAATAAGTAATGTGCGCCGGGAATCCAGTATGGGGCGTGCCAGTTGAATGTTTCCAGCCGTCCCCACGCAGGTGAAAATGCCTGAACCGTTCATCCGGCTGATGAAGCGTGCCGATTCACTGGAGTGGCTCTGGTTCACCAGTACGTACGGAACATGGTTGAGATCAAAAGTGCCGGCATAACCGAAAATTATCATCTGCAATATCGGCGGCCCCAGTACCACAAATCTGCTGCGCGGGTCTTTGAATATCGCGATCAATTCCTTGCGGATCAGCGCCAGAATGCGAAGTAATATGTTCATATCATGCCAACCGTTTCACTGTTAGCCGCCGGGTTAAACCCAGAAAAATGATCGCCATCAACACCAGCACCGCCGCATTGGGAAGTATCACACTCCATATATCTCCCGCTAAAAAAAGGGTTTGCAGCAGCGCGACAAAATAACGCGCCGGCAGCACGTAGGTGATGGCCTGAATCGCCGGTGGCATGCTGCGGATATCGAAAATAAAACCAGACAGCATCATCGCAGGTAAAAACGTCAGCAACAGTGCCGCCTGACTGGCGATGAACTGATTTTTTGTTCGCGTGGAGATAAGCAACCCCATGCCCAGTGCCACCAGCAGATATAATGCCGAGACCAGAATCAGTACCGGTAATGATCCACGTATCGGTACCTGAAATAAAATCCGCGCTGCCGTTACCGCGACGGCCAGTCCGACCATGCCCAGGCAGAAATAGGGAATGATCTTGCTGATGACGATCTCTCCGGGCTGTACGGGCGTGGCAAACAACGACTCAAACGTGCCACGCTCCCATTCCCGAGCTACTACAAGGGCGGTCATCAGGGCACCGATCAACGTCATAATCAGCACCAGCAAGCCAGGTACCAGAAAATATCGGCTGTCCATGCTGCGATTAAACCATATCTGTTGCTGAATGGTTACCGGCTGGTAATAGTGCTGCCCATGTGTCAACTCCCGTTGCGCCAGCCAGCCCGAAACCACACCACTGGCATAATTTTCAATCAGTCGCGCACGGTTGGCATCAATACTGTTGGTGGTGAATTGGATATTGGCGTGCCCCGCCCGCAAGTTCCGGGAAAAGTTGTGCCGCAGCCGAACAATTCCATCAACGGTTCCCGCCGTTAAAAGGCGATTGGCCTGAACCATGGAGTTTACCGCCCGCGGCTGAAAATATCGTGAACCGGCAAAGGCTCCGAAAACGGATTGTGCCGATGGAGAATGATCCTCCATCACCACGGCCACCGGAACGTGATGAGCGTCTAATGACAAGCCATATCCGAACAGAAGAATCAGCAAGAGTGGAAGAACGATGCCCAGCGCAATGCTACTGGGATCGCGCATCATCTGCCGCGCTTCCTTTCGGCTCATGGCCATGATTCGCCGCGGCTTGCCAAATGTAGCTTTCCGACTCATGCTGCGGCACTCGCTTTCAGCCCCGCTTTTTGTTCTTCCATTACCACATGAATGAACGCATCCTCAATTGTCGCATCGCGCTTGTCCGGGGTCATCGCGAGCGTGCGGATTTCCGTGGGTGTTCCGCCCGCCAACACCCGGCCATTCATCATGATGACCATGCGATCACAATATTCAGCCTCTTCCATAAAGTGCGTTGTGACCACCACCGTAACGCCCTGATCCGCCATGGCTGTAATGCGTTGCCAGAATTCCCGTCGAGCCAATGGATCAACGCCGGATGTCGGTTCGTCAAGAAATAGAATCGCCGGTTCATGCAAAAGAGCACAGGCCATGGCCAGGCGCCGCTTGAACCCGTCCGGAATGCCGCCGGTGATATTCGAAAGCAGATTCGCAAGATCAAATTCCGCGATAGCCCACTGCACACGTTGCTTTCGGCGGATGCCACGTAAACCATAGGCGCTGGCAAAAAAAGCCAGATTTTCCTGCACGCTTAATTGGCTATATAAGGAAAACTTCTGAGCCACATACCCCACCGCCTGCCGGGCTGAGGCCCGAGCATGACGCAGATCGTAGCCGGCTACACGCAGGGTTCCAGACGTCAGAGGCAAAAGTCCGCACAACATGCGGAAAGTCGTGCTTTTGCCGGCTCCGTTAGGGCCTAACAAGCCGAAAATTTCTCCCTTTCGGATGTCAAAATTAACGTGATTAACTGCGATAAAATCTCCGAATCGCCTCACCAGGTCATGCACCTGCACAACCGCCTTCCCGCCGTCCGTTGTGGCGGTTATCGGTGCGTGCGATGCACTTTGGCCGCTGATTGTGGCGGCCTGCACTGTCGGGGTGCCGCCTGATTTGTTCTTCGATTGTGCGGAAATGCCATTAACTGCGGATGCGACGCCCGCAGTCTGCGTCTTGGCCACCGCCTGTCGCAACAAGACCATAAAGCCATCTGACAACTGAGGTTTGATTTCCACAGCATTCACAGCCGCGGGTATTTCAGCCACACCGGGCGCATCCGCTTTCAGCACCAGCCGCACGTCGCCACCTTCCGGTACCGCATCGGCAATCAGGGAAGACTCCAGCAGCGTGGCCACCAATTGACGGGGTTTTATTGCCGGTGGTGTGGTGATACGAAACGTGCGGCCCCTGGCATGATTCGCCACATCCTGCGGTGAACCTTCGGTCAATATTCTTCCCTCATACATGACCACGGCATGGTTGCAATACTCCGCCTCTTCCAGATAAGGCGTACTGATCAGAAGTGTCAGCGACCTGGTTTTGACCAGATTCAACAGAATCGCCCACAACTCCTGACGCGATACGGGATCAACGCCCACAGTGGGTTCATCGAGTATTAAGAGTTGCGGCGACTGCACCAGCGCGCATGCCAATCCCAATTTCTGTTTCATGCCGCCGGAAAGGCGTCCCGCCAGCCGCTTGGTAAAGCGCCCCAAATTGGTCATGGTAAATAATTCCGGATAGCGTGTTTTGCGATCCGCCGCGGATACCCCGTGCAGATCGGCGTATAAATCGAGATTCTCCTGTACGGTCAGATCTTCATATAATCCGAACTTTTGCGGCATATAACTTACATCGGATTCTGCCGCGTGCGGATGCTGTATAATGTTATTTCCCAAGACCGCAACATCCCCGGTATCTGTCGGCATCAATCCCATGATCAGGCGAATCAGTGTCGTTTTCCCCGCTCCGTCAGGCCCCACCAGCGCCACCATTAATCCGCGGCGCACTTCCAGCGATACGCCCGCCAAAGCCGCGGTGATGCCGCCACGTCCATCGGGAAAAGATTTGTGCAGATCCCGGCAGTGGATAATAACATCCGAACCTGGTGCGGAGGAATCCATTTATGGCCTCGTTTCACTGGTCTGTGTGGTGGCGGTTCTCACCGGGATATTTACCGTCGCCGGCATACCCAACCGCAACTGGTCGTGCGGATCTTTTACATACACCCGTACTTCATACACCAAGCTGGTACGCAACTGTGTCGTTTCTACAGATTTTGGGGTAAACTCCGCTATCGGTGAAATGAATCCCACCCATCCGGAAAATTTCTTATGCGGAAAGCTGTCTACGGTAATCCACGCCTTGGAACCGCTGTGAATAAGCCCCATATCTTTTTCCGGTATATACGCGCGAACCCATTTGGGGTTCATGATCGCAATCGTGTAGACCGGTGTCTGCGGCGTTGCCATATCACCCGGCTCAAGAATCCGTGTGCGAATAACACCATTCGTTGGGCTGATGAGATTGGTATCCGCGAGGTATTGTTCCAGCAATGCCAACTGTGCCTGGTCGGCCTGTAGTTTGGCCTTCGCTTCGTCAATGTCTTCGATGCGCGGTCCCAGCACTGCCAGCCGCAATGTTTCCCGCGCGGCCAGAGCCTTCTGATCATCTACCCTCCATAGGGCTTTTGCATTGTCATAATTGATCGCGGTGGTATCACCGGTAGCCAGCAGCTTTTTGAAGCGATTCACATTAACCAGATCATTGGCTGCCTGTGCCTGCGCTGCGGCATACAGCGCCCGGTCCTGGGCAATTTCCTGCGGCCGACTGCCATTCTTCAGCCGCAATAAAACCTGCGCTTGGGCCGCAAGGTCCGCTTTAGCCTGTGCCACTTGATGTACCAGCCAGTCCGTATCCAATGTGGCGACGAGCTGCCCTTTTTTGACCGTTGCCCCCTCATGCACCAGTTCTCGCGTTACGCGTCCGGACTCCTTAAACGCCAGTTGCACATCGCGCTCATCCATGTTTCCATAAAGTCGGACATCTGTAATCGGGCCATGCGTTTGACTTTGTTTCCAGCGATAAAAACCATAAGCCGCACCGCCGAGCACGACAAGCAGCACCACGATTCTGATAATGACCTTCTTCATAAACGCGGCCTTTCACGTCAGTTATTTATGCCGCAAAATTCCACGCCTCTTGAACCTTGCCGGCCATCCAGCAGCTTGAACGTAACCATCTTGCTGGGAGAGATTTTACCGCTTTGCCAGTGTATCAGCCATCAAGGTAAGCGACGACTAATAAACTGTCTGCGCATCACTGAACACCGGCGTATTGTGTTGCCGGAGGCCCTGTGGTACCCGCGCCGCACAGTTGCCGCAGCCCGTTGAGGCCCACCGGTTCCTGGGCCAGCCATGGAATTACGGCCACGCGTTCGGTTCGTTTAGCAACCATGGCCAGCTTATCAACTTCCGCATTGGCGCGGGCGACCAATAATGTGTCTCTGGGCCGGGCCGCCAGCAGACTGCTGTTAATGACCCATGCGAAAGGGGTAACGCCGGCTCGACGCAGATCTTCCTGCAATTCGCTGGCTTCAAGAATCGGAGTTGTTTCGGGCAATGTCACCAGCACCGTTCGGGTGTATTGGGGGTTCTGCAATTTCATCAGAGCGGTGTTGACCTGCATCTGTGCCTTTCCGGTTAAATTGCGCATCACATCTCTATGATATGATCCGGTGGCATCCAGCAGCAAAAGAGAATGTCCGGTCGGAGCCGTATCGATAATCACGAATTTACCCTCCGCTTCATCAAGCCGTTGGGAAAATGCGTGGAACACCGCAACCTCTTCCGTGCATGGTGATCGCAAATCTTCCTCCAATAACGCTTTCCCCTGTGCGTCAAGGTCTTTGCCACGCAAAGCCATGACCATTTCGCGATATCGGGCGGTTTCCTTTTCCGGATCAATTCTGCTAAGAGTCAACTGCCTGCCTGAGTCGTTTACCGTCTGTTCAATATGCGCGGCCGGATCGGTAGTGGTCAGATGAACCGAATGGCCCCGATCCGCCAGTGTCACGGCAATCGCCGCTGCAATGGTGGTCTTCCCCACACCGCCTTTGCCCAACACCAATACCGCTCCATGGCCGGCTGCTTCGATTTGATCGACCAAGGTTGCCAGATTGTCGTATTCCGGCATTTCAAGTAACTGCCCAGATTCCGTGGGCGCAGTGTCGCCTGATCCCACAATGGCGCGCAGCGCGGCCACGCCGACGAGATTGAAAGTACGCAGCGGAACCTTGGCCTGTGGCAACTTGCCGAGATTTTGCGGCATCTTGGACAGCGCCTCGCGGCACCGCCGATCCATCGCCACCGCGAGAGGATCATGCGTGTGCGTGGCGTGAAATACACCGTTGATGACCAAACGCTGGTTCGTCATGCCCAGTGAGGCCAGATCGCCACTGGTGCGGTCCGCTTCAGCCAGAGCCAGACGATCTGGCCGGCTTACCAGTATCAGTGTCGTATGGGCGGAGTCATGCAACGCGGCAACCGCCTCGGCGTATTGTCGGCGCTGCGATTGCAATGCCGAAACCGGGCCCATGCAGGAAGCTCCATGTTTATTGCCATCAAAGAAATCTGTCCAGGCCGAAGGTAAACTCAAAAGTCGCAAGGTATGACCGGTGGGGGCGGTATCGAATAGGATGTGATCGAAATTCGTGGCGGTGGCGGGATCGGTCAACAGCCCCGTGAATTGATCAAAAGCCGCAATTTCCGTGGTACATGAGCCGGAAAGCTCTTCGATCATGCTTTTGATGGCCTCTTCCGGAAGCACACCGCGCATGGGCGCAATGGCACGCTGACGGTAAGCTTCCGCGGCGGCCTGCGGACGGATATTGATCGCCGAAAGACCGGCTACAGCGGCAATTGCTGTCGGCACGGTCTCACTAATTTCGGTCTGAAAGACATGCTGCACATTGGAGGCCGGATCGGTACTGATCAGCAGCACCCGCTTGCCGCAATCCGCTAAAGCTACCGCGGTAGCGCATGCCAGGGACGTTTTTCCAACGCCGCCTTTCCCGGTAAAAAACATATAACGCGTGGGTTTTGGAATCCATGGAATTGACATAAAACACCTCATCCATTCAACCGGATATTCCATCCGGAATCGGCCAGACCTGATCGCTTATTCGGTCAGTCCGGCGTATAAAATCGTCGCACGTCTCCGCCAATCAAACCAGCAACCTGAATCGTCAGGTTTCCGGAACCTGATTGGCAAACACATTACTTGGCCGATTTTTCCAAAGCGGCAAATATCGGCTCCGCATCGCCTATAACGCGGGTAGCCATGGCGAAACGCACAATTTTGACCGTTTCCATGATCTTCTCGTGCGAAATTCCCTGCACCCGGGCCTTATCAGCCATGGCTCTTACACAAGCCGGACTCGACCCTGCCAGTGCCGCCGCCATGTAGATCAGCGTTCGCGTTTCTTCATCCAACGCCGGAGTCGCATCTGGCATCGCATACGCGCGGGAACGCAAATGCTCATAAACCATCGCGGGTTCCACTTGCGCAAGTTTTTCCACCGCACTTGGGATCGACCCCATCGCCTTACGCATGCCGGTGAAAATCTGTTCCAGTGTGGGTTGTTTGGCCGTGTCCATATACCGTTCCTTATAAATGAGTGCATCGTATCTGCAGCAGCCTACGTCAGTTGCCACAACACGATGTTTTCTTCTTGGCCGTAATTCCAATGTTGACCGGCGGCGTGCTGGCGCAGCAACTGGTGGATACTTCCGATTGCTGGCTGCCGAGATGGCCTTGCGCCAGTTTATCCAGATGTTCCGCCGCCCGGTTCTTTACCTGCTGCGCAATGCTAACCACCGTGGCTATATCGTCTGCCGATACGCCGAGCTTGCGCAATGCCGCATGATGAAATTCAAAACATGATTCACAATTGGCCCCGACCGCCGCCGCCAATGCCGCAAGCTCCCGCATGGGTGCCGTCAGGCTGTCATGCGCCGCGGGTTCAGATCCTGCCGTCAAGCCCGCCATGGCTGCCAATTCAACCCGGGATGGATAATGCGATTGGCTAACCAACGTACCATTGGCCAGAATTGCGGGCAGTACCGCTGTTCCGGCTTTCGAAAGCAGTTCGCGTATCACCGACTGGTTTGCGAACTGCGTTGGCTGGTGTGCAAGATTATATCGCCGAACGTCAACACCCTGACTTTTCAGCCAGTCCAGATCGGCCGAAAAATGCACCAACTTGGGGTCCACATCCGGACCGCAAACGCCGGTGGAACAGCACATCGCCGGATCAAATACCTCAAATACCGTTGTCATAAAAGACTCCTTTGAATACTCGCGGTGATGCCCAAGTTGCTCCTATGGGCAAATCCTGTGCACCACATTTCTTAGTATATATGTATTAACGCATATAGTCAAGCGGTACATGCTCCCTTCCTTGGCAATCAGGCCGGTTGCTACTACAATCCCAGTACATTGTCGGAGGTTCATATGTCGCAGGAAGTCTCCTCTTCATCTTCCATGGCTGGTAACACCAACCCGTTGTATGACGCTGCAGAGTCCACCGCCGGCATGACGGTAACGCGCGGACTGTTGCTGGTCCTGGTATGGATTATTCTGGGCGCTGCGATTATTTCTGCGCTCATTGTGTTTGCGGCAGCACGGCACAACGGCGTTCCCGGCCCCATGGCACTGGTAGTGCCCCTGGGCATTATCGGGGGAGCCTTGTTGACAGTTCTGATTTACCTGGCACTGGCGGTTATTATCCGAGGGCAGCTTTTGCTGCTCAAGCACTCCCGATTTCTGGCCCGCAGTGCCCAGGAGCAGGTGCAGATTTCCGCCAATATGGAGCGGCACCTGCTGCATTTACATTCGGCGGTTGATCAGATTGTGTCAACGGCGTCCGGCACACCGTTGGCAACACCGCCCGCATCAATCCAGGCCGCGCCGGCAAGCACGCAACCGCCGGGAACTGATGACCTATCGGCCTCATCGACCGTGTCGCCCGATGCCTCCGGGCAAATTCTGGAACTTTTAACACAACTGCGTGATGCCGCCTTGCTTACTGAAGCCCAGCGTCAGCAATGGGCGACCGGACTTCTGGAAAAGCGAAAGGCGGCGCTGACCGCGGAAGTTCAAGCCGCCATCCAGAGTGAACAATGGAACATGGCGCAAGACCTGATCAAAAAAATCCGGGAAAATCTCCCGGGTGATCCACTCGCCGAGACTCTCACCGATGACCTGGTCCATAAGCAACGTGAAAAAGTTCAGCAGGATTTGCGGGCGGCTCGCGAAAACCTGCGGCACTACATGGCGATTAACGCCTGGGATCAGGTGCAGCAGATTACCGATGCGCTCGAAGCCCGCTATCCCGATGAGCCTGGCATTCAGGATCTGCTCAATCAGATTCGGCACGAATATCACGCCTGGCATCGGGACGGTCTGGCGATGTTGCTTAGCGACTATAAAGACTCGGTCGATCATCGCCAATGGGTTCGTGCCGGCAGTTTGGCACAACAGATATTAGAGCGCTACCCTGAGGAAAAACTCGCCGAAAAAATCCGCGCCGATTTAGCCACATTGCGGCAAAATGCCGAAATTCAAACCCGCCATGAACTGGAAACGCAATACGCCGATCTTATCAAACGTCAGCGGCACCAGGAAGCATTGGCCATCGCCCAGCGCGTCCTGGATGTCTATCCCGAATCTGCCACGGCCCGGGAAATGCAAAAGCACCTGCCCAAGCTCCTGGAAATTATAAAACAGGAAAAAGCCCGCAAACAGACTGTGGTTTCCTAGCCAATGGATTCGTTAAAATCGCCATCGTGTTGTGTTTCAATAGAAGTGTCACCCCACGGGCTGGTTGGGATATACCGGTCCGATGGAAAAACTTTTAATGAGTCGTCGAGAACGATGTCGGCTGGAGCTATTCAGTCGCGTCAAACAGGGGTTGATAAGCGTGGCGGAAGCCGGGCGTTATCTGGCGGTAAGTGAGCGTCAGGCGCGGCGGATGTGGAAGCGGTATAAGCAGGATGGCGACGGCGGTCTGATTCACGGATTACGTGGAAGAAAAAGTAATGCATCCAAGGAAGCGTTACGGAAAAAGTTTCTGTCTCGGAGTCTGGTGGAATGCCCAAATTATGGCCCTGCGCATGCGGCTGGGAAATTGGCGGAAGGCGGCCTGGTGGCTTCGCGGATTTCCGCGTGGCGCTGGATGAAGGCGGATGGCGGCGCTGTAGCACATCGGCGGGTGTCAGCGCATCGGAGCCGTCGCGTGCGACGGGCGCAGGTTGGATCGCTGGCCCCGATGTAAAAACCCTCACGCCATTGCCTGATCTCCGCCCGGAGATTCTGCACGATGGCAATCGGCGATGGCCGTCGGTGCGTGATAATCTTTGCCGGCTTGCCCGCCTCAGGGTTCCGCACGCGGTGCGAGCGCGGTTCTTCCCACGGCTCAAAAAGACGTTCCAGTGCAGAATTTCCTTCAGTAACGGGCGTTTCACTGGCCATAATGAGTCACCTACTACGCAAACACGAATATGGGCAAAAACTATCGGTAAAAACTTTACCTGTCCAGCCCAATGGTATAACATATTTAATGCAGGTGTGCGCGAGATTACCCGTGGGTCGCCCTCAGGGCGGCAGTTCCGATTAACTTCGGGATGGGATCCCACGGCTCGGGACCTGCTGCGTTTGCCGACTGTTCCGGCAGGCCAATGACGATCATATTTGTGTCAAGAGAATGGTTCTTTTTCAGGGGCACGCAATGAACCAAACGCATAATTCAGCAGATATACAGGCGGAGGTTGACCGCAATTACGAGGCGTTCCTTAAGGCCCTCCCGTCGATTCTTCCGACTCGGCGGGACCGGTACGCACTGATGAAGGCCGGAAAAATTATCGGCTACTACTCGACCGCTCTGGACGCACGGCAGGCGGCGGAAGCATTCATCAAGGATGGCATCTACTCTATCCAAAAGGTAACGGATTCTTCTATTGATTTGGGGTACTTTTCTCATGCCGTGCATTTCCGTCCAGTACAATCCTGATATTGGCCCGCTCATCCAAGTTGCGGTGCTTCCGGCATCCATCGGGGTGGATGCCCGAGCGGTGCCCGACGACTACCAGCCGAAGTTTTATATGGCATTGGCCGATACTGGCGCGTCGAGCACCTGTATCTCACCGAAGGTTGTCGCCGATCTTGGGCTGCTCCCAATGGGCAAGATGCCGGTGGCCGGTGTGCATGGCAGTGTCCCGACCAATACCTACCAATTCAACGTTGGAATTTACTTTACCCAAAGGGCGGAAGCCAGCGGAATTGTCTCTGGCCAGATGTTCCTTGCGCCGGTGTTCGGCACCGAATTTGTGAACGCGGGCACAGCATTCGACGTTCTGCTGGGCAGGGATGTTCTATGCCGGGGAATGATGTCCCTCTCGTTTGACGGGCGATTTACATTGTGCTTGTAAAAAATAACGGGCGGTCCCAGCCGCCACGCGTCATATTTTCACCTCCAGCGTGATACTCGTATCGCAACCAAAGGTATCCACCACCTTCACGCAAATGGTATGCACGCCGCGCTTGGCATACACATATCCCGCTTCGCTGACGGTCTTCAGTGATCGGTCTTTACGCGTGCGGTAATCCTGCCAATGATGATTAAAGGGCTGGCCCGGTTTCCAGTCAAAATCCACCGCCCAGAAATCAATAAAATCAAAACCGCTTTTGATCGCCCGCTCTTTCATCGCCTCAAGTTCACTGCCCGGCACCTCCGCCAGCGATGGTAAAAACCGTGTCAATTTTACATCCACGCCCGGCATGTCGCCTTTCTTCTCCGGGTCTCTGGTGATACCCTGGGCTTCGAGCACGGCAACCTCCAAAAATGGCGGCGGCCCTTTGCGGTTTTTTTCCATAATTTCCCGCGGTATCTGAATGAGTTTCAACGCCACGCCCAGTTCCTTTTCCAGCGCTGCCGTGGTAAGTCGCAAATCCATCTCAAATTCCCACGCCAGGCAATAACATTCCCGCCCACCGGCGGCCTTGACCGCCTTGGCTACGACTGTTGCCTCTTCACGGGAAAATATGGAATCAATCCCATCGACATGACAGAACGCAATGCCCTTGCGGCCATGGAGCAACGGCGACGGTGTGCTGCCGGGCGGCAGAATTTCCGCGCGGAAAAATTCCAGCACGACGCGGCGATGTTCCTCATTGGCACCGTGCAGGGTTTCCTTTTGCCACCATTGGCGTTCGTAGCGGCCAAGGTTGTAAACATCAAACGCCCGGTAGGGCTGACCCTCGGCGTGCAGTTTCCGCTGAAGTTCGATTAACCGCTTGCGGCTGGTGTGAACGGCGAAGCGTCCAAGATCAGCCATAATCCAACGGCGCCCGAGTCGCTCGGCGACCGCGCCTGTGGTTCCACTGCCGCAGAAAAAATCGGCGACAAGATCGCCCTCGTTGGAGGAGGCTCTTATGATGCGTTCAAGAAGAGCCTCGGGCTTCTGCGTAGCGTAACCAGTATTCTGTTCCTTGTCGGCAGGCTGCAGCATCGGAAGTCGCCAAACATCGTCAATCGTCCGCTCGTCCGTTTCGATATAGGCAACCTTACCGTCTTCGCCCCGCGCGTTCGCGAGCTTTCCCCTTTCCTTGTCCCAGACCCGCTTGATCTGTCGTACTATTTCGGGACGCTTCTCGCGGATGGGGGTAAAACGGTATTCATCGGTCCGTGTGTACCAAAGTATCGTGTCGTGATCCGATGCGAAGCGGTTCACATTACCCTGCATTTTGTTGTAGTAGTACCAAATTATTTCGTTGCGAAAGTTTCCCGCGCCTATGGCACCATCAAGCAGGCAGCGAATGAAATAGCCGACGTGCCAGTCGCAATGAATAAAGATACTTCCGCGCTCGCTTAGCATTGCCGTGGCGACAGTCAACCACTCGTACATTGTATGCAGGTAGGAATCCGTCCCCTTTCCCCACGTATCCCTAAAGGCGACCATCTCCAACGCCGATTGATCCTTTTCCACGGCGTCGCCGCCGTCACCGATCGGCACCCGCATGGTAAAATCCGCACCGACATCAAACGGCGGATCAATGTAGATCAGATCAATTTTGCCCCGGAATTCCTGCAACAAACTCGCCATGACCAATTTGTTATCGCCCCAGATCAGGCGGTTGCGGAAATCATCCAGCCGCCTGGTTTTTTTATTAAACAAATCCAATTGCCCGGCGGCGGCCGCTTCACTGCGCGGCTGGTCAATGGTTTCAATGCGCTGCATCGGCATGGCCAACCCGGCAATATCCACCTCCCGCCGATTTCCATATTCATCATATTTTCCCTCCCACACCAATTCCGTTTTCATCTTTGAAAGCGGATGCGGATTGGAGGGGCCAAAAGGCTTAGCGGAGTCATCATTCTCATTTTGGCCCATACATCATTTTTCCTGCGTCAACCACGATGAGCCGTATTACAACGGCAATAGGGGCGGAAGTCCAACAGAAGGGAGGGAACCACAAGGCTTCCCGGATCGCAGATTTTGCGGAAGCGCGGGTTTTAATGGCGGGACGCATAAACCGAGCGAAAATCCCAAGACTGGTCCGGGTGGGAAATTCATCGTTCGAGCAACTCGAGTTGGGGTGTGACATTATAGAATTGATGGAGCAGCATTGTATCGAAAACGTCGAGGCATCTGCTCTTAACGGTTACGTCCTGCGTCTGGGCATAGAGCCGCACTACTACTGCCGGAAGGCTTAGCTGAATACTCGATCCATACGCACTCGCAGCCGCTGGTTGGCGATCTATTGAGCTGAGGCAGAATTCGGCAACGTCTGCCACCTCGTCGGGAAGCTTATCCTGCCATTTTTCTATACCGTCAACCACGAAGCCTAGCTCTGCGGGACCAAATTTCGACTCGACCACCGCACGCAATAGGCCTGCCTTGTCGTTGGGTAACAGCTTGCCGACAATCGAAAAGGCGTGTGCCGCATGTCGGCGTACCTTGTCGCTTGTATCGGCGAACATCGCAGCTACTATATCACGACACCGCTTGCCAACCACCGCATTTGCCGAATAGTTCACGTAGACGTCGGCAGCAGCAACCCTCATTGCTTCGGTGCCGGCGCGTACCCGCTTCGCGTCCTGTTCCGCGATTGGTTTGTCCAGGGCAGCAAGGCATATCTGCTGCGCCGCGGCGGTCTGCAAATCAGAGTTGTCAGATTCTAACATTTTGGCGAGCACAGGTCGCATCCGGCAGTAATCGGTAAACACTGCTTTTCGCAAGAGCGTCGTTCCCCAGATGCTTGCAAGCGCCGCCGGCGTGCGCACGCCGAGTGTGACTGCCCAATTTGTAGCAAGTGACTCGTTAATCGGAAAGGCCGCCATAATGATCTCAATCAGGCACGCACATGCTGCATCGGATGCGTGTTTCAAAACCTCCTCTACGATTGGGATGTGGGGCACCAAAAACTCCGGCTTCTCCCGTACCAATCGGCCGGCAGCCCGGAGGGCAACTCCGCGAGGGGAGTTTATTCCTTCCAACAGGATGTCTCGCCCAGCTCCTTCCGACGGGTCGCGTGGGGATACATTACTATACTCGCCGCCGTTTTCGCAATACCAACCTATGATCGCCGAAAGCTCAACTGGGGGACTTTGGGGCCATTCAGCCAAGGCATTCATAATCGCCTGCCCGCACGGGTGTCCGTCCATTTCATGAAGTCGTTGCACAAGATCGACGAATCCCCCGTAAACGGCGGGCCTATCGACTTCATCCGCATTTTTTGCTGCCTGCACAACCCCATTTAGAACCGCTTCTAAATACGAGGCGGAGAAGTCACCCTCGTTTCGCTTGGCAAGTTCGAGAAAGCGTAGCGGTTCACGCACCGTAGCTTCCTGCAAGCTGCCGGCGACCTCGCGTTCACCGCCGGAAGTAGGGATGGGATGGTTGAGGCGGCGCGGAATGCCACGAAAATCCCGCAGCGCCGCAAGCCACTGCTCGTCGGTCAGCTTGGGCAGAGCCTTATTCGGAATCGGGGAACCAACGAAACCAGCTTGCAGCGTTTCGGGAACTTCCATTCGTGTCTCAGGAAATTTACGTTGAAGTTCCCCCAACTGTGACCGGCAACGGTCGCTCATCCGCTCAACCGGTAATCGCAGCAAGAACTGAAACTGCGTCCACCCGCGATTACGCGGACATTTTTTCTCCCCATTTGGTATCGCGTGGCAAATCAAACTTTCAAGCAAAGCAAAATTTTCCGGTGAACACTGCTTACCTGCCGCTTCAAGCGCAGCGTAGCTGACTTGGTTTTGTCCACCAAGAGTGTAGCCGATATATAATCGTCGTGGATCGGCGCAAAGGTATACCGCTATTTGGTCTGCGAATTCTACCGGGGCCGCTGTCCACGCACGTAATACCAAAAAGGCTACGGTATCAAACCGCTTCTCTTTGTACTCGGAAAGTAGTTCGCATAACCTCTTCGGAGAGGACCGGGCTAATGATTCCAGAGATCGGGCAACGCCTTCCAGCACGGCCTCGAAAATGCCCAGATGCTGCTTTTCATTACTCCGAAAATGCCAGAAGGGGTCTTCGGCAAGTTCTTCGGTGCTATCCTTGCTATACGATTCAGCCGCTGCTACCACCTGCGGTAGGACGTTCGCCGCGAATGCTCCTGGTGCCTTGGCGGCAACATCCAATACGAAGCCACCGCTTGCAAGGTACTGGCCAATTCTGGTGGGTATTCCATTTGGCCCCATTTGAGCGACCCATTGGGGGATGATCCTACTTAGCCAGACCGAAATTGCTTCGCACGCCCACGCCGGCTCGCGCTCCTTGACGGCGAAAAGCGTATGCCAGAACCACGTGACATCGCGTTCTCCGGCGAGGTCAGCGTCGAACTCGCCCTCACCCAAGAGTCCGAGGAATAGCCTAAAATTTCCACGAACGATAAGATTATTGCCAAGCCGAAAGAAGTCTTTCATGTGGTCATGCCATCGGTCCAAATCTTGGCGATGCTCCATAAGAATTTCAGCCAGACGGGGCGAGCTGTTGCCGGCTCGACAGGCTTGCATGATCAAATTTGCGGCTTCACTTCTTTGCGTCGCATCCTGGGAGCTAAACGCGTCAGCGAAATAATTACCTTGATCCGCCACAGAAAACCACGGTGCCGAACCGGTTACCAACTGCAGGAAATGCTGGCGATATTTTGGATTAATGGTGGAGAACCCACACACTATTCCAAATTCCTCTGCGGTTGGGTCAGAAAGGCTTGAAAGCACATCCACCGCCAGCCGCTTGAGATGGAAGCGTATTTGTGGCTCCAGCAGAACCTCTCGGAGGCTTTCGAGATAAGCATTGCGATTTCGTCCTCGCAGGTAGGTCAATAATTGGCGTATTTTTTGCCGATGGAACAGCCCCTGGCCGTCAACGGGGTTGCGTAGCACGTCGAGCAGGTTGTGGCCCTTGCTTTCGAATCTTCTGGCGTACGCATAGTCAAAAAAGGACTCGTGAAAAAATCTCCATTTTCCATCCACTCTAGTGAGAACGTGCTCTGAAGCCATTGCATCTGCGTCGTGTCTGTATTCATCCAGCTTTGATTCGGGCACGGCAAACCGTTGCGAACTTTCAATATTTTCCAAAAGCTTGTCGATAACCGATGTCCAGCGAGCGTGGCCGCCGAGGCGAATATTGACCTGCTGCACTTTGTATTCCCAGAAGCGGTCAAACAGCTCTTCCTTTGTTGAAATAGTTCTTCCCTCCGGCGATTGTTGGCCGAGGTACATCCACAAGTGCAGTGGCAGTTGCAGCACCTCCAGTAGTCGCTGGCCGTTTAAAAGGGGATCACGTCTAGCCTTTGCGAGGGCCTCCTTCACCCCCTCCTGTTCTAGCTGCCCAATCCTGAGCTTATCGAACTTCGGCTCGGCTTCGACCAACCTCCGAATTCGGTAATCGTGTTCGAAATCAAACTCGCGACATGCGCAAATAATCTTAAGTCCCGGAAGAGAATCCGCCTCCCGGCATATTTTTTCGAAGACGCCCCAAAGCTCCGTGTTTTTTCCGGATGCCAGGCTGATCGCGTCGAGTTGGTCGACAACCAGCACACATTCTCCGCCTGACGCAAGGCCTTGGAGCACAATCGCGGGAGATTCCGGGAGGTCGAGCCGCGCTCCCAACTCGCGCGGCGTAATGATTCCACTGGGAAGATCATCAAATCGAATTGGTAATACCGGAACGCCCCGTGCGGCAGCTTCCGATACCACCGAGGTTATAAAGCAACTCTTTCCCGAGCCTGCTGCCCCGAGAACAATGGCCCTTTTCGGCAGATGTCCGATATTAAACGGCGTGGGAGAGCGGGGGATCGGGGCTGAGTTAATGAAGCCCAATTCAATTGATGAAGTATATTCTAACTGCCGAGATCTCACGCGGTCTGCGACGGTTATCTCGGCCGCCCAATTTCGGAGCATTAATTGCTTGTCTTTCAAAAAGGCGAGGATATCCGTGCGGTTCACGGGGCAGTGAAAATTATCCCATAGGAAGCCCTCCAGCGACGTCCTCACCATAACAGGATCAATCGAATCGCCGGAGTTAGTGCACAGCAAGCCGGAAAGTTGTGTCTGGATGCGCTGCGCCAACTGGTCATGGTCGATTACCCGCACCTGCACGCGCGATAGAAAATTGGCAGTGCGGACCTCGTCACCAGAGAATAATTCCGTCTGAATCTCTTCGAGGCCGTCGCGCAGACACTGGTTTTGGTCAACGCGCTCGGCAAGCTGTTCCTTGCGTGCATATTCCGCGAGATCCATGAGCGGCCGTGCAGCGGACATGGAGGCGAATACCGCTACCGCCCCCGGCTTATTCTGAAGGTGGGACGCGAGGTCGGAAAGAATAGAGCGTCTGGGGGATCGGGATCTCATAAGCTGTGAGATCGTCCAGCCCGATGCAGAGGAAGCCTGTCGCTTTACCGACCAATACTCTTCGCGGGCATCCGATTTCCTTACGATGAATTCAACTCCGAGCGATTCCGCGCGGTTAATCGGTTCCATGGTGATAGTCAGTGCGTCGTCCGACAAAATTTTCAATAGGTTATCGACGGCCCACAATGATTCATAGGCATTTCCCAGTTTGTCGGACGTTCCACCGGCGATCGGCATATTGCGATTATACACCCCTTGGACTGATTTGGGCTAGGCCATGTCCATTCCAAAATCCTTGCGCTACAAGCATTAGAACGCGGTGCCACCGCGCAGGAAATTGCATCACTCCAAGACACCGCCGCGCACCTTTCCCGCCTAAACCCAAGGCTGGGCAGAAGAATCTCAAAGCGCATTAGACGACTCGCGACGTGGGTTTAATCCCGGCATCACGTCTCGAACAAATAATAATTGGCTCAGCCACCGGCAGTTTCCCGGAAGACATTTACCAACTGTACCACCCCATTTATCGTGGATGGTAGAGCACGAAAGCTTAGAGCGAATGTTGGATTGGTGCCCGATCTGCAACCCCTTCGCCCACGGCGATCACACGAATTAGTTACTTTTTCCCGTGCAGAGTTTTTGCTATCTGATATTCTTCGCCAAAGCCCATGCCGATGTCCGGACTGGGATTGATGATTTTGAATGCCGCGCACATCAGGCACACCAAATGCAGCCCCCCAATGCACCCTAAATACCAAATACTAAATGCCGGCATCCGCTACCGCCCCAACTGCCCAATACCGCCAATACTGTAAAAGGATTGATCCGTGAAAAGCCCCTGTAACCTGCCACCCAATTCGATCCGTGATCCGCAGAAATGGCTTGCGCCGCCATAGCGTTCCCCCGATTTTAAGTGGTGCGCCGCACCGCGCCTCATTAATCCTGGCGCACCGGGAATCTCATTATCCATTACTCATTGAGCGCAGCGCCGCCCTCCGTTTACCTCGGCTCCCTCTGTGGTAAAACAAATTCTTCATGTCGTTGTGTCTTGGTGGTGAATTCGTACCCTCGCGTCGTCCTCTAATCTGAGTAATCGGCGCAACCTGTGGATAAAGAACTCTGTGGTCCCGGTGACCTGAGTTTATCCCGGCCAGCGCGGGGATGGATAGCACCCCCTCGTTTTACTCACTACTCATTATCCATTTTTCTCATTATGCCCCAGCACTCCCCCCTATAGCCCTCAACGATGTCACTGGATTCCAGGTTCTGGATTGTGGATTCCGGATTCCAAACGACGCCGCATCCCGGTTTGCCGGGATTTGAAAAGTGAATACTTCTTGTATCAGATAGCTTGGTCGAAGCTACGGCGATCGCTCTATCCCCAAACAAAACTCGACCCCGCGCCCACTCCGCGCAATTCTGAAACTACCGACCACTACTGATGAATACTGATCAATACTGATCAATACTGACCAATACTGTAATCCTGAATGCTGGCGGCCACAGCCGCCCAAAAAACATCTCGAGCATCTAGAGCAACTTGAACCAAACCCGCTGAAATCAAAGCTCCCATCAACTTGCTCAACTTGAGCAAGTTGCCCCGCTAACTTGAGCATCTTCTATGAGCCGAGCCTTGTCAAGTGGGAACGCTACCGTGTCATTCGGTCGATGGGTTGAGCCTTCTATCCAGTGCTTCCGCGAATCACCTTTCGGAATTTCTTCACGGGCCT
>JAKAEZ010000007.1:0-66892 GCA_021819825.1 Planctomycetota bacterium
CTGGGTAAAACCCGTGATGCGGCGATGTTCCATCAGCGGGCCTTGTATTTCCGCAATGTTTTTGATCATAAGGATCATGATTTTCGCCCGCGGTTATCCAATGGTCAATGGCGTAAGCCGTTCAAACGTTCGCAAAGACACGGCTTCGTAGAGAATTCCTGCTGGCAGTATCAATGGCTGGCCCCATGTGACATGGATTGGCTGGTTCATGCCGTGGGAGCAGCGAGGTTTAACCGTCGGCTGGAAGCATTTTTCAACTATAAGACGCCCGACTGGAAGCTCCTGTACTACTGCCCATACAATGAACCAGACTTGGAAGCTCCTTTTGAGTTCAATTTCTCGGGTAAACCTTGGAGAACACAATATGTGATTCGGCGCATACTGCGACAGAATTATACGCTGTCTCCCAACGGTGTTCCGGGTAACGATGATTGCGGAGAAATGTCCTCCTGGGCGGTTATGAGCATGATGGGCTTATACAGCATCGATCCGGCCAGCACCGCTTATGAACTTTGCAGCCCGGCGTTTCCCAAGATCACAATCCATCTGCATACCCCATATACCGGGGGGAGATTTGTCATCACCACAACGCCAACCCCGATGTTTACCCCTTACATTCAAGGGGCGCGGCTCAATGGCGTCGTCCAGAAAGCTGACTGGATCAAGTTCAGCGATATAACCAACGGCGGGAAAATGTCATTCACTCTGTGTAAAAACCCCGATAAAAATTGGGGTTCCGCCGCGTTGGAGGCACCGCCATCATTGACGAATTGAAATATCACTGTCGAAGCACCGCATGTCTTGCACTATTTGTTTTAATGACAATACCGGCGGCCGCGCAAGCGACGGTGCCGCCGCAATTTAGCGTGACTTTCCCAGCCTCGCTGCATAAGCAACCGTTGCAGGGGCGGTTATATCTCATGCTTTCAAAAAATGGCAAAACGCAACCACGATTTCAAATCAGTGACAACATCCAGACGGGAGAAATATTCGCCACGCAATGCAACGCCTGGAGGCCGGGCCAGGCGGTAATCGTCGGAGATCATGCGCTTGGCTATCCGATTGAGAACTTGCGGAATATTCCCGCAGGACACTATTTTGCGCAAGCATTATTCAATGTCTATACCTCATTCCATCGGGCCGATGGAATCACCGTAAAGCTGCCGATGGATGAAGGCGAGGGGCAGCAATGGAACCGGAAGCCCGGCAATCTTTATAGCATGCCGAAACGTGTGTTCCTCCATTCGGAAAACGGGGGCGAAATACATCTCGAATTAAGTCGTGTTATCCCGCCGCTGCCTGCGCTTCGGAGCACCCGCTATCTCAAATACTTTCGTATTAAAAGCCCGCGGCTAAGCCGCTTTTGGGGCCGGCCCATGTATTTGGGCGGAATGGTCATGTTGCCTTCCGGGTGGTATTCCCATCCCGCCGCACATTACCCTTTGATCATATACCAAGGCCATTTTCAGCGATATTTTGGTGTCCCCATTCCGATGTCTCGCCAAGCTCCATCCTCAAACCTGAAGGGATTCGCCCGAATCCGTGCCGACTATTGCTATCGCTTTTATCAGCAATGGAAATCCGGTCAGCTTCCGCACGTTCTTATTCTGATCATTCAAAGCGCCAATCCATATTATGACGATTCCTACAGTGTGAATTCGGCTAATCTGGGACCCTACGGCAGCGCTTTTGTTAAGGAATTGATACCCTACGTCGAACATCATTTCCGCGGCATAGACCAAGGGTGGGCACGGGCGCTGTACGGCTATTCTACCGGCGGATGGGAGGCTCTTGCATCACAGATATTTTATCCCGATGAGTTTAATGGAGCATGGGTTTCATGCCCCGACCCGGTTGATTTTCACGCCTTTATGGCGGTGAACCTCTATCGGGATGCCAACGCCTTTTGGCGATTGGGGCAGTTTTCACGCGTACCCCGCCCGGCGGCGCGGCGCACAGACGGCACTGTTCTCACCACTATGGCACGGGAAATGCTGCGGGAACGCGTACTGGGATCAAAGGGCCGGTCCAGCCGCCAATTCGATGCCTGGCAGGCGGTCTTTGGCCCCATGGCCAAAGATGGGTATCCGGCTGAAATATGGAATCCGCGCACCGGGCGGATTCATCGACGCGTGGTGCGCTATTGGCGAGATCACTATGATTTGTGTCATTACCTCAAAAAACACTGGGCAACATTGGGACCGAAACTGAAAGGGAAAATCCATGTAACCGTGGGTACCATGGATACGTTTTACCTCAACAACGCGGTTCAACGGCTGCAGAAATTTCTCTCAGGCACGCGAAATCCACACTTCAACGGAATATTTGAATACGGCCCGGGCCAACCGCATGGCTGGTGGGGTGGCGGCCCCAACATGACGGCCGCTATGAGCGCTCTGACCGCACCGGAACGGGAGATTCCCGAGATAGTGCGGCACATGCTGGCAACCGCACCGAAAGGTGCCGATACAAAGAGTTGGCGTTATAAATAAACCAAGCCTTCTCGCTTTAACCAAAATAGTCACTAAAAGTGATGAAAATTCGGCTTATGATTTTGCCCTGATAATGGATTGATGCGGAATGGGCCTGAACCGCCTCACCGACGACAACCCCCTCGTGGCACGCAGCATGCCTCAATTCAATTATGGATGACAAGGCGCGCAGTGGCCGTTGTTCATGTTCATGGCCAATTGTTGTTGCCTTTCAATGATTGCGGCAGGCCGGCGTTGGCCCGATCCACCGTGCCGTCCTCGGTCTTGATGACCGAGGCTATATTTTTCTCTGCGAGGATAAAATGTTTAACGCTAGTGGGTAAATCTTTGAGAAGTTGTTTTCCCGTTCAAATGTCGTCCGAACCATCGCTACAATTGCCGGCTTTATTGCCAGCTCCAATATTTGCCAGTGCAGCACTATCAACAATAGATCCGGATCAGATGTGAAACTTGGTAGCGCATTGGCTCGCATGATCACTACATTTTGTTGATTTTCAGAGGAAATATTTTTTCACCGGGTTCGATCCTTAGCGGCCTCATTTTTTCGTGGGGAGCAGAAACGCATTGATAATCAAACCTTTGCGCATGCCCATCTTGATGATTCCGGCTTTCCATCGACAATCACAGGTCGTCCCGGGCCACCGGAACATTAAATGTGCCGGCTAACGTTGACGGTTCGGTAAACCCAGCGCTGCGATGGGCGAACAGATTCTATCAGCGAAGGCGATTGCTGTTTGATAAACGATGAGTTTTTTAAAGGTGAAGGCCATAGGTTATCCAGCAATGAAAGTAGAAAGTTGAGAGCAGACCGCCCCGGCGCGCCGGGACTCTATTTTTGCCTGCGGCAAAAATGCGCCCGGCAGGAGTCGAACCTGCAACCTTCGGTTCCGTAGACCGACGCTCTATCCAATTGAGCTACGAGCGCATGCCAATGTGCTTCCCGGCTCCATTGACGAATTCAACATTATCCTCAACTATTGCCGAAAAGCAAGGATTGGCCCATTAGCATTGGCCGGCCGAAATCAGTATCAAAATAATTTCGAGATTTTCGATGCCAGCGATACCAGAACCGCTGATGAAGTCGGCGTCTTTGTGACGTTTTCCGCTGCGGCCTGGCGGAGGGAGATTATCGCCGTGTGTAATCCGAGTCGCAAGGCTCAGCGGCCCATGAACGTGCCGGCTAACATGGGGTTAACATGGGGTGGTTGCAGGGGCAACTTGTGTTACCCTAACCGGCGCAGACCCGGTATAGTATCGGCGGATTAGGTACACACTTCCTGGAAACGGGGACAGGATAATGGGCTTAAAGATTTGCATCGCAATACCATCAGTGCCTGGGGCGTCCGCACCGGATGATGGCCAACAGGCGTGCATCAATTTAGCGAATACATTAGCAGCCAGTGGACATGATCTTGTACTGTGTATATCTGCGTCAGACAAGGCATTAAAAGCGGATAACGATCTTTACGCCCGAATGACCGCCTCACCGGGCGTTCGCATAGTGACGCTGGATTGGCTTACAGAGGCACAGGTTATTGCAGGTTGGTTTCGCCGACGCAGTTATAAATTTTATCGCTGGCTTAAATCCCAGACCACTTCGTATGACTGCGTTATCACGCCCGCATGGCAGGGCATAGGCTATTACGCCATTCTGGCCCGGCAGCAGGGAATCGCGTTTGAAAAAACCCGATTTGTAACATATCTAACGGCTCCAACTCAATGGCGATACTACGCGCGGCAATCTATGCCGGCGAGTGTTGATGCCCTTGAGGTCATGTTTATGGAACGAGATACGGCACGCAGGGCGGATGCGGCTGTGGTGGGCACCAACGAATTACGCGATTGGCTTGAAAGCACGAAATGGGTGCTGCCGGCCAACACCAGCGTGCTTCCGCCATTGCCCACAATATTAGCAAAGTCCGGCGCATCGCTGGAAACACCAAAGGTAACCGGGGCACCATCTCCTGCCTGCGCTACCGCCGAACCGCTGACCGAACTGGTTTTTGCCGGCCTGATGGATTCCATCGATGGAGTGGAATTATTTTGCCAAGCCATCAAACGATTACCGGTGTCACTTCGCGAGAAGCTGAAAATCACTTTTATGGGTGCTATCGGAGAGGTCGGACAACTGGCCGGCGACTGGTTTGTTCACAAGGCTTTACGTCGATCAGGTTGGCGATACAGCATTCTGGCGGAGGCGGACTTGGAGCGCCAATTGGCCTATATGCGGGCTGCCGGTCGGATGGCGGTATTTGCTGGACGCCCTGGAAGATTATCGCAACTGCTTGTCAATTGCCTTGCCGAAGGCATTCCGATTTTGATCTGTGAAGATTGCGGCCTGCGGGATTTTCAAACAGCCGAGGTGTTTGAGAAAATCTCTTTTCCATCCAATGCGCAGGCTTTATCCAAAACAATTCAGGCCGTAATGCAACAGGGCATCACCGCTTTACAAACGCCTGCGCCAGTGCCCAACACCGCGCAACATTGGGAACGCCTGATCACGTCGATAGTCCACAGGGAAACCCCGGCAAGCGAAAACGCGGAGAAAAAAGGGGGCACCGGGGGCAAGCAGACCGCAAACCGCGTTACGCCAATGATCAGCGTATGTCTGGTGCATTACAATCGGCCGGAAACACTCCGGCAGGCCGTTGATTCGCTGAAAGCACAAACCTACCGGAATTTTGAAGTAATCCTGGTAGATGACGGCAGCCCGTCATCGGAGGTACAGGCCCTTCTGAAAACATTGGATACTGAATTTGCCGCTTGCCAATGGCGCATTATTCGGCAGGAAAATCAATATATGTGGCGGGCGCGAAACAACGCCGCCAAACAGGCCCGGGGCGAGTATCTGGCGTTTATGGACGATGACAATATTGCCGTGCCCCATTGGCTGGACTGCGCCATGCAAGTGGCGCAAAGAACCCACGCCGACATAGCAACGTCCACCATGACACTTTTTGAGGGACACCCGCCGCCTGATCCGGACATAGAATTTCCAATGTGGGTGCCGCTGGGACCGGCGGCGGCGGTCGGAGCGCTTATGAATGTCTTCGGCGACGTACATTGCCTGGTGAAGCGAAGCGTCTTTGAAAAGCTTGGCGGTTTTGAAGAGCGGTTCAGCGGATATCAGGAAGACTGGGAATTTTTTGCGCGGGCGGTTCTGGCGGGGTATAAACTCGAATTGATTCCCGATGCGTTGCTCTATTACCGCATCAGTAAAACCAGCGTTTCACGCAGCACCGGTCAGAACTGGAACGCGAATCGGGGATGCAGCATTCAGCCTTATCTCCATGCCATAGGTCCGCAATTGCGTGATCTGATTCCGTTTATGCTGGAAAATCATCGCCTGCATTCCGGTGTGGCTGCAAAAAGAGCGGTTGGCCCTGGGAAAATTATCCGGCAGCTAAATCGTTGGATTCGCGGCCGCGCAGCCGATGCGCCCGTGGTGGTACAAACAACTGCCGACGCCGTCCGTGCCGCCGGAGCAATCCCCCCCCGCCGCCGCTGCCCACGGAGATGATGGGCGGGAGAACATAACAACCCACCCACACCGGGCCAATAGTGCCCGTCGCCATAAGCTTCCACAAGCTTACGGCTTGGGCGCGGCCGAGTGAGGGCTGCGCTTGCGACCGCCCATTGAATTCAAGCGATTGGTCCCATGTGCCGGCCGTAGGCGAACCGCACGAGGCGACACGGTTGCTATTTTAAGCCCTAACCCGCTGCCCAATTTCCCTGTAGCCGCACGGGACTGTTGTATTAACATGTGGATATCACCGCCCGCTTCACGGTTCAATCGCTCGCGGACAGCACGAACATCGTCAACGGGGGTTTCTTCCGAAACAATTTTCAGTTTTCTAACTCTGGGCATCTTCAAACTCCTGTAGCATATCGGGTGTAACAATCTGCGGCGGCACCAACCCCAGCCGCATAGGGCGAAGCGTCGGCTAGCGACACTGCGCGCGACATTCCAGTGGTTTGATACGCCGGGTTATCACGGCAACACGATCACAAGAATCAGTGGGAAACCCAAAGGATACCTCGCCGATACCGGATTAGCGTGCAGTCTCCAGAAAATTTCGACCGCATCGACATTATCCGGTCATCCGTTGACGGAAGCGCTTTTTGAAACCGCTTTATCCCGATCGGGCACAATTTGTTTAAACATGGTGGAATTATGGCCAGTTATTGACATGGTTGAATCAATTTGCTACCGAACGGGAATACATTGCAATAATTGCAATGAAAACATTCCCGATCAGGCATTTTATGGCAATTCTTATTGTATTTATTCCCGATCGGTAGTACTATATTGCAAATGAAGCAATTGTCAGGCGACATCCCGCGAAATACTGTGATCGGATCGGCTAAAACGCTCGAACACCACCGTGATCCGCATGACAGTATTGGCATGTACATTCGCAAACGTCGACGTGCGGCAAAACTCAGCCAGCGGGAATTGGCGCAACTTGCAGATGTCGGAACACGCTTTGTTTCAGAACTGGAGAGCGACAAACCGACTGTCCGGATGGATGCAGTGAACAAGGTTTTACGCGTGTTCGGTAAAAAAGCAAGCTATGTCGATGTAACGCCAGATCAGAGGAGGACCGATGCATTATAGAACCGCAAAAGTATCCCTGAATGGCCGGGTAGCCGGGAAATTGGAAGAACTCCCCGGCGGCGCAACACGCTTTACCTATGGCAAACCGTGGCTTCGCGGCAGCGGTGCTGTGCCCATATCCTTGACTCTGCCCTTGCGGGAAAAGCCCTATGAATCGGAAGGATTACACCCATTTTTTGAAAATCTGCTCCCTGAGGGATGGCTGCTGGAAGTGTCGGCGCGAAAGCTGAAATTACCAAAGACGGATGCATTCGGTTTGCTACTGGCCATGGGTTCCGACTGCGTGGGAGCAGTGGAAATCGTTCCGGAATAATCCGAAAGCGGGAGAGCTTTTTTAGTGCGGTGCAAGTGTGTTTTTGGCAATTTTACTTGAAGGGTACAGACGTTGGCGAGTTGTGGAATCTGTCTGAAGCCAACTGCGGACGCCGCGGATTATCACCCGCAATGCGCCATGAGACTCTTCGGGACCAGAAGGGTGCCGCATTTTGATGTTGAGATGGCGGAACTATATGCCCAGGCGGCGAGACTGGCGGGGAAAATGTCGATTTCCGGGGTGCAAATCAAACTATCCATGAAAGTCTCCGAAGATCAGTCGCGGCTGGAGCTTGTTTCCGCAGATGGCCGTTACATCCTAAAGCCGCCGCAGGCTGTTTTTCCCAATCTCGCTGAAAATGAGAGCCTGACGATGCGTATAGCTGACATGGTTGGAATTGAAATTCCGCCGCATGGACTGTTGCGTCTGAAAGATGGAAGCATGGCATATATCATCAAACGTTTTGATCGGCCAGAAGGCGGCGGCAAATTACAGGTCGAGGATTTTTGCCAGTTGGCCGGCGTCTCGGCGGCGGAGAAGTACACTGGATCAGCGGAACTATGCGTGCGATTGTTGCGCCAATTTGCCGACGAACCGCTTATTGAAATCCGCAAGCTCTTCCGTTTGATGCTATTGAGTTGGTGGGTTTGCAACGGCGATCTGCACTTGAAGAATCTTTCCATGCTGACGTTGGGCGATGGTCGCCACCAGCTCTCACCAGCCTATGATCTGGTCAATACCCGGCTGGTGATTCCGGATGACTACGCGCTTTCCCTTCCGGTATGCGGAAAAAAAGACTCCATCACGCGTCGCACGTGGCTGGATTTCGCGAAGTATTGTGACCTTCCGGTCAAGGCTGCGGAAAGCCTGCTTTCCGCCCAAATAGACGCCCTCGGTGCGGCCACGGATTTGATCCAACAATCGTTTCTTCTGCCCGCTCAGAAAAACCAATATGCCCAAATGATTACGGAACACACGCGCGTTCTCCAGGGGCATTGATATAAAAATTATTTACAGCATCGGCAATTCACTCCGGAGTGCGGGGCGATTATAATATGTGTCGGTTGTAACGTTGGGTGTTTGTCTAGTGCCCTGTTCCAGCCATAATTACGAGGTGACGGATGGCCAGGGGTTTGTCGGCGCGAAGCGAGGAGGATTGCGTATGGATGCATACGTTGACGACGAGCGACAACGCCTGCGGCCTCTCGCCCCCGCCCGAAGGGTTGGCCTTAAACCGGCCATCTGCGGCGTCGCGTCGGCTCAAGGGGTTTACGAACCCGGTTCTCGCCGCCGACTCCTTGCATCTGGCCGGTTTGAGGCCAATAACCCCGTAATTATGGCTGGAACAGGGCACTAAAGCGATGGCCCGTGCTATTGATGAGGTGCACCGTGGAGACATTTGCAATACCGGTGGATTCGCAAAAGATTGCAGCCTACTGTCGGCACTGGAAGATTCGTAAGCTTTCTGTTTTCGGATCGATATTACGCAATGACTTCTCGCCGACCAGCGATGTGGATTTGTTATTGGAGTTTGACCATGGCGGAGCCATGACGTTTGACAACCTCCCTGAGATGATGGACGAGGCGTCTGCGGTTTTCGCGGGTCGTACAGTTGATCTTGTGGAGAACCGGTTTATTACCAATCCCTATCGCCGACAGGAAATTTTAAGGACACAAAGGGTTGTCTATGAGTCCTGACGTTTATGATCGCGCTCGACTCGAAGACATGCGGCGCGCAGTCACGCAACTGATTCGTAACGCCGTGGGACGGGAAAGAGCGGCTCTGGAAGATGATGAGGTATTCCGCGCCGCAGTTGAGCGCTGGATTGAAACGATCGGCGAAGCCGCGCGAGCGGTGTCGCCGCAGTTCCAAAAGGCCCACCCTGAAATTGAGTGGCGAAAAATTATTGCAACACGCCATATCCTCGCCCACGACTACGGAAGCGTGAATCCGGACGTCCTGTGGCAGGTCGCGTCGATTCACGCGCAGCGACTTTTGGACGCCATTGTCGTAATTCTTGACCAATAAGGGTTCGCGCGAACCAAGTGCCAAAAACGCATTCCCGATCAGGATGGTTGAACGCCGGATTCTAAGCCCTTAATACAGCCCGCTACTGATCAGAGCAGTCGTGAACGGTTACGCTATTTCTTGGTATAAACGGGCCTGATCCCCGCCAGCATGGGATAATGTTTTGCGTTAAGTGTGCAGAGTTTCGCGTTCTCGCTTTGAGCGGTCGCCGCGATTATGGCGTCAGCCAGGCCAACGCCATGCGATTTCCCGAAATCCCGTTTCAGCAGACCGCCGGCCAGCGCGATGTGGGCAGTAACGGGTACCACCCGGAATAATGAAATCACGTTATCGAGTATTTCCTGCTCTGGCCCGTCTCTGACACCCACATACAACTCGGCGACGGTAATGGATGACAGGATAATATGATCGGCGTATTTCTTAATGAATTTCACCGCCTCCGCATAGCCGCGAAGATAATCAACCATCACATCCGTGTCGACAAGAATCCGTTGGGTCACGGTTTTAACCCCGATCCCATTGGGAACGCAGGCGTGGAACGCTCGGTAATTCCCTGCGTTTTGCCCACATCCCCGCAGCTTGATCCAACACCATGGCCTTTCGCTGTGCACTGAATTGCTCGATCAGGCGATCCACCGCCTCGCGCATTAAATCACTTTGGTTCCGGCCCGTTGCCAGTGATAAAGCAGCCAAACCGTCGCGTTCCTGCGGTGTCAGATAGAGTTGCGTTCGCACCATCGCGCGACCTCCAAAGTATACACCTATAGTATACATTACCTTGACCCGCTTAACAAGGCAGGTAATAAGATTGAATCGTCATCCGGTGCCGGTCCAAAGTGCATCGATTAGAATCGCCCAGCAATCCGGGCCGAAGGGAAGTGTTTCATGGCCGTTGTACAGAATAACGCCGCGCAGAAAGTTTTGCCCCGCGGCTTGGCGAAGCACCTCCATACCGCGCAAATCAGCTTTAGAACCCACCCGGATCAGTACGGGCAGCGGCAAGCGTGGCGGCATCATCAAGCGATAGATAACGCCGCCCCGTCTTTTCCGAAAGCATTTTCACAAGCGTACTTTTGCCGGCCTGCCGAGGCCCTTGGATATAAACGGCAGGCGTATCAAGCAGTGCGGTTTCGAAGAGCGGTGTAATGGATCGTTGAACCAACATATTGGAATAATAACCTTTTTTGTGGTTGAATATCAACCGCTTTGTGGTGGAATTTCAGCCATTGACGACACTACATAACGGAGAAGGCATGGATCGACCAAGAAATAGGCCCTGATATAGCTATTTATGCTTGATTTCTAATGATAGGATCACAAAAATTCACGGTGGATTGGAATTGGCAGAACTGCCAACGAGCAGTTGTGGCGCGGATTTTTACCCCAAGCCGATACCTTGGAGCGCGAATGGATAACACGGCGAGATTACTGCCTGCCATGGGACGGCGTTTAGGTTAGGTAATTATGCCGCCCGCCGCAGTCCCCGAGACAACCGCTGTAAAACCCACAGCTATTCACTGAAGCCAACTGGGTTGCGGATATATCCCCGTTTCATTCACCAATCCTAATGTGTAGGCTGGACACAGCTAACTGCTTTTTCGTGCGGACAAGGCGAGGGCTGCGGGAAAGTCAACGGTGTTGACCGTGACGGAAGAAAAGCCAGCCTGAAGAACATACGTCCACATGTCGGCACCAAATTCTGTCTGAACGACGAAATCGTCGGTCGCGGTTTGGGGCGAGCCATGGAAGCTCTTCGGCAAACCGGCACGGCTGCGGGTAAGTCGTCCAATGATCGTTGGCACTGTGAAGCACACCCAGCCGCACGGGCGGAGCACCCGACGGCACTCCATCAGGGCGTGTACCGGGTTTAGGACATGCTCCAAGGTGTCAGAATGTACGACCATATCAAACGTATTACTGGGATATGGCAGGGCGTGAATATCGACCGCTGGGTAAACGGCCAGCACGTGCCCAGGTAGCAGCCGCAGCGTCGGACTTAGGTGCCCCGCCTCGTTAATTTCCAATACTGTCAGGGTGCTAGGCTCGGGTTGCGTTACATAGGCCTGCAGCGTCAAATCCGTTCGCAGGACTCTGCGAATGGCGTCTGCCAATGCGATTGAACGAAGGTTTGATCCGCAATGGGAGCATGATGTACCCTGCTGCCTGTCGACGTACGCTCTTTCGTTTGGGGCCAAGTGCCATTCGGCTGCCAGAGAATCCCACAGCACCGTTGTATGAGTAAATTTATTGCCGCCGCAGACCGCGCACGTAATCATGTCAATATTCGTCCCATGTTCAGCCCAACGCCGTTGATTAAGTCAACCGTCCAGCATACGTTTTACATTCAGAACATCCGCAATAATTCGACGAGGTGCCAACCGACAGCACGAATCTAAGGCGTAAGTCAGCCTTGGCATCAATTTGCAACTGGGGCGTTACAGGCATTCACCACCGGACCAAACGCCGAGTAAAGGGAGGATTGTATCGGCTGGATTCGGGCACCGCAATTAAGGAAATATTCATGGAAATATTCAGGTCGACGATTCCGCCCGAGGGCCTCGCCAGCCCCTTGGCGATGGGTGCCGGCTGTTGGGCATCGGCTTTGACCGGGCTGGTGGTTGATGATAGCATTTTGCAAAGACGATGCTCTTGATGGGAACCGTATGGCTTAGTAATCATTAAGATCGCGCAGACGCCTCGGTGGCGTTACGTCTATATGCCGGGTGGCGGCCAGCGCCCGGGCACTCGCGGGAGTACTTCATGTCGGATGTTCCAGAGCTTCCATTCACAGGGGAGCGTTACGTTCCGGGAATCCATGGACAAATTGAGCTTGAGCACAGACACCGATATTACATGGCACGGCAACTTGCCGCGGGCAAGCGTGTGTTGGATATTGCATGCGGCGAGGGGTATGGGACGGACATTCTGGCTGCGACGGCGGCTTGCGTGGTCGGGGTAGACATTGACGCGCAGACGGTCGAGCACGCGCGCAAAAGGTATGTGCGTGAGAATCTTTCATTCGCTGTCGGGGCCTGTGAACAGATTCCGCTTCCGGATCGGTCAGTAGACCTGGTAGTGAGCTTTGAAACGCTCGAGCACACAGACCAGCACGAGCAAATGCTTTCAGAAATCACGCGCGTTTTGACACTGGATGGGGTTCTTCTGGTTTCCACGCCTAACCGCGCGATATACCGCGCGGCGGGCGGTCTGCCCAATCCGTTCCACATGAAGGAGCTGGAGCTAACCGAGTTTACCGAGCTTCTCGGGCGCTACTTCGCAAACACACAACCCTTCGGACAACGCGTGGCTTACGGATCCCTGATTGCCCATCTGGAAGGCCGGCGCTCGCTGAACGAATTCTTGGCGGTAAATGGAGGTGCCATTTGGGGACCCGAGGGTCCCGAAAATTGGTGGCGCTATTTTCTAATGGCCGCAAGCAACGCCGTGCTCCCAGAGTTTCCTGTCGGCCTGGTTGGGTTTGCAGCCACAGAGGATTATGAAAATGGAGTAATCACGCGTCTATACAACTCGGAAGTGCACCTCCAATCACAATTGACGGCCCGAGAACACGATCTCCAGGAGTTGGCGCGGTCCAATGGCGACATGCGGGCGGAACTGGGCGAGAAGGACCTGGCCATCGTCAAACTGCAAACCGAAATAAATCAACGCGACGAGACGATTGCTTCTTTCCAGGATCAGGCTTACAGGCGTGATGAATTGGTCAAAACTCTGCAGGAGCAACAGTGTCAATATTCCGCAGAACTGGAGCGGCTAACGGCGCTTTCGGCGTCAAAGGCAATTGATCTGGCGGATAAGGAACGTGATCTTGGAAAATTGGCGCAGTTACACAGTGAATTGCGGAGGGAACTGGATCGGCAGAATTTGGCGATCGCAGACTTACGGGCCGAGGCTCAAAAACGCGATGAATTCGTTAGGCATTTGCAGGAGCAACAACGCCAATCTTCCGCCGACCTGGAGTACCTAAGGGCCGCCTCTTCGTGGAAGACGGCCGAACTGGAAGCCAAAACAGTCAGCATGGTTAGTTCGCTTTCCTGGCGGCTAACCCGCCCGGTCCGAGAAGTGCAGCGCTGGGTACGGAGGCTCATAAAGGGGTTAAAGATCCTCCGAAAACAGACCCGGCCCGTTCGCTATTTTTTGATGGCAAAAAAAATGCCCAAGGAGTATCGGGGGAGGAAGGCCCATATTTCCCAAGAGGTGCCGAAGAGGGAAGCCACACAATGGGGGGCTTCCACCGCCGCCTTTGCACCGTGCATCTCAGTGATAGTTCCGAATTATAACCACGCAAAATATCTGAGGGATCGACTGGATTCGATTTATCATCAGTCCTATCCGAACATCGAAGTCATCCTGCTCGATGACGCGTCGGCTGATGGGAGTGTTGCAATTCTTAAGGAATATGCCGAGCGCTACAGGCAAAATACTCGGCTGATTTGCAATACCCATAACTCCGGTTCACCTTTCGCTCAATGGAAAAAAGGAATGGAAATGGCGCGGGGGGAACTAATATGGATTGCCGAATCGGATGACAATTCCGAATCCGGATTCCTTTCAGAACTGGTGCCGATGTTTACAAATTCGGCTGTGACTTTGGCTTTCTGCAAAACACTATTCATTGACGACGGCGGAAAGGTAGTCTGGTCCACCGATGAATACTTGCACAACGTCGCCCCGGAGCTCTGGCAGAGATCGTTTGTCATGGGTGCCGCTACGCTTGTGCCGAGGGCATGGGTCGCGAAAAATATCATACCAAATGTCGGTTCCGCAATATTCCGAAAACCCCTTGACTTATCGAAGCTCTGTGCCCTGGGCTGGACTAATTTTAAAGTCTGTGGTGATTGGATATTCTACCTTAACATTTGTCGAGGTGGATTGGTTGGCTACTCGGAAAAGCCCATGAACCTTTATCGGCTGCACAGCGCCAACACCTCGGTAAATTTACACAAAGATGAGAGATTCTACCGTGAGCACGCGGATGTGCTGCGTTTCGCCCAGCAATACTACCATATCGCCCCGGACGATTGCCAACGCCACATGGACACAGTCGCGGCGCTTTGGAGATTAAACCGCCCGCAGGATCCGCTCGATTTTATTACTAACGAATATCGCGAACTCATGGTCCCGAAAAGCCACCGGCTCAATATCATGATCTGCGGCTTTGCGCTGACTTCCGGCGGAGGCGAGACATTCCCAACCGTACTGGCAAACGGGCTGCGTGATCTGGGTTGCAACGTGACCTTTTGCAATTTTAACAGGGAGCCAACAATTCAGGCAGTCCGCAAACGCATCCGATCGGATATACCGGTGGTCGAAATCAGCGATCCTTCGCAGCTTCCGCAGTTGGTTGATGATATGAAGATTGATGTAATCCATACCCACCATGCGTGGGTGGATGTAGCGGTCGCCGACCTGCTGCAAACCAACAGCCGCTGCGCATTCATATGTACAACTCACGGAATGTACGACATGATGGACGGCCCCGAAATTTATCGCATTATTGCGCTGCTTGAGAAACGCGTTGACCGCTTCTGCTACGCGGCTGAAAAAAATCTGAAAAATTTTCCACCCCAGTTTCTCGTTGAGAAACGATTTACCAATATTCCAAATGCTGCGGAAATCCGCTCAATTTCGTCGGTATCGCGCGGCGACTTGGGAATTCCCGAGTCGGCATTTGTGGTATGTCTGATCAGCCGGGCAATTCCGGAGAAGGGGTGGCTTGAAGCCATCGCGGCCTGTACTGCGGCGAGGAACATCACCGGGAGGGACATTCACCTGCTGCTGGTCGGGAACGGACCCGAATCCGACCGTTTACTGGCCAAGGGAACGGAAAAACACGTTCACGTTCTTGGATTCCGCGATGACGTGCTTGAATTATTTAAACTTGCGGACACGGGACTTCTACCATCTCGCTTCGCCGGCGAGAGCTTTCCCCTGGTGCTCTTGGAATGCCTGGCCGCAGGTCGTCCAATGATCGCCACGGATATCGGCGAGATAAAGCGTATTATGTCAAGCTCCACCGGCCCGGCGGGCATAATTCTCAGACTCGAGGGAGGCCAAATTCCGACTACCCAACTGGCGGAAAGCATTGGCAAGCTCGCGACAGATTCTGATTTATTGAGAGAATTGGGTTCTCGCACATCTGAACTCAGTGCTAAATTCAGCGTGCGAGCCGTAGCGAAAGGCTATCTTTCAGCCTATATCGCCTCATTCGTAGCACGGAATTCCGGTAACACTCACGATATCCTGGATGACGAAATTCTGGCCGATTCTTTATGAGGAAATCCAATGAGGAAACTCTTGCGATCTCTTTATTTCCTCATGATAAACCGCGTTAACTGTTAACATGGACCCGCAGGATGAAATGTGTTCGTCGGCGTCATTGAGGACGTGCTGGGCGTGGCCATTACCCGGCGTTACCTGCCCGGGCGGCCATTCGATGTTCCAATCAGCATCTTGGACAACTCCCTGATCAGGCGGGAAATGGATTGGTCACCAAGGGTTTCATTGTGCGACGGAATCGCCCGCACCGCCGCGTGGCTGCGGCGGGAGTTGCAGGAATCTGGCGGCGGTCACAAACAGAACATCTGAAGATAACTGCCGAGCATTTTCCGGCACGTTCGTGCCAGTGGTGCTGTCTGCGGCAATGAAACGCCTTTCACACCACTGTGCCCATAGGATCGCTAAGACGACTAGAACTACCGGATATAGACCCTACCTCAGCATCATCGTTGAAACAATGGAGGTTGGACACCGTCGCATTAAGCACCCACTTATGCGATGTCGGGGGCCAATGACGCACCCGCAGGAATTGGTTCACTTATTTCCGCAGAGGCATTGATCAACTGCGTCTCGTACAGCCTCCGATACGGCGGGCAGCTTGTGAACAGTTCCTGATGCGTGCCGCAGCCGACGATTCGCCCGGCATCCAGGCATACCACCAGGTCCGCGGACATCACCGTGCTGAAGCGATGGGCGATGATAAAGGTGGTGCGGTCACGCATGAAGTCTTCCAAAGCTAAGGAGATTTTCGCTTCACTGTCGGAATCCACCTGACTCATCGCTTCATCAAGTATTAAAATGGCCGGGTCACGTAAAATGGCCCTAGCCAAGGCGATGCGCTGCCGCTGCCCGCCGGAAAGCCGGGCACCGCCCTGTCCTACTTGCGTCTGGTAGCCCTGGGGCAAATCACGGGCGAATTCATCCACATAGCTGCGCCGGGCAGCTTGCATAATCTGGTCATGGTCGGCTTGGCGCATTCCATAAGCGATATTGTTGTACAGCGTATCGGAGAACAAGACTGTTTCCTGAGTCACCAGGCCGATCTGCCGCCGCAGGGAATTTACGGATACCGTGGCGGTATCAACGCCATCAATAAGAATTCGGCCCTCGGTAGGAATATACAGTCGGGGCAAAAGAGAAAGCAGCGTGGTTTTACCCGAGCCATTGCTCCCCACCACCGCAACCATCTGGCCGCGAGGAATCGTTATATTAATATCCTGCAAGACCCATTCATCGTGGCCGGGATATTTGAAGGAAATATTCTCGAACTGTACCGCCTGCGTATGACGCGGCAGTCTGGGCAAGCTCGGCGATAAATTTGGCTCCGGTGGAAGATCGATAATTTCAAAACAGCGCTGGGCAGCCGAATTGGCAATCTGCACCTGGCTGTTAATATCATTGAGTTTCCGCAGGGGTTCAAAAATGGCAATCAGGCAAGCCAGCATCAGGAAAAATTCGTCGCGCCCAATGACATGGTGGAATGTCAACTCCGCCGCCCACATCAACGGTATGCTTACTAAGATGATCGACATGGTTTCAAACATGGGGCGAGATAGCGCAATGTAATGCTGCAAATGGCGAATGGCTTTGAACAAATCACGATTCGCTTTTGCAAAGCGCCGCCGTTCGTAACCGGCACCTGAATAGGCCTTGATTACGCGTATGGACTCCAGCGACTCGCTACTAATTCCCACAACCGCCGACCAACCCTGTAGCTGCATACCGCCCATATTCATCATTTTCTTGCCATATTTGCGGATCACCACGCCCATGGCCGGCAATATCAGCAGCATGGCCACAAACATCTGCCAATCCACCATGACCGCCAGAATCGCCACGCCTAATGATTTTGTCGGCTCCAAAATCGCCTTCCCCAGCACAGTTCCCAAACCGCCGGCGACAAAGGTCGTATCTACGTTGACTCTGCTGACCAGGTCATGCGTGCCTTGGTTAGCGGTATAAGACAGCGGCAAATCCAAGATATGATTAAAAAGTTTGCGTCGCAGATCAACAATAACTTTATTGGCCACCACACCGCTGATAAAACTCTGAAGATAACGGAATGTACTGCCCACAATGCACAAACCGATAAAGACCATGACCACCCAAAACAGGCTCCAGATTCGGCGTTGCGGCATAAGCTTCACAGCCGACGCCCAGAGCCGCGTACTCCATTTCACCGGCGGAAGTGTCGCAGAAAGCGTTCGCGGAGCGGAGCCATCGTTAGCTGTTACAGTTAATTGCGCAGTGCTGCCCGGCGTGGCATTGGCTAACAGCGCCATCATTTGGAGCCAGGAATCGGCTGACCCCGTTGTCTGCCCAGTGGGTGAAATAATCCGCACGCTACGAATTTGATCGCCAATTTGAATGCTATGCAAAGGCGTCTGGGCCTTGGCACCAACGCCAAGAATGCTGATGGCCAGTTTTCCCTTGCGGGCACTGGCAGTCAGCCCCAAGGTTTGGATGTGCAGGCGTTGCTGGGTGAGGGTCTGATCCCGCCAGCCATGGACCCCTTCCGCACCCATAAAAATTTTCATTACTGGATAAAGTGTTGCGACTCCGGACGCGTAGGACAAACTCACGCCGATGGCACACAAAAACGAAAATACAATCTGCCAGCGGTAGGGCCACGCGCCCCGCATCAATCGCCAAAATGGTTTCATTAATGTTTCCTGGATACCATCTAACAAAGTTAGATTGTAGCAAATTTGGAGCTGGATTGGAATGGCGGTGCGGATCAACGACGGGGGTATCTAAATACCACTGATGGCAGTGCCTTGCAGTGCGTCCACTACAAAATATTGTCCTTGCAGGCGGGATGAGTTTATTGCGCACAACGGGCCGATGGATAAATCACGTCAAATCCAGTTGATCAAGCAGGGCAATATGAACACCCATATTATCGACAAACGACTTGTCGTTCGTAAGAAAACTTTCACACCCCTCCGATTTTGCAGTGGCAAGGGGAATTGCGTCCGGGAGCTTCAGCGAGGTTGTCGCACGAAGATGTGAGGCTGCGATCAGGATATCCATGGTGATCGGAACCATTCGCATTGCGCGCGAAGGCTGGAGAAATTGGAGATAGGCCGCCTCCAAGGCCGCATTTTCCCTCCTTTTTGGGTTTTACCAGAACCTCCGCCAATGTTAGTTCACTTGTCGCAACGGTTAATTCTCCCCGGTCCATAGCGGCCAGAATATTCCGAAGCGCCTGCCCCGACTGGGCAAACCCTTCCAGCACATGGATAACGATGTTGGCGTCGAAATACGTCAGGCCTCCCAATGCCCTGATTTACGCTTCCCATCTGTCACGCTCCGCGCGAAGGAAAGTGTCCACCTCCGCCGGATTGGCGAAGGCCCCTCGGCCCGAGCCGAAACTTGCCAAATAGCTTCCATTTGTTGGAGCCGGCACGGAAGCCAACAACACAATCACCTCCGCCCGACTGCCGACCGGCAGTTCGTTGCTGACCAAGTCTACTCGCCCGCCCGGTTGAATTGTAACGAATCGCCGAATCGCTCGCACCATAAAAACATCCGAACACCGGTTGCACACAAAAACGAAAATACAATCTGCCAGCGGTAGGGCCATGCGCCCCGCATCAATCGCCAAAATGGTTTCATTAATGGTTCCCGTTAGCCTTCTAACCAACCAGAAATTATAACAAACTTAGAGCCGGATTGGAATGCGAATACGCGGATTAACCACGGGTTCACCACAACGACACAACGGCAGGACGCTGGGATCAAGGAACAATGATCAATGCAATCCCTGCCCCTTGAATTAACGCCTTCCAGGTTCCAGGTTCCAGCCGCATGGGCGCGGGTGATCCGCGACAACAAGGCAGGCTCCCGGTAACGGAAAGCGGCGGATAATTAATTCGCGGGCGGCGACTTTCCCTTGAATATATAGCGAATCCGCCGGGTTTTGCGGCGAATATCCTTCATGGTCTGCGATATTTCCCGACGCAACCCGATACGCACCGGCCCCTGGCCCGGCCACAGCGGCAGGGCCATATCCGCCTTACGCTTCATACCACGGGCAATTAGTGGCAGAAGAGAGAGTTTGGGATCAAGCTGTTGGCGATAAATATCCGCCAGCAAATATTCAATCTCGGATGCACCGGTATCGGTATGTTCCACCTGGCATGCCCGCAGTACCGGCATCGGCAAACACTGCATCCTCAAGGGAGACAGGGCCGCCCGCGCATAAAACGCCCACCAGGCGGCATGATCTGAAATTATCTGCGAATTCTGTGTTGGCGCACGAAATCCGCCAAGCGCTTTATATGCCGCCGCCGTTATTAATACCGCGTGGCCGCCGAAAACATTTCTGTATAATCCCGCCGCCGGGCTGCCGGAAAATAATCGAATTCGCTGCGGCACAGCATTGTCATCCGGCGTGGGAGATTCCTTAAACAGGCCCACGGCACTGGTTAGAATATCCATCGCACCTGCCTGCATCGCATTTACCAGCGTGCGCAATGCATGTGGTGCCAGACACACGCTGTCGTCCATCAGCAGCAGCATTGCGCCTTGCGCATAGTGCGCGGCGAAATCAAACTGAGATTTGCCAGACGACTCTGTAGAATGAAGAATTTTCCAGCCGCCGGCCAGAAGCCGCTTTTCCTCTTCCGGTGCCAAGTTGCCAGTGTCGGCCCCGCCAGTTGAGTTAAGCAGCAGAATAAACTGCGTAGAAGCATAATCCTGTGCGTGGAGGCTGCGAATGGCGGATAAAGTCTGGTTTTTGGCACCGTGCTGCACGAGACAAACGCTCAGCAAGGGAACTTGGACGGATGCGTCCGTCGGCAAAGTGCCATCGCCCGTTTCGCCGGGGTGTGACAGACGCCCGGCCGACGGCCATTGTGTTCGCCCAGCGGCAGGCCCGGCGTTTATTGGGGAGATTGTACAGTCCGCTTTTTGTTCGGTGGCGCAGACCTTTGCTATACCAGTCCCGTCGATGGTGGCTTTTTCACACATGGCGTCGGCCTGCGCAAAGTGCGCGTGCCACCGATTCCAAGTTTCTTCATTGGCCGCAAAATCCATGACCGGATGCGCTGGAGCCGGGGGATTTTCCAAGGCCTGCTCCAGGTGTACCGCTAACGCGGAAACGTCCGCATCGCAAAGCACGCGCGGCCAATCCTCGGTTGCAATAACTTCCGGAATGCCGCCGGTACGCAAGGCGATAAATGCAATGCCGTTGGACAGGCATTCATAGACGGTATTGGGAGAATTATCCGCCAACGACGCGATCACCGCCAACCGTCCCGGCCCGCGCAGATATTCCACCGCCTCGTCACGCCCCAAATCCGTTATCAGCTTCACCGGGCACTGCCACTTTTTACTTCTCCGGCGAACAATTTCGGTTGAGGTTAATCCGTTGATATCCGCTGACCGGCCCAGAAATACAACGGTAACATCCGGCCTGTTGCGCAGATGGGATTGATCCATCGCGTCGCAAAACAGTTGCAACCCTTTGCGGATATCCAGTCGCCCGAAAAATACAATTTCGGTCATCGTGGTTTGGACCGCATGGCCGGGCTTCACCAACCCCATCCCCGCAGGCACAACATAAGGTTGTACATACGTGTCATGCGGAAACGTCCACCCTTGGCTCTGGCACCAGTGAACCATGTAGGCGCTGGGGCTGACAACGACATCCGCCAGTGCGGCGCATTGGCGCTCCATAAAATCCAGTGTTAAAATATCCGTATCGAACACGGGTTCATTGTTATAGCGCATATTCCACAGGTGCGGGCTGTGCAAGCCCAGAACAATCGTGCTGTTCCGCAGAATCAGGGCCTGCTTTTTTCCCAAAATACTGTAGTAACCCAACGCCAGCCATTCCGGAAAATGAACTACATCATAGCGCGACCCACACGTGCGAAAATACTCAAAAACCATATAACTCAGGCTCATCGCCTTACTGCCTTCCAGCGTGGTACAGGCGGGCAAAGAAAGCGGAATAAACTTTATGCCGTGCGCGGCATAAAATTCAATCCATCGGCTAATCGGGCCATCGTCGGAATGCGTGCCATGCGGATACAAAATGGTAACCTCATGTCCGCCACGGGCCAGGGCCATAGCCAAAGCCTTGTAGGCGCTGCCGATGCCACCATTTTTAATCGGGCCGGAAATATCGGGGGATGCGATACACACCCGCGCTTTGCCATCCGCCACGCCGGCCGGGGCGGGCAAACTACAATAGGCGGTGCCGGTTGTTGAGGTCATAAAAGAATTCCAGGCATTTCTGACCATTCGGCGGTGGCCGTTGTAGGGTCGAGAACGTCATTTTCCCGGAACCATTGGTAATTCTCAAGCGGCCGAATCCGAATTATCTCTGCGGACCGGCAATTAATTGATCCGGCGGTGCCGCCAAATTACCGGAAGCAATGGTGGCAGACAGTTCCGGCAAGCTTCGGAAAGCGGGCGGCTTGACGGATTGCCGCAGCAAGCCACGCCAGGCACAAAGTATGATTCCCACGATGTTTCCGCGGGTTTTAGCCAAGCTGACCTGCAACTGCGCAGCCGCCCGCTGATTAAACGGAAATATCAGCAGCCAGCGCAGCGAACGTTCCAACCAACGCGGAATTTTCTTAACGAGATTAACCGCCAGTTCCTGGGGTTTGATATGCGGCGACATGAGATACTCGGCCATGCCGACATCAAACGCCACCCGGCGCAGATATTTCACCGTCAATCTTGCCGGTGCCACGTAATGATCTACCTTCACACTGGGAGCATAAAGCACCCGGCCTTGGGCAGCCATCGCCCGCGCGATCATATCGGTATCCTCTCCCGCCGTGCGTTTGCCGCAACGTTCCAACGGACAACAAAATCCTCCGATACGTTGCAGCATGTCCCGGGTTATCGCCAGATTGGCACCCGCCCCCAACGGATTCTGCAAAAGCATGGGATTTTCGCCGAGATCAACTTGCGCCAAATACTGCCCCATACGGGCGTCGAACCACTTTGGCCGGGACAACTTATGCCAATCCAGATAGATTCGGCCCACCAGCACATCGGGCTGTTCGGAATTAAACGCTCTTACAAGTTCACGCAGCCACTGGCGATGAACGACCACATCGTCATCTAAAAAAGCGATGATGTCTCCGCAGGCGTGGCGCAACGCCCGATTTCGCGCCGCCACGACGCCCGGTTCCGCCTCGTCCAGTGTTACCACATGAGCGGATATCCGCCTTTTGAAGGCATCAGCCACGCGCAGCGTATCATCGGTGCAGCAATTTGCGACGATAATAATTTCCCAAGTCATATCCGGGCATGGCTCAATTGCGGCAAGGCTCTCCAGCGTCCGCTGCAATAAGTCTGCACGGTTATGCGTTGGGATACATATTGAGATGCGCGGTCCCACAAAATACTCGCAAACAGGCCTGACAACTAACCACCCCATGAGCAACCATGGTGCCGAATCGTCCGGAAAGCCACAGCCATGCCAACCAAGTCGCTCCACGCCCCAAGGAGTCTTCCCGAGTGGGCGAAAACCATTATAACATGATACAACAGGCAAAAACAATCGCCGGTAATCCGCGTCGAAATCCCGTCAGTTGTTCGTATTTTTTCCGGGTGGACGGTGGGTAAAGACCTTTGCCAGATTTCAGCGTAAAGGTCACAGCTTCTGTTGGCGGTAGATGCAGTCGGTGCGGTGCAGGCAGCCTCCGGCAGGTTGAGACCACCGGGCAAAATTGCACCCAAGGGCTTCCACGAAGCGCTTAATGCCTGACGCCAAAGATTCCGTCTGCCGGCTACGGCCTTTAGTGGCGATCAATATTGAATCAGCGGGTGCCGCGTTAGCGTTCTCTTTTCATCGCCGTGCCTTTATAATAAAAACATTCGGTTTCCGCCGGAAATGCTTTCGGCGGAGATCGCGAAGGACTCGGCCATGGCATTTAAAAAATCACCGGCGGACGCTGAAATTAAGCGGATGGTGCGGCGGATTGTCCGCAAATTTGATCCGGAAAAGATTATTTTGTTCGGTTCGCACGCGCGTGGCGATGCCAACGTAAATAGCGATGTGGATCTTCTGGTGGTCATGGATGTAAAAGGCTCGAAACGCCTGAAGGCGGTTGAAATTGGCGTGGCGCTGCACGATGTGGATGTGGCCAAGGACGTGATCGTGGTTCGGCCTGGCGAGTTTGCCTGGCGAAGGAAAATAATCGGGACCATTGAGCGCCCAGCGGACCTCGAAGGCAAGGTGATGTATGCCCGCGGATGAGGCTCTGTTGGCCGTTGTTAGCGAGTGGATTTACCGGGCTGAGGGCGACCTGAAAAATGCGACACACGTTCTGATGTTGCGGCGGCAGTGCCCAACAGAGACGGTGGCTTTCCATGCCCAGCAGTGTGTGGAGAAATACATTAAAGCGGCCTTGACATTTTATGAAATTGAGTTTCCAAAAGTACATGATATCGAGAAGCTGGTTCGGCTGTTGCCCCCCGATACCCTTGCAGTGTTCCCTGTAACGGAGCAGCGCACCCTGACCTCCTACGCTGTCACAGCTCGGTACCCAGGCGATTTCGATCCGATCTCGCTTGATGAAGCGCGACAGTCCGTACGAATCGCGCGACGGATTCGCGCGGAACTTCGCAAATTACTTCCAAAAGCGGTTCTTCTAAAACGCACGAATTTCCGGTAGTGATAAACTGACCCGGCAACCTGCGCCGTTCCATCGCAATCCCGGCCATTAGTCGGACAGGCTCCTACCGGGTTTCCCAGCAGGCCGCGAGATGTGTGGGATCGTCGCCTTTGATTTCCATGGGTGGCATTTCCCGTTTGCAGCGTTCCACTGCGATCGGGCAGCGTGGGTGAAACGGGCATCCGGAAGGTGGATTGGCCGGGCTGGGCACTTCGCCCTGCAGCACTGTGCGCTGTTGCTTCCGATCCACTTCCGGCTTGGGCACCGCGGAAAGCAACGCCTGGGTATAAGGATGTTTCGCGGAGCGCGTGAGGGTACGGGCGGCGGCGGTTTCAACAATTCTGCCCAGGTACATCACCGCAATGCGATCAGAAAAATGTTCCACCACGGCCAAATTGTGCGCGATAAATAGATACGATAGCCCCATTTCACTTTGCAGATCACTTAATAAATTAAGCACCTGGGCCTGAATGGAAACATCTAATGCCGACACCGGTTCATCACATACAATCAACCGGGGATTTAAAGCCAGCGCCCGGGCAATGCCGATGCGCTGGCGTTGGCCGCCGGAAAATTCATGGGGATAGCGGTTGATGACATCACCGGAAAATCCGACTTTTTGCAAAATCTCCTGCACGCGGGCGGGGATTTCCGGCTTGGGTGCCAACCGATGAACCAGCAGGGGTTCACCAATCATCGCCCCCACGGTCATACGCGGGTTTAACGAACCAACGGGGTCCTGAAAAATAACCTGAATATGCCGCCGCAACGCCCGGAGTTCCGCAGGCCGGGCGGCGTAAATATCGGTTCCTTCAAAACGTATCTGCCCGGAAATAATCGCGGTGCCCTTGGGAATTAAGCGAAGAATGGCGCGGCCCGCGGTAGTTTTTCCGCAGCCGGACTCGCCTACAAGACCCAGGGTTTCCTGCGGCTTAATCGCCAGCGATATATTATTAACCGCCTGAATTCGCCCACTGAGGCTTTGCAGCAGGCCGCTGCGGATGGGAAACGCCACCGACAAATTTTTAACATCCAGCAGCACGCCCTCTGCCGGGGGGTTTCCGAGGCGTTGAGTTGGCAGGGTCTGTGATTTCATGCGGCACTCCAAAATATGCTTGCCCGCCGCGTTAACGGCCCATACATGCACGGGGCGATTTTACGCGACGATTTCCGGCGACTTTTTTGAACGTTGAAACGTCAGCGACGGTTCGGTCCCCGGCGCGCCATCAAAACCCGCGGCGGAAAAGGTGGCTACCCAGTGTCCCGGGAAAACCTCATTGAGCGGCGGCATGGCCTGTTTGCAGCGCTGCCTGGCCTGGCCCTGGCAGTGCGTGCAACGTGGTTCAAAGCGGCAGCCCGGCGGCCAATCCAGCGGACTGGGAACCATACCGGGGATCGCGGGCAGGCGCTGAAGTTCCTGGTTCAAACGGGGCACACAGGCCAACAGCCCACGGGTATAAGGGTGCAGGGGGTTGGCAAACAATTCATGAACGGCCGCGAATTCAACAATTCTTCCGGCATACATAATCGCAACAACATCCGCATTTTCCGCCACAATTCCCAGATCATGCGTAATTAACAGTACCGCCATATTCGTCGCGGCCCGCACTTCACCCAACAGTTCCAGTATCTGGGCCTGAATGGTGACATCCAGTGCGGTTGTGGGTTCATCGGCAATTAAAAGCGACGGATTGCACGCCAAGGCCATGGCTATCATCACGCGCTGCTTCATGCCGCCGGACATCTGATGCGGATAATCGCGCAAACGCCGACCGGCATCAGCCACGCCCACGCGGCGCAGGGCGGTTTCGGCAATGCCATAGGCCTGCGAATTGGATACTTTCTGGTGCAACTGAATGGCTTCAACAATCTGAAATCCAATGGTGAACACCGGGTTGAGACTGGTCATGGGTTCCTGAAAAATCATCGCGATTTTTCCACCCCGCACCCGCCGCATCTGCGATTCGGTCATGGATAATAAATCGCGGTTCTCCATGATGATTTGTCCGCCGACAATGCGCCCTGGTTCAGTCACCAGCCGCATCAACGACAGCGCCGTGACACTTTTTCCGCAACCGCTTTCCCCTACCAAAGCCAAGGTTTGCCCCGGATAAATTGAAAAGGAAATTCCGTCTACCGCGTTGAATACCCCCGCGGCGGTATTAAACCGCGTGATCAGGTTGCGGACAGTCAACAGCGGTACAACGGCAGCGGGAGAATCTTGTACCATGGCATTTACCTCCGGCCCATCGTGGTGGGATCAATGGCGTCGCGCAGCGATTCGGCAAAAAGATTAAACGCCAGAACCGTAATAAAAATCAACATTCCCGGCCCCAATGCCTGCCACCACCGAAATACGGTTGCCGGATTGCCTGCGGAATTGAGCATGGAACCCCATGAGGCGGTCGGCGGCTGCACGCCCACACCCAGATAACTTAAAGAAGCTTCAATGGTCACCGCGCCAGCCAAGCCAAAACCGGCGGAAACCAACACCGGTGTAACACCGTTGGGCAGCATATGTTTGAAAAGCACCCTCCACAGCGGCATACCGGATCCTTGCGCCGCCAAAACATAATCCAAGTTACGAATGCGGAAAAATTCCGCGCGCAGCAGGCGGGCATAACCCGTCCAGCCGGTAACGCCGATAATGACCATGATATCGAAAATATGTCGCCCATAAACGGCGACAAAGGTGAGGATCAGGAAAAAGGTGGGTATCGATTCCACCATTTCCACCAGTCTCATCAGGATAATATCAAATATTCCACCAAAATAGCCCGTTAATGCGCCGACAACAATTCCTATGGCCAAGGCAATTATCTGGCTTACAAACCCTACCCCCATGGCGATACGGGCACCCCAGAGCAAGCGGGAAAGTTCATCGCGCCCGTCTCCATCGGTGCCCAGCCAATGGCGATGCGATGGATATTGATTGATTAACCCTTTGCTCAACGGCTCCATTTCCGCATAGCCCCATGGCACCGGTGGAAATACAGCGTGCGTGATAAGACCATGCCGCGCAAGGCTGCGATAATTAACGGCATCCAGCCGATTATGGTGCAGTGCGGCAATCAACGAGCCGACGATAATGGTAATACCTGTGATCGCAACAGCGCCAACGCGGCGGCGCATCATGCGTTGCACCTTAGGAAGCCGATGGGACAGGCTTATAACAACGCCCTGCGCGCCTAAGGCCGCCGCCACAACCAATAAAATCCAGCTCACGGTGCTAAGGTCGCGGAACAACGGATATTCCCGCATGGCGGCATGGCCGGCGGTTGCTGGAACGATGCAGGTGTAAGGCTGTCCGTTGGCAATGAACGGTACCAACAGCGCGATCAGCACCAATACCGCCAAGTAAGCGGCGCACAGCCGCACCAGCAGCGGACGAAACAATCGTACCGCCACCCAGCCCCAATAGGGTCGCGGGGCGGACAGCGCGGGCTGGTCCATCGGCGAAAGTGTCAGATCAGTCATAGATCACCCGCGGATCAGCCAAGTGATAACATATATCCACAGCTAGATAAGATAACAGTGTCAGCACCGACCCCACCAGGGCCAAATCCTGAATCACCGGCAGATCACGGGACAACGTTGAGGTATAGGCGAGGCGGCCCATGCCGTTGATGGAAAAAATCTGCTCAATAATGACCGACCCGCCCAGCAATCCCGGCAGCGACATTCCCGTGAGGGTTATCAGATTCAGCAGGCTGTTGCGAAATACGTGCCGCACCAATACGGTGGACTCCGGCAACCCCTTGGCCCGGGCGGTACGCACATAATCCTGCTGCAGATTTTCAAGTATTGATCCGCGAATCTGTTTACTTAAAAAGGCGAATCCGCCATACACTGAACAGACAATCGGCAGCACAATATGATAAAGATAATCGGCAATGTAACGGAAATAGGTCATATCTCCGGTATTGGTTGAATGCAGGCCCGCCGACGGAAACCAATTGAAATATTGAGGATTGGCAAAAAACCCCAACAACGTGGATCCTAACCATATAACGGGAAGGGAATACAGCGCCAGCGAAAAAAAGCCGTATCCTCGATCAATCAATCGCCCCTGATTCAGAGCCGTTATCAGGCCCCCCGGAAGGGATACCAGATAAATAACCGCCATGGCGATGGCATTGATGGTCAGTGTCACGGGCAGGCGTTGCTCAATGAGCGTCAGCACCGGTTCCTGATAGACAATCGACGTGCCGAGGTGTCCCTCGCAGGTGCTTTTAAGCCAGAGAATATATTGCATGACCAGATTGATGGGGTGGCCATTTTTATCCACCAGATGCAGACGACGTTCCATGATCTGCTGTTCCTGCTTCTGGGCCTGGCGAGACTGCATAATGCCGGCGGAAAATTGCCCGCCCCCCGTTGTCAGGCCCGGGGCAAACCGCACCACGGCAAACAGCATAAAAGTCATGCCCAAAAGGGTGGGAATCATCAGCAGCAAGCGGCGGATAATATAGGTTGTCATGCCTGAATTCCATCTTGGTGCTTCGACCGCGTCAGCCTGGCAGCCGTGATACTCACTGATACTTCTGAAGTTTTAACGGTACAAACCAGTTCGCCTCCAGCGGCCCGAACTTGCCCACCGGGGCGGTATTGTGGAAACGCTCATTGATAAACATCAGCGCATCCGAGGTAAATAAGAACATATAGGGCTGCTCATGGTACACAATGGCTTGAAATTTATGCCAGATGGCCATGCGTTTGGCCGTATTCATTTCGCGCCGGCCTTCGGAAATAAGCTTATCCGCCTGTGCATTGTCAAAATCGCCGGCATTACTGCCCTTGTCGGCGTAAGAGGCGGAATCCCAAATCTGATAGGGATCATTTTCTATGCCGCCGCTCCACCCCAGAAAAAACGAAGAGAACTGGCGGTCATCAATTTTTTCAATCATCACGGAAAATTCCAGCGGTTGCACGCTCATATCAATGCCGGCTTTGGCAAATTGCTGCTTCATATAAACGCAGATTTTCTGAATCAGCGGATCACGCGAAGGCAACAGTATCTGAAACTTAAAAGCTTTGCCATCCCGATGCAGGATGCCGTCGGTTCCCATTTTCCAGCCGGCCCGCCGCAAAAGCACTCGGGCCTTGGCCGGGTCATAGGCAATGGGTTTAATATTTGGATTATTCTGCGGAGAAAGCGGATTAAACGGACCGGTCATCGGCTGGGCCAGCCCATACATAAAGGTTTTAATAATGGCGTTGCGATCCACGAGCATACACAGCGCGGTTCGGGTAAGACGATCCTTAAATTCCGGCTTTTTGAGATTCCAGCACACAAACTCGTAACCCGCCGCCGGGGTCAGGAATTTGTAGCAGTGATGGGTTTGCGTAAATTTCGGTTGCTTGATGTATTTAACCCACTGCGACGGCTCCGGAGGATCGGTATCCAACTGCCCACCGAGAAACGCCTGCAAGGCCGCCTGGGGATTCTGGATAACGCGATAAATAATGCGATTGAATGTGGGCAGCGGTCCCCAGTAACGCGGGTTACGCACCAGCACAATTTCACCGCTGGTCCATTTATCAAACATATACGGCCCGCTGCCTACCAGCAATCGGCCGCGTTTGTTGAACTGGCCGGCTTTTTTAAATTTGTAGACGCTTTCCGGCAATATGCTTAATCCCCCCACCACTTCCAGCGATTTAAAATACGGATGCTTAAAGGTAAAAATGACGGTATGTTTGCCGACGGTCCGGCAGGATTTCACATCATTAAAGTAAACCCGCTGGGGCGCGTCATCTACGCCGGGGTTCATCATCGTGTTATAGCTGAACAGCACGTCCTGCGCGGTAACGGGGTGCCCATTGCTGAAACACGCCCGGCGGCGGATTTTGAACGTGATCTTCAGGCCATTGGGAGACACGCGGTAGCTTCGGGCCAGCCAAGGCTCCCATTTCAATGTGACTGGATCGCGCGAAAGCAATGATTCCTGAACCCAGCCTTGCACGACGGTAGCACCCTCATCACGCGCGACAAAGGGCGTTAAGGTCCGTGGCTGTTCACCAAGGTTTTCCACCAACCAATCACCACGGGCGTAATCCGGAAGCGAATACGGATTGTGCGGCAGCAACGGCGGATTGGGGTAACAGACATAACGTGTTCCATCCGGCAGGGTTTCACGAATGTCTTTTTGCGAGGTCTTTGCGGTTTGCCCGGCACCGGATTGTATCCGCAGGCCATGGCGCACAATTTGCTGCAGCAGTTGCGTCTGCGCCAACTGTTGTTCATTGAGAGTTTTTATCTGACTGGATAATGCAATGACCTGCTTATTAACATAATTGAATTGCCCCATCGCCAGGACCGCGGCACCAATAATCAGCAGCAATAGAACAGTGAAAATGAAATCTTTGAGCGTAAATCGATTATCCATTGATTCACCTGCTTACACCGCGCCGGCCGGAACGGGCCGATCACACCATTTATACGCCGTGAATTCTATCGCGTTCGCACGTCCAATGCATCGCGCAGGGCGTCACCGAGAAAATTTAAGCATAACAGCGCCAGCGTCAAGCCCACGCATGGCCAGGTAATTAGCCACCATTGCGTATGGATCGGGTTGATCGCCTCCACGCCCGACGCCGCCAGATTTCCCCATGTCGGCACCGGTGGCTGAACTCCCAACCCCAGAAAACTCAAAAATGATTCGGCCAAAATCGCATTGGGCACGGTCAGAGCGGCATACACCGCGACCGAACCGATCAGATTGGGCAGGATATGCCGCAGCAAAATGCGCGATGGTTTGGCACCGGTAGCGCGCGCCGCTTCCACATACGGCTGATTGACCAGGCTCATAGTCTGGCTGCGAATCACCCGCGCCATGGTCAGCCAGCTTACACCCCCGATGCCCACCAGCACCACCACAATTCCCGCCAGGCCCTGGGCGTGCGGCAATGCCAGTGCGTTGAAAAAATGCGAGATCCGGTCTACCAAGGCCACCCGCAGCAGAATCACCAGCAGTATGTAGGGTAAACCATAGAGCACATCCACGCCGCGCATCAGCAGCGCATCCAGCCGGCCGCCCACATATCCGGAAACCAGCCCGACCGTTAAACCAATTCCCACCGCAACCAGCGCCGAAAATATCCCAATCAGCAGAGAAATGGCTCCGCCCAGCAAAAACCGCGAAAGCAAATCCCGCCCCAGCGTATCGGTGCCCATCCAATGCTGCCACGACGGCGGCTCCAGCGCCTGCCGGAGGTCCTGATGATTGAAGGTATGCAGTGTCCAGGGCAATGATCCGTAGCAGGCCAGCACAAAGAAGCACAAGCCAATAAATCCCGCAACCGCCAGACGATTGGCTAAAAAGCGATCCAGCGCCAGGCGCAACGGTGACCGCGGGGCAGCCGGGCTGTGGTGACGCATGGGTAATTCAATGCTGCTCATACGCGCCGCACGCTTATGAAAATATTACCCCGGGGGCCGGTCTGAATTAACGCTGATCCAGAGGCACATAGTGGCGATCCACCGGCCCCGTATATATCTGCCGGGGCCGCGCGATTTTGGATGCCGGATCATCATGCTGTTCCTTCCAATGGGCGATCCATCCCGGCAGTCGCCCGATGGCGAAGAGCACCGTAAACATATTGGTTGGAATGCCCATCGCCCGCATAATCATGCCGCTGTAAAAATCGACATTGGGATACAGTTTTCGGGCGACAAAATATTCATCCTTGAGAGCCAGCTCTTCGAGCTTCCGGGCAATGTCCAAAAGCGGGTCTTTGACATTAAGTTTCTTCAGCACGCGCTCACAAACGCTTTGCAGCATTTTGGCCCGTGGGTCATAATTTTTATACACCCGATGACCAAAGCCCATCAGACGGATGTTGTTATCCTTCTTTTTGGATAGCTCGATATATTTTTCCGCCGTCATGCCGCCGGCATGAATTTTCTCCAGCATGTCCAGCACTTCCACATTGGCTCCGCCGTGCAGCGGCCCCCATAAAGCGCACACGCCCGCGGCACAACTGGCAAACAAATTAGCCTTGCTGCTGCCCACCATGCGCACCGTGCTTGTGGAGCAGTTTTGTTCATGATCCGCGTGGAGAATAAAAATCAAATTCAGCGCATCTTCAATTTCCTGATCCACCAGATGCTGTTGATACGGCATGGAGAACATCATGTGCAGAAAATTGGCGCAATACCGTAATTTGGGATCCGCATAAATGTAGGGTAAACCATTAACACGCCGATAGGTAAAGGCCGCGATAGTTCTGATTTTGCTGATCAGCCGCGCGGCGGCAACTTCCAGCAATACTTCATCATCCAGTGAATATAGTTCCGAGTGAAAACATCCCAGCGTGTTAATCATGGCCGAAGTAATAGCCATCGGCGGCGCGGTAATGGGGAATCCTTCAAACGTATGCTTCATCGCTTCATGCAGGTGCGCATTGGCGGTGAGACGATCGCTGAATCGGTCTTTTTCCACTTTATTTGGCAGGCGGCCAAAAATCAGCAGCCAGGCAACTTCAATAAAATTCGGATGATTGGCAAATTCCTCAATGGGAATGCCCCGATACCGCAAAATACCTTTGTCCCCATCAATATAGGTAATCGCACTTTGACACGACCCAGTGTTGCCGTAGCCGGGATCCAGCGTGATCAAACCCGTATCCGATCGCAGGCGACTGATATCAATACCGCGTTCATGTTCGGTTCCCGTGACCAGGGGATATTGGTAGGTTTTTCCATCAAGGGAAAGTTGAATTGAATCTGCCATGCGAAGTCCTTTTACCTCATCGTGTCACTCCTGCCCGCACAGAATATTACACAATTTTTTCCCATTTGGCGAACTCCGCATCGTTTTTCAATTCCCGCGCACCACGTCCATACTATCACCCCGCAAATTAACTCAATGCGGCAGCGTTGAGTTTTTCGCGGAATAGGGTCCGCTGACACGGCACGCGTAGCCGCGTCGCGCCGGGCACAGTACGCGCCACACGGGAAAAAGGTGCCAAGTTCGCATCCACCCGTGACCGGCCGTTAGCTCAATGCGGCAGCGTTGAGTTTTCCGCGGAATGGGGTTTGTTGGCACGGTGCATTTCCGCCCGTCGCAAATGGAAAATGCGATTGCCAGGGAGTGATTACGGTATTCCAAACTCCCCATGCGCCAGTTTCAACAGCAACAGCGCCGTCAGTTTCGCCCGCTGCGCCAGGGTTGAAATAGTGATCTGCTCGGCAGAACTGTGGATACCAGTACCCACCGGCCCCAATGTGTCAATTGTCGGCAGCCCCGCCGCGGATAAACGATTTCCATCGCAGGCACCGCCGCTTTCACGCCAGGTGACAGGCATATTAAGTTGCCTTGAGCATTCGGCCGCGCGATTAAACCACCGTGCATGCGCATCATCAAGAATTCTCGGCGGCGCATGAAATTCACCGTGCAGGTCAACGGTGATACCGTCCAACTGGTCTGCCTGTCTGATAATGGCATCAAGCTGCTGACGGATTTCCTGTTGTTGTTGCGGCAACCGACAACGGATGTTGACTCGGGCAATCGCCAGGTCCGGCACAATGTTCAACGCTCCGCCACCCTCAATGCGGCCAATGTTCACCGTTATGTCCGGTTGCCGATCATTAAGCTTATTTACCGCCAGAATGATATGCGACAAAGCGACGGTCGCACTGCGGCCCGCGGAGAAGTCCCTGCCGGCATGGGCCGCTTTTCCTCTTACGACAAAAACAAAATTACCTGAACCCTTCCGTGCCCCCACCAGGCTGCCATCCGGCAACGCGGGTTCAAAAAGCAACGCCAGAGTTTTCCCTTTGGCCGCATCCAGAAACAGCGAAGCCGAGCCAGGAGAGCCAAGTTCCTCATCCGGATTCAGCAGCACTTCCCAGCCGATGTTGACCGCCCCGGATGATTGCTCCATCGCCTCCAATGCGACAAGCATGACAGCCAATCCGCCCTTGGCATCTGCTACACCCGGCCCGCAGAGGGTCTGCGAGTCAATGCGCTGCACCTGTTGAAATGGACTGTTCGCTGGGTACACCGTGTCAAAATGAATCCCCAACAATACCTGCAACGGCAGTTGCGGACGAGCCTTCATGGACAAAACCGGCCCCAGCGGAACCGCGACCATGCGGCCATCGGCCCCAACGATTTGTCGCGGCGGCAGCGCGACGCGATTAAGCGGTTGTCCCAATACGGCAAACGCATCCATCAGCACTTCGGCCATGCGGTTAAGACCGGCGATGTTGCTACTGCCGGAATTGATGGCCGCCCATTGCGAGACCAGCATTTCCATGCGCGGTTGCTGGGCGTCAATCCAGGCCAGTATCGGTGCGTAATCCGCCATCAAAGCGCTCATAATACGTTAAATCGGATCCCCGGATCAATGCGAATCAATGCTGATCTTGCCTGCGGTGCCCGCGATCACCCCCGGGGCCGCGCCGTTCGGGAGCGCCCCGCGGCGGATGCGGCAGCCCACCGGGACGCGGACCATGCCAGAACCGCGCCTGCTGCGGCGGATGTCCCGGATAATAGCGCCAATGATTATCCGGTCCCCGGTAATAATACACATGGCGATCCGGATCAAAATAATAATTGAATCCCACAACCGGTGCCGGTTGAGGCAAAAACCGGGGTGCCGGACCACGCCAGAATACAGCTCCGGGCGGCGGTGGCGAAGGACAATAGCGCCAACCGTAACTGGGGTAATAACAATAATATGCCTGAAGTTCCGGGTCATAATAATACTCATAGGCATACGGACCGGGTTGCTGCACCACAACGCCGCCCCGCCAATATCCCCCCTCCCAATAACTGCCGCAGCCACCCAGCATCATGGCTCCAATCCCCATGACTATGAATGGAAAAATCCGTTTTATCTGTTTTGTCCACATTGTGATCCATCCTTTCGCTAATACCCTATGGCACACTATTATACCCGACTGGTGCTCTGTCACGCCTAAATATTAGGATTGACGGAGGGCCGGGACGGGGCGGAAATGCTTCGCATGTGCGATGCGCCGGTTAATGATCCATCGAAATAATCTTTAGCCATAGCCAGATATGAGACCTTGCGACTAATAAGACGCGACGCGGCACACGGCTTACAACTGATGGATCGCGGCGGCGGCATCAAAATCAAGGCACAATTGTTGTATTCCAAAGGCGATTCGGAAATATCGCCGCTTCCACCTATGCGTTCGCGCGATTGCGCGTGGCCACCGCCAATAGGCGTGGAACAACTGCGGTTGATTCGCGGTAGCAAAAAAAAGGGAATGCCATGGCAACGATCAACGTTCTTTGCGAATTTCAACTTGCTCAAGTTCGGGCGGCAAGGTGCTCAAGTTGAGCAAGTTGATGGGAGCTTTGATTTTAGCGGGTTTGGTTCAAGGTGCTCCAGATGCTCAAGATGTTTTTTTTGGGGGGGGGCGGCTGCCGGCATTCAGAATCTAGAATTTGGGAGTCCTTTTGCAGTATTGGTCAGTATTATCAGTATTATCAGCAATTGCAGTACTGCGCAATATTTGGCATTTCGCTTCCACGGGTAACGAGGTTGGTGTTGCAGTGGTGGCTGCGACGTGTGCCGGTTCCCATTTAGGATTCTTTTCCGCGATCACTGTGGCGGCATATTATTCACTTTTCAAACGGCGGCAAGCCGCCTTAATGATCAATGAGCAAAGATCAAAGATCAAAAATTCGGAAAGCGCCGTGGGGCGTCGCTTGAGAATCCAGAATCAAGCGGTGCCGTTGACATGCCATAGGGGGGAGCGGGGGGAGATAAGAGTTTTCACTGGTCAAAGAACACTGATCACGGATCAATTCCTTTGCAGTATTGGTCGGTATCTGTCAGTAGGTTCAGTATTGATCAGTATTACTCCATAGAATCAGTAACGGGATGGGACCACCCCAGCGCGCACGAGGTAGACTCCGGTCACCGAGATCACCGCGGTTTTTTTCATCCACAGATTGCGCAGATTTCACAGATTAGCGCGGGAAAGGTTACAGGTTGTAGGTTACGGGTTACGGGTTTCAGCGGTAACCCACGCCGGGAGCGGGGCGATGTTTTCCCGTCACTTCTTCGCGAGGCGGCGGCGGGGTTTTCCTACGCGCGTGGCGGTGTACAATAGGGGGATGATTTATCTTGATTACAACTCCACGACGCCCGTGCTTCCAGAAGTTCTGGAAGCCATGCTGCCGTATTTCACACAGGAGTGGGGGAACCCGTCGAGCACCTACCGCTTCGGTGCCAAGCTCAAAGGCGTCGTTGAGACGGCGCGTGCGCAGGTAGCGGAACTGATCGGGGCATCGCCGCGGGAAATTATTTTTACATCCTGTGCGACGGAGAGCAACAACGCTGCGCTGGCGGCGGCTTCCATCCCTTAGTCAAACTTGTGTTGTCGGCGGTGCCACGCCAGGCATTGCAGGTCGGGCAGGTAGTGGTCGTCAACGGGTCGCAGTAATTCTCGGCCCGCCATCTTTTTCAGCAGGTATGCTTCCTCACCTGCCTCCTCAAAGCGGCTCTGGGCAACAATGATTCGTAAATCCGCCGCTATGGACCAGAAGCCATGGTCAAATAGCCAGTGGGCCGTTTTGCTTAGCGCAATCCCGTTAGTCGGATGGTTGTTACCGCCCTTCTTGAATTGGTGGATGTGTGCCGCGTCCACGGAAGTTGTTCCGTCTTCCGCCATCATCCGGTATCGCGTCAGGGCGCAAGTATAGTTGTATGCGGGCAGCACGCGCACCGAAAACTTTGCATCACGCTTGGCCTCCGACTCGTTTGATCCCAAAAACCGGGTGGCATCCGCAGTGGCGATATCGTCAGGTGGCACCTCCAGCCCGGCCAAGCTGTATAATTCGGCCCGTTCGCTGGGCTCAAAATACCTTGCGATCAATGTGCGGCGGGCAAGCGTGCGAAAGGCCGCGTCGTTGAGGCAGTGCCAGAAGGACGCGTCTATCTGGGCAGTTACCGCGCGGCTGCGATCCTGCGCGGGCCTTCCGTCGGCCTCCAGCGGCGTCCAAACCCCCGCCGTGCGCAGGTGAAAGAATGGAAGTTTCGTGTCCGGTCTCGTGCGCCGTCGCTCGGCAACGATTCTCCAATACGCACTGAAGCGGAAAGCCAGGTCTCCATCACGGCGCAGAATCGCTCCGGCGAGTTTACCCGCTTCGGCAAGGTCGCATACCACGAGTAACAAAAGTGGTTTGTGCGGCGCAACGCCGCTGGCGGGATCGTACCGTAGGTGGCCCAGAACATTCAGCCACCGCGTAAATTCCGGGGGTGTTGGTCCGTCGTTCATCCTTGGTGCCTCCGTCAAATGCGGTGAAAAAAAGGCATCGCCGTCAGTTCAGGTGCCAGCAGCGATTGTACGGTTTAAGCATGTCGAGAAAGTGGGCACCATATTGTCCGCTGTGGCCCAAGCGATTCACGATTTCATCAGCTTTCGGGTCGATAATGTGGATGGCCTCCAGTGCAACGTTCTCGGCGAGGGATGCGCCAAGGAAGTAACGCATATATGCGTCGGTTTCGGGGAAACTATAGCCAATGAAGACAAGCTGTGTCGCCGCCGCCAGAGCCTTCGCGGCTTCGCGCCATTGCTCGGCGTAAGGGCCGTCCGCCTGGTGCTTGAAAACGGTTGGTGCCACGATGATCGGTGCTGTGGGATTCTCGGCGTAGAATTGCCGCCGAATCGCCCATGGTATTTCACCGCCGGGGGCTATATTAGAGGTAACACGGAATTTGTAGGTTCTGTTGTTCAACCCGTACCCTGGCGAGTTCCAGTTAACCGCACCGTGAAGCCTTATGAGCTTTGCGGGCGATTTGGGATTGTATATCCCCGATCTGTCCCGGTCCCCTTGGGGATGGCCCTCGGCCGAGATCCAATCGCCAATTAGGTTGAGCTTAAGTTGCGGGTGCATTGATAAGAGCTGTGTTTCAAAGCAAAGGTCGTAGTTCGTGGTAATGAATGTTGATGATGGGAAGTTCGGAAGGGAAAGATTTTTATTGGGGGTAGCGGGGAAAGATCTTCGTTGCGCTGGAGGAAATTGTAAGCAGGGATTGTCCCCATCAAAGCCAAACAAAGCAAAAGCCCTTTGACTAAGTTGGGAGGGGAGCGTGAGCTGGGTGGAGTCGAATGGACCGTAGACCCGTGCGATGATAGACCTGAGCAACTCCAGTGGGGGGACGGCATTGTCGCCTACGTTGGCCAGTTCGGTCAGCCGCTGGGGCACCCTGCCGGCCTGCTCGGCCATTTCCAAGAAGGAGAGTATCTCCTCCATGTTGTTGCGGGAGATGGTTACCAGCCGCACGCCCATGTGTGCGAAGCGCTGCACCTCGGCGAGAAATGTCTTTTCCTCCGAGCTCAAAAGTGCCGATTGCCTGGCGACGGAGAAAAACTGGTTCATCACCGGCAAGCCATACGCGGCGGAAAAGCCCGCGCCTAAGAAATATACCAAACTCATATCTGCTCCGGAAGATTGCCAACTGCAAAAAACGGACGCGCGGCACCGCTACGCTTTCTTCATCACATTCTCAAACGTATCCCGATATTCTCCCCGACGTAGCACGGTGTCATAAAGGCCGACATCATCGCCTTCATGGCGGTTGATGCCGATGTATTGGAGGCTGGCGTCTTCGTAGCGCTTGAATTTGTATACTGCATCATTCATCAGGGCGCTATTAAATACGCCTAAGCTCACCAGAAGCTCAAAATCTTTTACTGACAGACCGGTCACCTTCTTAAACAGCGACGGCTCCAGTTGCTTAATAACGTCCTTGAGGCAGCGTTCCCGGTAGTCCGTGAGATACATGAAAATGGGTATCCGCGTGGCGAACTTAATGAGCTTTTCCTGGATAAGCTTCCGTTTGCTCTTATACTCCTTTTCCTCTTCTGAAAGCGTTCGCTTTTCCGCGTCCGTCATGCTTTCATCATTCTTCTCCCGGCGGACCTTGTTAACGGCCTCGGATTTATTGATGATCGTTTCAATTTCCTGATTCAGATTGCGGAAGCCTTCAATGTTGCTAAGGGCCTCCATCGCGGCTGGGCTGGCCATGAGCCGCTGCAAAGTCGCGTTATCCACATTCACCAGCAACGCACTTTCCCACCGGCGGGCCAGCAGTGTGGCTGATGTACCGCTCAAGGCGATATCAAGAACCCCCGCGGCATCAATTTGTTTCATCGAACTGCCATCATAAGCCAACACCGGCAGGAAGCTGATGAACTCCGCCACCTTCTTTTCAGGATTGCTTTCATCAATATTTAGGCGGCAACTGTAATCCGCAATCTGGCGTAAGGCCCGTTCCGGTGCAAAGTCAAAGACATAGCATTCCTGTTTAACAATCAGCTCGGCGTTGGGGGACTTGCCATCCGGGTTCCGCACGGTCCATGGCGACTGCACGCGGAAGGCGGCTTGAAAATAGGTTTCCGGGCTGGAAGAATTTCGCAACATGAATATGCCGGTCCATGGCCGCACCGTCACGCCGGTGGTCAGCTTGCCGCAGGAAAGTGTAATGGTTTTGGTTTTTAGTGGTTCATCCATGGCCTTGAGCACTGGTGGCAGGGCCTTGACGCCCAGCCCCGCCCCGCTGCCCGCGGCCACAACGATTTTGTAATCTTGGTAGAAACGATTTTGCTTCTGCGCCAGCAGGTTCCGCATGGCGTGGCAGGAGGATACGCTGGGCAGGAACCAGAACGTGTGCGAGAGGATGTTCAGGAGCCGCACATCGGAAAACGGCATCGGCGGTTTTTTGGCCCCCAGTTTCAGGTTATCAACATTGGTTCCCTGAAAGGCACCCCGGATCAGATCCAGCCACTTCTGAACCTCATCCTGGTATGTGAATACCGCATCCTCGCCCGATCCCTCGGCCAGGAAAAATGCGTTCAGGTCAAATTCATTGAATTCCCCCTGCTTGGCAATTTCCCTGATCGCGTCCGGTAGTTGATAGGTCATCAGCACCATGCGGGGCAGACAGGCGTACGGATTTTGATCACCTTTCCATGCTCCCTTGGCTCGCTGCTCATCAGAATAAGTCCAATTATAGACTTGTTCTTCAATGAACTCGCCCGACGCAATAGCCCGGAACGGCGTACCGGAAAGATAAAGATAAGCGCCGGTTTTGATCGGCATGATTGCTTCATTGAAATCCTCAATGCCTTGCCCCTCGCCAAGCTCAAGCTCCCGCGTGCCCTCAGCCGCAAAGAGATCCTTGGCGCTCTCCCGCCAGGCTCCATAGTGGTATTCATCCAGTATGACGCAATCCCAGGGTGTGTCATGCACCCACCGGTTTTTCGGCTTGATGCCGCCGGTGCTGGGGTTATGCCCCAGATAATCTTGAAATGACCCGAAGCAGACCAGCGGCTTAGATTTGTCCGCGGCTTCGTAAGCCAGTCCGCCGGGTTTGACAAACTGCCAGCCCTTGAAATCCACGTGCTGCGTAATGTCCGACTCCCACGCGCTTTGCACCGCCGGCTTAAAGGTCAGCACCAGCACCCGCCGCCATTTCAATTTTCTGGCCAGTTGGTATGCGGCAAAAGTTTTGCCGAAACGCATTTTGGCATTCCACAGAAAGTGCGGCGGCTGATTCCGGTTTTCTCCGCGGATACTGCTGAAATAGGCCGCTGTTTTCTCCACCGCCTCTGATTGCTCCGGCCGCATGGCAAAATCAAGGGTCCGGTTTTCCTCATTGAATTCGCCGGTTCGCAGAGCGATCACCGCCGCCTTGACGCGCTTTACTTCACATTTGAACCATTCGCCTTCAGGATTCCGCACGCCCCGTTCGCGCAGCCAGCGATGGACGTCGTGATCGGTGAATACTGTACCGTCGCTGCGCATGGCTGATTCTTCCAGGACGATTTCGTAGGGCGGTTTTCCTGGCTTTTTTGTGGGATACTGTTGTGCGACACGCGTTTGCGCGTCCAGCGTGGTGTAGCCGACCTTGAGCAGCCCGGCGTATTGCGGGTTGCTGTCACTGTAGGCGTAAATCTTCGGCCGGAAGGCTGGCCTTGGTGGGAAGAAATCTTTATTCACCGTTGGCCTCCATGGGGCGGATTTTTGATTCGATAAATGCGATCTCTTCACGGTCGAGTCCGTAGCGCTCATACAGTTTTTCATCGGTCCACTTCTGTGTCATATCGAGAATGGGGATGAACGTAAACGTGTCGCGCGTGATGCCATGCGAGTACATGAACAGCGACATAAGGAAGCGGAAGAACTTGGTCTTCATGTAGGCGAGGAGGTTGCGAGCCTCGGTCTCGGTCGCGTAGCTCCCGAGGACGAGATAGGTTTCGGTGCAGACGGTGCCAGGTGGCAGTATATCCACACGCGCGAGGACTCGTCGCGATCCGTCGGTGCCGGGGTTGCCGGCGTGTTCGTGGCCCGAGCGGGAAGCAATGACCTTCCATTTGTCGATCATCTCCACACCAACTGTAATCTCACTGCGCTGATACGGCCCCTTGCCCTTTTGCCAGTAAAGAGTTATGTCGCCAGCGTCCATCGGTTTTACATACGTCCGGAGGCCGAAGGGCTTGTAAGCGCAAACCTGCTCATGCATCCGCCCTTCGCCTTTTTGGGCAATCTTTCTGATTATGGGGACAGCCTGGCCGTGCCGAACGAAGGTGTCAAACTCGTTGAGGCTCCGCTTTGAAGTCGCGCTGCCTCCGCCGCGCACGTTGGTGACCTCGCAGGGGCCATTGTAGTCCTTTTCCCACAGAAAATAGCAGATGCCGCCGGCAATGCTGACGCCCGGAAAAACTTCGTTCGCGTCTTCAAAGTCCACTATCTTGCGAATATGCGGGTCGTTGAGCATTTCCTCGCGGAAATCGTCCAAGCCCTTACCGCCCCCAAACCATCGCGATGGGATAATCATGGTGAGGTAACGCGGGCTTAACTTTTTGGCCTGCTGCACAAATTTCTGGTAAATCGGTGATGCACTGCGGCCAAAGCCACCGTCGCTTAACTGGTATGGCGGGTTGCCGATGATGACATCGAATTTCATCTTGAATATCTCCTCTGGCTTTTCCGTGTGGATGAAGCGGTAGGCGTGGCTTTCCAGCTCTTCGCCACGCTCGTAATTTTCCTGACTGGCACCGCAGAATACACAATGGGCGTTTTCCCATGTGTGCGCAACGCGCTCAAAAAGCACATTGCCGGCTTCGTTGTTAAAGCCGCTGCATACCGAATATTTCCCATTGGCGGCCTTGGAGCAATAGACGGAACGGCGGGATAAAAGGGCGGTTAATTCGGTAATGGCCAGACCAAAAAGTTGTTTGGTAAAAATATGGTTTATCCGTTGCTGCCTGTCGGGTATCCGTTTTTCCAGCCCGGCGTTGAGGCGTTTGGCGATTTCCCGCAGGAATACGCCGGTCTTACAGACCGGATCAAGAAACGTGGCTTGGGGATCGCTCCAAAGTTCTTCAGGCAGCAGATTGAGAATATCGTTGGCCACCTGCGGGGGCGTAAAAACCTCATCGCTGCTGAGGTTTGCCAGGCAAGTCAGTACGTCCGGATTGTAGTTATTCTTGTCCATCGGCCAACCTCAAATAATGGGTCAGGGGATAATCACGAATCGGTTCCGGGAAATAGGCTTCTTCGCCCAAATCAGAGAACAGCGGTTTTCCTTTTATCCCGGCAAATGACAATAACTCATGAAATTCAAAATCGCGGCGCTTCACCATGCTGCCATTTACCAATGACCATTCGGAAAAGATAATGGGGTGCGGGGGGTGCGGCTGGTCCCCGACGGTTTTCAGTGAGAGCGCATCGCCGTGGATAATATTCCGCTGGAGAACGAATTGGATCGACGCCGCCAACGCTTCACTGAGCTGCCCCGGAAATTTTGTTTTCACTATTTCCAGCAACCGCCGACGACATTCGGTCACGTTGTCCAACAGCAGATCAATACCGTAGATGGATGTGACCGCCAGCAGGGTGTAGCGTTCCAATTCAATGGGGCTTTGCCGATAGCGGCTTTCCACGACGCCAAGTTTGCGGGTAAGTATCTCGGCAAGGAAGTTACCCGTGCCGCAGGCCGGTTCGAGGAAGCGCGAGTCGATTCGCTCGGTTTCATGCTTCACCATATCCAGCATGGCGTTGACCTCGCGCTGGCTGGTAAAAACTTCGCCATGGTCCGCGACCCGTTTTTTTGAGACGATCTGTCCGATCATCCAGAGCCTTTCTTTGGTTCGGTTGCCGTTCGCGCCCGCCCAGGGAACTACCAGAACCCACCAGGCCGGGCGTCCTTCGAGCAGCGTTGATCAACAGCGGGAATTGTACCGCTTTGGTCTGTGTTACGCGAGCCGCGGGGTGCCGATAGCGGTGATCAGCGCATGCGATAATTCATCTCGCGTATGATATCTGCGTGGTCACCAGTGCTACGTTAGCTCGGTCATAATCTCCCCCGAATTCCGCAGGGTTATCAAGCGGCTGGAATCGCGGCGGAAGACCCAAAAATAGAATTGCCAGAATACACGTCAAGATGCAATCGTTTTCTGGCGGGATTTTTCCGGACATTGCGGAACCGTTGATTTTCCCTGCCTTGGTGTACATCTGCACGGTCGCCGCTGGATGCCAGAAATGCGCCCGGAATTTCTGCCTGTCAACGTCTGTGATACTTCCTCGGTGGCCCCTGCAATGTGTTGGGGCGTTTTTGGAGAATCCCTATGCGTAACACCACCTCGAAAGTTTGCAGGCAATCCCCGCCCAAGCAGGAACCAAGTTCCATCCACCGGTTCGTGAATGGCGACCGCCATGCGGTTGATTGCGATAGCACAAAATGCTATCATGCCTCCACGGCAAAAGTGGAGATGACTGCGGCCGCGATGGCCGACTTTGGCGAGTTGCCCAAGGGCATTCGGGATCGCGTTTTGGCGGTGACGCTGAGGTTGGCAAACTGGCCGGAAGTAAGCGGAGCCAAGCCCCTGCGGGGCGAAGTGGCTGGTGCGTTTCGTGTTCGCACCGGCGTCTACCGGATTGTCTTCCGGCCACACGGCGACCGTGTCGTGATTGAAGCTATCGGCCACCGTAAGGATGTCTACGAGGATTAATACTATGCTGGCAGAAGTGGAAAATAAGAAGCGGAGTAACACCGGGACTCTGACCGTCAACGGCAAGAACTTTGTTCTGGTTCCGGCATCGGAGTACCGCGCCCTGATTCGCCGCGCATCGGCCAGTGACGCACGATTGCCCCCCAAACCTAAGCCGCAGGCAAACGGCAACTATGATGCCATTGCCACCATGCGGGCGATAATCGCGCGCGATCTCATCCGCGACCGCCGGAAGGCCAAACTTTCCCAGCGGGATCTGGCGCTGGCCGCCAAGGTTCCGCAATCCACCGTTGCCCGAATTGAATCCGGCAAGTTCAGCCCGCGGCCAGGAACACTGAAAAAACTGTATTCTGTCATGCGTTGAATAAGCCACCCGATTCGCGCCTGTGACAAATGCCCCTATAACCTGTCACCTGTATCCCAATTTGATCCGTGCTAAGTGAAAACGACTCGCGCCGCCGCGGCGCTCCACACATTTTAAGTGGTGCGCCGCACCGCACCTCATTAAGGCTACGGTCCCGCGCGGGGATCTCATTACTCGTTGTTCATTGAGCGCAGCCCCGCCAATCAAATTACCGGCTTAGCCGATTGCGGAAATGCGCCCGTCACCTCGTCCGGTTACGGTATGCGGGACCTTTGGGATAGAATATGGGTTATGGCGCGGATAAAAATTAAGATTTGTGGTATTACACGGCGTGAGGATGCTTTGGCGGCGTTGGAGGCGGGGGCGGATTTTATTGGATTGAATCTGTTTGCCGGGCCGCGGAAAATTACAGTTTTACAGGCGGCGGAAATTCTCGCGGGTGTCGGTGATGCTGGTGCGGCGGTGGCGCTGGTTGACTTGAGCACGGCGGACGATTTTGCGGCAGCGAATCAGTTGGCCCAAGAGTATGGCGTGCGGACTTTTCAGCTTTATGGGGATTTGGCCAACGTGCGATGTTTGCCGGGGGCTGATGTGCATTATTGGCCGGTATTTCGTATCGCCCAACGCGCTGATTTGCGGTCACTTACGGCAGCTTTACCGCAAATGCCGTTCCCGGCCGGTGCCATACTGCTGGATGCTTATTCCCCGCGCGGCCATGGCGGCACCGGTGAGCAGATTGATCTATCTTGGATCTCTGAAGCACAAAAGGCTGACGAACTGCGTACCTTGCCGCCCATTATCCTCGCCGGCGGCCTGACCGCCGAAAATGTCGCACACGCCATAAACACGGTGCATCCCGCGGCAGTAGATGTTTCCAGCGGCGTGGAAGTGGCAGGGCAACCCGGCATAAAAGATCATGCCAGAATGCGCGCATTTATCAAGGCCGTTGGCTTGTGATATAATTCATAGCTTATATCCGTTCAGCCAGTAGCCGCTGCCGGATGGGTTTGAACAGGATAGGTTTGTGACTGCTCCCATTTCATTACCGTTAGCCGTTGCGGAAAACCGCCCCGATTACATGCAGCCGGGCCGCAAGCCATCCTGGTTGAAAGTGAAACTTCCCGCAGGCCCCGGTTACACGCACGTGCGGGGAATTATCGACGAGCATCGCCTGCACACCGTTTGCGAATCCGCCAAGTGCCCGAACATGGGAGAGTGCTGGGGTCGGGGTACCGCGACGATTATGATTTTAGGGGATGTCTGCACGCGGAGTTGCGGATTTTGTCATATTAAAACCGGCCGCCCCCCCATTTTGGACCTTGATGAACCGCGCCGCGTGGCCCAGTCGGCAGCGATTATGAAACTGCGGCACATTGTTATTACCTCGGTGAATCGCGATGAACTCAAAGACGGCGGCTCAACCATCTGGGCACAAAGCATCCTGGGCGTGCGGGAAGCGTCGCCGAGTACCACCATTGAAGTGTTAATTCCGGATTTTTGCGGGCACTGGGATGATCTGAACCGCGTGCTGGACGCCCGTCCCGACATTCTGAACCATAACATAGAGACAGTCCCCAGCCAATATTTCCGTGTCCGCCCGCAAGCCAAATATGCCCGATCCCTGGAACTGCTGCGTCGGGCGAAAGAACGGGGCTTTACCACCAAAACAGGGTTAATGCTAGGCATCGGCGAAACCGATACTGAACTCGAGCAAACACTGAAAGACATTCGCGCAGTCAATGTGGACATCCTCACACTGGGGCAATATCTGCAACCCACGCGCGAACACTTGCCCATTGATCGCTGGGTAACGCCAGAACAGTTTGCCCACTGGAAATCAGTGGGGCTTAACCTCGGATTTTCCGTCGTCGAATCCGGCCCGCTGGTACGCTCCAGCTACCACGCCGACGAACAAGCCGCCAAAACCGTCCCCGCCTCCGCGTAAGCCACCGTCCAATCCCTTCGAGAAACGGCGTACACGCTCATAAGACGCGGTATTCACGGACCCAACACAGGGAGGGGAACTCGTCTCGCAGGAAATTACCCCCGGGCGGCGCTGAGCCTCTCTATCGAATGACCCAAGTGAAGCCACATGATCTCGATGCTCGCCAAGCCCCGGGGTGTGGCAATTTTTCCGGGCGGGGTCAATATCGTTGTTTAATGGGCGGGATCGCGTCGGTGATATCCGGAACTGTCGGCTGCGGCGGGTGCCCTTTCCGCGACGCGGCGGCACATTAAATGTGCCGGCTAACATCACGGATGAGGTCGCCCGGAAAAATTGCCACGCCCAAGCCCCGAATGGTATAGCTCCGCCGCTGGCCGGAAAATAGATTTGGCGTACAATTTCCGCTTATGGTCAACTATCGAACTAAACTCGAACCCACTTGGATATCCGGCGATTCAGTGGGCTTGCCATCATGGAAACCCGGCATGCTTCACCATCGCCAGTCGCCTGGAACAGAACCTGGCGCTTAGCCAACTTTTCCTTTTTGCCCCGCATTGAGCCTGCCTCCGCGACAACCAGCCCGCCCACCACCGAGATGCCATACTGTCGCCGGAACCTGGAATTTGGAACACGTTAATTTGCAACGAACAAGCGGAGGCGTCGCCTTTTTTCTTGCCTCTGAGCCTCTTGGCATCCGTTCAGTGGTTCTGCATTTGAAAAGAATCGAAATCGGCCTTGATACGCGTGCCACGCAGGTCTTGTACGCACAGGCCGGCGAAGGCTCCGGTGAAGCCGCCCGCATAATCCGCGGAAAGTTTGGTAAAGTCGCAGATTACTGGAAAAGCGTGCCATATCCGGCCGTCATCAGAGGCGTGGAATTCAAGGGTCTCATCACGTATGATCGCCTTTAGAAATACTCTCGACCAATCGGAAATCGCGATCTGGCATTGCGAATGTTCAAGATATACGCCGGCATCCGTCTGCACGATGCCGACAACTTTTCCGAGCTTTTCATCATGCGTTACCCGCAAATAATAGTGATGGCGGGAATCGTAATAAATGATCAGCCCCGCACATTGGGAATAATGCTCCGGTTCAAATTCCAGCACGCATTGCACGGTCACGTTAAAACTTTGCACCCGCTGTGCCAGCAGACTTTGTTGAAACAGGCTATGCGGGGATTCACGGCCACGCAAACGAAGAAATCCGGGGCGCTCGGTGGTGCTGATCCAATCCGGCGCCGTCGGCTGGCGCAAAGATTGCCAATGCGGACTTAGCTGCGGGGAATTAAAATCGTCGCAGTCCGGTTCCGTGGGCCAGGGATGGGGATTTATTTCCTCCGGCACATCGCACTGATTCTGCGGATCAGTTCCACCCGATTTTAAGCGTAGCCAATGGTCGGTTGACCAGATTACTTCTTGAATGGCGGTTTCACGGCCCAACGGGCAGCGCCGATACGGGTACAAGGGGCGGCTGCACAAATGCGCCAAATACCAGCGTCCTGATTGCGTTTGTATCAGTTCACCATGCCCGGCTTTTTGCAGCGCGACTCCGGGACTTTTTCGGCTTGTCAGCACCAGGGGTTGCGGGTCAATGTCATAGGGGCCGCAGATGGATCGCGATCGTGCCATGGAAATGCCATGGTTCCAATCGGTGCCACCCTCGGCAAGCATGAGGTAATAGAAGTCGTTGGCTTTATAGATATTGGGTCCCTCTATCAGAGGCACCTTGCGGAAGATATTAAACATCGGGCCGATGAGTCGTCGTTCTGTTGGGGAATATTCCTGTAGAACGATTCCAGCAAATCGCGAACGATCCGGCCGGTGGTTCCATTGCACATTGACCACCCACTTGCGGCCATCGTCATCATGAAACAGCGAAGGGTCAAAACCGCTGGAATTAAGAAAAATCGGTTCAGACCATGGGCCGGTAATTTCCGGTGCCGTGACCAGGTAATTATGGACATCTCTAAATGCCCCCACCCGGTTCCGCACAATGGTGTATACAAGATAGTAGACGCCGTCGTGCATGCTTAGCGCCGGTGCCCAGATCCCACCGGAATCCGGTATGCCGGTCATATCCAACTGACTTTTGCGTGTTAAACCGTGGCCCAGCATCCGCCAGTTCACCAGATCACGGGAATGATAAAGCGCCACACCCGGGAACCATTCAAAGGTGCTGGTGGCGAGATAATAGTCGTCGCCCACCCGCAAAAAACTGGGATCCGGGTTAAAACCCCGCAATACCGGGTTCTGCAGTTGCATCATGGTATGATTCCATCAGGCCGCCAAGGCGATCATATCTGAATTGTCGCCACGAGTTGCCGCACATGATCCACAGAGGCATCCATAAGTTTTTTCTCATCGGTGGTCAACGGCACTTCGATAATCTGTTCAACACCCTGGCTGCCCAGCTTAACCGGGACGCCCACAAAATAACCGCCCACGCCGTACTGTTTATCACAATAGGCCGCACATGGCAGCACGCGCTTTTTATCTTTAATGATGGACTCAGCCATCTGCACCACGGCCGCGGATGGTGCGTAATAGGCGGAGCCGGTTTTCAGAAAATTGACAATTTCCGCGCCGCCGGAGCGGGTACGCTTTACGATGGCTTGAATCTTTTCCGCAGAAAGCAGTTCGGGCAAGGGGATGCCCGCCACGCTGGTATAGCGCGGCAGCGGCACCATGTCATCTCCGTGGCCGCCTAGCAGCAGCGCCTGAATATCTTCCACACTTACATCCAGTTCGGCCGCGATAAAGCAACGATAACGGGCGGTGTCCAGCACGCCGGCCATGCCAATGACTCGCTGGGGTTCAAAACCACTGGCTTTATATGCCACATACACCATGGCATCCAGCGGATTAGATACCACCAGCAGGATGCTTTTGGGCGAATATTTTACGACCTGTTGCGTGACGGATTTTACAATTTCCGTATTTTTAATCAGCAGGTCATCGCGGCTCATACCGGGCTTGCGGGCCAGACCGGCGGTGATGATTACCACATCGCTGTTGGCGGTGGCTTCGTAGCTCGTGGCACCGGTCAGGCGGACATCATAGCCTTCAATGGGGGCGGCCTGGGACAAATCCAGCGACTTGCCCTGCGGCACGCCGTCAATTTGTGGTACGTCCACAAGCACCACGTCGCCCAGTTCTTTCGCAGCCGCCCAATGCGCCGCGGTGGCTCCCACATTCCCTGCTCCGATGATACTGATTTTTGCACGTTTCATTTTTCAACTCCGTTTTGGTTTACACACAACCAACTATAACGCCAGTGTTGTAAACCATTACGGCGTTGCGTGCAAATGGTTCTAGGCAAATATTGTCGGGAAATATCGCCTGCCACCTTAGGCCGCTGCGCTGATGTTATCCGCGACTTCATGGGCGGATTGCCAACGCGGATTAATTAAATGGATCAGCAATAATGCCACAAGATATGCTGAACTGGCGATAGCAAACAACATGATGTAGTTGTCATGGGTGGAGTGCAGGAACCAGCCTACACCGGCGGAGACAAACATACTGATGCCTGAGGCCACAAAGCCACCCAGGCCGACCAGTGATCCAACCACTTTCCCCGGCATGGTGTCCGAGGCCATGGTAAACAAGTTGGCGGAAAAGCCCTGGTGGCCCGCGCAGGCCAGCCCAATCAGCACAGACGCCACGAGATAGTTACCCACCGATGCCGCGGCAAATACGGGCACCACCAGCAAGGCGCAAATGAGCATGGCGGTTTTGCGAGCTTTGTTCAGCGACCACCCCTGTGCCAAAAACCAACTGGACAACCAGCCGCCGCCGATGCTGCCCAAATCCGCCATGCCATAGATGAGAATCATGGGCAAAATCATGTTCTTAATATTCAGATGATGTTTGGTATTAAAAAAATCAGGAATCCAGAACAGCCAGAACCACCACACCGGGCTGGTTAACATGGTGGCGATGATAAAAGCCCAAGACTGTTTATATCCCAGCAGCGTACTCCAGCGAATGCGGTGCTGCCGTTCCGGAGGATCGCTGCGGATATATGCCAGTTCTTCCGGGGATAATTTCGGATTCTTATTCGGTTCTTTGTACCGCAAAAGCCACCAGATAACCCACACCAATCCCACCAGCCCCGCGGTGATAAAACCCGCGCGCCATCCAAATGTTTTGGCGGTCAAGCCCACGATAATAGGAGCCGCCACCACGCCCAGACTTGTGCCGGCATTAAAAATGCCCGTGGTCAGCGCCCGCTCTTTTTTGGGAAACCATTGGCCCACGGCTTTAATTGCGCCGGGGAAATTAGCGCCCTGCGCTACACCCATGATTCCCTGTATCACCATGTAACCCGCGACAGTTGTCGCAAACGCCATGCCCATTTCCGCGCCGCTGAAGATCACCACGGTTAGAGCGAAGCCCAGCCAAACTCCGGCAGCGTCCATGAACCAGCCGCACAGGGCGTAACCGATGGCATACGTTGCGCTGAATACCGCCATGATGTTGCCGTAATCCACCTGCGTGAAGTGTAAATTATGAATCAGGTTCGGCTCCATAAGCGAAATCATGAACCGATCCATGTAGTTGATCGTGGTAATTAGAAATAACCCCAGGCAGATCGCCCAGCGGTAACCGCGCCAGTGAAAGCCTCTGGATTGCGTTAAGTCCGGCGGGGATGCTTGTGAATTAGACATCGTGTCCTCCGTAAGTTTTTGTGTGCAGACGGTCATTACACGCGTGCCATCGCGCTATAATGCGGTCAATAATAACCACGCACCGCGCCCACGGGAAGCGCACAAAGAATAAACTTTCTAAATTTTTTTTCGGAAACAGATTAATTGTGCGCACAATTTAAACTGCCGCCCACGCCCACCATCCTCCACACTTGCTTTATTGCTGCTGTGCGTGCGATTTGGGGTCTGGAAAACAAGGGGCATCCTATAAAAAGGCCCTGTAAAAACAGCGGCATATAAAGCGCAATGCCATTGGTATTTTCCTCAACTTCAGGTCCCCAATGAACCGAAAATTATTGAGGCTCAATGAATGAGCGGACCGGTAATCCCAGACGGGTAGGGACATAGGTAAGACGTTTTCCGAACCCGTACGGATCGAAAATTTGCCGGCAGTTGATCCATCAGGAGATGTACAATGGATACAGTTTCACAAATGGAATTGGTTCGCGAAGTCGTGCGAAACGGCGTGATTGAAGTTCTTGCATGTCCGGAAAGCGGCACGCGCAGTTCTCTGGTGCTCGAAGAGACGTATGATCCCCGCGGCCATGTTCCACCGCATTACCATGACTGTGAAGAAATTCTCGTGTTTTTAGAAGGCGAGGGCATTGTTTTTATTGGCCAGGATCCGCGCAGCGTCGCGGCCGGAACCACCGTTGTTGTGCCGCCGGGCAAGCCGCATTGCCTTTATAATACCGGCTTAGGACGCCTGCATTTGCTGGCGTTTCATCCTAAGGCCAATCCGGAGTATCATTTTGTGCCCGGATTGTTTACCGATGAAACTAATTGCTGCAAAAGCCCCGAGGATCTCCTGGCCAAGGCAATGTAATTCACCGCGCATCGCGTCGGGAAAGCAGAGATTCATGCCGTTGCTTGGCCAGTTGCAGAAATTCCAGAACCGCTTGCTGATCTTCGCGACGAATGGCCAACTGGAGTTTCCGCAGCGATTGTATAGCCACATTCAAATTTCTATTGACTTGCACACGATTGGTTAAAAATATATCGGTCCACATCGCCGGATCGCCGGAGGCCACGCGCGTGGTATCCACAAACCCGCCGGCAATCGCCCTACCCGCTTCCTCATTGCGCCCGGCCACTAGTGCGGTCATACATGCCGCGGCGTGGGGAATGTGACTGATCAGGGCCACCCATTGATCATGCTGCTGGGCATCCAAGAGGTGCGTCCGCATCGCCATGGCCTGCCAGAATTGTTCAATTTTTTTCGTGGCGGCTGACACACGGCTGCCGGTAAACGCGCCGCGACCGCGCAGCTTCGGCGGGCAGATCAGGCACAGGGCATCGCGATATAAATCCACCCGGGCATTTTCCGGCCCGCGCTTTTCCGAGCCTGCCATAGGATGAGAACCAATAAAATCAACCGTAGCGGGAAGTAATTTGCCGGCCCACTTCATCACCTGCTGCTTGGTTGAACCGACATCGGTTACCAGGGTGCCGGGTTTTAACGCCGGGGCGATGGCCGCCATCAGAGCCGGAAACTGCCCCACATTGGAAGCCAGAATAACCAGATCGCTTTCAGGCACCGCGGCGGCTGGATCGGTAAAAATCTGATCGATGGCCCCGATTTCCAGGGCCTTTTGATTGGATGGCGATCCGGTGCGGCCCACGCCATTGACGCGCGCCGCCAGGCCATGGTGTTTAATTGCCAGACCTAGGGAAGCGCCCAGCAAACCCACACCGATGATCGTAACACATTGAAATTGCGTTTCCTGCATGGGTAGGAAGTGTATACGAAGTCACGTCGGAACTCTACAAAAGGTCACGTATAACTCGCATGGATAACAGCCGCGGCTTGGCTTGCCGTGCTTCTGCGGAAAATGGATTACAGAATATTATTTTTCCGGATGTAAACCATATAGGGCTGCAAATTGTGGCCGGGACATTCCGTGGCGACCAGTTCGCGGTGGGTGTAGCAATGATAAATGGGAATGCTGTAAAGCCGGCGCAACAGGGCACCAAAACGCAGAATGGTCTGACGTTGCTGCACCGTGGGCTCCTGCAACATGAAATTACCGATGGATGCTACGCCGATGTTATGCGCGTTCCAGATATATCGCCCGTGCACCGGTTGCGTGGGGGAATTGCGATATTGTACATATTCCATAAGCCAGTGTGGCGGCGCAAAGCCGTCGCGGACATGTTCTCCACGATACTGTAAATCACGCAACTGCCACACCCGGCCCATCCGGTCAATGCCAAAATGGTAGGCTATGTCCTCAAATCCGACACGACGTTCATACTCACGAATAAGCTCCCAATACTGGGCGGTCTGTTCTAATGAATCAAAATAAATCGGGTGCGGATCACCGGTGTGATGAAATGTAATCAGATGCACACCGGCCATCGGCTGAATGGTTCGCATATTGGGTCCGGCGGTAGTCCAGGCGCTGCGCGGGATAATGCCAAAGGCACCCACGGGAACAATTTTATGGGCCGGCACCGGCGGATGATACACCACCCGCGGCTTAAAATTCGCGGGCGGAGCGTATCCTGTATCCATCCGGCCAGGGGCCATGTTCGCATCCGGCGGCAGGACGCCGCTGGGCAGGTAACTGATACTGCTATTGGATTTTGGCGGAGCTGCAGCACACCCAGCTAACGTGGCGGCGGCGGCCGTGCCGACGACCCCGGCCAGCAATCGCCGCCGCGACATCTTTGTGGGAAATTCAGGGAACAATACTTCGGGTATGTTATTAAGATCCATGGTCAGCACTCCGTCTTAACTACAGGAAGTTCCATTTCCTGTTTGAAAAACTGCGTATTCGTATTTACTGCGTCTTGCTCCGGGTTCACGATGGTCCCTACGTCTCATACGGCTTTACCTGTGGACAGGTTCAACCGTATTTTACAAAAGAATGATGAAAAATGAAAATCTGCAACCACCGCGCGCAATAACCTATACCAGTGACGCTAAAAACAACAATAACGCCGCAACTCTCACGTTATCGGCATACCAGTTATAGGCCTTGAGAAAAAATTCAGAAAATTTCCTGCGGCGTCCCGCCAATGTTCTAAATCCCTCACTCGCCATAATTCGGCATTCCCGCAGTGGAGTTAGCGCGTAAAATCGATAATAAGCACCACCCCAGTTGGCACACGGCAAGTGCAGGCCATTTTCACGTTCCTTTCATGTTGTTGTGCTAACTTCGACTCGGCAGCATGCTTTCATTTGGCGATTTCCGACCCGGATTTCCGGCGGTGGCAGATTGGTTGGAAGCGTGATGCCAGCGGTGTTTCTGGCAACGAAAGGAGCAACCATGACACCCTGTGACCAAACTAATTCCACATATCGGGATAATCGGTGGAAGGCTCTGACGGTTCTGACCGTCGTATGCCTGATGGCATTTCCCTTGTGGCTGCATCAGGCAGTCGGCAAAGACCAAGCAATTGGTTTTGTGGTTATTGATCCAGGGCATGGCGGAATTGATCCGGGAACACGCAGCAGCACGGGTGTGGATGAAAAGACGATTGTTCTGGCGGTGGCAAAGGATATGGTTCCCCTGCTTCGGCATGACCATATCAAGTTTGTCTTAACACGCGACCGGGATAAATATGTGAGTCTCAGTGATCGCGTGCAGATCGCCAATCGCCCGGGCGATCGCCTGCTGCTAAGTATTCATTGTGACTATTTCCAGCAGCGCGGCATGGAGGGTTTTACCGTGCTTTACGCGCAAGGCGCTTCACATGATTCCCAGGTGGCTGCCCACCTCATCGCGGCAGGGCTGATCCATGAGGGTTTTAACTGCCATGACGTCCGTATGGACACCCGCAGACTGGAGGTTCTGGATAAAACCAATTGTCCAGCGGTGCTGGTGGAGCTGGGGTTCATGTCTGATCCGCATGATTTACGCTATCTCACGTCACAATCAGGCCGGCAAAAGCTCGCTGCCGGCCTAGTGCGAGGCCTTAAGGCCTATTTGCATGTGACACGATAAAGCATCGCACGGCAAAATATCGGTGCAATCAGCCTTTCACGTTCCTTTCATGGAGGGATGTTAAGTTAAGTCGATGCGGATTGAATTGTTCGATCCGTGATTTATTCAGGGGTGCGGTTATGAATCGTAAAGCATGTCTTATTATCGGGGTTGTTGGATTGGCTTTAGCAGCCAGAGGCACGCTGCCCGTGCGGGCCGATGCGCCGGACCATGGGGAATCCAAGGTGACCATGGCGCAATTGCCGACTGCTGTGGCTAAGACGCTTACGCAGGAAGCTGCGGGCGGGCAAGTTGGGGAAATTGATATGGCCGTCGGCGACCACCGAGTCACATACGAAGCCGATGTGGTTATCAGCAAAATGCCCTATGAAATTAAAATATCCATGGATGGCACGCTGCTGAAAAAGCACCTAAGCGATATGGATCTTACGATGGCTGAACTCCCCGCTGCCGTTGCGGCAACAGTCAAGCAGGAAATGGGCAGCGGCAAGGCCTCCGATATCGAGGAAGATTACACTGATGCTGGAAGTGCTTATTACAAAGCGACCGTGAAGATCGGCGAACACGCGTATAAGCTCAAAGTGCTGCCCGACGGCACGTTGCTGAAAATCAAACTCAAGAAAGAAGATCACGGCGACCATGAACATGGCGATCATGCGGATCACGGTGACCATGGGGATCATGGCCATGCGGATAAAGATCATGGAGATCACGGAGATCATGGCCACGGTGATGGTGATCATGGGGATCACCATCATGGCGATCATGGCGACAACCACTGACCGCCGGACATAAAAGCATCCTCCTCCCTAAGCAGGGCTGGCCCGTGGCGCTATGGGCTGGCCCTGCTTTTTTCAGTCATTTACGACATTAATGCCGCAGATCAGCTTATGCAGGCTCGATCGCGCTTAGATTTGACCCCGGTACAAACTGGGTAGGTACATCGCACACTTCAGATTTCCTCTCCAGGGGCCTGGCCGAGTAATTGTCGGGTTACAACAGCGATTGCTGGGACAGGCTTCTGGCAACTGAACATGAAGATCCGATTAAAGTGATATTCTTTGGTCCACGCCCGACCGGATCGTGATCATGGGCTTTTCATCTTCCTTTCATAAACTTCCTTTATAATTATGTGCTTGGTCGCAGTTGCCGTTTGCCTGCTTCCAAGGATGGGTGTTGGCAGGTGCGTTCATGCGGGTACTGGTGGTTGAAGATTTTAAGACGCTAAGGGAATCCATCGCGCAAGCTCTGCGCGAACAGACCTACGTGGTCAATGAAGCCGGTGACGGGCGGTTGGCCTTATGGCACCTGCAGAGCGGACATATTGATGTGGTCATACTGGATTTAATGATGCCGGGGATCGATGGCTTTCAGATACTCAAGGCCATGGAACGCATGAAAGCCCGACCTGCGGTACTGGTTCTGACAGCACGCGACACTGTGGATGACCGGGTCAAAGGATTGGATGCGGGAGCCGATGATTATCTCACCAAGCCCTTTGCCCTGGAGGAAATGCTGGCCAGAGTCCGAGCCTTAACGCGGCGGCGGTATAAAGTGGCATCATCGAAACTGACCATCGGAACCTTGGCCATAGACCTCAACGCCCGGCGGGCTTTCCGGGCCGGGGTGGAAATTGAATTAAGCGCCCGGGAATATGCCATACTGGAGTATCTGGCCATGCGGCAGGGGGAAATTGTCTCACGGGCTGAAATTTGGGAACATGTGCATTGCGACGATTCGCCGCCGGAAAGTAATGTCGTGGACGTATTTGTAAGCTTGCTGCGCAAGAAAATTGACGCGGATTCGCCGGATCGACTGATTCACACGCGGCGCGGACAGGGCTATATGCTTGGGGCAGGCGTTTGATGGGGTCCATCCGACTACAGTTGACGCTCTGGTGCGGAGTGGCCATCGCACTGATGCTTGCGGTGCTCGGCGTAAGTTTGTATCTGACGCTGCAACATTCTTTGCAATCGCAGTTTAACGCCTCGCTTGTCGCTCGAGCCACCCTGCTTGTGGATACGCTGGATTGGGACCCGCACCGCGGATTCCATGTCAGTCCCGATTTTACGCCCGTCGCCGGCGGCGGCGCGGAGGGGACGCCCCGCTATTTTCAGATATGGAGCCTGCAGGGAAAATCAGTGCTGCATCCGGCCACGCTGGGCAAACGCAATTTGAAATTTCTCACGCCGGCTCGCAATGCCGCCAAGTTTGCCGCCGTTGACTTGCCGGATGACCATGATGGAAGAGAATTGGCGATCCGCTTTCGCGAGGGAAATAGTGATGGTGATGAGCATGATCATGATCATGATCATGCTCATCACCATGACCGCCACGACCCTCTGGGCGATACTCACAAAAACCGTTCGATCCACACCTCAGCGGCCGAACATATTGGACAAGATTATATTCTCGCCGTGGCCCGTCCCACGGATGATCTGGACAATGCGCTTTCCAGTATCGCCTGGTCGCTGGCGGTTTACTGTTCTTTGGCGACATTATGTTCGGCGGCTCTCATTGCGTGGCTTTTAAACCGTGGATTACGCCCGGTAAATACGATTGCCCAGCAGATCGCGGGCGTGGGTGCCGCGCACCTGAAAGATCGCATAACCGCGGAAAATATTCCGCGTGAACTGATTCCCATTGTGGATCGTCTTAATAAGTTGCTGGAGCGCGTGGAAGCGGCGGTACTCCGTGAAAAGGCGCTCACCGCCGATATGGCCCATGAGCTGCGAACGCCCCTGGCCGGCCTGCGCACCGGCGCGGAACTGGCGCTAACGCGCTTACGCACCTGTGAAGAATACCAGCGAACATTGCGGCAGTCGCTGGATATCAGCATTCAGATGCAGGAGATGGTGGAAAATCTGCTGACTCTGGCCCGGCTGGAAGCGGGAGCTTGGGGGCAGGCGGCGGAGAACTGCCGACTGGATCAAATGACCGATCAGCAATTGAAGGGCTGTACCGCGAGAATTAATTCCCGCGCTGTGACGTTGGATAGTAGTGGTATTTCTCCGGCCGTTGTTAAGGCCCCGCCGGAGTTGGTGCTGCTGGTACTCCGCAATGTGCTGGACAATGCGGTCAGTTATGTTAATCATGGAGGCACGATTCGCGTGGTGCTGAAAAGTGAATCCGACGCGGTGACATTAACGGTGGCTAACACGGGCAGCGCGATTTCAGTGCAGCAGTCGCAGCAGATATTTGAACGCTTTTGGCGCGGTGATGATTCCCGCACGGATCAGGGCCGGCACAGCGGCTTAGGATTATCCATTGTGCAGAATGTCATGCGGCAAATCGGCGGCAGGGTGATCGTTGAATCCGCCGTCGGCCAGTGGTTTACTATTGTATTGTTATTTCCAAAGCATGGAGGCGATGGATCGCATGACAATCCGGGACATGAACGCCTGTAGGCCGACCCTGCCGCATTGGCTGAATCAGAAAAGTTGTACCGCCTGTATCGGCGAGGGACTATTGCCAGATATTTTCCGCGTGATGTTTTCCGCCCCGCGAAAACGCAAGATTTATATGCTTAGCGCCGGGCTTTTTTCTTGTTTTCTGCTGTTGGCGGGTTGTCAAAGTTATCATTCCATTCCGCTGACGGAGGCGCGGGTCAATCAGGCACTAAAAGTTCCGGTATGGAAGCAGTTGCGCATTTCCGCCCAACGTATTCGCGGCATCGGGCTGCCGCCGCTGCCACTGCGGCCGACGGGCGGCATCACGCCTAATGAGGCGGCGGTCATCGCGGTGATACTTAATCCATCGCTGCGGGCGATACGGGATCAGCGCCATGAGGCCGCCGCACAGGTCATACAGGCCGGCATTTTGCCCAACCCGCAAGTGTCGGAATCAACGGCGTTGGTGACTGGAGGGTATCGTACCGGCACATTTACAGGTTACGGTCTTGGTGTGAACTGGGATGTTACACGATTAATTGATCACGATGCCCGCGTGGCCTCGGCCCGATACCACCGCGGACAAGTGGATCTGGATGTGGCTTGGCAAGAATGGCAAACGGCTCAGGCGGCCCGGCTGGCGGTCTATAATCTCGCGGCGACAGAGGCGCAGTTGCATCAGGCTCGCCTGGCACAGCGCGAGCTGCAAAACAATGAACACGTGGTTCAGAAAGCCTATAATGCAAGTCTTAATACTATTCTGGATTTAAGCGCTGCCCGTGCCGCCAGCCAACAGGCACAAGCGCTGGTGGAGTCTTTAACACAAAAACGTGACCAAAATCTTATTCGCCTGCGGATGGTTATGGGCCTGCCGATTGATGCGCCCATCCGCTTAAGTCGCACCATTCGGTTTCCCGCACGCATTGCCTTACCACCGGAGCGCGCTATTTTAAAAGATTTGCCGCGACTGAGGCTGGACCTGGTGGCGTTAAAATTGGGATATAAAAGCCAGCAGGAAGCCCTGCGGGCGGCGGTGCTGCGGCAATTTCCGCGTTTAAGTCTGGGGTTTCAGCAGGCCAGCGACACGACCAATGTGCACACGACGGGATTCGGCGTCACGATTGACCTGCCCATCTTCGATCGCAATCAGGGGAATATTGCCATTGCGAAAGCGACGCGCAAGTTTCTTTATGACAGCTATATTGCCCGCGAATTTGCCGCCCGATCCGCTGTGGCCATGGCCTATTCCGATATTCATGCGTTGGGGGCGCAAATTGCAGCCAGCGATGCGGCGGTAAAAAGTCTGGCGGAGCTTGTGCAAACGTATCAGCAGGCGCTGAAGTTCGGCAATGTCGATATTGTCAGCTATTACACGGAAGTGGACCAATTAATTCAAAAGCGGATCAATGTCATTCAGCTTAAAAACCAACTTGAACGCAATCGTATTGCACTGGCTCTGGCCGCCGGCACGTATGTGCCGGAAATGCGATCCAACCGGGCACCTGCGCAACAAGGAGCAACCAAACCATGACTCGATCCATGATTAGACTATCCTGGGCATTTGTGCTTATTTCCGCACTGGGAATCGGCGTTGTAGTCTGGCGACAAACAGGTCCCCGGACCTTCGCGGCAAGTACGGCGCACGCACCGGCGAGCCACCAGCGTCCACGGGTGATTGCCTATGTCAAAACCGTGCCCGTGCGCAGGCTGAATATCTCCGCTTCGGTGGTGGCTTATGGCACGGTTGTGGCGCGGGCCAGCTCCATTCGCAATGTAGCGGTTCCATTTAATGCGCAGGTGCTCCGCATTCTGGTGGCCGGGGGGCAGCACGTCAGAAAAAACGAACCGCTGCTGCAACTGGAATCAACGAATTCCGAGCTGCTGCTGCTGGCGCAGGCCCGGAGTTCGGCACTTTCCGCGGAAGAACAACTTGCCGAAGTCAAACAAAAATTTGCCTTGCATCTGGCTACACGGCAAAGCCTTCTGGCGGCCCGGCAGGCCCGGAAACTGGCACAGTTGAATTTAACAAACCTCAAAACGCTGGGGATCGGTGGGCCGCGTTTAATAAAAGCCCCCGCCGGCGGTGTGGTATCGAAGATACTTTCCGGACCTGGACAGATTGTTTTGCCCGGTGCCCCCCTTCTACAACTGGTGTCCTCTCGAAATATTGAAGTCCAGTTAGGCCTGGAACCGGAGGACTCCATAAAAGTACGGCGCGGGCAAGCCGTAGCGTTGACACCCGTAGGCGAACCGGCAACGCACCAAATTCTGGGCCGCATTTCCTTAATTACGCAGCGCGTCAATCCGCTGACCCGGCTGGTGGATGTGTTTGTCACGCCGCGGATACACTCGGGGCTGCTGCTGGGGCAGTATGTGGAAGGAAAATTAATTATCGCAAAAGCTACGGGACTGGTGGTTCCGCGGGCGGCAGTGTTACCGGTGGGAAATGCCCAGGAATTATTTACCGTGCGCAATGGCCGGGCGGTATTGCATCTGGTGCATATTGGATTAACCAACACGCGGTATGTGCAACTGCTTAACAGCAGCGTGACGGCGGGTGAGCCGGCGGTGGTTGTGGGTAATGCGGAATTAACCAACGGAATGGCGGTTACAGGGACGTTTAAGCCATGAATTTTAATCAATGGATTCATAAGCACACCCGGTCAGTGCTATTTATCATGCTGGTGCTGGCAGTGGGCGGAGCCTTGGCCGCTCTGGGGCTGCCGGTGGCGCTATTTCCGCGGGTAAGCTTTCCGCGTATTGAAGTCTCGGTGGATTCCGGCGAACAACCGGCCCAACGGATGGCGGTAGCGGTGACTTACCCGGTGGAGCAAGCGGTGCGGTCCATCCCCGGAGTGCAATCGGTTCAAGCTCGTACCGGCCGAGGGTCATGTGAACTGAAAATTGGCTTCGCCTGGGGTTCCGACATGGCGCAAGCGCTGCTCGAGGTGGACTCCCAAATTAACGGCATTCTACCTCGACTGCCCGCCGAGACGAGCTTTCGCGCCAAACGCATGGACACCACCAACTTTCCGGTATTGGGATACAGCCTGACATCCTCCACGGTTTCTCCCAGCCGCCTGCGCACGATTGCTAAATATCAGATTGAACCGGTGGTTTCCACGGTGCGCGGCGTAGCGCGGGTGCAGGTGCAGGGCGGGGCGATTCCGGAATATCATGTCATTGTTGATCCGGCCCGCCTGCAGGCCTTTAACATGACGCTGGCGGATGTTTCCCAAGCCCTTAGCGCGGCCAATGTACTTAGTGCGGTGGGCAAATTTGAAGACCATGACAAACTGTATCTGATTATTTCTAACACCAGCTACCGCAGCATCCGGCAGATTCAACAGGTCGTTCTCCGCACGGGTGCCAACGGGCTGGTTCGGCTGGGTGATGTGGCTACCGTTAAGCTTTCCACAAAGCCTCAATGGACGCGCGTGGATGCCGATGGACACCCCGCCGTGCTCCTACAGGTTTTCCAGCAGCCGGGCGGCAATACGGTGCGCATTGCCGCGGCCATTAAAAGAAAAATAGACAGTTTTAAGAAGAATCTTCCAGCGGGCATTCACATCGCGACGTGGTACAATCAAAGTCAGCTCATTCTGGCTTCGGCGGCATCGGTGCGGGATGCGGTACTCATTGGAATCGTTCTGGCGGTGGTGGTGCTGCTGCTATTTTTGCGCAACTGGAAAATTACGCTGATTGCCGCGCTGGTGGTGCCGGCGGTACTCAGTTCCACCATTCTGCTTTTGTATCTGTTCCACATGACGTTTAATATCATGACGCTGGGCGGTATGGCGGCGGCGGTGGGGCTGATTATTGATGACGCGATTGTCATGGTGGAACACATTGTGCGGCGCACCCGTGGAGCCGCCGGTGACATGCGTGGGCGGGTGATTAAAGCCACGCGGGAATTTACCGGCCCGCTGGCCGGATCATCCACTTCCACGATGATTATTTTCGCGCCGCTGGCCTTCCTTTCCGGCGTCACGGGTGCGTTTTTTAAAGCCTTGTCGTTGACCATGGCGGCGAGCCTGCTGATTTCGTTTTTTATGGCTTGGCTGGCGGTTCCGGTGCTGGCCGCCGGTTTTCTCGATCAACGCGATGCCAACCAGCCTGAAGGCGGTAGAATCACCGCCTATCTTCATCGCATCTATGGATGGATCATGGTGCGGATTCTTCGCGTGCCGGGGCTGGTGCTGGTGGTGCTGATCCCCATTCTGGTGCTTGGATTTGCCGCCTATAAGAATGTCGGAAGTGGTTTTATGCCCCACATGGACGAGGGGGGCTTTATTCTTAATTACGTGGCAAATCCAGGCACCTCCCCCACAGAAACCAATCGGCTGTTGCTGGAAGTGGAAAAAATAATTCTCGCTAATGAATATGTCGATACATTTTCACGCCGAACCGGATTACAACTCGGCGGCGGCACCACACGATCCTACACCGGTGATTTTTTTATCCGCCTCAAGGGATTTCCCAGACCACCCATTGAGCAGATTATGACGGCGATTCGCCGACGAATCCGCCGGCGCGTGCCGGGGCTGAAAATTGACACCGCCCAGATGATGCAGGACCTGATCGGGGATCTGACCGCGGTACCACAGCCCATTGAAATAAAAATTTTCTCGGACAGCGGCCCGATGCTGGATGCACAGGCCCTGAAAGTGAAACGCGCCATATCGTCGATTCCCGGCGTGGTGGAAGTGCGCAGCGGCATTCAGATCGCGGGCGATGCGCTGCAGATTCGCGTGAATCGCATCAAAGCCGCCCTGCAGGGCATGACCGCCGGCGCGATTACCACCGCGTTAAATCAGTATCTTTCCGGCACGGTGACCACGCGAATCCAACGCGGCCCGCAGATGATCGGCGTGCGCGTGTGGGTGCCCCAGGCCGACCGCGCCACGGAACAGGATATCGACAACCTGCTGTTGCGCGCACCCGATGGACATTTATTTCCGCTCAAAGAGGTGGCGTCGATTGAAACACTCACCGGTCAGCAGGAGATATTCAGCGATAATCTCAAACGCATGATTGCCGTTACCGCCCGCATCAACGGCCGCGATATGGGTTCGACCGTTGCGGCGGTGCAGCAGGTGCTTAATAAACCGGGCATGTTTCCGCACGGGATGTATTATGCGATGGGCGGGTTGTACAAACAGCAGCAAATCGCATTTAAGGGCCTCTTGGTGGTGATGATCGCCGCGGTTTTGCTGGTTTTTCTGGTGCTGCTATTTCTTTATGAACATTTCCGCGTGGCTTTGGCGATGCTGTCGATTCCCCTTTTGGCGCTATGCTGTGTATTTGTCGGACTGTGGATTACCCACACAGAACTCAACGTTTCTTCCATGATGGGCATGACCATGGTGGTGGGAATTGTGACGGAAGTCGCAATATTTTATTACTCGGAATACAACGATATGAGCGACGATACGCCCGTGCGAAAACGCCTGATTGACGCCGGGAAAAACCGCATGAGACCCATTGCCATGACAACCATTGCCGCAATTCTGGCACTTTTACCGCTGGCCTTGGGACTGGGACAGGGTTCACAAATGCAACAGCCTCTGGCCATTGCGATTATCACCGGCCTATGCGTGCAACTGCCGCTGACGCTGGTGATTCTGCCGGCGTTATTGGGAATTGTGCATCGCGTAAATGTTGCCTGGCCACCAGAAGCCGGTGCGAGTTTAAGACATTAGAAACTCGCGTCGACACTGAGCATGACATACGCCGCATTGGCAATTTGCGCTACCGCCTGTTCGTCCCGCGCGTCAAAGCCCTGGCTGAAGGCCTGATTGAAAGCGTACCCAGCGCCAATATTAATATTTACATGCCGATGCAGCGCAATGAGTTTAACTCCCGCCTGCACCCGACACTGCGTGAAAAACAAACGCTGATCTGATTGATAGCTACTGACATGAAACGCCCAGGAACCACTCTCGAATTCTGTGTACGCCGCCACGCCATGCAGAATCGTGTAGTCCGCCTCCGCGGTGCCGGCGTCAATGGGGAAGTAATTAATTTTGAGCCAAAGCCGGGGCAGCGCATTCCAGTCAATGTCTTCGTAGGGAAATCCAAAGGCATACTCCAGGCCCTTCTGTTGATGTTGAACTTCCACCGACGGCAAGGGAACATCCGGCATGAACTGCCGATTGCCGCTGTAATCCAAAGCCAGGTCCAGCTCGGTATTTTTCCCCAAGTCGTGCTGGGCGGTGATGCGTGCCATGCCGTAAATCGCGCTGGGGTCATTAAACGGGCTGTTGCCCGCGTATCCTGCACCAATCGCCACGCCCAGCCCCCATTGGCCGAATTGTCCAATGGGAATCCCGAGGGATACGGCCTCGTCATTGAGTTGGCGGGGTAACAATGCGGTGCTGGTGCCCAAACCGATATACGTTGAATCATAGGCCACCGTGGGGCTGTAGCGTCCCGTGTCCGCAAGGCGTAATCGGCCGGAAAAATCCAGCATGCTGATCTGCGCGGGCGAAGAATCATTACGTACCCAGGATTTATTTTCAATGAATCCCTCATTCAGAGATTGCACGTTTTCTCCTGGTGCCCAGGCGTCCTGGGCCAGATATTGCGTATCGCCGGCACGGCAGATTCCCGTCGCAGCCGCCGCTGCAAGCAGGATTGCAAGGCTCCAACTCACGGGTCGGTAGAATGCTGCCGCAAATTTCATAACGTACTCCTGTTAGAGCGCATCAATAGCAGCACTGTTCTTTAAGCTGCCGGCGAATGAACAAAATTAAAAAGTGCCATCCGGCTTTTTGCAACCAAGTTGCGGCAGCGGGCCGTTCAAGCAACCGCTGGTCCAGCGCCACGCGCCAACGCGCACAGCGGCGGCTACCCGGCCACTAAAGCAATCCGGCGGTTTCATCGATTCCAAACATCAGATTCATATTTTCAATGGCCTGTCCTGCGGCCCCTTTGACCATATTGTCCAAGGCACACAGCACCACGTACCGCCCATTGTATAATTTCACGGAAATATCGGCGAAATTGGTATTGGCCACATATTTTGTGCTCGGCAGATTATTCAACCGCATCCGCACGAACGGCTTGCCGCGATACGCGCGGTCATACGCGGCCAGGGCATCCTCGAGCTTCGCGCCGGGCTTGGCTTTGAGATAGATGGTTTCCAAGATTCCCCGATCCATGGGAATCAGGTGCGGCACAAACAGCATGTGCACGGAGTGGCCGAAAATGGTTTCAAGCGTTTGCTGAATTTCCGGCGCATGACGATGCGACGCAATACCGTAGGATTCAAAGGTTTCGTTACGTTCGGGAAAATGATGCGATTGCGATGGCGTGCGACCCGCCCCGGAAATACCGGAGGCGGCATTAATAATAATATCTGTCGGTTCTACCAAGCCGGCCTGCAGCAAGGGCGCGATGCCCAAAACAGCCGCGGTGGGATAACATCCCGGGTTGCTCACGAAGGAAGCTGATTTAATTTCCGAGGAAAAAAACTCCGGCAGGCCATAAACCGCCGCCGCGAGATTTTTGGCATCACTGTGGGCGTGCTTATACCACTTTTCATAAACCGCGGCATCTTTAAGCCGATAATCCGCTGATAAATCAACGACCTTCAGGCCGGCGTCCAGCAGAGGCGGTGCGTGCTGCATGGCCGCGACATGGGGTAAGCACAAAAACGCCACATCCGCAGCCTGTTGAATGGCATGCGCGTCAAATGGCGCTATGGGCAAATCAATGCGCCCCAGGAGTTCCGGAAACAGTTCATGAATCGGCTGTTCCTGCTGGCGGCTGGCAAGATACGTAATTTTGGCAATCGGGTGCTTAAGCAACCAGCGGATGGTCTCCAAGGATGTGTAACCGGTTGCGCCTATGATGGCAACACGAATCTGTTTCATGACTTCATACGTTCCTTACCCGGACACGTCACGGCCCGAATTCGGTATTATAGCGCATTAGTTGCCGCGCTGATACACGCGCACATAATCGACCTCGTGCGTGGGGGTGGCAATAGTTCCTGGCGAGCGGCGAAATCGGCGGCATAAATGCCGGCGCTAAGAGAAGGGTGTGTCGCTGAAACTCCCCCCCCCCCCCCCCCCCCCCCCCCCACCCCCCGCGCCCCCCCCTGCCCTGCTTTTGTTCCCCGCTCTCTTGGTTG
>JAKAEZ010000007.1:66902-88613 GCA_021819825.1 Planctomycetota bacterium
GTGTGGCTACTTAACCCCCCCCCCCCCCCCCCCCGCGGATGCCTGCCCGGATTAATTGCCACGCCCTTGTGCGTTAGCCCTCATGGCATGGGCATGGTACTGTACGCTTCGGGAAGAACCGGGAAGTTAGGAGCCGCATGACCATTGAACATCTGATTATGCAAATCGCCGTGATCCTCCTGGCGACACGCTTTTGCGGGGCGCTCCTGCGGCTTGTGGGGCAGCCGGAGGTTATTGGAGAAATGATCGGCGGCCTGGTTATTGGGCCGTCCGCGCTGGGGCTGCTGGCCCACGGAGCCTATTTTCATTGGCTGTTTCCGGCCCAGGGGATGCAGTTTTTGGACCTGCTGGCCCAACTGGGCGTTATGTTTTTTATGTTTATCGTGGGCTTGGAACTGGACTTGGCCCGTGTTCGAGGCAAAGGGAACAGTGTTGTTGCCACCGGTTTAGTAAGCCTTCTGGGGCCTTTTTCTGCTGGACTGCTTATTGCATGGCTGATGCTCAAACACCCGGCTCTGGTGGGGCATGTAAAATCCCCCGGGGCCTTTATTCTGATGGCAGCACTGGCGATGGGCATGACCGCGTTTCCGGTTTTAGCCCGGATCATCAATGAGCACAATTTGAAAGACACCGAGGTCGGAGCATTTGTCATCACCACCGGGGCCGTACTGGATGTGTCCGGATGGTGCCTGCTGGCGGTTGTTTACGATCTGGCAAAAGTACAACTTTCCGGCAGCGGCGACATATTGTCCTCTGTGGGATTGGGCGTAAAAACCGCAGTTCTCGCGGCGGCCTATATTGTCGTGATGATGTTTTTTGTGCGCCGCTTTCTCTGGCGTTTTCAGTCGCACTTTGAACTCCGCGGCCATATTACCCGCGATGTGCTGGCGCTGACATTTTTTCTTCTGCTGGTCAGCAGCCTGGCGACAACGGCACTGGGCATCAACGGCATATTCGGAGCCTTCATGCTGGGGCTGGTATTTCCATCGGGTGAAAAATTCGTGCGGCATATTTCCAGCAAGCTCGAAGATATCACGCTGTTACTTCTGCTTCCGATATTTTTTGCCACCGTCGGCATGCACACCGATATCGCACAACTCCATTCGGCAACCGTCTGGAAAAGCTGGGGGTATCTGATCGCGGTTCTGATGCTGACGAAATTTTTATTCAGCAGCATAACGGCCAAAGTCACTGGATCAAGCTGGAGCGCCGCGGGTTTAACCGGACTGCTGATGAATACCCACGGCGTGGTGGAACTCGTGGTGCTAAGCCTGGCGTGGCAAATGGGCGCAATCAGTTCAAGAACATTAACCGTGCTGGTGCTGGCATTTCTGGCTATTACCACGATAGCGTCCATTTTACTGCGCGTGGCCAGCCTGCCTATGGGCCGCCGAATGATGACGCGGCCGGCCGTGAGCGAAAACGCAAAAAATGAAACCCCAAAGATTCATATCATGGCGTCGCTGTCCCAAACGGGTACAGTCAGAGGCTTAATACGCGTATCGCACGCCCTATTGGGCGGCGAAACCGGGCGTGTTACGGCGCTATTACTGCGACAACCGGCAGAATCAACCATTGCCGGTGATCCGGCGATAACCGACGAACTTGATCCTATTACCGTAGCCAGTGCTGAAGCCAAAGTTTTGAATCTTGAACTCACTACCCTTTCTCCCCCCAGCCTGCGCATTGCACGGGATATTTGCAAGGTCATTGAACATCAACAGGTCGATTGGACCGTGCTGGGAGCGCACCAGGGAATCGTCAACACGTCCGTGCTGGGGGGCGTGGTGGACTATGTGCTGAAACACAGCGGCAGGAATGTGGCCATTCTCATCAACAAACGCCTGACCGCCATTCGTCGGGTTCTGGTGCCCTATCTCGGGGAAGCGCAGGATGCCGGGGCCATGCTGGCCGCGCAAAGAATCAGCAAAAATGCCGACGTGGAAATCACCATTCTGCACGTGGTGAAACCCAAACGCCCGAATGACGCCGAACCCTTGGGAGTCAAGGAACTTGTGGATCGATTTTTGCCCGGAACCGATGGCGGCAATCAAATTCGCATGACCGTCATTGAAACCGACACGCCCGTTTCCGCCGTCAGCGAACGCTCCCGCGATTATGACCTGATGATTTTGGGTATGTCCCCATTGTGGCGATTGCGGCAGCATCTGTTGGGCAGTAACCAAAGCTCGGTGGCGGTGCTTAGCGCGTGTTCGGTGTTAATCGTCCATGCGGCCACGCCGAAGAAGGCCACTTCCGATCAACCCCCCGCCTCCAGAGACAGGGGTGGTAACGGCAAGACTCAGTAAATTCTAAGAAACCAATTACCCCGCGACACGCCGTCACACTGGCATCGGACAGGCCCCCTGGCAGTGGGATCTATTCGCCGTTATTCATGGAAAACTTCACGCGGCGATTACCGCGGCTTAACGTCAAATATAGGTAAAACTCCTACGGCGAATTACGACTTATTCTGATGGCCGGACACCGGCGTTCCCCGATAGTTTTTGTATTTTCGCCAAGCCATACTGGACCATGGGCGCAACGCCGTATGGTCGGCCGCAACTGGAGATGTGAAATGTCCGGAAATACCCCGGCATTGGATATAGAAATGTTCCTTACCGAAGCACGAAAAGTGCTGCTGGATCACGGTGTAGCGCCCTTGCGCGCCGATGAAATTATCACAAATATTTCCCGAGAGCTTGCGACACCCCAGGCAGCGAAGCGGCCCTGCAAGGCCCGGCGAATTCTCGTGGCGGTTGATTTCAGCCCCTCGGCGGTTCGGGCGGTTGAAACAGCCATAACTTTGGCCCACGATCTGGCCGCGGAAGTTGCGGTGGTGCATGTGGTCGATGTGTCGCCGGTGTCGATTTCCGGCGGCGAACATTTAACGCCCCCCGCGCTAGACCGGCTTAAGCGGGAGGGGGAATCGCTGTGTCGATCGGTGGTGAAAGAAACCCAACTGGCGACGACCGAGCACTTCGTGCGCTGCGGAAATCCCGGGGGAGAAATTCTGGCTGTGGCGCGGCAGTGGCAGGCGGACTTAATTATTATCGGCAGCCACGGCCGCACCACCGCGGGCAAATTTTTTCTCGGTTCAACCGTGGAAACCGTCGTGCGGGAAAGCGAGTGCCCCGTCATGGCAGTGGGGCCCAACGGTGATTGTTTCCGCCGCACAGAGTCCAATGATAAAAAAGAAAACTTATTGCGAAATCGGTGAGTATTCAGAGGCAAAAACGGCGGTGATGATATGTCGGCCTATGGGCGCGCGGAGCGCTAGGGTTGGTGCGCACAGTTTTGCCCACGCGGGGCGGGGGAATAAATCCGGGCGGGCCTCTGCGATGCGAGTTTCCAAGGCCAAGCATTTTCGCAGCGCCGGCATTTATACTGTCGATTTCGCCGCCTGCCCGGAAAAATTCCCACGCCCCCCACGCGAAGATCCGCTGTCCGCCCGTGCTTTTTATTTCGGCATTGGGTATTATATTTCCAGGTATCATCATTTAGGCGGAAATCGCCGGAATTCATGAGGAGCGTTTATGTCTGTTGGCGCAAATATTGAATCTCTTATGCATGAAAATCGCACGTTTGCACCGGCAGCGTCCTTTACCGCCAAAGCGCATATCAGTTCCCAGGAACAATATCAACGCATGTACCGCAAGTCCATTGACCATCCTCAGGAGTTCTGGGCGGAAATGGCCGGTGATTTGACATGGCTGACACCCTACAGCCACGTTCTTGATGACAGCAAGCCCCCTTTTTTCAAATGGTACACCGGTGGGAAAATCAATATTGCGCAAAATTGCCTGGACCGGCATGTTGATGCGGGCCGGGGCGACAAACCCGCTATTCTCTGGGAGGGTGAACCCGGTGATGCGAAAACATTAACGTATCGCGAATTACTGACAGAAGTCAGCCGATTGGCCAACGCGCTGAAATCGCACGGCGTACAGCGGGGCGATCGCGTGGCGATCTATATGCCCATGATTCCCCAAGCCGCCGTGGCAATGCTGGCCTGCGCCCGGATTGGCGCGGTACATACCGTGATTTTCGGCGGTTTTGCCGCGGAATCTCTGGCCGATCGTATGAATGATGCGCAGGCGGTGGCGTTAATCACAGCCGATGGCGGATGGCGGCGCGGAAAAATTGTGGAATTAAAAGCGAACGCCGATGCGGCGCTGGCCAAAGCACCGTGCGTACAACGGTGCATTGTGGTTAAACGCACGGGGCAGGATATTACCATGCGGCCGGGAAGAGATGTGTGGTACGACGATTTTGTCTCCGGCAGCTCCGAGCATTGCCCGCCCGCCGCGCTGGACAGCGAACAGATGCTCTTTATTTTGTACACCAGCGGCACCACCGGCAAGCCCAAGGGCGTGGTGCATACCACGGCCGGCTACCTGCTGGGAGCCTATATGACATGTAAATATGTATTTGATTTACGAAAAGAAGATATCTATTGGTGCACAGCGGATATCGGCTGGGTGACGGGGCATACCTATATGGTTTACGGCCCGCTGGCGTGCGGTGCCAGTGTTGTCATGTATGAAGGCGCGCCCAATCAACCGGATATGGACCGGTTCTGGAGTATCATTGAGAAATACCGCGTCAGCGTGTTTTACACCGCGCCTACAGCCATACGAGCCTTTGTCAAATGGGGTGATCAATTCCCGCAACGGCATGATCTATCGAGCCTGCGGCTCTTGGGAACGGTCGGCGAGCCGATCAACCCGGAGGCGTGGATGTGGTATCACCGTGTTATCGGTGGCGAAAAATGCCCCATTGTCGATACCTGGTGGCAGACGGAAACCGGTTCAATTATGTGTACACCCTTGCCGGGAATCACGCCGGGCAAACCGGGGAGTTGCGCGATTCCATTTTTTGGTGTGGATCTGGCGGTGGTGGATCGGGACGGGCAGGAAGTGGCGGCGGACACGGGAGGATATCTGGTCATTCGTAAACCCGTACCCAGCATGTTGCGAACGGTTTATGGAGATGATGAGCGCTTTAAGAAACAGTATTACAGTGATATTCCCCCCTATTATTTCACCGGTGATGGTGCCCGGCGGGATAAAGACGGGTACTTCTGGGTCATGGGCCGGGTGGATGATGTCGTCAATGTTGCGGGACATCGATTGGGCACCATGGAAGTTGAAAGTGCTCTGGTGGCCCACAGCAAAGTTGCGGAAGCGGCTGTCGTCGGCAGACCCGATGAACTTAAAGGGCAGGCCCTGTGCGCGTTTGTCACCGTCAAGGCGGGAATCCCCACCGATGACGCCCTGAAACAGGAATTAAAAGCCTGGGTGGCCAAGGAAATCGGTGCTATCGCCCGTCCCGATGAAGTGCGTTTCACCGAGACATTGCCCAAAACCCGCTCCGGCAAGATCATGCGCCGCCTGCTGCGGGACATCGCCGCCGGGAAGCAGGCCGTCGGCGACACCAGCACGTTGGAAGACTATTCCGTTTTAGCCAAACTGCGCGAAGACCAGGAATAAAACTGTCATGCTTATCAGCCTTATTTCCGCGATGACGCCGGATCATGTGATCGGGCGTAAAGGACAACTTCCCTGGCATGTGCCCGAAGACCTTAAACATTTCAAAAATCTGACCACGGGTCATACCGTTCTCATGGGGCGCAAAACCTTTGATTCCATCCGCAAGCCGCTGCCCAACCGCACCAATTTGATCTTGAGCCGACAGATTCCGGCACACATTCCGCCGGGCACGCACTGGTCCACGGACTTGAAGGAGGCGATTGCCATCGCCGAGAAATCGGGTGAAAAAGAATTGTTTGTCGTTGGGGGCGCGGAAATTTATGCGATGGCGATGCCGCTGGCGGATCGCATGTATGTGAGCATTATCAAACTCGACTCTCCCGTCACGGGCGATACATGGTTTCCAAAATGGAATGAAGATGAATGGCGCGTAGCCGAATGCCGCCAGTCACAGGGGGTAGACTTTTTGACCTATTATCGCATTCGGAATATCGCGCCGCCCCACCGCATCTTGCCGGCGCATGAACCCGGCGTTTGACCAATTCACTGGCACGGGCATAATTAACCGTCGGCCCGCCGTGGGTTGTTGACCGGCGCGATAAACAGGAGATTCACATGGCCAAGGAATATTCGCCCTTCATGCCGGGCGTGCCGGTGCCCATTGAATTTTTCATATATTTCTATTTACAAGCAGCGCCGCACCCCACTGCGGGCTAGGCGAAACTGTGAAACCTCCCGATGCGGGGCGAGCGATATTATTTTAACTCGGAGATCACGCTTTGGTCCGAAGATTCGCGGCAACATTCCTGGTCGTCACCGTCGCATTAGCTGCGATGATGCTTATGCTGGACGTCAGGGGCATGGGCCGACCCCAGCGGCCCATGACCCGGCGATTACCGCCTCTGCCGCCGCTGCATTATCCAATTTCCGCCCTGCCGCCGATTCGCGGGTTTTCAATGCAGTTAAATAATCCCCGCGGGCTGTCCGCATATTTGCATGCCATCGCGCAGTTGCGGGCCATGGGCTGCACCTGGATTAATTTTGTCATTAACGCCCGCCAGCATGATGTTCATGCGGATAATATTCATATCGATCCAAAAGTTTCTCTGACACCCCTGCAGATTCACGAGGTGCTTCTGGCAGCCCATCATCTGGGCATCCACACAATGCTTATGCCCATCGTGCTTTTGAATCATGCCACCGGCAACGATTGGCGCGGCGTCATAAAACCCAAAAGCTGGAAGCTCTGGTTTGCCCGTTATCGCGCCTACATTCTCGCTGCCGCCACCTGGGCCCAGCAGGCCCACGTGACAATTTTCTGCGTCGGCAGCGAATTGCTTTCCACCGAACCATTTAACACACAGTGGCTGCGGATTATCCGATTGGTGCGACAGCGCTTTTCCGGGAAACTTACCTACAGCGCGAATTGGGACCATTATCAATATGTCCATTTTTGGCCACAGCTTAATTACATCGGCATGAATTCGTATTACGATCTTTCCGATTCCAAGGATCCGTCCATTGCTGACGTGGTGGCCCACTGGCAGCGCATTAAACAGCGCATTTTGACGTTCGGCGCACGGGAGCGAAAGCCGGTGCTGTTTACCGAAATCGGCTGGGATAATCTCAACAACACCTTGGCCAAGCCATGGGATTATGTTGGCACGGGCCTGATAAATCCGCACAATCAGGTCATTGCTTACCAGGCTTTTGTACGTGTCTGGCGGAAAATACCCGATAGTTCCTTTATGGGAGCATTTATCTGGGAATGGCTTCCCGGCTGCAAGCCAACCGACTACGGAGCCTATTCACCGCAAGGTGAACCCGTGTTACCGCTGATCCGCCACTGGTTTTCGGGAAAATAGACGCACGGGCAAAATGCGGATGTTTTCCGGCAGGTTGTGTTCGAGAGTTTCCGCCAGGGCGTCGGCTTGGGCGGGTTGATCGGTGAGGATAAAAAGTGTTGAGCCGCTGCCGCTAAGGTGCACGGGGCGACCCACTAACGCTGTGATTTTATCGCGTAAATCGCGCAGACCGGCGGTGACGGAAAATGCGGGGGCTTCCAGATCATTGCCAATCGCAGCGCTGATTTCCGCAGCGCTTAACTGCGATATTTCCTGCCAGGGAATCGCTTTAGCATCCACAGCCGCCGCTTGTTTATCAAATTCCTGATAAACGTCTTTGGTGCTGGTGCCATACGGCGGAATGATTAACACGGCAAACAACAGGCGGCTAAATGGCAGTGGTTCAATAATTTCGCCCCGCCCGCGGCACACCGCGGATTGCCCATGAATGAAAAATGGCACATCACTGCCCAGAGTTGCCGCAAGTTTTGACAATTCCGCATGAGAAATGGGAACATTCCATAATTGTTTCAGTGCCAGCAAGGTGGTTGCGGCATCAGAACTTCCGCCGCCTAAACCCCCGCCGGCGGGAATCAGTTTATGGAGATCAATTTGTGCGTGGGCGGCCACGCCGCCGGCTCTGGCCAACGCCAGCGCCGCGCGACCCACGAGATTTTTTTCCGGCTCATTGGAAAGGTCCGCCGCCAGTCCGGAGAGTTGCAGGCGAAGACCCTGCGCGTTTTGGAAGGTCAGCGTATCGTAAAGTGAAATTGGCACAAACCAGGATTCAATATCATGAAAGCCATCAGGGCGGCGCGGAAATATCCGCAAGCCCAGATTCAATTTTGCCGGGGCGCGAAATGTCAGTACATCGCCCGCTGGGGTTGCCGGCATTACGGCCTGTTGATTAAGCTGATCCATTGCCAAATTGTTGTGTACCATTTTTATAAATTCCGGATTTTATGACACGTGCGGAGTTTAACTTTCCAGCGCACTATCAATGGCTTTGAGTTCATCGGTGGTAAAGCTGCGATTGCCGAGAGCTTTGACATTTTCCTGGATTTGTGACACCCGGCTGGCCCCTATCAGGGCGGAAGTCACGCGCGAATCCCGGAGCACCCAGACCAGGGACATCTGGGCCAGGCTTTGGCCGCGGGCTAATGCAATGTCATTCAGTTTTCTGATACGACTTTGCAGTTGCGGGGTAATTTTATCGGCCTTGAGAAAGCTGTAAGCTTTGGCGGCGCGCGAGTCTTCGGGGATATCCTTAAGATATTTATTGGTGAGTAAGCCTTGCGCCAGCGGGCAGAACGCAATGGCCCCGACCCCATGTTCACCCAGCACATCCAGCAGTTCGCTTTCAATCCAGCGTTCCAACATGGAATAGCGGGGCTGATGAATCAGACACGGCGTACCGAGTGATTTTAAAATGGCAAACGCCTGCCGGGCCTCGGCGGGCTTGTAGTTCGACAGTGCCACGTAAAGAGCCTTACCCTGCCGCACAGCCGCATCGAGCGCGCCCATGGTTTCTTCCAGCGGGGTTTGAGGGTCCGGGCGATGGGAATAGAAAATATCCACATAATCCAGGCCCATGCGTTGCAGGCTCTGATCCAGGCTGGCCAGCAGATACTTGCGCGAGCCCCAATCACCATACGGCCCGGACCACATCGTGTAGCCGGCTTTGGTGGAAATAATCAGTTCATCGCGCCACGGATGCAAATCCTGCCGCAACAATCGCCCGAAGTTTTCCTCCGCTGATCCGGGCGGCGGCCCATAGTTATTGGCCAGATCAAAATGCGTGATACCCAAATCAAAGGCACAACGCAGCATCGCGCGTTGGTTTTCCAGTAAGTCCACCCCCCCAAAGTTATGCCACAGCCCCAAAGAAATTGCCGGCAACTTTAGTCCGGATTTCCCGCAGCGGTTATACACCATCGTGTCATATCGATTGGAGGCGGGCACCCAGGGATTATATTGCATAAACAACTCCAGATAACTTCAGCATAATCAGAATTTCCTGACACTCGATGAATGTATCCGCTTACCCCCAATTTGGGAAGTTCGGCAACGCTCATTCGGCAACGCTCAAGACTTCCGCCGGCCGTCCTATTCCAATCGAACTATCACGATCAATTTTTTACACCGCCTTTACCCGCGCCACCCGCACAAGAAGTTTATCCTGTGCGTGCCGGGACGGTCCCACACCGGTACGGATTCTACTGGCCAATACCGTAAAATCCAGTACCGTAAAAATAGTGCTCCATGATCAGTTGAAATTGCCGCCCCCATCCACCCCTTTACCACTTTCACGCTATCGTTTAATCTTCACGCAGTCGGCGAGGGCCGCCGGTAGCGCTGCCCCGGCCCAGCCGCGCGGCGTGGCCATTTACCCCGCAGCGCTCGCCGCAGCAGTCTGCCTTCTACTCGTCCGTTCTGAAACGGCAAGGATAGACCATCCATGGCACTAACAAAATCCCAGCTCTATAGCTCGCTCTGGGAAAGTTGCGATCTTCTCCGCGGCGGCATGGACGCATCCCAATATAAAGATTACGTTTTGGTATTGCTGTTTCTAAAATACGCCACCCCGCTGCCCAAACTCGCCGCCGAGGTGGACATATTGGCCGCCCGGGTGGATGCCCAACCGGAAAAAATGGGCTTTAATTGGAATGTTGCGGGAAACACAGCTGCTAAGCAGAGGGTACAACGTAATGGCAAAAGATAAAAAAACGTCCATCCGCGTGCAGGGCACGGCAATCACCATCCTTTCCCGTAAAGCGGAGGATTATATTTCCCTCACCGACATGGTAAAACATTTTGACGGCGGCGGTGCCCTGATCGAACAATGGCTCAAGAACAAGGATACCGTGCTGTTTCTGGGCGTCTGGGAACAGATAAATAACCCGGAATTTAATTCCCTCGAATTCGAGGGAATTAAAAATGAGGCGGGCCGTAACAGTTTCTTTCTCTCTGCCAAAAAATGGATAGAACTGACCGGGGCCAAGGGGCTTGTCGCCAGCGCCGGACGCTACGGCGGCACCTATGCCCACAGAGATATCGCATTTGAGTTCGGCTCCTGGCTAAGCCCCGAATTCAAGCTCTACCTTATCAAGGAATTTCAGCGTCTTAAGGAAGATGAAAACCGCCGCCTGTCGCTGGGCTGGAACCTCAACCGCACGCTGGCCAAGCTGAACTACCGCATCCACACCGACGCTATTAAAACGCACATTGTCCCGGCCGCCGTCACCCGGGATCAGGCAAATTTCGCTTACGGCAATGAGGCCGACTTGCTAAATGTCGCCCTGTTCGGCCAGACTGCCAAGCAATGGCGCGACGCTAACCCGGGGCGCCAGGGCAACATCCGCGACTGCGCCGGCATTGAGCAATTACTGGTGCTGGCCAATATCGAAGCCATGAACGCTGAATTCATTCGTATGGGGATGCCGCAATCCGTGCGGCTCACCAAGCTCAACGAAATCGCCATTCGTCAGCTCCAATCGCTGGCTGCCCACAATGGCATCAAGTCCCTGGGCGACGGCACGGGAGAATCACCTTGAGCGAACGGAAGATAAAACCCGGTTTTCACCAAACGGAGGCGGAAACAATTCCAGCGGAATGGGAGGTGAAACGCGTCGGCGACTTGTTCACTTTTAGCGGGGGCTGTTTCCTGACACGCGATGAATGTATCCGCTTACCCCCAATTTGGGAAGTTCCGCAACGCTCAAGGCTTCCGCCGTTCCGCCGGGCCTGTGACCGATTCTGCAAGGCGGCGGCGTTTGGATAATGGGGAGGTTAGGGTTTCAGGATTTCACGGATCGCGGGTCGATATGGCGAGGAGCGACGAACAGTCCAGAATTCGGAATCGAAAAGGCCTTTACAGTATTTATCAGAATTGTTCAGTAGTTTCAGTCATGATCAGTAGGGGCTGCTGGTGCTCAAGATGTTTGTGGGCGGCTGCGGCCGCCAGCATTCAGGAGCTAGGAGTTAGAAGTTAGAAGGCCGTGCGAATTTCAAGGTGTCCAAGTTGTCCAGGTTAATGGGGCAAGGTGCTCAAGTTGAGCAAGTTGATGGGAGCGTTGATTTTAGCGGGTTTGGTTCAAGTTGCTCTAGATGCTCACGATGTTTTTGGCCCCCATGGGGTCAGCATTTAGCGTTGGGAAGTTAGGAGTCGTTTTACGGTATTGGTCAGAGTTGATCAGTAGTTTCAGAATTGCGCGGAGTGGGCGCGGCGGGGTCGAGTTTTGTTTGGGGATAGAGCGATCACCGTAGCTTCGACCGAGCCATTGATGCAGGAGGTATTCACTTTTCAAATCCCGACAAACCGGGATGCGGCGTCGTTTGGAATCCGGAATCCACAATCCAGAACCTGGAATCCAGTGACATCGTTGATGGCTATAGGGGCGGCGGCGTGGGGGTAATGATTTTCACTGATCACTGATCAATAATTTGGCAGTATTGGCGGTAATTTCAGTATCGGTCAGTATTGGTCAGTAGAATCGGTAATGGGGGCGGCGGCGCTGCGCTCAACAGTCAACGAGCAACGAGCTACCGGTAAGGTGGCCGTGGCAATTGGGGGGGGATTTCCCCGGGCAAGCCCGGGGCTATCTGGGGTGTGAGCTGCGCTTACATGGGTGGGGGGAATTTCAGGCGGAGGACTTCGTCGGTCATTTGGTCGAAATTGTCGTATTCGAGTTGGTTGGGGTGGATGCGCCAGAGCCAATGGCCTTCTTTTTCGCGTCTGGATTGGACTTTGAGTTCGGCTTTAGCGCGGCGGAGCGTGGGGTAGGAAAATCCGGCGGCGTTGGCGGCCTGGATTACTTGGGCCTGGGGGCGCGGATTGGGGGCGAGGAATTCGTAGAGCCATTGGGTGCATTGGTCAAGTTTGATCGGATCGGGGCCGGGCGTGCGGCGCGGAGTGGTGATTATGGCGTCAATGTTTTCGTCGTGGAGGGCGTTGTTTGACCAGGCGACAGCGCTATTTTCAATGTTGAAGGCCATGGCGGGGGCGATGGGGCTGAGGCTGTTTTTTAATTGGATCAGGACGCGGCGATTGGGTTGGGTATTTTCTTCGCGGTGGTCCGGTGAGGCGGCGTAAATAATGGAAGCGAATGGCGCTAAGGAATTTATGCCGGGGATGCGGTGGAGCGGGTCGGCGCGGCCCGGGTGCATGGGAAGCAGGGCGAGGATGGAGATGGAGCGGCCAAAGAGGTGCTGGTAAAGATCAAAAAGTTTTGTGGCGGTGTGCGGGGATTCGTTGTCGTTGGCGACGAGGAATGAGAGTGGGTCAATGATGATAAGTTTAAGATCTTCGATTTGATCGGTGCAGGATTTGAGATTGTCGATGCGCAGATCAGTGGTGGCGGTGACTTTATTGACGTCGGCATGGGCAGCTTCAAGGCGTGGGCGGATGTTGTCGATGAGGTCTTCTTCGGGGGTGATGAGTAAAACTGAGCCGCAGTTTTGGGCGTGTTGTTCGGCGGGTGATTTGTTGGCGGTGGCGGCGGCCATTTCAGCGGAGAAATCAACAAGGTGGGCGGTGGATTGGGTGGGGATTGAGGTTACAGGTGACGGGTTACAGGTTACAGGGGTTTGATAGATTGAGGTTACGGGGGGTAGGTTACAGGGGACAGGGGCCTGCAACGAACAACGATCAACGGGCAACGAGCAACTGGGGGTCCCGATTGGCCGCTCCTGCGGACATCGGGATTTCGGCATTGATGCCTCAACGGCGGGGGTTACGGGGGACGGGTTACAGGGGACCGGTTCGGGGAAACCTTTATTGGTGGTGATACGGGCGGCGATGTCGAGGGCGATGAATGTTTTGCCGGAACCGGAGGGGCCGGCGAGGAGGACGATTTTGCCTTTAGGGAGTCGGTCTTTCCAGAGCCAGCGTGGGGCGAGGGGTGGGAGATTGGCGAGGCAGCGGGTGGCGGTGATGAGGTTGGGCATAGGGGGCCTTTCAATGAGACAGTGCTGATTGCGATCAGCACTTTAATGAGACGGGCGATTGGCCCACGGCGTCGCCCTTAATGAGACGGCCACCTGCGGCGGCGTTGCCGCGACGGTGTTGTTGCGGCGATTGGGCTATAGGCGTTTGTGTGGGGGGATAAGAGATTCAATATTGCACGGATCACTGATCGAATTGGGTTACGGGTTACAGGGGACAGGTTACAGGGGCGTTTGTCACGTCCTGATATAGGTTGTCACTGTTGGCAGCGGAATTATCAGGAGTTTTGGTATGCGTGTACGTGTAATAAAGCGGTATAGTGAGTACTTCAAAAGGCAGGTGGTTGACGAGTTGGAGAATGGTCGATTCACATCGATTACCGAGTCGCGGCTTCACCACGGGATTACGGGCGGAACGACGATTCAGACGTGGTTAAAAAAATATGGAAGGAATCATTTGATGGAGAAGGTGGTACGGGTGGAAAAGCCAGGCGAACAAGATCAGTTACGTGCGTACAAAAAGAGGGTAGCGCAGTTGGAACAGGCCTTGGGGAAGACTCAGGCGGAGAATGTGTTGAATGCGACATTTTTGAAGTTGGCCTGCGAGTGGATGGGCCAGGATGTGGAGAACTTTAAAAAAAACTGCGATGGGAAGCCGTCCACCGGAACGAAGGGTTCTGGCCGGGCGGGATAAGAATGCTGTGCCGGACGGTGGGCATGACGCGGCAGAATTATTACAAATCGCGGCGGGTTCGGGAATGTTTGGCGGTGGATGAGGCGTTGGTATTGGAATTAATTCGCAAAGAGCGCAGTTACATGCCGCGTCTGGGATGCCGTAAGTTACGGTATTTAGTGCAGGCGGAGTTGGAGGCGGCGGGCGTGAGGATAGGTCGGGATAGATTCTTTGCGTTGTTGAGGCGGCATAATATGCTCATAGAACGTCCCAAGCGTGGTGCCCGGACAACCGACAGCAGGCATGGATTTGCTGTATATCCTAACATTGCCAAGGATATGCAGGTCACCGGTCCGCATCAGCTATGGGTTAGCGACATAACGTACATTCGCACGGATGAGGGGTTTATGTATCTAAGCCTGGTGATGGATGCCTTTAGTCGCAAGATCGTAGGATTCGACAGCAGCGATAATCTGGAGATGGAAGGGGTCATCCGGGCGGGAGCCCAGGCGATCAAGCAATTACCTGCCGGTGCCTACGCGGTGCACCATTCGGATCGGGGCAGCCAATACTGCTCTCAGCCGTATATCAAGCAGTTGAGGGCGGCTGAGTTGGGAATAAGCATGACGGAAGAGAACCACTGTTATGAGAATGGGAAAGCGGAACGATTGAACGGGATTCTCAAGCAGGAACTGGGAATAGGAACAAGCTTTAGCCGCAAGGCGCTGGTGGCTCCCGCGGTGGCGGAGGCGGTAGCGATATACAACCAATGCCGTCCGCACGGCAAGCTCAATATGCGTGTACCGCAGCAGGTACACAGCGATGGGATAATACCCCAGAGGGAGAGGCCAACTCCGGGAGGCGCTGCAGCGTGCCAAAATGTCCGGCAGGCGGGCGGGAGACCGCGTCGCGTGGGGGCGTCTGCTGCGCTTCGGTCGGACTCGCTGCGCTCGCCCTCCCTGCGCTGCGCAGACGCCCCCACGCGATCCCCCGAAGGAAGCTAAACTTGGATGCGAACAGTGAACAATAATGTGACAACTTTAGATCAGGACTTGACATTTTCACAGATCAAGGGGCGCTGGTCGCGGATCGAGTTACGACAACGGTCAACGGGCAAGGAGCAGCATTGCTTTTTAGTATTGGCAGTATTGGTCAGTATTGATCAGTAATTTCAGAGTTGGTCGGTAGATTCAGTAATGGCGGCGGCGCTGCGTTCAATGAACAATTGGCGATTGACTGGGAGCCAGAGTGCTGTCGGAGCAGGCACAGGGTTTGCCCCGGGGCATGGAGATTTTGTGCCACGGGGAAGCGATAACGCGACAGATTTGTACCTCCCCGCCTGCCCGATATCCCCTGCAGCCAGCAACCTCTTACCGGGGTTCATTGCCAGGTCGGACTGAATGGTAGGCACCACAAGCAAAGCGTCAGAGATAAAGGCAACGGCCAGAGAATTAAGCTCCGAAGTCGGCTGATCCCGGCCCATTCTGGCCGCTGATCGAAATGAAACGACAGGACATTCCGGGTCGAAGGCACTATCAACGATCGGCCCGCCTCCCAGCCAACGTCACGCAATACTGATAATGCCGCCCGCCGTTCTTGGAATCACAGCTTACCGCCGCATTTCCGGCCTTCACGCCAATTGGTACTTAAAACCCGTGGACGTTAATGCACCAATGCCCGAAACTTAGTCTCGAATATGCAAAATGACTTACAGAAATTTGGGGATCGAATTCGTGGCCTGCGGCGCGCAAGGGGCTGGTCGCAGGAGCGTTTATCCCAAGAATCTGGTCTGGACCGCAGTTATGTCGGTGGAGTTGAACGTGGCGAGCGAAACGTAAGTCTGCGAAACATCTGCATATTCGCCACTGCACTCGGGGTATCCCCCAAAGCGCTGTTTGATTGGAGAGCCCGGTCATGAGCAACCTTTGGCACATCCAGCAATGCATGAAGAAATGGCGATACAGTCCGTGGTATAAGTGCTGCACAGGATGCGATGCATTTAGCCCGGTTAGCCGTTTCGCAGGGATCAGGGGGATGGCCTGATGAGGCGCACTACCGCACCACAAGATTTCCGTCGAGCCGATCTGCTTGAGGAAGTCGGTCTTTCCACCAGCATTTTGGCAACGGGGTTGGAATACACCTACGAGTTGCTCGATACCATCGACCTCGCGTTGATAAGCAGAGGCGAATCAAGATTGGCCGCCACCATTGAATTGGCCAATCTTTCAGCCATGATCGGCAATCTCCTCCGCTCCGGTATCTCCAAGGCATCAAATGGATTGTTTGCCAATAACAGCCCGCACACATTTCCGGATTTGCTCCACGCGAACAACGCAAAAAGCAATGTGGAAATAAAAATAGCGTTGGAAGACAACAATCCAAAAGGGCATCTGGCAAAGGAAGGATACCACCTTACTTGCCGCTACGTACTGGGCCAGGCTGACGGAAGGTACGACCGCGCCGCCAGAGGAAATGTCGTATGGGTGTGGGAATTACGCTTTGGCCTCCTACAAACCTTTCATTTCAATCTTAGCAACACGACCGGCGATTCAGGCAAAACTGCAGTTATTAACGCGGCAGGCCTTAAGGCGCTTACCCCCGTGTATTGCTGCCTTCCATTGTGCCCCATCTCCCCTGATAGCCGGCGTTATCGGGAATTGGTTCAGATCTTCTCTAAAGAATCTGATCCGCCACCGCCTGTGCAATAATTCGCCCCAACAGCGGCGGCACCGCGTTACCGATTTGCTTAATCACCTGGGCCCGGTTTCCCGAAAATTTGTACGAATCAGGAAATCCCTGTAGCCGAGCGCCCTCCCGCGGCGTTAAAGCCCGATCCTGTTGCGGGTGAATACACTTATTTGATGCCGGATGGACAAAGTTGACCGTGATTGTAACCGCCGGTTCGTCAGCCTCCAACCTGCTGTAGCTGGTGCTAAATCCACTTCTGGTCATTCCCTCCGGAAGCGCCGCACGACTTGACCCCGAACAGCGGATAATCTTCAGCATCCGCGCCGAATGGGCGGTGGCTTCATGTAGCGTCAGTGCCGCCTCCGTTCCGCGCATAGCGCGTTGGTACTCCGTAGGTTCCAGGTCGGTACGATATTCAATTGACGATTGCCCGGCGGCCACCGGCGGCAGATCTCCGATCGCCTGCATAACCGTCACCGCATTGCTCAACATGCCGCCGAACAACGGTGCTCGGCTGGCGTGTTGGCCGTGGGCTTTTCCCGCCATGCTACGAGCTTCAAAATAATGCGTTGGCGCAGGCCATATAAAATTAACATTCTGTCGGTTGCCAACAATAATCAGCCTCTCCCTTCGCTGCGGAAGTCCATAGAGGCAGGCGTTGAGTACCTTCCAGCTTACGGCATAGCCCATGCTTTCAAACATCTCAATAACGGCACGGAACGTTTCTCCGCCTTTATTGGACAGCAAACCTACCACGTTCTCCATTACAAACCATTTAGGGCGGATAGAATCAACAGCTAGTGCGAACTTCTCGACCAAATTATTTCGCGAGTCGTCTTCCGTAAGCGTTCTGAACGGACGTATGGACGAAAATCCCTGGCAGGGCGGGCCCCCAATCACGACCTCCAGCTCGGGAAATCCAGCCAGCGCCTCCGACCAATTTACGCTACGGATGTCCCCGCATACCGCAGCCGCATAGGCGTGGTTTAGAACAAATGTTTCAATCCGATCAGGCAACAAATCTACTCCGCCAATAACTTGGAATAGTCCCGTCTGCTCAAATCCATGGGAAAACCCTCCCGTTCCGCAGAACAGGTCGAGCACCTTGACGCTTCCGGGCGTCGGCGGTTGTCTGCGGTGTTTGATAAACCCCGCCCCCGGTCTCGCGGTGCGGTATCCCTCGCCTGCTACGGCATCCTCAGAAAGTGCCTGCTGAGCGGTACGCAACGCCCCCATATCCGCATGCAGCGCACCGGCGACCGCTTCGAGAAATTCATCGCTGGGCGCGTCCAGCCCACGCTCGGCGATGCGCAGGGCAGTTTCATCTACGCCAGCGCGCCGTGCCAGATCCCTCAGGCTCAATCCCTTTGCAACCCGCAACGACCGAATGCCGCAATCAATTTCCTGAAGAATTCCTTGACTCATAATCTGCATTCTCCCACAGATGAACGCCAAATCAAATTTTGAATGATTTTAACGCTAATGGCCCCCGGCGTCGAGTTGAAACACAACACGCTGCCGAATTCATTTTCCGATACGGGTCAATGGGTAGGCCGTGTCTTTGTTCCGGATTCTTCATTCCCCAGCAGCTTCCCAGAAAAAAAAAGGGGGGGGTGTCAATTTTCTTTGTGTTAAACATGGTTGTCTGTCCATGTGCTATACGGCTTTCACGGTGACGCGGCGGCGGCTGGAGCGGGAGAGCAGATGGTTGGGCAGTAGAGCGAATCGGGCCGCGGCCCGATTAGAGCAGGTGTGGGAACAACGAACAACAGGGCGCTGCGCTTAACGAGCAACGAACAACAACTGGATTGTCACGTCCTGCGGCCTACTGCTCTGCTTTCTACTGCTCAATCCATTTTTGCCAAAGCCCCGCCGCCGCAGAGCCGGCCTGGAGAATTGCTGTCGGTTGCCGGGCATTGGACACCGCGCTTCATTCATCATTGCACGGCGATTTGCTGCTGCTTGTTTCCAGGCATCACAACACGGTTTTATTGTCGTGCCGAGCACGGGTGGGCAGTTATTGGGGCCGCCGTAATTTTGGTTAACTCATCACGTCCCCCGTTTCGCTTCTCGTCACCCCGTTTCGTTTAGTAGGCCGGTTATCAGGTCGTGTAGCTCTTTGTATTCCATCGAATTCGAGTGCCTCATTGACTTGACTACTTCCGTCTTCAGCTTGCGGAGATTCGCGTTTAGGCGGAATTCCTTTTGGATGCGTTCGTATATCCATTTGCCGTTGCATTCAATTTTCCATCGGTCGTTCTCCTCCCATGCTCGGAGTTTTTCGTCGCGCTGCCTGGTTACTTGGTTGGTGAAATTCTCTTTCCATTGGGCCAGATCCAAAGGAGCGAGCTGTTTCTGTGCAGCCGCAAGTCGATCCGCGAGAATTTTGGTGATTTCCGAAACGTTTTTGTCGCGGATTTCCTTTGCCCTTATTCCGGGATCCTCGAAGGAGTGATTTTCGTAGATTTCTCGCGCCACCAATTCGTCGACTTGTGCTAATGCGGCTTGTTTTATCGAGCGTTTGAAGTTTCCCAAGTTGGGGACTGCGGTCTTTTGACGATCGGTGTTATTATTGATGGCGTCGTAGAGCGCCTCCTCGTCCAGAAGATAATTTTCGAGGCAGGTCCGTTTCCATTGCATAACCTTTACCTTGGGCGAGGGTCTGATATTTTTGAGCGGCTTGCCGTCGAGGTCGAGAATGAAATACTTACTTCCCTCGGGTTTGCGGTCTCTTTCCGCTGTCTGCAGAGCCCTGATGTGTTTCTCCAGGTCATTCCTTCCTCCAAGTTCCGTTAATTTATATCGTCGCAGGATATCTCCGAATCCGGCTTCTAGTACTTCCAGGTCGTCTTTGCCCTCGACGAACACGATTCCACGGTATAGGAGTTCGTCAACCTCCGATAGGCCCAGCCGTGCGAGCGCCTCGGCCGCGTCTACGTGGTCTTTTTCGCGAACAGGTGTGATTGAGGATTCAGAAATTAGGTGGTACAGCGCGCAATCCGTTTCGTCGAGTGCGCTGGCAAGTATCTCCGGGGAATGGGAGCAGATGATCGCTTGAATATCATTTGGCTTGCAATGGGAGTCTAATAGGAATCCTAGTACAGCTTTACAAACCGATGGGTTGAGATGTAATTCGGGTTCGTCGATCAGGATCATCCCGCCCCGTTCCACCGATCGGGCGATTAACAAGAACATCAGTATCAGTCCCTTTTCGCCGCTGCTTAATCCATCAATGTCGAATATACGATGCGTTGCCGTGTCTTTTATCCGGACCGAGAACATTCCCAATTCGTTGATAGCATATCCCTCCAAGCTGCGGCCCCTCAGGATTTTTTTGAATAGCGACTCGAACTCCTTCATTATCAGGTCGCGGCCTTTTTCGTCGAATGTGTTGGCAAATATTGTGTTCTTCATTCTCGCATACTTGAGATGTGGCTGCGAGTTGTGCGATTCAAGTTGCTGGTTGGCGTCAGCGGCACCTATCTGTATATTTGCTTCGCCCGATGGTAACGCCCTGTCGGCGGGAAAATAGCTGAACCGTGTACGTGTTGGTGGAAGTTGGAGTTCAAGGAGACTAAACAGCGCCTGCGAATCGCCATCACTCCCCTGAATTTGCGCAGGTGGCACGGGAATCGTTAAGCCGAGTTTGCATTTTTTTGTTTCGCGTGCGCTTTGAATTACCCTGCCTGCCCGTTCTTTTTCTTTTTTATATTCCTCTTTCCCCGCCGGGGACGACAAATATTGCACCATGGAGTTCGGCCCTTGGCTGCCGGGCTGGAGACCGATTCGTGATTGCAGGAAGCTCATTGCGAGACTTTCTGTGGACTGTTTCTCTGCTAACTTACACAGTTCACTTTCGGTAATATCGTACTCAGACTCAATCACCACGGGCAGTGAGCCGTCCCTGGCAATTGCCTCGAAGTTGATTCGGTTTGGGGTATGTGGCGACATGGCTCCGAGCGAGGTTAGGATTTGTACGCTTTCGTTACCCGTTCTCGGTGCCAAGATGCCCTTCACCAGTCTTATTGCTTCTAATATGCTTGTTTTACCGACGGCGTTCGGTCCGACGATTACGTTCACGACACCGGTGAAATTGATTTCGATATCTTTAATTGCCCGAAAGTTCTTGATCTTCAGTTTTGTTATTTTCATTACTTTCCTCGGGGGAGCCTTTCTCTGCCGGTTTGCTAGACTGCAATTGGAATTCCGATCTTACCATCGCCTCCCGTTTTCCGCAAAGCGTTGTTCGGTGGTTGTTCGTTGGTTGGCCGCTATTTTCCTTGAGTTATTTGTCCACCGTGCGTTTTGGGGGCGGCGGATAGGGGCGGTCTTTCAGGCGAGGGCGTTGAGTTGGGATTCTGTGGTTTCTTTGGTCAGGAGGCGGAAGGGGCATTTGGTTTTGGCTGCGGAGTTGCCGGAGGTGTCCGATCTGGCTTTTTTCTTCGGTGTCGGCGGAGTCGGCCCAGTTTTCGCCTTTGTATTCGGCGGCAAGGTAGCGGCCATCGTTTAGTTGGGCGACGAAATCGGGGTAAAAGCGGTCGGTGGATGTTGGGTTCGGGTTGGTGGGACGCCCATCGCCGGGCGGTGGTGTAAACGGGGGCTTGGGGGCGGCGGTGGATTAAATCCACCGGCTAACATGTTTGGTTGTGAGGGCGGTGAACGCGCGGGCATGATGCCCGCGGCTAAATGGAGGGTGGGGTGCCGACCGAGGGGGGAGAAAGTTGAGAGTAGTCTCCCATGATGCCAAGCCTCACCCGCGCAGGATGAAAAAACGCCATATTATTTCGCTGTTGCGAAGGTCTGGCGATTTTTCAGAGCAGTAGGGGGGGACGGGGATTCAGGGGTTGGGAGTTTTTGTTGTAGCGAGCAACGAGTAACGAGCGACTTGGCAACTGGCAACGGCGTTTGGGCGGGGTTCCGCCGGGCAAGCCCGGGGCTATTTGAGCTGCGCTTCAGTTAAGAATGATCAATGAGACGGCCACCTGGGGCGGCCTTAATGAGACGCGCGGAATAAATTCCGCGGCTAAATACGGGGCGTGCGTTATCGTCGGGGGTTGAAAGCCGTGGATTA
>JAKAEZ010000008.1 GCA_021819825.1 Planctomycetota bacterium
AACCGCCCGCTATTTGAAACGATCAAGACGCTCCTCATGAACGCCTGGGCCGGTAAAAATCCCGGCTTGCTTACCGATGTTCTGATCGACTCCTCCTGAACTTGCCTGCCGGAGCCGCAGAGCGGTAAACAGTTACCATGGCAAGGAAGTGCAACGGGGACGCCAATAGTTAATTTAATGGTGGGGGAATCAGCGTCTTGGCCAGTTACGCAATGTTGTAGTCTACCGGCGAGTTTGCTGGTATTTTGTCGTTCGGTATCACTACTGTCCGGTTAAGACCGATGGGCGACGTGATATATGCGATATTTCAAGGAATTTTGAGGATTTCTCCAGTGGACAAGTTTCAAATCGTGTACCATGCCCCAGATGCACAAAACCCTTATGCCGCCGGATTAAAATGGCCTTTTCCTGTGTTGTTAACCGGACAGTAGTGGTTCGGTATAATTAAAACGTGCTATTCGGATAAGGGTAAGGAATTGTTTCTTGGTCGCGATGAGCGAAACAACCTCGGCAACCAAACTGAACGGCAAAGACCGCCGCAGCGGCGTATCCGTGCAATCCCACAACTCGATCCCCGGCACGGTGTTGAGGCAGGAGCCGCCGAAGTTTGTGTTCCCGGTGTGCGTTCCGGATATCGCTCCATGGGTGACTTGGGCCAGGGCGTGGCTCCTGTACGTAATGCAGCGCGGGTATTTCCCGATCCTCAGCGCAGCGACTCGCGGGCACTAGCATGGCCGGCGCAACGGTGCTGATTTAATGATGGCGGTAATGTGTTAATGTGGAAGCGATCTTTATGGATTGTTGTCGCGCTTGCGGCGGTCGCCGCGGCAGCCGTGGCTGCGGTCAAGGTGCGGCGCGCCTACCAGCGTGAAAAATTCTACCGGCAGGCTTACCTCAGCGCCAATGCGGTGCTCTACGGCCCGGGTTTGTGGTTTCCCTTCGGCCGTACGATTCCCGGGAAACTGTGTCACATGTCGGGAGGCGGGCAGGGGTGGTTGAGCCTCCGATTACTTGAAGAACTTCGTCTCGACACCTACTTGGACAATGCTCCCCGTCTTGCTGGTGCCGTTGCATGGAAATCATTCGTGCCGGGTATGGGGACAACCATTGACGTATCTTGGATCGGCAAGCTAACCTATCCGGCGGTGTTGAAAGTCTCTCGGCCCGGCGGGCAGGGCTCGATTAAACTGCCAATATACGCAGAGTACGTTTTGCCGTTGTTCCCCGGCGGGGACTCCTTAGTCTACTCCGTTGCGCTTAGCGCGAGGAGTCCGCACGCGCGGGGATTCTTTAACTTCACCAAGCCAAGCCAAACGCCCGACCTGACCGTCCAAATTCTCGAGGGCGACGGGCGGCATTCAAACAGGGCCCCGGTCGCATGGGAGGATGTGCAAGGCCGCTACAGGATTTCCGGGGACTCGGAAATATTCCCGCGCGGCTCGCCGCCCCCGGTGCGCGCGATATACACACGCCACAACGGTCTGCCTGTGGCGGACAGCACCTTGACGGGACCGCGGTTTTTGCAGCACCCTCCGGGTCCGGTACCGGCCGGCTTGGGGCTTGGCGTGCGAGAGCGGTGAGCTGTCCAGCGGTACAAAACGTTCCCCCGCCCGGCACGGAGAATCTCCAGTTCCGGCCGCAGCAGTCCGGACTCCGTAACTTCATGGTCCCGCTGAATCATCAATCAATCGGGGAATCTGGGGAATCTGAGAAATCTGTGGATTCGTACAACCACCAAGGATCAATGATCACGAATCAAGAATATGGATTCTCCGATGACATCTGGCGGGTTTGGCCGCATGGCAACTTGAGGAGAGGGATCCGATCATACGGCGGCGGTAATACGGATGATTGCATCGGCACAGCGCCCGAACAGCGCCCGAAAGCTGGGGGCAAAAACGTGCCTTTTGGTGCCATTGCGTGCCACAAGGGATTAAGCAGTGGGACAGAGAGAATCACCGCACTGGGTGCGAAAAACGTGCTTAAATCAGCCATTGCGCCCGACAGGGATCGAACCTGTGACCTGCGGTTTAGGAAACCACCGCTCTATCCAACTGAGCTACGGGCGCCGGAATGTCCGGGTTGGCTGAAATTATAACCATTTATCTGGTTATTGCCCAAACCCGGTAAAGGGCCAGGTCAGGAAGCGTAAGGGGACAGGCGCTATCACCGGCTTGGCGAGCGTGCCGGAAACGCGCAGCTCCAGGAGTTGCGCGCGGGCAAGTCCGAAAAGAACGCCCAGCAGGGGCACACGCGTGCCATGCGGGGATTGCGTGATGAATCGAAGGTCCAGATCGGTGGTGTGTAGATTCAAAGAGCCTTCGCCCACAAGATTAACGCCCGGACTGCTTAAGGAAATCGGTTGAAATCGCACGATATTGTTGTTGATGAAATAGCGCACGTGGGCGTGTTGGAAATCGGAACTGATGGGCAGACGCAGGGTCACAATCTGCATGAGGCCCATGGCCATGGGTACGTCATAAATACGGGCGCGGCTAATCACGAGTTGTCCGTTGCCCTTCCGGATCGTTTTATTTCCCAATATCGTACTAAGATTCAGGGACGCGTCGACAATTCCAGTACTGGTTTGAATGCCTTTGGCACTACCGACGCCGGCGGGGGCGACTAACAGTTGTGCTAGTTGTGAGCCATGCAACTGGCAGGCGACATCATAAGATGCCGCGCTACCCGTATGGATATGAATTTGCCCCGTCAGCTTGCCGCCGGCGACAATTCCCTTGATTTGATCAATGGTGATCTGATGTGTGGAGGAATTGGCGGTAATTTCGCCGGTCAGTGGATCGGCAATTCTGCCCTCCCAGTTCAAGCGACTCACGTCAAACTGCCCGTCGAGCATGGGCAAAGAATTGCCGGGGATCAGGTCCAGTGCGATGGTAACGGTCGCCTGTTTGGCTTTGAGTTTAATATTGCCGGCTGTCGCGAGATTATTGAGCACCAGTGAGCCGGTAATATGCCATCGATAGGCTTTGCCGACCTTGATTCGCTGCAACTCGGGTAGCTCAAGAATCCAGCTTGCCCGCGGTTTAAGTCCGTCGATAAATCGACCGGTGGACCCTGGAATTAAAGCCATCCAGGGTTTGGACAAGTGCGGCCCCCCGGCAGTTACGGAAAGTGCCAAAGAGTCTGATCCGATATGATAAACGCCGGAAAGCTTCAGGTGCTGCGCCCCCGCGCCGGCTTGAATGTTTTTCATGTGAATACTTCCAGCGGTCACATCCACATCACCGGTAACCTCCGATAGTGGTGTCGGCAAAAAGGCGGGGTTCACGGTCATGCCATCCGGTTGCACCTGCACATGATATTGCTGATCCCGCATCGCGGTGACCCCGGTAAGCGGGTTCTTAAGAGCATTAACCGAATAGGTAAATGTTCCGTTACTGGAACCGCGAATTTTCCATTTGTTCCAAAAATCCGCCATGGCTTCGGGCACGCCGGCCGGAGCCGGGGCGGCAATCCGAACATTTTTCCAGCCGCCATTCAGGCTCACGCGCACCGGCCCGGTATGTGGTTCAGCGATGGCTCCCATCAACGTGAGCGTACCCTTGCCATCGGATCCGGTTCGCCCGGTAACACTGTTAATGATTAACCCGCCGGAACTGATGTGCGCTAAAGCCGTGACGCCGCGCACCGGCCATGGCAGTTGCGTCGGCGTCATGACACCCTGATTGACCGTCAGATTCCCCCGCACCGATGGATTTCCACCGCTGCCGCGGGTGATCATGGCATCAAGGTCAGCATTGCCGGATTGGACATGCAGTAATTTAATCCATTTGGCCCATGATTCCGGAAGGCTGCCGATTAAGGTGGAATTAATCGGCACATTGACCGCCCGCAGGTGGACCATCGGCTTAAGCTTGGCAAGGTTACGCGGTGAATATGTCACTTTGCCGGTAAATATAATATTTCCGGTCTTGCCCACCGGGGCTTCGAGCTTGATGATTTTCGTTTCGTGATCCGTAAATATCAGCGAGCCGTGGACATGCTTCAGCGGATACGGCAAATCGCGGTATGCGCCGGAAACATCCTTCGGAAAAATATGCAGCACAATCCGCGGGTCACCACGGGTACCGGCGGCGTGCGTTACATCGCAGACAAATCCGCCCACCCCCACCGGGTTAAACCGGTTCCAGATAGGCCGAATATTCGCCGGCAGGCTCGCCGCAAGTCTGCGATCAAAATACGCGTGCGGCGAACTGATGACCAGATGAATCGGGCCATCATTTTCATTGATGGCCACGCTGCCGTTAAGCGACACGGGGAATGCCTCGGCGCTGGCCTGAACATTAACAAAGCTGATGTGATGACTTGTAAAACGGATCAATCCATGAACATGGTCCATCGGGTATGGAAAATTGATATATCTCGCATGAACATTCTTGCATTCAATTTCCCCGCGTACGACCGGCGGCGCATGTAATTGGCTGCGGTCCACATGGACCGTGATGTTGAGCAACCCGCTGGGACGCAACCGGTGAAAGATGGCCTGGGCCAGTGAAAAATCACGCGTTGAAAAAATCTTCGGGTAAGGCAAAGGAATATTGACATGAGAAAGCTTAACAGTCGCATGAAAGGGAGCACCGGATTCAAAGCCGTCAAAGTGAGCGCTGGGAACCTGGAATTTCCAACCCAGCACAACACCGCGCAAATGGTCAATGGTCAAAGCGGTGCCGCTGACCGCCACGGATCCCTTGAGATTATTCAATGGAATAATTTGCGGGCCCAATCGACGGCTTGGCGCAACGGTCACAAGCGATACGCCGTCAAGCATCGCATGAACATGCACGCCGCTGCCGGGACTGACCCGAAAAACAATATGGCTTAAGCTCCCCCGCAAATGCAGCTTACGCCAAAGTTGCTGCACCGCCGCGGGCAATGTTTGGCGAAAGCTCGGTGTAAATTGAATCTTGTTGATCCGGGCGGAAAATTCACGTGTGCTGATATTGTAAAGCCCGGTGAGAACAATGCCCGGATGTCGATCAAAGCTTTGTTGCTCCATATCCAATTGATAGGTCGAATGAGATTCAGGACTTGGCCCCATTTCAGCGTTGATCAGACTCTGACCGAGTATCTTATACGTTCCATGGCGAATTTCCGCCCAGCGTACAACCGCATCCTGCAAATTGATGGAGGGTAACCGCATGGGACGATTGCTCTGATTCGCCCGCTTCGGTGCCGATGGCCCGGTTGCGGAATGGGCAAATCCCTCATAGTTCCATTGTCGGACGGTCATATCATCCACCAAATTTAACATGGGGCGAACCGCCGTAATTTGTGAAGCGTGCAGTCGCCCGCTAAGCAGTCCCAGCCAGTTAAAGCTCACAGCCACCTGATCCGCGGAAAATAAGGTGGTCGATGGCATTTTTCCCGGATTGGTCCGCAACCGTACGCCGCCCAGGCGTAGCGTTCCATTCCAGGAAAGTTGGGCGGTTTGCACGGTTACACGCGCCCCCAGCACATGCGAGAGCAACAGCCCGGACATCGCGCTTAAACGTTTGGGATTGGTCAGATACCACACCGCACCGATGATGCACGTAAGCAGTAATAATATGGATATGGAAATTAAACGGCGCATCCGCCCGACGAACATGGCATGGGGCGACCGATGCACGCGGCCGATGGAGGCGGTTTTCCACCATTTGGCGGGACTGGCACGGGGAAATTCAGCCATGAAAAAACACCACATCCATGATTCACGCGATGCGTGCGGGATCTTGCTTTCGCCGTATCGCGGGGGCCATACCCATGGCCGTAAAAACCACTACCAGCGGCATAACCGGAACGCGGTACCGAACCGACCCGAGAAACACCGCATGCATTAATGTAAAGTATACGATTGGAACCATCAGGACTCCAAATAAAGGCGTCCCGATGGGGTATCGGAATAAGCCGATTATCGCAAGAATAAATAGCGGTGTATACCAAAGCGTCAGGACTATATTCAGCCAGACGCCGGTATATCCACGAGCGTGCAGCCACGGAGACCATGTGCGGGCGATTTTAACAAATGCTAGGCGTACTACACGCGATGGATGGTTGAAAATATCCGTAAAGGCTCGATGAGTCCAGGCCAAGTCGCGCTGACTTTCGTTAAGCCGCTGAATCGAAGGCGGTATGATCAGGTCCGATTGTCGCGGTCCACCGGTAGCGCCGGAATAAACCGATTCGTACAGACTGATCCCCTGCATGGTGGTAAACCGGAAAAAATCCTGATGAAAAAGTCGATCATTGCGTATCCACCATGGCAAAAGACATACGCCCACCAGCAGTATTGTCAAAATACTTCCTATGACAGAGATTTTCCGATCCACCCCCCGCGACGCAACCAAAACACCCCAGAGCAGCAGCGGGAACAGGCACAGTGAAACCTCAGCACGAATATATACACCGATTGCCCATAAAACGGCGAAACTGATCCAAAGGCCCCACTGGTTTCGGTGCCGCATAATTTTTAAAAACAAATAAAGGCTTACCATAAACACAAACGTAAACAGCGGTTCGGTCAGCAATGAAGCGGAAAATCCGATTCCCAATGGATCCACAGCCGCCAAGGCCCCGGCAAGCAAACCCGTGGCCGGAGAAACATATCGGCCAAACAGAGCCGAAAAACTCGTAGTTAATGCGCTGAAAACTGCCTGCGCCAGCAGGATCGGCAAATGGTGGAACCCAAATAATGCATAAAACCCGGCCATGAAAACGGGATACCCCGGCATTCGTCGCGCAAATTGCCCGTGAACTTCATAGCGGTGACCGGTGGCGATCGCCTTAGCCAACGCGGAATAATCCGCCGAATCCGGGAGATAATACGGATGCACAATGGCGGTGACCACACGCAGGATTAACGCAACAAGAAATATCCACAAAACCGCACGGCGGAAATGTACGGCATTTTCAGCCCACGAATCAAGGCGGTTCCAAATCCGAACGTAGCGAGTCAGCATTTGATCGGCCTCCGGATTTTCTCACCGCTTTCGCGGGCGCGAAATATGTTAATGCGACCCCTGATCACCTTCAGCCTTATCGCCCGGGCAAACTGAATTTCCCCGGCCAGAGATCCCGATTGAAGTTTATCCACTACTTCCAGTAATGTCGTGGTGTTTATGCCATCTTCATCTCCGCCGGCATCCACAATTGCCATACGCAACGCCAGCGCGGCCGGTGCCGCATGCGATTGGGCTATGGAATTGGCTGAAACGCTTACCGTATAACGCCCCCGCCGATAATGCCCCGCCCGCAGCAACTCCCGTGCGTGAAGCTTAAGAAAATCCCCCGCCGCCCTATCATGGCGGGCATTGCGCTGCAATAACTCACGAATTCGCGGCTGATAGGTTTCCAGCGTCGGCAATAACTCATGCCGGATTCGATTGCGCAAATAGTGTGTCTCCTGATTACTTGCATCCTCCCGCCACGGCTGCTTGATCTCCATAAGCCATTTCTTTAATTCCCCACCGGGCCAGGGCAACATTGGACGCACCAACGCGATGTCTCCGCGCCATTCTTTTTCATTCATGCCCGCCAGCCCCGTCACGCCGGCCCCCCGCAGCAACCGCATAAGAATCGTTTCCGCCTGATCATCGGCATGATGAGCCAGAACCACCGCATCACAGTGGCCGGCCGCGGCCATGGCCAACAACGCTTTATACCGCCCCTGCCGCGCGGCGTTTTCACTGACGACGCGCTTGGCCCCGGCATTTTTAAGATTAAGTTTTTTTCCGCGGAAGGGCACGCCCAGCGATTTGGCCAGATTGCGGACAAAGGCTTCATCGCGCCGGGATTCAATTCCGCGAAGTTGATGGTTCACATGCCCCACGATCAATTTCCAGTGCCAATAATCCGATTCGTTAATCGCGTGCAAAAGCTTTAATAAGGCCACGCTGTCCGCCCCGCCGGAACACGCCACCAGCAGACGCATCCGTGGCACAAGCAACCTCCGACGGTGCAGATATTGATCGAGCTGTTGAACAAGGCCGGCCGGTGCGGGCATAATACGTCCTATGAAATACCAACGGTATCTTAACGGCATGGCGTTGTTGCGGCTATCCATCATTGTCAGCTATCAATTCGGACCATGGCAGCAGACCAGCACGTTTTGCAGCCGCGGTTTTAGTGGCGGCGTCCAGCAACGCCCCGCGGAATATGATGCCGCACCGCGAAGGCCAATGGCTATTGCAGGAATCGTCTTAACTCTGGCGACGATTCTATTTCTTTTAACTGTGCCAAGCGCCTCCGGCCAAAGCCTTGGCAGCATTCTTTCCAAAGCCCGGAATGCCAAAGCTCCCGGCAGCGGACAATTCAAACCCAACGAGAATGTGCACCCGTTTGGCGCGTCCAACAGCACGACATCTCTGGCGGTGCGGGAAGGAATCGTCACATTAAGCAATGGCAAGGTACTTTCCGGGCAGGTATGGACGACGCTGAAAACACCTTTTCGCGTCTGGCTTGCCGATATCCAGCAATATCGTGATATTGACATACGTCTAATTAAAACGGTTCAGGTCCACGTGCTCAAGGCCGAAGAAATCCGAGATTGGCGATACCAGCAGGAGGGCAGCGATATTAAGAATTATTCCGGAAAAACCCGGCCGCGCATCAGCTTTGCCTATCGCTTTACCACGCTGCGTGGCAAGCCCGTCACCGGCACCCTTGATGCCCCCCTGTTCGTGCGTGTCGGCGGGCACACTTTCAACCTGATTCTGTATAAGCGCGTGGAAGGCAAGCTGGGGGAGAAACTTTCATCCGTCGTCTATGTAAAATCCATGACGCTTAAAGTAACACCCGCCCTTGTACGCTATGCCGCCGGACTGACGCGCAAGCTGCCATTGCTTCACTGGCGCAAATTGCTGGCTGGACTGGGGGCGGCACCAAGTTCCGGTGCCCGGCATTAACGCTTTAGAGCTTTTTCCACGGCGGCGTTGGTGATCTTGCCGGCGTGGATATTCAGGCCGTCCAACAGGCCGGGATCATTCCCGGCCGCTTTTTCCCAACCGTATTGCGCAATGGCGGCGACATACGGAAATGTCGCGTTGCACAAAGCGAAGGTGCTGGTGCGGCCCACCGCGCCGGGCATATTGGTTACGCAATAATGCACTACGCCATCAACGATATAAGTAGGTTCGTGATGCGTCGTGGGCCGGCTGGCTTCCGTGCAACCGCCCTGATCAATCGCCACATCCACCAGCACGCTTCCATTTTTCATGCGCTTGAGATCTTCGCGTGAAACTAAATGCGGTGCGCGGTCACCCGGAATCAAAACCGCCCCCACCACCAGATCGGCATGGACCAGCGCTTCACGGACGGTTTGGGCATCGGAGTAGACGGTTGTCACATTGGCGGGTGACACATCACTTAAATAGCGCAGGCGATCAAGGTTAATATCCATCAGCGTGACCCGGGCACCGAGGCCGGCGGCTACTTTGGCGGCATTCTGCCCGACGATTCCCGCGCCCAGGATTACCACATTGGCTGGGGCCACCCCCGGAACACCGCCTAAAAGAATCCCCCGCCCCATCATGGGTTTCTCCAGGTATTTGGCACCTTCCTGAATGGACATTTTTCCCGCTATTTCACTCATGGGCGTCAGGCACGGCAGAAGTCCCCGCTTATCACGAATGGTTTCGTAGGCGATGGCGGTTATGCCGCGGGACATACACTCCATGGCCAACTGGGGCGCTGCGGCAAAATGAAAATAGGTCAACACCGTTTGACCCGATAGCATCAACGGGTATTCTGCGGGCTGGGGTTCTTTGACCTTTACAATTAATTCCGCCTGCCGCCAAACATTTTCCGCCGCCGGAACAATTTCACCGCCCGCCTCACGATACTGCGAATCTTCAATCCCACTGCCCATGCCGGCCTGCGCCTGCACGACCACCCGATGGCCGTGGCGCGTCAGGAATTCCACCTCGGCGGGTATCATGGCCACGCGGTATTCATCGCTTTTAACTTCTTTTGGCACACCGATGAGCATGTGAATTCTCCTGTAGTTGCCGCTTAACGGCGGTTGGCCAGTGTCGCGGCGAAAAAACGTCGCTTGGTGCGCAGGGTCAGTGTCAGCGTTCTTTCCGCTGAGCGAAGGGCGGTAAAATCACCTGTTATCCGTGATGGCCCGATCGCGTCGATAAAATTTCCGCTGGCACCGGACAAGCGTAAATCCCCTTGTACCAAAGAGGCGTGCATTTCTCGGTCATGCGGGCTGTTATGCAAGCGGACAAAGCCGGCCCCCTGGTACATGCCGCAGCCGTGGGGTGTAAAGATCACATAGCGTATGGTGGTATTAATGGCCGTGCGGACAATGGGCGTCACGCCCGGCACCGGGGTCCAGAAGACCCGGAGAATCATAACCTGCCGCACCGTGCCGCCATGAGGAGTTTTGGTGGTAGCAAAAAGAATAAAATGGTAGACCTGATCACGACTGAAGCGGAAATATCCGCTGGTAAAATTTGGGCGGAGGGTGGCACCCGTGCGGGAGCTAATAGGTTTAATGCGCATAGGCCCGAATGATTTGCATCCGGCCAATGTCATGGCGGCGATTAAAAGAGCCAGCGTTATAATGTTTCGTTGCTTCATGCCGATAGCATAATCGCCTTTGTCTTCACGGGAAACTGCCAATCGCGTTCCAAATTCTCATGGCCCCTGCCTGCCGCAAATTTCAACTGCGCGGATTTTCTGAAATGCCTGCGGAGGCCAGGCAGAATCAATGGCCAAAAAAGCTTGGCAGGTCATTAAAAATTGTCACATATAAAAAGATGCCCGCAATCAGTGTGATGCCCACTAGCTGAATAGCGGTTTGAACCTTCACGGACAACGGCCGTCCGCGGATTTTTTCAATTAACAGCATCACAAATAAACCGCCATCCAATACGGGAAGGGGCAGGAAATTAATCACCGCCAGATTCACGGAAATTAATCCCAGAAAATATAGCAGCATCGTATTGCCCATGCTTTCCGATTCATAGAGGATTGGCACGATCCCCACCACGCCATGCAATTCATGCGCCGGAACCGTGCCGGAACCTAATCCGCGCAACGTGGAATACGTGCGCAACACCCAATGCCAGGTGTGATTTAAACCCATGGCCACGGCACCGTAGACGCTGTGGCTTTTTTGCACCCGCATGGCCGGCAGCAGGGCCAACCCGATGCGGTAATGATATTGCCGCAGAAAATTCATCAATCGGCCGCGCAATGGCAACGTCACGGGCTTGGATTTTCCGGCAAATGCCATCTGAACCGTTTGGCCCTTAAATTTTTTGGCGGCACTAAACAGATCATACCAGTTATTTATACGCTGCAGTTGGGTTGCCACCGTTCCCACCGGTCCAATGTCCAATAAGGTTGAGCCGGGCCGGATTCCCAGCGCCGCCATTGGGCGCGACACGCTGCCTATTACGGGAGAAGCAAAATCCAATCCCATGGCCACACCAAGAAATCCTTTGCCGGATTGACTTTCCGGTGTACAATTTAAGGTTATCCGCTTTTTGCCGCGCAAGACTTCAACGGCTATGTTTTGTCCCGCGTTTTCTTCAATACTCTTGCGGAACGAATCAATATCGGGATTGGTCAGCGTGCCGATTCGCAATATGACATCGCCGGCGTGCAGACCCGCTTTGGCTCCGGCGCTTCCCGGTTCAACGGCTTCTAAAATGATACGCGGATACATTCCCAAAATCGGCGGCATGGAAGTCACCCAGCTGCGCGGAAATAGCGTAGCATTACCGGTACTGTGATATATCTTTCCGTGTTTGGACCGCAGCGTAAAGTGCATTTTCCGGCCATTGGAAGCCTGAATAACCTTATACAACTGCCCCCAATCATGTACCGCAACGCCGTCACACGCCACAATGCGGCAGCCCGGCCGGAATGCCGCCTGATTAGGATCCAGCTTGACCAGCTTTTGGAAATTTGATTTTGACATGGGCGGAATATTCAACGACGGGGCGGAAGCCACGCCGATGCTAAGCAAACCACCCCCAGGAGGAATGACCGCCTTTAGGGAAACATCACGAATCTGTCGGCTGCCGGCGGGATGATATTGGAGGCTAATCGGCTGCCCGCGGCTGCCCAAAGCCGCCGCCATTTGTAAATCGGGAAATTCCAGAAACCCGCGCGGTTTTTGATGGTTAATGGAAATAATTTCGTCACCGACGTGCAACCCCGCTTTTTGTGCCGGGCTGTTGTATGCCACCGAGCCAATAATCGCCGGCTGCACTTCCAGGCCCAGCCGAAAGACGATGGCAAATACAACAATGGCAAAAAGAATATTCATCGTCACGCCGGCGGAAATAATAACCATGCGCTGCCAGATGGGCTTTTTACCAAACGAGGCGGGGTCTTCACTGACCTTGGCGGGATCCATATCATCCTGCCCCAACATGCGCACATATCCGCCGAAGGGCAGCCAAGCCAGGCGATAATCCGTTTCTCCCAGCACCGGCCTTTTTACCAAGTCCGCGGTGTCAACGGAAGCGGGTTCGGCATTTGCTTTGGCCGGGCCGATCTCCACTTCTCCAAAGGAGAATCCCGCACCTTTTCGCCAGCCGCATAAGCGCGGGCCGATACCCACAGCAAAAACATCACAGCGAACGCCAAACGCCTTGGCCGCGAGAAAATGTCCCAGTTCATGAAAGAAAATGACCGAGCCAAAGCCAATCAGCACCAGAAGAGATTTCCACACGCTTCCGGCCGCTGTCGCCAAAGAATATGCCAGAACCAGCGGCAGACCGATTGAAAACAGCATCACACGGCCGCGCTTAAGGTTTCGTTGCAATCTGCGAGTTGTCAGTTCAATGTGTCGGGTTGTCATAGAGTCGCCTCCGCACGCGCCCAGGCATCGGCCGCCAATAAATCGGCAAGCTGTGGCCGGGCCACAAAACCGTGAGTCAGATGTTTCTTCAATATGCTGGATGTTATTTCAATAATTTTACCGAACTGAATTTTGCCATCCCGGAACAGAGCATTGGCCGTTTCATTGGCGGCGTTGGCCACCGCCCCGCTGGTTCCTCCCCGGCGAATCACTTCATAGCCGATTTCTAATGCCGGAAATCGGCCGGCCGGCTGTTCAAAGGTCATTTCTTTAATTTTGCTCCAATCCAAGCGGGAACTGCACCCCTGATGACGTTGGGGGTGAGTAAGGGCATATTGAATGGCTGTTCGCATATCGGGTGTTCCAAGTTGTGCGATGATACTGCCATCCACAAATTCAATCATACTGTGAATAATCGACTGCGGATGAATCAGCACATCAATACTTTCCGCGGGAAGATTAAAAAGCCAGTGAGCTTCAACAATTTCCAGCGCTTTATTCATCATTGTGGCGGAATCAATGGTTATCTTCGGCCCCATGCTCCAATTAGGATGATTTAACGCCTCATCGACCGTGGCGGTCTGCATCTTTTCAGCGGGCCAACTGCGGAATGGACCACCGCTGGCCGTAAGAATAATGCGGTCAATCTCCCGCGATTCGCCGGAACGAAGAGATTGAAATATGGCGGAATGTTCAGAATCCACCGGTAGTATTGTAGCCCCGTATTTCTCCGCCAGCGGCATAACCAGGCAGCCGGCCACCACTAGAGCCTCTTTATTCGATAGAGCAATCCATTTGCCGGCCTCGGCCGCCGCCAGTACCGGCGCTAAACCAGCGGCCCCTACCACTGAAGCCGCCACCACGGCCACATCATCCCGCCGAGCTAATTCCGCTACCGCCGAATCGCCGGTGAGTACTTGAATATCGGTATGGGCCAAAGCCGCTTTAAGTTCAGCTAAATCGCCCGCTGATGTCGGCTGGGTTAAAATCACAACTTTCGGCTTAAACTCCAACGCCTGCTGCGCGAGCTTTCGCCAATTAGATGCAGCGGCAAGTCCGATAACTTCAAATGGCTGGCCCTGCTTGGCCAAATGAGCCATGACATTAAGAGTATTGGTACCAATTGAGCCAGTGCTGCCCAGCACGGCAATGCCGCGGGGATGCTGCTGCAATGCTGCCGCGGTCGAGGATTTTACGTTCATCAAAGGCAATTCCTTCACGAGGCGGAAATCCGCCAATATCCTGATGATAAATTTAATAACGCCATTTGCCAAGGCCGCAGCTTTTCCGGCAGATTTTCCGCAACAGATTTTCCCAAGGCCGCTTTGTAATTTTCGCATGGCGCATTGCGGCTTGCCCATCGGTCGGCCCATGCGGGCTTATAACATTTCCTGACCGGCCTTGTCGACGCTTCCCACGCCTTGCCGTCACGCCTGGGCACATTGGGCGCACAGTGTCTGGATTTGATCATCGAAATGAACCGTGAAGCTGTCGGCGGCGCACTTTGAACAGGCCAGCGGTTCAAGTGCTTTGGTTATCGCGTTCCAGTAGATGCCGATTCGCTTTTCCGCGTTCCGACGCTGGACGTTGAGTTCCACTCTCAGAGCCGGGGCCTCAAGCCTGACCAGCGCTATCGGGCGCAGCACGGGCCGCAGCGTATAGCGATCGCGCAATTCATCAATCTTTCGCTCGAGTTCCAATTCAACCGCACGGGTACGGGCATCTAACTTTTCCAGGTCTGCTGCCCCGCGGATTTTATGATCCGCCGCGTCATCCACCAATGCATGGTAATAACTTTTGAGTCGCTTCAGGTCCCGATCCATCCGCTCTTCCAGACGCTGGACAAACGCCTGCGAGCGCCTGGCGGCCACAGCGGCCGCTTGTGCCATAACACGCGTCATCTCCGGGGTGGTCGCATCGGGACGCGAGGGATGTGCGTCATAATTACTTAAGGGATCAGGCAACTCCAGCATGGCACCCGTGCGGCTGTTTCTTGCGAAGTTGATTACGTCCTCCCATTTTTCGTCCGATTCAATGGCCGCGGCAAAATGCCAAAACTGGTACTCCACGCGATCCGCCGAAGCACCGATGACTTTTACCCGCGCGTTGGGAAAACCGAAGGCCCGCGCGACCGGTTCATCCATCGCGGATTTTTTCAGGTACAGGGTATCAATTTTCAGGTAAATGGCTGAAGCATCCTTGGGAAACAGGCGCTCTATACGCTGCAAAAACATCGAGGCAAGATTAATCGTCAGGCCTGAATGGACGGATTCCCCGGTGATTTCCGTATTTTCCGGGCATTCCAGAAGCTGCGCGGTATGGGAAGGCAGTACGGCAAACCCGCTTTTAAGATATGCCGGCCATTCAACAAGTCCGCCGTTGCGCTCCAGCAAAGACACGGCAAATGTTTTCAGACGCTGATCAATGGCCTGGCTCACGCAAAATCCTCCCCGAAGAGCGCCTCATCAAGTTCCTTGGTTTTGAGATATTCACCCTGGGCCTGCACCAAAGTGTTCCCCAGATCATCAAACGCTGTATCCAGCTCGGCTGGGCCGGCGGATTTGATCCATAGATTCAGCACCAGTGATTCAAAATCCTCCCCATTTTCCGTGTTTCCGAGAATGGAACCGATTTCTCCGACCACCAGTTCAAACATCCGCAATTTGTCGTTGAGCACGGCCAGGATTTTTTCCTCCAGCGAACCGCGCGTACACAAATTGAAAACAACAACGTCGCGCGTCTGTCCGATGCGGTGCACGCGTCCGATACGCTGCTCAATACGCATGGGATTCCAAGGCAGATCAAAGTTAATCAGCGCGTTGCAGAACTGCAGATTGAAGCCCTCCCCTCCGGAATCAGAGCACAGCATGACCGGCACGTCATGCCGGAATTGATCAATGGCCATTTCCTTTTCCAACTGGCTTTGGCTGCCGGTGAAAAGCACAAAGCGTATCCCGTTCCGCTCCAGCAATCCGGCCAGACGATCAAGCGTAGCGCGGAAATTCGCGAACACCAGGGTTTTATCCGCCTGGTTTTTTTTCAGCAGTTCAAGCAGTTTGATTTCCTTGGCTGATTGGGTCAGATCCCTCGCCAGTTGCAACAATGGCCCAACCCGCGGATCCTGCACGCCCAGACGCTCCAACGCCGGACGCAAGGCCAATGGATGGCTGCCGGCGGCCATGAGAACGGCGTTGATTTGCAATCGGTTCATCAGAGGAAGATCGTCTGGAGGATACCGCCATAGTTCTTCCAGGGACGCCCATTTGCCCGCCCCGGACCCGGGCGAAATACTGTCTACACTATCTTGCGCGGCGGTGCTTTGTACCACGCCTTCGGAAATGCTCGCCAGGACGGCTGATTCTTCAATGGCCTGTCCGGCGTAGCCCGGAGTATTGTCATCCTCCCGGCCAGATTGGGCATGCAGCGGCTGACAGCGCCAGCGCAAATAAGAATCCAAATGGCGGTAGAGTTGCGCCTCTTCCGCGCCGGCCTCGATCGCGAAGGTCTGAGCATAGCGGCGCGGCAACTGAATATTCACGAGACTGCGGGTGTTGCGGACCATTACCTGCGAGAGCAATTCCCGCAGAACCCGGCGGTTGCGCGGATCCCGCGGATTACCGCGGGTGACAAAATTCTTTTTGAAATCGGATTCGGTTTTCAGATGCCCCGGCTCCAAAAGTGTCAGCAGGTTGTACAGTTCAATGAGATTATTCTGCACCGGAGTGGCGGTAAGCAGAAAAATATGCCGACGCTTTAACGCATTGACCAGTTGCCAGTTGCGCGTGGTGCGATTTTTACAGTGATGGGCTTCATCCACGATCACCAGATCCCAGGGATCAGCCGAGCAAAGATCAAAATGCCGCCGGCTTTTCGCCAGGGAAATCGACGCAATAACCCGCTGACGTTGCGTCCAATGATCGCGATTCCAGCCGGAAGCGGCCAGGTCAAATTCCAGATCAAATTTGCCGGACAACTCATCCCGCCACTGTCCCGTCAGTGGCGAAGGCACAAGAATAAGAACGCGTTTAATCATTCCCCGGAGCACATATTCCCGCAGGAGCAGTGCGGCCTCAATGGTTTTTCCCAGCCCCACTTCATCCGCCAGCAGCACGCGGCCATGAAAATATCGCAACACCTTGCGGACGGTTTCAATCTGATGCGGCAGTTGATCCACCGCGTGGAGCCCTTCCAGACACAGCAATTCATCAAAGCCGCGAAGCAGTTTAAGTTTTTCCAGTTCCAAGCGTAAACGAATGAACTCGGGATCAGAAGTGTAGGTTGCGGTAAACGCGGCTAAGTCAGGCAGCGCCACCGGAATACCGCCATCAGATTTCAGGGCTTTGCTTTTCTTCGCCGATTCCCTTGGTGCAAAGGCCTGTTGCCAAAACATGCGAAGCTCCGTCTTCAACGACTTACCGGACAGTCTATGGATGTCAAGCTTAACCTATCCTCGGTCCGATTGAAATTAACCAGATGCATGATACGAGATGCATGATCGCGAGATCTTGATGACGGGGCGTCGTGGCGGATTGCCATCGAAAGCTATGGGGCTAAAGCCCAAGTTGGAACACTCCCCAGTGCCATGTTCCGGCCATAATTACGGGTTGACGGAGGGCCAAGGGGTTGTGGGCGCGAAGCGAGGAGGATTGCGTATGGATGCATACGTTGACGACGAGCGACAAAGCCCGCGGCCTCTTGGCCCCCGCCCGAAGGGTTGGCCTTAAACCGGCCATCTGCGGCGTCGCGTCGGCTCAAGGGGTTTACGAACCCGGTTATCGCCACCGACTCCTTGCATCTGGCCGGTTTAAGGCCAATCAACCCGTAATTATGGCCGGAACAGGGCACTAGGTTAGGCGGCGGGCTCATCGCCAGCCATGGGAAACTTATGCGCGGAACGGCGGCGCTTTGGGCAGTGTCAGTGGGATGCCGGCGGCCTGTCGGCACAGGGCGATCAGTCGCTGCACCGCGTCGCTCATACTGTAATGTCGTTGTAAATGGGTGGCGGCACGTTGGGCCATTTCGCGTCCGGCCCCGGGATGCGCCAGCATTTCCGCTAACGCGGATGAAAGCATCTCGGGTCGGCTGCGGTTAAATACACGACATGTCTGTCCATCGATGCAGAACTCGTCATTTTCACCCGGATTGGCAACCACCGGAATTCTCCGCGCCATTGCCCGCAGCGTGGTGTAATTGCACCGCGTAGCGGCTGTGAGTTGGATATACACATCCGCCTGAGTGAGCAATGGATCAATATCGTAGCGATAGGGAATAAAGCTGATGCGATCAAGCAAACCTAAATCATTGGAGAGTTTCCACGCGTTGTGCGCCTCTTTTCCGGCATCACAGAGAAAGAGGAGAAAATCAGCTTTTTCATCCATCAGTCGCCGGCAGGCGTCAAGCAGGTCGGCGAACAACTGATAATCCGAAATTAAATCCAGACAAACCATAAATGCGGGCCGGTCTGTCGCACCATGTTGCCGCGGAATTGGATCGTGCACTAAAACACCCGGGTGAATTAAAGATACATCGGAGCGTTCTGTGCCATAGTGATCCTTGGCATACTGTGAGACCACCACCAACTGTGCCGCATCAATCATCTTCCCGGCAGTGGGTCGCAAATCTGAAGAATCCCAAATCCACCGCACCACGGGAAATTCCTGGGCCAGGCGTAATTGCAGTGAATTGTGCGAAGCGCGCGGCGCGAACTGCACCACCACATCGACCAGCTTTTTTTTTAACTGGTTAATGACCTCCATAGGCGGCCGACGGATGGAATCCAACCAAAGCGGCCCGGACGGATTGGGAATTAATGAAATCGGTGCGCCAAGATCAGGCAGAAAACTTAAATCAGCACCGGCGGGCGCGATGATGGAAATGAGGCACCCCTCGGCCTTTGCGGCCACGGCCAGTGAATAAATAAACCCCGCCTCCTGCGGAAGTTGGCGCGAATCCAGCCACAGGGCCAGATGCAAGGGAGTTAATTCATGGGTCGGATCAAGCATGACACCGGCAGATTCTACCGTATTTAGCGGCGGACGGGGATATGGGGATGAAAAAGCGGGAACCTGCATGGAACCATGTCCAGGCCGTCTAAAAAAAAAGGGCGGTCGAGGTAAATACCTTGACCGCCCAAAATTATGGGTTTTCTGAAGTTCGTTCAAGCTTATGCCGGAACTAATTCATCAGCATCATCTTCTTCAGCCAAACCGTAGGCCTCTTCACCGTGAACCGCATGATCTCCAATTCGCAGCATTTCATCCGACATGCGAAGCGGAATAAACAGCTTGATCAGGTAGCAGATAGCCGCGGTAACGACAACATTAAGTACGATGATGAAAAGAGCGCCTTCAGCCTGCAACCCAAGCTGCTGCAAGCCACCGCCGTAAAATAACCCGCCATTGGTGTTCACGCAGGCAAAAGCACTTTCGCCTTGCGTCGTGGCCACCAAGCCCACTAACAGCCCACCGGTCAACCCGGCAAAGCCGTGGGTATGGATTACTCCCAGGCAGTCATCAACTTTCTTAAATACGCTCATCTTCTGGCTAAGGACATTCATGGTGAACCAGGGGATGGTTCCAGCGCACAATCCAACCAGCAATGCACCGTATCCGTTGCATACACCGGCAGAAGGAGTGATGGCCACCAGGCCGGCGATCATGCCATTGACGGCACCAAGCACAGAGGGCTTGCCATACTTGGCATAATCACAGAACATCCAGACCAATAGTGCCATGGCCGTGGCAACGTTGGTATTTAGAACAGCTACCGCGGCATCAGCGTTGGCCGAATAGGGATCGCCACCATTAAAGCCGTTCCATCCCAGCCATACCATCCCGGCACCGGCCAGAACCATGAGAATGTTATTGGGCTTGAAGTTGGTGCGATCCTGCTTTAATCGCGGCCCAATAATCGCAGCGGCTGTAAAGGCACTGACGCCCGCAGCCAGGTGAATGACGTAACCACCCGAATAATCAATGACTCCCTTGAGCGCCAGAAAACCCCCGCCCCACAGGGTAAATGCGCCAATGGCATAAGAAAACGTGAGCCACAGCGGAACGAAAAGCATCCAAGCCACAAAGCTCATTCGACCAAACAGTGAACCCGCGATCAGGATCAGCGTGATGGCGGCAAACACAAATTGGAAGTAAACCATGGCGGACATGGGAAACGCGGCCGTGGCGAACGGCGAGGCGGCGTTAGCACCCGGAACAATCGCCTGATTCAATTCATCCATAATACTGGCCACCGGGGTTGGATGACCCACAAATGGGAACCACTGCGGACCAAAGCCCATGTTGTACGCCCATAGCAACCAGGCGATCAGCACGGCTGCAAAAGCATAAAAGACCATGAACGCAGAGTTAATCGCCCATTTTTTCTTAACGACACCGCCATACAGGATTGCCAGGCCGGGAATGCTTTGCATCCCCACGATAGTGGCCGCAATTAACTGCCAGCAGGTATCGCCATGATTCAACCATGTGGGAGTGGCGTAATTAGGTGCCGCAGGCGCAGATGCCGCCGGGGCTGTTGCAGCAGCTGCCGGCGCGACGGCCGGGGCTGGCGCGGGTGCCGGTGCGACCACTTGGGCTAAAAGCGGACCGGCATATAGTGATAACATCGCAAGCAGCGATACAATCGACCACCAGCGCAGCCGCTTCTTTGTAAAAAAGTTGCTCAAATCCATACTCAAATACCTCTTTTTTTTCCAACGATCTTGTCAGTCGCAGCTCTCCTTGTTCACCCGGCACACGCGGGCGCAGAACTGTCTTTTGATTACTCATAACAGGGTCATGTAACCAGGATCACCTCCTGACGGGCCTAGCCGGCCCGGAATAAAACCAACATTCGGTTATGGCACCGCCACGCCCATACGGCACGCCAATTAAACTAATCCTGCCAAAGAACAGGCGCACCAGCCCCCAAGGCTTCATAACAGAATTAAGGGCGTTCATACTTCTGTCCAGTTAGCCGGCGGGGGCCAACCGATTACTTTGTGGATTAATGCAATTGCTATGCCACAATGGCGTGCGCTTAGCCATGACGAGGCCCAGGCAGGAAAAAAGGCCTGCGGAATTCTAAATATCGCCACATTCAAGCGCTTAGATGCGTCGTATAAATCGTTCTCAACCGGGGAGGCCTCTATGCGCCAACTCCACCGACCTGCCTGTTTTATGCACAGACAGATGCACGCGCGTTGAATCTGTGGGCACGGCTTTTCCGCGGGGGAATTCCATTCAGGCCACGTTTTCGCCCTTGCCGTAAGATTATTGCCGTGCCAGGGCAATGATTTAGTTCACAAATCGGTTCAGGAGTCTCTTCTGGAAAGAAATAAGGCCATCGAAATTATTGTGGCACAGCATTTGCATTACAATTCATGTGTGTGGCGGCAACCGTATGTTGCGGCCGAAAATCCGGGCGGGAACGGAGGCTGGCTTACATAAAGGAGTACCAGCGATGCTGCAAATTCCCTTCAAGATGGATTGGTCTGAATCTTTTCCAAAGGCAAGAAAAGTCAGAAAAACTCTGGATCCTGAAGCATGGGAGAAATTGGCAAGTCCCAAACTTATCCGGATGCTTGCCACGGTATTCATTATTCCCGGCTATATTCTGGCGCTACTGATTTTTATCATGGCGTTGTATAACTGGGTTATGGTAGCCCCGCCGCAAATCAGTCCGCCCTTGATTCACCCTCCCGCCGCGCTAGTACCGGCGGAATCAGGGACCAAATCCGTAGCCTTCGCAGGTAATACGGTCCACGCGACCTTCGCCATGGAAACCACCGCAATAGGCCCCGCCAAATAAGCTGCGGATTAGCCGTTAGGAATCCAGCATGGACTCGAGTTGGCGTTCGCGGGCCAGGTCGCGCAGGGCCAGCAGAAGATCGGACATTTCCCCGGCGATGATGTTCTCCAGGGGGAAGTTGCGGTTGAGGCGGTGATCGGTCAGGCGATTCTGGGGGAAGTTGTACGTGCGTATGCGTTCATTGCGGTCACCACTGCCGATCATTTCGCGCCGCGCATCGGAACGTTGAGCGCGACGTTGCTGATCAAAGAATTCAAAAACGCGTGATCGTAAAATCCGCCAAGCTTTGTCCCGGTTTTTATGCTGACTGCGTTCTTCCCGCATCCGCACGGTAATGCCGGTGGGCAAATGCGTTAATTGCACGGCGGATTCGACTTTATTGACATTCTGGCCGCCCGGCCCCCCCGCTCGCGAAACATCCTCGCGGACATCCGCGGGATTTATTTCAATGGCGGATTGATCCGGTTCCGGCAATACAGCCACCGTGGCGGCGCTGGTGTGAACGCGGCCCTGCGTTTCCGTTTCCGGCACGCGTTGTACACGGTGGCCGCCTGATTCCAAGGCCAGCAGTTCAACCACGCCGGAACCACGGACATTGGCGATGAATTCGCGAAAGCCGCCATGTTCGGTGGGGGAAAAATCCAGTACATCAAAGCGCCAGTTGCTTTTTTCACTGAATCGCCGATACATTTCGGCGAGGTCTCTGGCGAATAAGGCAGCTTCATCTCCGCCGGTGCCTGCGCGGATTTCCAGCATCATGGAATCAGATGTGCCGCGTTGCCCGGCGAGAAATTCATCCAGCATCTGATCCAGCAAAGGATCGATGCGCTGCTTCAGTTCCAGAAGCTGAGCGGCGGCCAAATTACGAAAGTCCTGGTCTTCGGCGGCGTCATCAGCGATTTGCTGCGCCTCCACAGCATCGGCATGAAGCTTGAGATACATGCGATAGAGCGTCAGAGCTTTTTCCAGCCGCCCGTTTTCGCGTGATAATTCCACCAGTCTGGCGGAATTGGTGGTGGTGCCGGCCTCTTCAAGTTCGCGTTGTACCGCCCCCTGCCGCTCGTGCATGCCGTGGAGCTTTCTGAGCACCAAATCATGGCCCTTCGTGCGCACCGTGTCCGACATATCGCCAATTCCTGAAATCCAAAGGCCTGCAAGGCAAACTGATGAATCCGCATAAATAAAAACGTCGCGCCCGGCCTTGCGGCGGACACGACGTTTTAAGTTTTTGGCAAGGCCATGCTACTTGGTGGATTGCATAGCTTTTTTCACATCAAAATTCGCGTACTTTTTCTGGAAGCGTTCCACGCGTCCGGCCGTATCAACAAATTTCTGTTTACCCGTGTAGAACGGATGGCAAACGCCGCAAATATCAACTTCGATGCGTTTGGATGCTGATCCGGTTTCAAAGGTATTGCCGCAAGCACAATGGGCTTTGACAAAATTGTAATCGGGATGGACTTTTTCTTTCATGATGGATCCTTTCGTATCTGTTCATCTAACCCTATTATAGGGCTGAAATTAATACCAGTCTGGCCGCATTCCGCACGTGCGGCACTGTTATTAGCGGCGTCCGGACTCGAACCGGAGACCTTGGGCTTATGAATCCCGCGCTCTACCAACTGAGCTACGCCGCCGGATTTTCAAGCCCCGCATTATAGCCCAAACCGCCTGATTGTGGCAAATCATCGCCGATTCTTGAAGAATAAGGCCATAGGCCGTACACTTCGTTGTTTGGGCGGAGATATTCGCCGCAGTTATCAGCCGCAAGGAGGATAGGACCATGCAATACAATTTACTGGGTAAAACGGATTTACGGGTCTCCCGCCTCAGCTATGGTGCCTCGCCGCTGGGATCGGTTTTTGGACCGGTTCGGGAAGAAGATGGCATTGCCACGGTTCATGCCGCTTTGGAATGCGGAATCAATCTTATTGATGTATCTCCATTTTATGGCCTGACCAAAGCGGAGACGCTTTTGGGCAAGGCGCTGAAAACCGTGAAACGTGACCGCTATTATCTCTCCACAAAAGTCGGGCGGTACGGCAATGATACCCGTGATTTTGATTTTTCAGCTAACCGCGTAATTGCCAGTGTGGATGAAAGTCTCGGGCGACTGGGGCTGGAATATGTTGATATAATTCAATGCCATGATATTGAATTTGGATCATTGGATCAGGTTATCCATGAAACCATTCCCGCACTGTTGAAATTACGGGATACTGGAAAGGTTCGATATATCGGTATTACAGGGCTGCCCTTGAAAATATTCCGGGAGGTTCTGGCGCAAAGTCCTGTGGATGTGATCTTGTCGTATTGCCGGTATTCACTAAATGATTCGTCCCTTTTGCAGTTAATTCCCCTGCTCAAACAGAAAGGCGTCGGGATCATCAGCGCTTCGCCCTTGTCGATGGGTTTATTAAGTGATCAGGGGCCGCCGACGTGGCATCCGGCACCGCCGGATGTTCAAGCGGCCTGCGCAAAGGCGGTTAAACATTGCGAAAAACGCGGGAGCAATATTTCCAAACTGGCGTTGCAATATTCCCTGGCCAATGCCGATATCGCCACAACGCTGGTGGGCACGGCAAAGGAACAAAATATCCGCATGAACGCCCAATGGGCGGATGAATCGCTGGATCAGCAGCTTCTAGCGGAAGTGCTGGAGATTCTTAAACCAATTCAAGGAAAGTCCTGGCCCAGTGGCCGCAAAGAAAATAACTAAACCCAACAGGTAAGGATAATTTTAGGCCGGTGCCGATCCCCATGCCGGGTCGCCCGGCCAAAGAAGGATTAAACCATGAAATCGCTTTTACTTCGTGAACCTGGAAACTTTGAGCTGATCATGAGCGATGAACCCGGAGCACCGGGGCCTGATGACGCCTTGGTGCGCGTGCATCGAGTGGGTGTCTGTGGCACAGATTTACATGCGTTTCGGGGAAAGCAGCCGTTCTTTACGTATCCGAGAATTCTGGGCCATGAACTGGGAGTTGAGATTCTTGCCATCGGTCCCAATGACAAAGCCTTAAAAATTGGTGACAGATGCTCCGTGGAACCTTATATCAATTGCGGCACATGTATTGCGTGTCGGCGCAACAAACCTAATTGCTGTGTGAATCTGAAAGTCATGGGAGTGCATATTGACGGGGGGATGCGCGAACGCATACATGTGCCAATTCGCAAATTGCATAAAGCAGCCGCGCTGTCTTATGACGATATTGCGTTGGTGGAAACACTGGCAATTGGATGTCATGCCGTTGATCGGGCGCAAGTGGGCAAGGCCGATACGGTGCTGGTTATCGGAGCCGGCCCGATTGGCTTGTCGGTGATTCAGTTTGCCCAGGCTGCGGGAAGCCATGTGATGGTCATGGACATAAGTGAACAGCGACTGGATTTTTGCCGCGCGCAACTGGGCGTAAAAGATTGCCTGCATGCCGGGCATGAGCCGGCCAAGACTCTTATGAAACTGACCGATGGCGATATGGCCACGGTGGTGATAGACGCCACCGGCTATCCGAAATCAATGAGTGGTGGGTTATCCTTCATGGCGCATGGCGGAAAGCTGGTCTATGTGGGACTGTTTGTGGGTGATTTTTCACTGAATGATCCGGATTTTCATCGGCATGAGACGACCTTGCTTTCCAGCCGCAACGCATTGCCCGATGATTTTCGCAAAATTATTAAAATGATTGAATCCGGGCAAATTAACACCACACCTTGGATTACACACCGCTGCAGCGCGGATCAGGTGTTGGAGCAGTTTACCGGTTTTACTTTACCGGAAACCGGCGTTATCAAAGCCATTATTGAATTTTAAAGCTTCTGCGGAAACAGCCGTTGGAACAAGGAGTTTGTAAATGATGTCACAGGAAGTCCCAATCAAAAAGATGCGCGTTGAAAAAGATTCCATGGGGCCGTTGGAGGTTCCCGCGGATGCGTATTATGGCGTTCAGACGCTGCGCGCGATGCATAATTTTCCCATTTCGGGTTCTTCGATGCCGGAGACGTTTATTCGAGCCTTGGCCCTATTGAAGAAAGCGGCGGCGCTGACCAATCAGCATCTGGGATTGCTGGACGCCAAAATCGCGCAGGCTATAGCCGCTGCGGCCGATGAGATCGCATCGGGAAAATTGGCGGATCAATTTCCGGTTGACGTTTACCAGACGGGTTCGGGTACCAGCACGAACATGAACGTCAATGAGGTCATCGCCAGCCGGGCCAATGAATTGTTGGGCGGTAAGCGGGGCGATAAAGCGCCGGTACATCCCAATGATCACGTCAATATGGGACAATCCAGCAACGATACCATCCCCACCACACTGCATGTGGCGGCGCTGGTGGAGATCAAACAGGTCCTGCGGCCCGGGCTGGTAGAGCTGGAAAATGCCCTGTTGCAGCAAAAGGAAGCAACTTGGGGAGTAATTAAAACTGGCCGCACGCACTTGCAGGATGCGACACCCATTCGCATGGGGCAGGAATTTCTGGGATTCGCCGGGCAAATTCAACGCGCCGGGCGGCGGTTGCAGTCAGCGGAAAATGAATTGTCGGAAGTGGCCCTGGGCGGCACAGCGGTGGGCACGGGCATTAACGCCCATCCGAAGTTTGCGGAAGACGTGTGCCGGTATTTATCCGAATGGCTGGGCATTCATGTCCATGAAACGACCAACCATTTTCAGGCGCAGTCCACGCTGGATAGTGTGGCGTTTGCCTCGGGCGTGATGAAAAATGTCGCCATCAGCCTGACCAAAATTGCCAACGATATCCGTTGGATGAGTTGCGGTCCGCGCGCCGGATTGGGCGAAATAGAAATTCCGTCCGTCCAGCCGGGCAGTTCCATTATGCCGGGAAAAGTGAATCCGGTCATCGCGGAAAGTGTATTGATGGTATGCCAGAGGGTCATCGGCAATGACACTACCGTCACAGCGGCGGCGACCAGCGGAAATTTTGAATTAATTGTTGCCATGCCTGTGGCAGGCGCCGCGCTGCTGGAATCGGTGCGGTTGTTGGGAAAAGCCAGCGCGAATTTGGCCAGTCAATGCATTGCGGGCATTAAACCCACACAACGCGGACCGGATTTGGTGGAAGCCGGCCTCATGCTGGCGACAGCCTTGGCACCGACAATCGGTTATGAGGCGGCCGCCTCCCTGGCTAAAGAAGCAGCCGCCCGCAACAAAACCATTCGGGAAGTGGCGTTGGAAAAAACCAAGCTTTCCGCGGCGCAACTTTCTGAACTGCTGGATCCGGCCGCCATGGTAGACCCCAGCGACCGCATGTTGCCGGTTTCGGGATAAGTCAGTGCAGCCAATTTCTGGCGGCAAGTTGCCGGCAATTATATGACAGGCGGGTGCTGGGCTGTTGCCGAGGGTGGCGGATAGGCTTCCCACGAATCAAAAAGCAAGGTTGCTAAGCCAAGCCATGCGGCCGTTTCCGCCGAGCCGGCGACTTTGATATTCCAGGCATCCATGGTGACGCGTTCGGAAAGATGGGGCAGCAACATCGCGCGAATTCCACCCATCAGTCGGTGCGCAAAGGCCTCGCCCGCCATGAACCGGCTAGCCAAAACCAGCCGGGACGGGCGCACAAAATTAACCGCATTGGAACAGGCCATGATCAGCAGATTAAGCATTTCCGCAAGTTTACCGTCCTGCACATCGGCGGTTTCAACGCGCCGGGAAAATTCTTCCGCCGTGATCGCCGGGCCAAGAAACGCGCTACTGAATATTCTTTCCATACAGCCGCTTTGGCCGCAATAACACAACGGTGTATTGACGGGAAAGCGGGTATGTCCCAGTTCGTTGGCACCCATAATGCAGCCATGATTAGGCCGCCCGTTGATGACCATGACCGCCCCCATGCGCCCGTCATCAAATGCGATCAGCAACGTGTCCTCCTGTAACTGGGAGCGGTGGGTTACCGCCCAGCGGCCGGCGGCGGCGTGTAAATCATTTCCGATGATCAGGGGAACATCATCAAGTCCCTGCAAGAGCACCGAGGTATTCAGATGCCTCTGATGCGGGGCCGAGGAACTTAATAAAATGCTTCCGGTAGCATGATCAATCAGGCCGGTAACCGAGGCCGCGGCCATCAAGGTTCGACGAACGCAATACGTCCTGGCAAGGCGCGTGGCTGCGGATAATAATCGGCTTTCCTGTTCGACCGACTTGGAAATCGGTGCGACGGTCACATCGCCATGGAGTCCTAATTCCGCAATTTCGACTTGGCCCGGCTCAATGGAAATTCCAAGAATGCGCCGCGATGAAGGATCTAAAATTAAGGGAATTTGTGGACGCCCGCCGGTAGAAGGTTTTGGATCCAGTTCCTTAACCAGACCGAGTCGCTGTAACTGGGAAATTTCATTGCCCACCGCATTGGGTGTCATACCCGTCAAATCATGCAGTTCCGATCGGCTTAACTGCCCGTTAAACCAAAGCGATCTCAGGATGGCCCGTTGTGAAGCATCAATTATCATACCAAGGTTCTACAAGCGACAAGCCACAATGTCCAGCGCCTTACAGGCACGCGATTCAGGCACTAACTCCGGCAACTGCACGTGGAGCGGGGCGTGTGCCGAAAGGCTGGAACATAAACCCTGACGCGGACCGATAAAAAAGTGGCAAAACTTCCCCACGGGCACTTGACTTTTATATTTTTTGTGATAAAAAGTATTATATGAATGCGTGCAGGCTTCAGTGCCGACGTTATTTACGTTGCGATTTGGTATAGTGACTATGGGCAGGCTGACAAAAACACGATCACCGCAGCTTCAAGCCCTGCAGGCTGCGCCAAAACTCGGAGCGATCAAGGGCAATGTACGTAGAGGTATGATTTCATGACACGTTCACTCTGGTCTTCTCCCTCCACCGCCGCGGTGGCCAAGCATACCAGGCCCGGGGCGTTGAGCCTTTCCACGCAGTTGCGGGGCAGCGAGCGATTAGCGGTAACAGAATTTCAACACGCGGAAGATGCCAGTCTTGCAGTGGCTCATGAAATAGCGCAGTTGATCCGATCACGTTCAGCGGCGCATCAAAAATGCGTGCTGGGGTTGGCCACAGGTTCCACACCGCTGGGCGTTTACCGGGAACTGGTGCGGCTGCATCAGATGAAATCCCTGAGCTTTCAGAATGTTGTAACCTTTAATCTGGATGAATATTATCCCATCTCCCCGGACGCCAGCCAGAGCTATCACCGCTTTATGTGGGAGAATTTATTTTCTCATATTGATATTCGTCCGGAAAATGTGCATATTCCCGATGGCCAGATGCCGCAGGAAGCCTTGGCCGCTTACTGCCAGTCGTATGAGGCGCAAATTCGCGATTCTGGTGGCTTGGATCTGCAACTGCTGGGCATTGGAAGAACCGGGCATATCGGCTTTAATGAGCCGGGATCTCCGGCCGACAGCCGAACACGCCTCATCGCGTTGGATCGTGTGACAAGGCTGGATGCCGCCAGTGATTTTTATGGCGAACAATATGTTCCGCGCCGGGCCATTACCATGGGTGTCGGAACGATCCTGGAATCAAGGCGTATTATCCTCATGGCCTTTGGGGAAAACAAATCCGCCACGGTGGCGCAGGCGGTGGAAGGCCCCATTTCCGCTAATATTCCCGCCAGCTATTTACAGCAACATCCACAGGTGCAATGCGTGCTGGATTTCGCGGCAGCCGCGGAATTAACACGGGTCAAATCACCCTGGCTATCCGAGCCGATTCAGTGGAATGAACAAATGACTAAACGGGCGGTTATCTGGCTGGCCCGTAAGCTCAACAAAGCGATATTGAAATTGACCGATGAGGATTTTGGAGAGCACGGCCTGCAGGATTTGTTGGCCGGTCAGGGTCCGGCGTATGAAATAAATCTGAAGGTGTTTCGTGATTTGGTGGGAAAAATCACCGGTTGGCCGGCCGGCAAGCCGGAATCCCTGCTGCGTCCGGGCGATATTCGTCGCCCCGGTGATGCGATATTCCCCAAGAACATTTTGGTATTCAGCCCACATCCCGATGATGATGTCATCAGCATGGGCGGGACGATTATCCGCATGGTGGATCAGGGACATAACGTGCACATTGCCTATCAGACCAGCGGAAATATTGCGGTATTTGATGCCGATGCGCTGCGTTACGCCGATTTTGTCCGGGAGTTTAACCGCGGATTTGGTTTGGATGCGGTATCGGCGGAACGCCTGGAACGGCAGTTGGAAGAATTTGTCATTGGCAAAAAAGCGGGCGATTCGGATTCACCGCCGCTACGCACCATAAAAACCCTGATTCGACGATGCGAAGCGCGGGCCGGTGCCCGAGCCTGCGGCATACCTCCGCAACAGCTTCATTTTCTGGATTTACCATTTTATGAAACCGGCCTGATCCGCAAGGACCCGATCAGTCAGACGGATGTACAGATTATTCTGGAGTTACTCCAGAAATTGCGGCCCCACCAGATTTACGCGGCCGGCGATTTATCGGATCCACACGGCACACACCGTATGTGCCTGGAGGCGCTGCTGCAGGCAATTGAGATATTTAACCGGGATTCCGGCACAACACCGCCTGAAGTGTGGCTTTATCGCGGTGCATGGCAGGAGTGGGAACCCGAATCCATTGACATGGCGATTCCACTAAGTCCCGGTGAATTGGCGCGTAAACGAGATGCAATTTTCAAGCATCAAAGTCAGAAAGACCGCGCGATGTTTCCTGGAACTGATCAAAGAGAGTTCTGGCAACGTGCCGAGGATCGCAACCGCGGAACCGCCGATATTTTTAACCGCCTGGGGCTGGCGGAATATGAAGCCATTGAAGGATTTGTAAAATGGAGTGCGGCCAGCCAATGATGCATTCCTCTTCAGATAGCTCTGTAGCCAAGCCTCGCAAAGCCGTCATTTTGGCGGCAGGAATGGGCACGCGCATGCGAAAAACCGACCCACGGGTGTCACTGGTTGCGCAACAGGATGCGGCGGCAAGCTCGGGGCTTAAAGCCATGATCCCATTCGACCGACCTTTCCTGGATTACGTGCTAACACCTCTGGCGGACGCCGGCATTCGTGAGGTTTGCCTGGTCATCGGCCCGACACACCACGAGATTCGCCGTTATTATGGCCGTGCGGAATTTTCCCGCCGCTTGCGGATATCATTTGCGATACAGCCTGTGCCGCGCGGCACCGCGGATGCCTTATTGGCGGCCCGCGAAGTTGTCGGCGACGATCCCTTTCTTGTTCTGAATTCGGATAATTATTATCCCCTGGCGGCACTGCACACCTTGTGTGAACTTTCATCGCCCGGTGTGGTGGGCTTTCAACGCGATGGAATGCTGCTTGGCTCTAATATTACCGCGGACCGGCTGTGTCATTTTGCCATTATTCAATGCGACAACCACGGTCATCTAAAAGCGATTATTGAAAAACCCACCTCCGAGTTTCTGGCAAGCTTGCCTGAACCGGTACTTTTGAGCATGAATTGCTGGCGGTTTGATCAACGCATTTTTGCCGCATGCCAAGCCACACCAGTCTCAGCTCGCGGAGAATTAGAACTCCCGGATGCCGTCATGGTCTCCATGCGAAAGCTTGGTGTGACCTATACGGTTGTGCCTTGCGATCAGGCGGTGCTGGATTTATCACAGCGATCCGATATTCAAGCGGTGGCGGCGCGGGTTGCCGGTCTGGCGGTGCGGCTATGAGTCCAATACAGCTTCCCGTTTCAGTTGATCCGGCCGGCCATTCTCGTCGGGTGCCGGAAAACGAATGGATGCATGTCAATGTGGCAAAACGACGTTTATTTGCCGCTGCGCACGTGGGGCTTACCGCACAATTAAAGCCACAGTCGCAATTGATTCATCGTTGGTTTGTTCCCGGCCGCCTGGAATTTCTGGGCAAGCACACGGACTACTGTCTGGGGCGCAGCATCCTTGGAGCCATCGATCGCGGCATTTGCTTTTGTGTTTCGGCGCGATCCGACACGCGTTTACGAATGCTCGATGCGCAGAATGGAAGTATTACAGAACTGGATGTCTCAACATCCGCGGGCACAAAACCGCACGGTTGGTCGGTGTATCCAGCCACCGTAGCGCGGCGACTGGCCGGCATGGTGTCGGCACCTATGCGAGGCGCGGATGTGGCTTTTATCAGCGATTTGCCGGCTGCCGCCGGATTGAGCAGTTCCAGTTGCCTGATTGTGGGTTTTTATCTGGCGTTGGCCCAGAGTAATGCGGAATTATTCGCCTCGGAACATATTGGGCTTCCACAAGACCCGGTGGCGCTGGGAGATTTTCTGGGCTGTATTGAAAGCGGGCGGGCGTGGCGCGATCATGGTGCGGATACTGGCGTAGGAACACGCGGAGGCAGTCAGGACCATACCGCAATATTATGTTCCACCCCGGGAAAATTAACGGCGTTTGATTTTTATGATTCACGAACCATTGGTTCCGTAGCGTTGCCCGATGACTTAACTTTTGCCATTGCCGTCAGCGGTGTTTCTGCTCATAAAACCGGCAGCGCCGGTGCGGCATACAACCGGGTAAGCAAACGCGCGGCAACATGTGTGCAGCTGTGGCAGGATTTCACGCACCGACCCGGAGAATGTATGGAGGCCATATTCCGTAGTGGGCCGGAAAGTATACAAGCGGCTCGGCAGGCGTTGCGCCAGAGCAAGTCCAAAGAATTTTCCGCTCAATCACTGCTTTCACGTCTGGAACAGTATGATCGCGAAAGTCATCAACTTATTCCAGCAGCGATGGCGGCGATGCAATGCGAAAACTGGATGGAACTTGGAAATATTGTAGACGAATCTCAGAGACTTGCGGAAACCTGTCTGCATAATCAGGTTCCGCAAACGCAACGACTGGCGGCCACAGCCCGCGGGCTGGATGCGGTGGCGGCCTCCGCATTCGGTGCGGGCTTTGGCGGTGCGGTCTGGGCATTGGTGGAAAAAGCCCGAGTCGGCACGTTCCTGCGGCAGTGGCGAGAGGCCTACCTATCAGAGTTTCCCAGCTTACTTGGCAATGCGTCATTTTTTCAGACAATCTTAGGATTACCGGCCACCGAGTTGCCGATAATACAACCGTCTGCGACGTGACAATTCAGCGTCGCCATGGCACTATGGTGACAGACAGGAATTCCGGGATGGACGTACAGACGATGCACACAAGCCCCGCCGCTCTGCGCCGCTACAATGTTATGTTGTTGCTGGTGGCGGGTCTCGGTGGATTGCTTTATGGCGTGGATGTCGGAATCATTGCCGGAGCGTTGCCGTATCTGGAAGCGACTTCAGGCCTCAATGCCGGGCAAATATCCATTATTGTCGCCGCCGTTCTACTGGGCAGCGTTATTGCGACACTCTTTGCGGGCCTGCTGGCGGACCTGATGGGCCGCAAGCCATTGATGATTATCAGTGGCGTGCTGTTCGTGACCAGCATCCCGATGATCGCCTTATCCCATGGTTATACCCCCTTACTGTTGGGCCGGCTCTTGCAGGGAATCAGCGCCGGCTTCATCGGAGTTGTCGTGCCGCTTTACTTGGCGGAGTGCCTGACCCCGCAGAGCCGTGGCCGCGGGACCGCTATTTTCCAATGGCTCTTAACGCTGGGAATCGCCGTTTCCGCTGCGATCGCCATGTATTTCTCCATACGCGTGGCCGCGGTCGCCAAACTGCATAACCCGGCGGAATTATTTGCGTTCAAAGATATGGCGTGGCGGAGTATTTTCTGGACGACACTGCTACCGGGGCTTCTATTTGTTATCGGCAGCTTTTTCTTGGCCGAGTCTCCCCGCTGGCTGTTCAAAAAGGGTCGTCATGCGGCCGCCCGAGTGGCGTTGCTGAAATCACGGCGTTCAGATCAAGCGGATATTGAATTAGCGGAAATGCAAGCTGTGGCCCAGGCCGAGAAGTCTAAGACCGCGCAAGCCAACGGCACCCCGACAAAGCGGGAATCTCTTTTGCACCGCCGGTATGTGCTGCCCTTTATTCTTGCCTGTATTATTCTGGCCTGTAATCAGGCGACAGGCATAAACTCGATCATCGCGTACAACGCGACGATTCTCATTCAGGCAGGCCTATCGGATGTGCAGGCCCACTGGGGTTATCTGATTTTTACCACCTTGAATTTTCTTATGACTATTGCCGGTGTTTTACTAGTGGACCGTATTGGCCGCAAGAAACTGCTTTCCATCGGCAGCGCGGGAATCATTGTATCGCTGGCCTGCACAGCGCTGCTGTTTCAACACGCGCAGCGCCATCGCCGCGATTGCGCAGCCGCCTTAAGTGCCATGATCACGCCGCATCAAAGCTTAACGCTCTCCTTTAATTCCGCGATGGCTGCGAAACTGCTGCATCGGGCAAATGCCGGAGGCCGCACTGGCTTAGCTCATCCGGTCACCCTGACTGTTATATACTCCTATGGAGATTTTAATAGTGCCACCAACGCCGTGCGATCGGACAGTTCGGGAGCCAAGCCGATTCATATTGCCCGCTCTGGAAGCATCCCGGCTAATGGCGTCATCGCCTTTTTCTCCAATCCGTTTGCGAGCCTCTCGGCGGCCCGCAAGGCACCGTTGAAAATAGATCATGCCTGGATTACGCCGATTCCCAGTGAATTTATGGGTGATTTAACAGCCTTTACCCTGTTGATGTTCATCGCCTTTTACGCCGCCGGCCCGGGAGTTTGTGTATGGCTGGCCTTATCGGAATTAATGCCCACACGGATTCGATCTTCGGGAATGAGCATAGCGCTGTTAATTAATCAGAGCGTTTCGACCATTATCGCGGCGGTATTCCTCCCAACGGTGGGCAAGTATGGCTACGCGACGGTATTTTTTGTGTTCGCGGGATGTACGGTGATCTATTTCCTGACCGCCACATTCCTGTTGCCGGAAACAAAAAATAAAACCCTCGAAGAAATTGCGACCATCTTCAGCGGCACAAGGCCTTCTCTACGGGAGACGACATCGGAACACGTGCGACCAGAGGGACATAAATAAGGAATAAGGTATGCGGACATCGTTATTTCGATCAGCGGTAATATTACTGGCTACGGGATTATCCACCACGGCCGTTCGGGCCGTACAGAATCGTACCACGATTCCGGCCAGCACGTTAGGCCTGATTCCGCTGCCACGAAACGTTACTGCTTATGCCGCCAGATGGAAACTTCCCGCGACGATTCGTGTTTCTGCGAACAACACGGCGGAACATAACGTCGGGCTTTTTCTGCAACGCTTTCTTAAACCCCGAGGAATTACTGTAACATTTGCCGCAACTGGCCGCGGGTCGATCAGGCTTTCCACCACCGCCAACAATAGTCAACTTGGTCGTGAAGGCTACCGGTTGAATATTTCCAGCCATGGAGCCGCCCTTAGCGCCAATACGGGCCGTGGCCTGTTTTATGCCCTGCAAACATTCGAGCAGTTATTTAACCCGGCCAAGCCATCGGATAATGCCATTCATGAAGTTTCAATTTCCGATTGGCCACGCTATCACTGGCGCGGCATATTACTGGATTGTTCCCGCCACTTTTTTCCGGTGCCGGTGGTGGAAAAATTTATTCGTGTCGCGGCCCATTACAAGCTCAATGTCTTTCACTGGCATTTAACCGACGACCAGGGATGGAGAATTCAAATTCCGCAATATCCCCTGCTGACTAAAATCGGAGCTTGGCGGGCCGGTACAGAAATGCATCTGAACCCGCATGATATTGATCACAATCGCTATGGCGGCTTTTACACCGATGCGCAAATTCGAAAGATCGTCGCTTATGCCCAACGCCGTTATGTCACGGTTGTACCCGAGATTGATATTCCTGGTCATTGCACCGCGGCTCTGGCGGCGTATCCGTGGCTGGCTGCGGCCAAGGGGCCATTTCATGTGCGGGAGACATGGGGAATCAGCAACGTGCCTTTAAGTCCCAGCGCCCGAACTTTCCATTTTTTAGATATTGTCTTCGGCGATTTAGTGGATTTGTTTCCAAGCCGATATATTCATCTGGGTGGTGATGAGGTTTCAGCCCAGGCCATGAAAGCATGGGAGCACGATCCCGCCGCGGAGAAGATCATGCGGCAACGCCATTGGTCAGCAGCGCAACTGCATGATTATTTTCCCTCAAGAATGGCGCGTTTTCTCTCTGCGCGGGGGCGGCGGGCCGTGGTTTGGAATGATGTGCCTGCTGCGGGCTTGCCTAAGGGCACCGTTATTGAATGTTGGAACAGTTCAAGTATCGTAAATCAGGATGCCCGCTTGGGACACGACGTGATCGTCGCCGACGAATCCAGACTTTATTTTAACTTCTGCGAGGGGGACCCTAAATACGTGCCACACGCGACGGGAGCGGTTGATACACTTCGGGAAACCTACAAGTTTAATCCATCATCTTTGCTGCCCGCATCCCTGCGCCATCGGCTGCTGGGTGCCGAAGGGTGCTTATGGGCGGAGGCTATAGCCACCGCGCACCATTTGTTTTACCAACTCTTGCCAAGGGAAATGGCCCTGGCGGAAATCAGTTGGACGCCGTTAAAAGAACAGCATTACTCCAATTTTGTTAAACGCACCGCACGGCAGTATCTCTGGTTGCGGGCCAATGGCTACAACTTTCGGATTCCTCTGCCATCGTTTCATTTTGCCGGCACCGACGCAACGTCAACGGCAACCCGCGATCCCCGCCATAACGCACTGCTGATTCAGAGCACACTACCAACGGGTCTGGTGCGCATCACCGATGCGGTTCCCGGCACGGTCATTTATTACACCCTCAATGGATCCATGCCCAATGCCCACTGCATCCGGTACGCCGGGCCTATTGCGGTAAAGTTTGCCCCCGGCAAGCCGATGGTGGTTCGTTGTGTGGCGATAGATTCATCCGGACAATCCAGTGCTCCCGCAAAATTAATTATTCAGCTAAAGAGCCACCCCTGATACTTCCATCCGGGCTGGTGTGGCAAAGGAAAAAAAGCCATGATCATAATCGGTACATGTCAAAGGGATCGCTCAAAATACCGGCCGGCGGCTGCGTTTTTATGCGCGGCGAGCCATGTGCACCAGACGGTATCTCGTATTAAGTTCCAATGCGAACAACGTTTCAAACTTGCGTGCATGACGTATAAGCGGAATATATTGGAGAAAGCGGTTAATCCGCACACGTTAGCCCTTGGTGCCTTCGGTGTACTGCTGGCTATGACGCTGACCGGAGGAATCACCCGAGCGGCGGCATCAAATGGCGATTTTTCTGTTACCAAACTGGGCCTTATACCGCTGCCCCGGCAGGTCGCCGCCTACAAGACCAAATGGCAAGTTCCGGCTTCGGTTCGCATCGTCGCTGTCAATCCCGCGCAACGTCATGTTGCCCACTTTTTGCTACGCTTTCTGAAAAGGCGCGGCATTGCCGCAAAAATCGCTTCTACCGGCCCGGCGCAGATCACACTTTCCACTGCGGCTGCCGATCCACAACTTGGCCACGAGGGCTACCGGCTTGAGGTCACCCGTCACGGGGCGGCACTTTCCGCCAATACCGGCCATGGCCTGTTTTACGCCCTGCAAACTTTTGAACAGTTATTTAATCCCGCCCAACCAACCGATAACGCCATCCATGATGTCGTCATTACCGATTGGCCGCGATATCGCTGGCGCGGCGTCATGCTGGATTGCGTACGTCATTTTTTTCCGGTGCCTGTGGTGGAAAAATTTATTCGCGTGGCGGCACATTACAAGCTGAATATCTTTCACTGGCATCTAACCGATGATCAGGGATGGCGTATTGAAATACCGCAATATCCCCAGTTAACCACCATCGGTGCCTGGCGGCCGAATGCCACGCCTTTCTGCAGTCCGCCCGCCGCCCCCGATGGCCCGCGCTACGGAGGCTTTTATACCGACGCCCAGATCGAGTCGGTTGTGAATTATGCGCGCCGACGCGGTATAATCGTTGTCCCCGAAATAGACATTCCCGGTCATGGAAGAGCGGCCATTGCATCTTATTTATGGCTGGCGGACGCTAAAACCATGCCCCCGATTAATACCCCTTTAAGCCCAAGTCCACGGACGTTTCATTTTCTCAAAATCGTCTTTGGCGATTTGGTTTCTCTTTTTCCAGGTAAATTCATCCATCTTGGAGGCGATGAAGTAAATTTACAGGCGTGGCTGCATGATCTGGCGGCGGAACAACTCATGCGGCAGCGACACTGGACGCTAAACCAAGTCCATGATTATTTTGCCCGCAGATTAGCCCGTTTTTTGGCCTCTAAAGGGCGACGGGCCGTGGTTTGGAATGATGTACCCGCCCAGTATCTGCCGAGGGGCGCGGTGATCGAATGTTGGAGCTGGAACAGCTCGAATATTGTTCTTAAGGATGCCCGCCTGGGGCATGATGTGATTGTCGCCTGGAGTAGAAAACTGTATTTCAATCATTCTCAGGGGGACCTCAAGTATGAACCCCATCCCGTGGGTGGAATTGATACCCTACGGGAAACCTACAATTTTAATCCCTCCTCTTTGCTGCCAAAGACATTGCGGCAACGGCTTCGTGGCGCGGAGGCCTGCCTCTGGACCGAGGCTATTCCCACTGCACACCATTTGTTTTACCAACTCTTGCCAAGGGAAATGGCCCTGGCGGAAATCAGTTGGACGCCGTTACAAGAACAGCGTTACTCCAATTTTGTTAAACGCACCGCACGGCAGTACCTCTGGTTGCGGGCCAATCACTATAATTTCCGCATTCCGCCGCCGTCGTTCCATTTCACCGCCAGCGGCCCTTCGTTCACCGCCACCCGCGATCCCAGCCATAACGCGCTGGACATTCATACTGCTTCTGCCAGCGGTTTAGTGCGGATCACCGATCCGGTACCCGGCGCAAAGATTTATTACACCCGCAACGGCCTGCTTCCTAATTCTCATTCAACCCCATACACCGGCGCGATTGCTCTGCCAATAATATCCGGCAAGCCGCTGGTATTGCGCGGTGTTGCCGTTGATCCATCGGGCCGCTCCAGCGCCCCATCCAGATTAGATATCAATACAACTGACGCAACCGGGCATGCACCATAGTTATTTTTGGACATTAAAAGGGTTTTATTCAACCCCCAAACCGCTAAAAGGAGTTTATCTATGACACAGTTTTGGCAAACACGAGTACAGGTTATTGTTCGAGCCGGCTTCCGTGCTCTTATCGCGGCGGTATTTGTCGGGGCACCGCTGGCTGCGGCATCGCCGACGGCGCTACCGGCGTCAGGAAAATCAGGCCTGTTTACGCTTGGTAATAACAACATTTCATGGCGCGGTCAGCTTATCGGTGAAACACTCAAGAGAATAACTATTTCCGATCATATCAGTCGCGGACGTCTCACGCTGACGGCTCCGTATTTTCGCATTACCCTGGGTAGTGGCCAGACGGTTACATCCTCTGACTTTACTTTTTCCCAGCCGCCAGTGATAAAGCCGCTTGCAATCCATAGCAACGCGCCCAAGCTCGCGGAGCATTTTGCGGGCCGGGAGTTTGTCGCCAATCTTACAGATCACGCAGCGCAGCTTGCGGCCCGGGTTTCCGTGCGCCTTCGTCAAAAAGCCTGTTACCTGCGCGAGCGTATTGTACTATCTTCCCTTGGTGGGAAAATAATCATCCAACGATTAACGCTTCTGCATCTGGCGATTCCTGGTGCCAGAGAAGTTGGAACGGTGGAGGGTTCTCCGATTGTCGTCGGAAATTTTTTCATGGGCTATGAAAATCCGATGGCCGATAATTCCGTCGGCCATGGATCGGTGGTAAAGTGTTCCTTCGGGCCTTACGCCATTTTAACACCCGGTAAATCTTTCGTTGGCAGTTGCGTCATTGGTGTTGTACCGCGAGATCAACTGCGCCGTGGCTTTATGGCCTATTTGAATATGGAACGCTGTCATCCATATCGTCCGTTTCTCCACTTCAACTCATGGTACGACATCGGCGATGGTGCTAAATACGACCAAGCGCAATGCGTGCACGCCATCAATGCCATTGGAAAACAATTGGTTGTCAAGCGCGGGGTACATCTTGCTTCATTCCTCTTTGATGACGGTTGGGACAACAACAAGACACTCTGGGAATTTAACAGTGGTTTTCCCGACGGCTTTACCCCTCTGGATAAAGCGGCGGCCCATTATCATGCCGGAGTGGGGGTTTGGCTTTCTCCCTGGGGAGGGTATGGTATTCCCAGACAACAGCGGTTGAAGTATGGAAAGCAACAAGGCTTTGAAATAAACCGTTACGGCTTCGATCTGGCGGGGCCGAAATATTACCGCCGTTTCAGTGATATTTGCCTGCAGATGATCCGGAAATATCATGTCAACATTTTCAAATTTGATGGCGTTGCGGCCGGTGACGGCAATCCTGTCCTGATGCGTGAAGGTGAAGCAATGTTGCGGTTGGATCGCGACCTGCGCAAAGCTGAACCTAACTTGTATATCAGCCAAACCACCGGCACCTGGGCTTCGCCTTTCTGGCTTTTATACGCCGATTCAATCTGGCGCGGCGGCATGGATCACTCCTACGAAGGTGCCGGCTCGTTATGTCAGCAGTGGATCACCTATCGTGACGCCCAGACCTATCAAAATATCGTGCGGGCGGGACCTTTATATCCCTTAAATTCTTTAATGCTGCACGGCATTATTTATGGGAGATACAGCCCGCGGCTGGACCGGGAAAGCAACCGTGATTTTGCTGATCAAGTATGGTCATTCTTCGGCACCGGCACACAGTTGCAGGAACTTTACATTACGCCATCGCTGCTGAACACGTATGACTGGGATGTGCTGGCTCGCGCCGCGAAATGGGCCAATCGGAACGCGCAGATTTTAAGCGACACCCATTGGATCGGCGGGAATCCCGCCAAGGGACAAATTTACGGATGGGCCTCCTGGCACGCCAATAAAGGCATACTGGTGCTGCGCAACCCCACCGCCAAGACGCTTCGAATTGCTTTAGATATTGGAAAAGTATTCCAGCTTCCGGCTGGAGCACAGAGCATCTACCGCCTTGAACCGGTACGCAAGCATTCAAATATTCGGCAAGCCATTACGGTGCGGGCCGGCACGCCGCACACATTTATTCTCAAAGGGTTCGCAGTGCGTGTATTGCAATCGGGCCAAAGTATCAACTAAGACAACAAATAATAGTGCATTTTTCTGGTCGTGTGCCGACGTTAAGAAAGAAAGTGAGTATTTTTCAGGGAGGACTTGACACTCACTTTTTATTTGTTATAATAGTTAAGATAAATAGGGTTTCATCGCGGCTGGTTGCAACACGCTGAAACTTCGGGGCGGAAAAACGAGAAGAAACCCAAGGGTCCTATTTTTTCCGGAAACTTGACAGGTCCGGGAAACAGTTATGGGATTCAAGGGTATGCGGAAAATTCAAAACCAGAACGCGGTTTTGATGAAAATCCGCATGAATATGACGTAAATTGCCGTTGTCTAAGGCATGCGTCATGTGCTATTGTAAACTTGGCCAAGGCGGAGAAAAGCAAGAAAGGCCAACAGTCGAAGGGTGCTCCGCGTGGATGCGGAGGTTTAAGTGATGTTTCTTTATTTCCTGCTGCTTTGTGCCGCAGGGCCGCTATCCGCGCGGTTTGGCGGATATGGAGCATGACCATGCCTTCTTTCGATTTTCGTCGCACGGAACACCTCCGTGACCGCAGTTCGGGCTTTACGCTCATTGAATTGCTGGTTGTTATTTCGATCATTGCCGTCCTGATTGCCTTCCTGCTACCCGCTCTGGCTGGCGCGTGGGCCCAAGCGAAGTTTATTGATTGTGGATCAAATTTGCGGTCGATTGGCCAAACCATGGCGATGTATTCACAAGAATACGCGGATCATTATCCGGCCTATTACGATGTGTACGTCGACGCTCATTCTCAGGGCGGCCCGGAAGGGCGTTACTGGTGGAATGAAATGCTGGATCTGGGATATTTTGGTTCCGAGTCGGGGTCCAATGTTTCACCCAATGCAACGCCGTCCACGGGCAGCAAGGTTTTAGTTTGCCCTGCGGACACAACCCCCTATCTACCCGATGGATCAGCTTACCCGCAATTTGCATGCTCATACGGAATTAATTACTGGGTAAGCTTTGTCGACGGTCTCAATGGCTCAGTAACCGGGATTGATAATTATTACCCCCATCATATTTGGCCCCGAACTGTGGACATCAACAACCCTGGAAGCGTTGTGTTATGCAGCGAAAATGAATGGGGCGGTATGATGGATTTTTGGTTCCCCAACTCCACGGTTCCTGTGACCCCAACGAATCCCGGATGGAACGCATGGGCTTGGCAGCGGCATCAGGAAACCGGCTCGAATAAAGTTAATGTTGTCTGGTGTGACGGCCATGTTACCGGTGTAACTCAGACGGTCGGGCCTCCATTTCCTACCGTTGGTAAGGTTCTGGGGGTCGACGAAAATTATATTGTGGGCATTCGGGTTTTTGACTACAACGCGTATGCCGCGAACAACCCATGATATTGGCATATATTTGCGATTGGAATGTTAATTAAAACGACTCGTAAGGATCAGGAATGTCCAACAACAAGTTTATATCATCCCTCTACCTGCTGTGCGGAATCACGGTAGCAGCGGCAGCGGTAAACGTGGCACCCGCATCGACGCTGAAAATTGATGTGGTCCAACGCGGTGCTGACCTTGTAGTCACGACCACCGCAGCGCACCGCTCAACCTTTCACGCCGCCCGCGTTCAGATACTTATACATCTTTCCAAACACCGCAGTGGATACAGCGGTGCCCCCGGCGGCCCATTCGGCATTCTCGTCGAAGACAACATTGTATACCGCCACCGCGGGCCGGCAGCGGCTTGGGGATGGAGTAAAATAGGCATCGCCGGTTCAATGCGCCATGGAAATTCGCTTCAAACCAAGATACATGCGTCATTGCTGGCAAAATCCGGTACGCCGAGACTTAATGAACAGTTGCGAATATTAGTTCGGCTCTTAACCAGCAAATGGAAATTAATTGCCACGGGGCATACAACCTACACGCTTCCGCCGAAAGACCACGCTGCGAAATCCTCATCGCTTGCGTCTGCAATCGGCCACATCTCCTCCTATCCAAAACGTCTTTTGTCTCCCCGAAAACGCATGGCATCAGCCGAGAGCTATTACTGCTACTACGGCAACGGGGATGTCCGGCGGCTCGCAAAATACGATGCGGTGATTTTACATGTTCCGGAAATGTCTACAGCAAATATCCGGCGACTCGATAAGCTGGGCGTTGTGACGTTGGGATACCTGGCCGTCGGCGAAACCTCCCGCCTGATGCACGGCAACGGCACCGGGCCGGGCGGATACGCCAGTTGGTACTTTGATCATCAGAAGCCTGGAGAACCGGATGAAAATAAGAATTGGCACAGCTACTACGCCAACTGCGGCGATCCTGCATGGCGCGCAAGATGCTTGCGCAGCGCAGCCAAACTGCTTAATAAGGATGGCTTTTCAGGACTGTTTCTGGATTGCGTAAACAACTATGAACTCTACCCTCATACACGGGACCGGGCCGGCACGATCAAATTAATATCAGAACTTCGAGCACATTTTCCGCACGCGGTAATTGTCCTGAATCAAGGGTTCAAAATTCTGCCCAAGGTCGCGCCGTGGATTGACGGCGTAATGCTGGAGAGTTTTACGCTATCTTGGGAAGCACGGAAGGACGGCGTTAAGAGCTACGCAATTCAAAAGCCGTCGGCGCTTAATTGGTCATCCGCTCTGGTCCGAAATCGAATTGATCCGATACTCAGGCGGTATCCGCTTAAACTCCTTGCCTTGGATTACGCTTTGCCGACGCAGACGCGGCGAATTCAGATGGCTGCCAATCGTGCGGCGACACTGGGGTGCTTGGAGGCGGTCGCTCCTATTGAACTTAATGAAGTTTATAACGAATCATTGCAGGGCCACAGGGAGAGCAAATGGCTGCATCCAATTAAATGATACTTATGACTGATCGGCTCGCAATGCGCAAGCCGGGGTCTATCGTCTGTTCTTTTTCAGGAGTTCTTTTATGTATCGTCACATTATCAGTAGTGCGGCGCTGTTCGCCGGGGTACTGGCGGCCAGTGGCGTCGCATCGGCAGGATTCTACAAAACCATTCCCATGCAAGGTACGTTTCAATCTTGGAGCGGTGTGCCTGTCGTAGCCACCAATGCCGTGGACCCCAATGCGCCGGTGAATATCACACAGGTGCAAATGGCAAATGATTCCACAAATCTTTACTTTCTTCTTACTTTCAGCAGCGCCATCACACCAGATACCAGTGCCAACAATATGATCTACCTCGCCGTGAATAGCACGGACAATTCGGCAGCCTCGGGCTACAACGTCTTTGGATCAAGCCTGATCTATTCCAACACCGGATTTGAAGGCAACTACCCATTTACCCAAAGCGCCGGAAATTTTAACAGTGGAGGCTCAGTGACAACCACGCTTAATGCCATCCCGTACGCCCCCACCACAGCCACAACGGAACAGGAAATCAGCATCCCCCTAAGTTCCACCCAGACGGATTCCAGCGCGGGCGGATTCAGCGGCACCCTATTTCCCAGCACAAGCCCGTTTACCGTCGCGTTTTACACGTCCCCATCCTCCGGTGACGCGTCATTCATTGGACCAATTGCGTACCAGCTTGCAACCGCAAGCGTTCCGGAACCAAGCTCCCTCGCCTTATTGGCAGTAGCTGCCGGCGGATTATTCCTAGTAAGCAAAGCACGACGAAACCCAGTTCGCGGCTTGTAAAATCAAGACGATTGAGCGCTGGGTTCACTTTACCCAATCTTCAGATTCTTGCCGGGGCCGACGGAATCAAGCAACCGTCGGTCCCGTCTTTCTGGTGATAACCGAGGCCCTCACGACGACCTGCCCTCGCTCCGCATTTTGCGCCGTAACTCACCCGGTAGCTGTCCGGTCAGGCGTTTGAACGTGGCGGAGAGGTGCTCGGGTCTTTGAATGCTGACCATTTCCGCAATTTTCGCCAGCGGGTAGGTGGTGTTCATCAGCAGTTCGCCCGCTCGGGCGATACGCACACGCAGGATTTCGTCCTTGGGTGAGCGTCTTAAGGCATCGCGGAAGCGTCGCTCCAGGGTGCTGCGTGAAATGAGATATGAATTCTGCGCAAGGTGATCCAAAATATCTTCGGTGTTAATGCCCTTGCAGGCATTTTCCTGGATGAATTTTAGCGCCATAGAAACGCAGGCGTCCCGCTTGATTGGACCTTCGGTGCTGTATCGAGCGGCAACGGCGGCTGGACTCACCAGTATTTCGTGCCGCGGAGGTGCCTTACCATCCATTAAGGTCGAAAGTAAATCCGCCGCCTGATAGCCGATGCGTTGATTCGGTATGGGAACGCTGCTTAATGCCGGTATGCAGAACTCTCTTAATGCCTCATCACTGCCGGAACCAATCACCGCTACCTCAGCGGGAACCGGCAAACCGCATCGACGACACGCTTCCAGCACGCGTTTTCCAAGCCAGTCATTTTCGGCAATAATTCCTACGGGTTTAGCCAAAGACTGCAACCATTTTTCGAGTTCCACTTCGCTGCCCCTGTACCGGCTTATCGGATCCCCTGTCGAATCAATCCCTTCCTCAACGCACTGACGCAGTACAGGGATGCTTCTTTGATCATCGGCGGCGCATTGCATAATTGCATCCAAACGCTCCCGTGATTGCTGATCCTCCGCGGAACCATAGAAGGCCACCTTCGGCACGCCGCAACTGATCAAATGTGTATACGCCAGAATTCCCACGCGACGTTGATCAACGACCACTCTGGGAATCCGCGGGCAGTCAAAGCGGCCACAGACATCCACCACCGGCGGTGCGGCATTTTGCAGCGTTTGAATTGCCGCAGCGCTCTGAATGGCTGCCAGAATTCCGTCGTATTGGCAGTTTGTCGGCAAGGCATTTAGCGCGTGATCAATATCCCTATCATGCAGCGTTATTAACCAGTCGCCATGTGAGCGGACAAATTTTCCCACACCGCCCAGCAAGGCCATTCCACATGGACTATGGGAATTAAGAAAAATCCCGACTCGGCGCATGGATTTAATCCCCGTTGGAAAAACATCAAAGCACGGATCGTCCGCACCCGGATGACCTACTATATATTAAATATTGTATCAAATACTAATTGGCGGTCAAGGGACTTCCAGGGATTGTGCAAATCCACTGATTTCTCAGGAACCTCGACCGATGTCGTGTTCTTTTGTGGTTCTGCCCGTGTTTACCAATGGTCCGGTCCGGTAGACAGCGACGGCGGTTCAGCACCGCGCGCTGCAGCCCAGTTTTTGTTCGGTGTGGTCCCGGCGGCTACATTCCAAGTGCCGCCCTGAAATACCATTCGCTCCGGCAGCCACGGTTTATTAAGCGGTTTCCCATCCAATGTTGCCGATTGGATGTACATATTTTTCCCGCCGCCGTTGGGTGTGGTAATTATGAAGGCTTTGCCGGGATAGGGCGATTGCAAGTGGATGGTGATTTTTGCGAAGCGCGGCGTAGTGATTTCAAAATCCGGCACGCCGGGGTCCACCTGATATAGCCCAATCTGCGTTAACACATACCAAGCCGACATTTCACCGCAATCATCATTGCCGGCGCTGCGGACCTTGCTCCAGGCCAGGCCAAACGGAGAATCTGTAAACGATGTCTCGGCGTTTTGCGCCACCCAGTATTGACTGCGCCATGGCAGGCGGCAATAGTCAAAGAGATACGGTGCTTCCAAGTCCGGCTCATTGGTGGGATCATATTGACCAGTCACAAAAAAGTGTTGAAGCCGCGCCGCAAATGGCTTATCGCCACCCATCAGCGCGATCAAGCCGTGCACATCCTCCGGGACCAGCCAATTGTACTCCCAAGCCGAGCCTTCACAGTAAAACTGCCAGTTCCATTCATCGCGGGCTTGCTTATTTAACGGCATCCACGCCCCTTGAGCATTTCGCCCCTGCATGAACATGGTGGCGGGGTTGTACACGGAAGTATATTGCAACGCATCGCCAAATAGGATACCGGCCGTTTGGGGTTGATGTAAATCCAACGCCAGGTGCCCCAGCGACGCATACGCAATATCGGTTTCCTCCGCCGATGCCACATTGGTATTTACCGGCATAATACTGCCATACCTCTGCCCCGCCAGGCTTTCATAAGGGTGGACGGAACTCAAATCCGCGTGCCCTTTGAGATAATCCGGAAAGCACTGTTTGGTCATCGCCCGATAGGCGGCATGGATATTGAAGTGGTGCAGCCCCGCCTGCCAAATTTCAGTCAGGCAGTTGGTTAAAGGAAAACCGTTCATGACACCGGTGGGCCGGTTAGCGAAGGGCCAGCGATCTATAAATCCAAGTTGTTTGGCCATCTCAACCACCGATTGCGCCATGTCCTGCGCCCGTTGCGGTTCAATGATGGTCAGCAGCGGCATTTCACTGCGGTAGATGTCCCAACCGGACCAATTCGCGTAAATGTGGCGGTGGCCCGCCGGTACCTGATGAATTTTGTCGTCATAGCCGATGTACCGGCCATCCACATCATCAAACACATTGGGTAACAGCAGGGCATGATAAAGTGCGGTGTAGAAAATCTTTCGGCGATTTAACGAACCGCCGTGTACAGTAATGACCGCAAGCGCCTTGTTCCAGCGGGCATGGGCTTGCGCGCGAAGGGTGCTGAAATTAAAATGCGGCATTTCCGCCGCCAAATTTTTCGCCGCTCCCGCCAGACTGACGAAGGATATGCCAATGCGAAGTTTGACCACTCTGGCGTGGCTGGAGGCAGGATAACTTACAAAAGCTCCGATCGGTGGGCCGGGAAGGCGCAGCTTGGGACCCGTGCCTTTGGACGTAATGGCCGCTCCCACATTCCGGGCTTGTACCTGTTCTTGCCCCCCTGGAGTAATCGTGGAGCCTTGCCACACACCACTGGTCTTGAACGGCTGACTGAACTTCATAACAAAATAAACCGTGAAAGGTTCATTGGTTTGACAGAACGTCAGACTGGTAACTGACCCGTTAATGGTGTGGTCGTTGACAACATGAATGCTGGAACCAACCGTGGTGGTTAAAGTGTGGCTGATGGGTACTAAAATATTAGCCTGCTTACCGGCGGGAAATGTAAATTTTGCCATGCCGCAGTGCGTGCTTGCGGTCAATTGGGCGTTGATACCCCAAGTTTTCATAAACACCCGATAATAACCGGGCGAGGCCGCCTCCCGCTTGTGACTGAAATTAAAACCATACTGCTTGGGCGGCACCTGTAAGGGGCCGGTAGTGGCGGTGAAAAACACGTCACCATAGCTGGGACAACCCACACCGCTGAGGTGCGTCATACTAAAACCACTGATATGCTGCTGCTGATAGATGTAATAACTTTGGACGTGCATATCAGGACTTAGTTCCACCATGCCGAACGGCACGATAGCTCCCGGTACAATATCACCACCTTGGGCGGTGCCCACAAACGGATTAACCAATGCGGCTAAATCCGCACCGCGGGCTAGGCCGCCGGCGAGCGGAGCCAGCGGCGAAAGAAGGATCATCATCGCCAAAGCCGCAGAAGAAAACTTACGGGATAACATAAATGACATATAGCACCCCTATTTTTCCGTAATAAGTAACACAACAACCACATGGCAGCTTTTGACAAATTCAGAATTCAAGGCCGTTTAATAATTGCACGTATACCAGCCCTACACATCAAGTAACCGGAACAGTTTACGGCCTTTCGGCGGACTAAGCATACCACGAACCTCGCGGCAAATAAATTTTACCTCCATTCAAAAAAGCAAATTAAACCTTCCCAAAATCGACATGAAGTTCCGGCATGAAAACCAGGCCTTGCAAGATGCCTGCCTTTCCCGCACGATATAGGCGGTGGGCCGCTGGTGGTCGGCGGAGGAGCATTTTGCGATGAATTTCGGAAAGACATTGCCGTGGATGAACTACCCTACAAAATTGCGACCCTGGTATACATTTTTGATGAGCGGGGAAATACGTTGCTTTTGCATCGTAAAAAGGCACCCAATCAAGGGTTGTACTCCCCCATCGGTGGGAAGTTGGAACGGGGCATCGGAGAATCGCCGTATCAGTGTGCGCTTCGGGAGGTACAGGAGGAAATAGGCCTGGCGTTGGAATACAGCGATATTCGGCTTTGCGGGCTCGTGGCCGAAAAAGCTTACGAAGGAGCCACGCATTGGCTGATGTTTTGTTTTGAAGTTACGCGCGCTATTTCGTTGACAGAACTGGAAATTCCTGAAGGGCGGCTGGAATGGGTTCCCGTTTCCGAAGTTGCCCAGCGCCCCATTCCGGAATCAGACCGTAAAGCTATCTGGCCATTGATGCTGCAACACAGTTCCCAGATCCTTAAACTTAATGGCACGGTCGCAATACCGGAAGTTTTCAGCCTGTATCTGGATTGCAGCAGCGCCGGTGACATGCGGGCCGTTCATGAACATCCGGCGGCACCCGCGCACCAATCCGGGGTGTAAAGCGATCCGACCGGCACACTAACGACCTGTGTAAGACTTTAAGCATTTGCGCGACCAATCATCCATAGCGAGACAGACCTGCGTACAATTAGTAGGTGTCGCGTGCAGGCTGTTGATCGCATGAACCGCGGCAAATTTGGCAGGATGGATCATTATGTACAGCAAAATGAACCGTGTGTTAACCGCGTTGATGCTTGTCGGCTTGGTAGCCGTTGGACTGTTGTTCTATAATTATTTCACATCCAACAATAATCCGGTGCTCGGGGATGCGGCAACGGGAATAAAGGCCCCGGATTTTCCGGCTGATTACACATGGATTAACACGCCCGAACCATTAAGCTTTCAACATCAGTTGAAGGGGCAGGTGGTGCTGCTGGATTTTTGGACGTATGGGTGCATTAACTGCATTCACCTGATTCCAACGGAAGAGCGGCTTTTGCATCATTTTGCTAAAGAGCCTTTTGAGATTATTGGTGTGGAAAGCGCCAAGTTCACCAATGAGGCCGTCGCCTCCCATGTGCGCGATGCCGTATTACGCTATGGCATAACCAATCCGGTAGTGGTCGATCAAAACATGACCATTTGGAACATGTACGGCGTAAATGCGTGGCCGACATTGGTGCTGGTGGATGCGTCCGGCCATGAAGTTGGCTCGGTGGCCGGTGAAGCCGGCTACCATTCTTTGGAGCGGGTTATTGCAAAAACAATCGCGGCGGATCGTAAGGCCGGCACGCTGGCGGCACATGGGCTGAATCTGCCTGTGCAACACACGCTGGTGTCCGCCAGCGGGCTGCTGTTTCCAGGAAAAATCATTGCGGATAAAAAAATTCGCCGCCTGTTTATAGCAGATACCGGGCACAATCGAATTGTCGAAACCTCCTGGCCTGATGCACTGGGCCACTGCAAGCTTGTCGCAATATACGGTAATGGCCAATCCGGACATGTGGATGGCCCCGCCAAACAAGCGGAGTTTGACGCCCCCCAGGGGATCGCGGTGAATGGCGGAGCGCTTTATGTCGCGGATACCATGGGGGAATATATCCGCAAGATTAATTTAAAAACCGGTAACGTCTCAACGGTGCTGGGAAACGGACACGAGGTTTACGATACCACCGGCGGCGGCGTGGGAACGCAGCAGGGAATTAATTCTCCATGGGATTTGGCAGCCCGCGGCCACACACTTTACATTGCAATGGCCGGTGAGCATCAGCTCTGGAGTGAAAATCTGCTCACGCATCGGGCCTCGGCTATAGCGGGTACCGGCGGCGAAGGACTGCAAGACGGCCCAGCCGACCAGGCGATGCTCGCCCAACCTTCAGGCCTAGCGCTGGACGGTAATATTCTTTATTTTGCCGACAGTGAAAATAGCGCCGTTCGCGGCTTAAATCTGAAAACCAGGAAAGTGTTTACCGTCATCGGCCACGGATTGTTTGATTTTGGCGACAAAAATGGCGGGGCGGACACCGCACTGCTGCAACATGATTTAGGCGTGGCAATGCTGGGTGACAATATTCTTGTGGCCGATACTTACAATGACAAATTGCGGCTAATTAACCCAGTGACTCGGATGGTTTCAACCTATGCCGGCGACGGTAAACCCGGAACCGGTAGACCCGGCGGTCCGTTGAAACTTAATGAACCGGGCGGCCTGAACGTCTCCGGACATGATATTTTTATCGCCGATACCAACAACCAGCGCATTGTGGAAATGAATACTGTAACCAAAACTTGGCACCAGTTGGTTATCAGCGGCTTAGGGCCGCCGCGGGCACCGGTACAGATAGCGTCACGCGTGAAATCTACTGTCGGCGAAGCAGCCATGGCCGTGCGGGTAGATCCCGCTAAAACACTTACGCTGCAATTTAATCCAAAGCTGCCTCCCTTAACGCACTTAACTCCGGATATTCCGATTAGTTTGCGCATCACCAGCGGCTCGCATGTTATCGCGGAAGAATCCGTTAACGCCCACGGCAAGATTCCTGTGGACTTCGCCATCACGCCGGCCACGTTGGCGATGGCAAAAGCGGCCGGGCTTTTACCTTGGCAGATTAAAATATATTACGCCTACTGCACCGATGGCGCGCAGGGGCTGTGCGTACCGGCAGCGCAAGCGGCGGTATTAAAAGTTACAATGGCCAATGGCGGGCAATCATTGCTGACATTGCCTGAAAGTACGCCACGGCAATAGAGATAGGCGATAGGAAAGAACATGAAGTTTACATGTAATATCGATGCGAAGGGAGCTAGAGTGCGGGGAATCTCCGGCACGATTTTGATGGGGCTGGCGATTCTGTCGGCACTGGCAGTCTGGTTGACTGGTTGGAACTGGCTTTGGTGGGCCACCGCAGGTTGCGCCTTGGGCGGCGCGGCGCAGCTTTTTGAAGCGGCCAATGGCTGGTGCGTGTTGCGCGCGATGGGATACAAAACCAAAATTTAGCGCATTTTCCATACGCCCGGGAATCAGGCATTATCGCGGTGCGGCAGGCAGCAAAATCAGGTTATCAGTTGCGGGATATTTTGATCGCAGGTTCCACCGTCGGCAGAGTCGGCGGTTTTGTGAATCCTGCCCGCAACACTTCCGACCGCAACTTATAACCGGTAACCTATCGCCCTACCCCGTTGCCCCATCCTGTTTTCCCCATCCCACGGCAACTGTCATTAACAATGCTATAATGCCTTGCGAATAATCTTTTGGAAATGCGCTATGGCCGTGCAGGAATATAAAATCGAAAGTCCCTTTAAGCCCACCGGCGATCAGCCGCAGGCCATTGACAAAATTTCCCAAGCGTTTTCCGCCGGGGAAAAATATCAGGTTCTCATGGGCGTGACCGGCTCCGGGAAAACTTTTACCATGGCCCATGTCGCTGCGCGGCTCAACCGCCCCGTGCTGGTGATCAGTCATAACAAAACGTTGGCCGCACAACTCTATGAAGAATTTCGCGAGCTTCTGCCCCACAATGCCGTCAATTATTTTGTCAGCTACTATGACTACTATCAACCCGAGGCCTACATTCCCCAACGCGATATTTACATTGAAAAAGACGCGGCCCGTAATGATGATCTGGACCGCTTGCGGCTGGCTACCACCAGTGCCCTGATAAGCCGAAGAGATGTGATGGTGGTAGCCTCCGTCAGTTGCATCTTCGGTCTTGGTTCGCCGGAGCAATATAAAAAGAAGGTGATCTCCCTGCAGCGCGGGGCCGCCATGGGCCGGGAAGAACTTCTGCGGGCACTGATAGACGTGCAGTATGAACGCAATGACATTGAATTTAAGCGCGGGACATTCCGCGTGCGCGGCGACGTGATTGAAATATTTCCGGCGTATGAAATAACCGCATTGCGTGTGGAAATGTTCGGCGATGACATTGAATCGATCTGGCATATTCACCCCGTCAGCGGGGAGCGGCTGACGGAGGAAACCACCGCGTTTGTCTTTCCCGCCAAACATTATGTCGCTGATGACAGCACGATGGTGCGTGCCGTTCACGATATTCAGCAGGAACTTGAACAGCGATGCCGGGAACTGCGGCAGCAGGGAAAACTCCTGGAAGCCCAGCGCCTCTTTGCCCGCACCAAATATGATATGGAAATGATGCTGGAGGCCGGGTTCTGTCAGGGAATCGAGAATTATTCCCGCCATATTTCCGGTTCAGCGCCGGGATCCAAGCCCTCAACGCTGGTTGATTATTTTCCTAAAGATTACATCCTGATGATCGACGAATCGCATGTGACTATTCCGCAGATCAACGCGATGTATTCCGCCGATCGCCACCGCAAAGAAGTGCTGGTAGAACATGGATTCCGTTTACCGTCGGCCCTGGACAACCGCCCGATGCGCTTTGAAGAATTTGCGGGCATGTGGAACCAGGTGCTGTTTGTATCCGCCACGCCGGCCAAATACGAGTTGGAACTCACCGGCGGGGAAGTGGTGGAACAGATTATTCGGCCCACCGGCCTGATTGATCCGGTTATTGAAGTGCGGCCCGCACAGGGACAAGTGGCCGATTTACTGGAAGAAGCAAAACTTCGTGCCCAACATGGCCAGCGGACGCTGGTGACAACACTGACCAAGCGACTGGCCGAGGATTTATCACACTATCTGGGCCAGGCGGGATTGCGCTGTAAATATTTACATAGCGAGATACAAACATTTGATCGTATTGATATCCTTCGGGAATTACGTGAAGGCTCTTTTGACTGCCTGATCGGCGTGAATCTGCTGCGGGAAGGCTTGGATTTGCCGGAAGTTTCCATGGTGGCGATTATGGATGCGGACAAGCAGGGCTTTTTGCGTAGTGAGACATCACTGATTCAGATGATCGGACGTTGCGCGCGCAATGTGGACGCCAAGGTATTTTTATATGGCGATAAAATTACTCCCGCCATGCAGCGGGCCATCGATGAAACAGCGCGGCGCCGCAAGATTCAGGAAGCGTGGAACACCGCCAACGGCATTACGCCGCAGACGGTTCAGAAAGCCATCCGGCATGGCATTGAATTGGAACTTAAGGCCCGCCGCACTGCGCGGGAAATGCTCTCTGAATCTGAATCGGAATTTGATCAGCAGGAAATGATCCGCATGCTGGAAGAGGAAATGCTTACGGCCGCCAATAATCTGGAATTTGAAAAGGCCGCGGATTTGCGTGATCGGATCAAGGAACTGCAGGCTGCCGCACAGCCCCCTTCGGACGCAGCCCCGCAAGATTCTGCCCCGTTCACCGCCGACAAAGTTGCGGAACACCAACATGCTCTAGCGGCCGCCATTGATGAAGGCATCGCCAATCGCCTGGCCAACCGCGCCACCGCCAAACCCCAACAGACCAAATTTAAGCGAGGACCTAAACGCCGGCATTAACCGCGTGGCTCTCTTAGTGCCTTTTTATACGTAAAGGCGATCATATAACCAAAATTTAAAATTTAACCTTGCAGATCTGCCACGTCATGGCAGAAATGCAAGGTAGATTCTCCGTATCTGGCCAATGTTAAAAAACGTTTAACCCGATCTCCAAAGGTTTATGTCCGCGACAGTGGTATGGTGCATGCCCTGCTGGGCCTACGCGATGGGGAAGAGTTACTGGGCCATCCCATTTCCGGCTGGAGCTGGGAAGGGTTCCACTTGAAGTACCGCTGGGAAAAATGCTGATTTTCAGGTATACTAAGGACTTGGATTCCCGGCGAGGAAAGCGGAAAAATCGGGCTTATTTTAACGTATTTTGCCCTCCCTTATCCCGCCATAATCAGGAGTACTCATGGCTACGCCGCCACCGTCTACCGCTACAATGGACACACCTTCCCGTGTTTCACAAGCTTATGATGAATCTGCCATTCAGGCCCTGAAGGGATTGGATCCGGTGCGGAAGCGCCCCGGTATGTATATTGGCGATACCACCACCCGGGGCCTGCACCACTTGGTATGGGAAATCGTCAATAATTCCGTCGATGAGGCCATGGCCGGCTTCTGCGACAGCATCTGGGTAACCATTCACGCTGACGGCTCGGTGAGTGTCAGTGATGACGGCCGCGGCATTCCAGTGGGCATGCACCCCACGGAAAAAAAATCCACGCTCGAAGTGGTCATGTGCGATCTGCACGCCGGCGGAAAATTCGGCGGTGGCGGATACAAGGTTTCCGGCGGACTGCATGGCGTAGGCGCCTCGGTCGTCAATGCCCTTTCGGAATGGACCATTGTTGAAGTTTGTCGCGACGGCAAGGTCTACAACATGGAATTTGAACGGGGCGTAAAATCTTCCGAGATCAAAATGATCGGGAAGCGGGCAAAATCGGGCACCAAGGTTACATTTAAGCCTGATTCGCAGATTTTCCCTGAAATTAACTTTGACTATGACCGCATCGTAGCACGGTGCAGAGAATTGGCCTATCTAAATGAAAGCCTGGCTTTTTATCTGGAAGACGAACGCACCGGCAAGAAAGATGAATTTAAGTACACCAAGGGAATTATCCAATTTGTAAAACAACTCAACGAAGGCAAGGATGTCATTCACAGTCAGGTGATTTATCTGGAACGTGAAGAACAAGGCAAAGAAAATCCGATGTCGGTGCAGGTGGCAGTGCAATACAACGACGGCTATGCCGAAAGCCTGCACAGCTTCGCTAATAATATTAATACCCCTGGCGGCGGTACGCACTTGTCAGGCTTTAAGACGGCTTTGACGCGCACACTGAATTTTTATGCCAAATCCAATAATCTTATAAAAGATGAAAAAGAAATGCCCAACGGCGATGATTTGCGCGAGGGCCTTTCCGCCATCATTTCCGTCAAGGTGCCTAATCCGCAATTTGAAGGGCAAACCAAAGACAAGCTTGGCAACGGCGAAGTGGAAGGGTTTGTCTCAAGCGCTGTCAATGAAGCATTGGGAATCTGGCTGGAAGAACACCCCGGCGACGCCAAACGAATTATTCAAAAAGGTGTGCTGGCAAGGCAGGCGCGCGAAGCCGCCCGCAAGGCCCGTGAACTAACACGGAAAGGCGCGTTGACCAGTGGCGGTTTGCCCGGCAAGCTCTCGGATTGTTCCAGCCGCGATATGGAATCCACGGAACTTTACATCGTCGAAGGGCAATCGGCAGGCGGTACGGCCAAGGCCGGGCGCGATCGCGTATTTCAAGCCATATTGCCCATCAAGGGTAAAATTCTCAACGTGGAAAAGGCTCGCGTTGATAAAATGCTCGGGCATGAGGAAATCCGCACCATCGTTCAAGCTCTGGCCTGCGGAATTGGTGCCGGTGACATGGACATGACCAAGCTGCGTTACGGCAAACTGGTGATCATGACCGACGCCGATGTGGACGGTTCACACATCCGCACACTGCTTTTAACGTTCTTCTTCCGGCAGATGACGCAGTTGATCCGTGATGGACGCGTTTATATCGCGCAGCCGCCGTTGTACCAGGTGACACGAAAAAAGCATGTGGAATATGTGCGAAATGAACCCGCCATGCGAAAAACATATCTGGAACTTGGCACCGATGGCACCAGTCTTGTGATACGCGATAAAAAGGGAGGCGAAAAGGCTCGCCTGAAGGGTGCCGACCTCAAAAAAGCGGTTCAACTGCTGGAACAGGTTCAGGACCTGGTCATGGTGGCGGAACGTCGCGGTCTGCCCTTTACCAAGCTGCTTCACATGCGCGTTGAACGCGGTACGCTTCCACATTACCGCGTGATCCTGGATGGTCATGAATCATTCTTCTATACACTGGAAGAATACGAAGCCTACTGCGAACACAATAAAATTGCCGAACTCATGGCCATCGCCCGAACCGTGGAAACAGCCGATGCTTTCACCAACGGTTCCGCCGCCACGAACGGCAAGCTTTCCGCCGAAGCGGCGGAGGCAAAAAAGAAAGCGCAACGCCGCCTGGAGAAAAATGAGGAACTCAGTGAAAACCGTGAGTTGGAAAAGATTTTTGAAAAACTCAAAGCGATGGACCTGCCCATTGAAGATTACTTCCTGAAATTCGAAGAGCTGGACAGCGGCGAACGCAAAATGACACGCTACCTGGTGGAAAGCGGCGGCGATTTCAAACGCGATATCGCCGGCCTGTTGGATATCGTTTCGACCATTCAGGAAATCGCCAAACAGGGAATCGAAGTGAAGCGATTCAAGGGTCTGGGAGAAATGAACGCCGAGGAACTCTGGGCCACCACCATGGACCCGGCGCGCCGCACGTTGCTGCGGGTGACACTCGAAGGCGCTTCTAACGCCGAAGCAATGTTCAGCACGCTCATGGGTGAAGACGTGGAACGTCGCCGACGCTACATTGAAGAACACGCCCTGGATGTAAAGAACCTGGACGTGTAAGTTGGCCGGGCGAGAACGAAGGAGTTAGGAGCTAGGAGTTACAAGCTAGAATATTTTGGAAGCGCTGACGCTTCATAATCTTCTAACTTCTAACTTCTAACTTCCAGCTCCTGATCAAATCCTTACCATTCCTTGTGAATCCAAGAGTGCGGATAATAGGTTTGCAAAATCGATCTCGCCCGCCAGCCGCGCTGGGCCAGCGTCTGTGCCCCCCACTGCGATAATCCGATGCCATGGCCAAAACCATGCCCATCCACGAGTTGAATATTATTGCCATCGCGTTGAATCACAAAAAAACTGCTCGGTGGTGCCGGCACGGTCCGCATCGGATCCAGCGCCAGAGCCAGCCGGAATTCCTCCGCTCGCATTTTTCCGACATGTCCCGCAACATCCCTAAGCGTAATAATCATGGGCCGGCGGGTAATTGGATTTCGCTGGGTAATGCGCACTGACACAATAGGCCCGAGTTCCGCGAGATACGGCAGATCATTTTTCTGGCCCCACCAGGTCACGGCCTGCGTAATTTGTCGCAGGCTGAACGTCATGGTCGGCCAGGTAAATTCCGGGCAGTTCGCATCCAGCGTGCCAAACAGCCGGTTGACCAGAGGCGGTACGGAAGCATCGCCCCAGGCGTCGGCAGCGCTTTGTGAAGCTCCCCCATTACAAGCTGAATAAAAGGCGCAGAACAAGCCGATTTCCTGGTTGTCCCGTGTTTCCATAATATCGCCGGTGGTAGCCCGCACGGCATTCCAAGCACGCGGCGTTTCAGCATTTTTCCCGCCGTACACCTGAGAATTTTGACCGCCCGTAACATCCCAGGCGTGGGTGCGGCCAAAGGTCTCTATCTGATAAAGCGCATACGTTCGCGCGGCGATGGCCTGCGCCCGATACGTGGCGGGCAGCCAACTGCGATACAATTCGCGCGAAAGCACGCCCGCCAGATAACTTTCAATAGGCAAACTATTGATGGCGGCGTATTTCCCATCCGACAGATGCATAATTTGAACGGTCCCGCGATACAGATGAGCATTAATGTAGGGCGGCGTGACGGATTCCTGCGTAATGCGCACACGAATCCATGGCTCTTGCATCCACGACGCTAAATGAATAATGCCCGGATATAATGGCCCGAGAATTTTCGGTTTTGGCAAAATAGTCGGCACAGCGGGAAATGCCGGCGGCATCACGGGAGATATCGCAATGGGTGCCGGGGGCGGAGTCAACGAACTGACACTGGGCGGCGGCGGGACTGCGTTATAGGACATTGTCGTTGGCGCGGTCTGGCAACCGCATAACATCAGGCCCGTCAACATGACTGCGATTGAAAGAACAAAACGTGGTAAGCGACGTGCGATACGGATCATCCATGACCCCTTTGCAGTAAGATGCGTTTACGCTTTGTTATTTTTTCCACAATGCCTTGCATTGCAACCCGCCGAGGCTCGCATTGCCGGATCAAGCTTGCCGGCGGGACGTTTTACTCAACGCGGCGTAGAGCCAGCCCGAACTCCGTGAGCTTCTGCTTAACTTCTTCCAAGCTGGTCTGACCGAAGTTTTTCACACCCATGAGTTCCGCTTCAGTGCGGCTGGCCAGATCCCCCAGTGTGTTGATGCCCAAACGTTGCAAAGCCTTGCTGGCGCGAACAGAAAGATCCATTTCCGTTACCAGTTTATTCAATACTGCCTCAGGAACCTTGGCAGCCACCTGCTTAATAAGTTCCTGTCGCTGCTGCTGCCGGGCTTCATCCACGGCCTGCCCCAGTCGCAGACCTTTCTTGGAAAGCATTTCCCGGATTTCATCCAGGCTGGTTTCTCCAAAATTTTTGTAGCTGATAAGTTCCGCCTCACTGGTACGCACCAGATCGCCCAGCGTACGGATATTCATTTTCTTCAGGCAGTTGCGGGCACGCACGGAAAGCTCGAAATCAGTGGTGGGCAATTCCAGAAGCATATTGCGCGGCAGAATGCGTTTATCAGAATCATCCTGCACTTCCATATACATTGAGCTGTCCACGTGTTCATAATACATGCGTCCATGCGGGTTATTGGGCTTTACGGACAGAAGGCGGTGCAGGCACTCTTCCGCTTCGTCATAATAACCGGCATCTTCATACAACACGGAAAGATTCAGCAGCACGCCTTCACGGGTTGGTTGATGCTGTGCCAACGATTCATAAATGGACAGCGACAATTCATCATCCCCGAGCAGATCAGCATAATAGGCCAGCTTGAATGCGACCTCGTCATTTTCCGGATCAGCCTGATGGGCTTCTTCCAGCTTCTCAGCCGCTTGCACGATATTGCCGGCGTGCGCCATCTTCATAGCCTGCTCAAAAAGAGACTTGGCCTTGCCCGCGTCGCGCGGCATGGGTGTAGTTACGATTGGGGCTGCGGTTGTGGTCGTCATGTGTTAAACCCGATTTCCTCTGTTGTAACAATTCCAGCAACGTCATCAAGGCTCATGAAAGCATATCTTTCATGCCATGATAAACCGTCAATAGTACCATTATCCCGCATAAATGACAACCACATCGCATGGGCACAAAATCGACGCCAGCCGCGAGAGTTTTTACTCCCGGACGGCTAATGACCCAACACCGCGTTTCTAAACCGCTGACCGTCAATGATGCCGACTTCCGCCGCTTCAGCGAGATTCCGCCAGGCACTACGTCTGACACGCGGCCCCGAATTTCAATTGCCATCGCTGGGACACATCGGCGCAGTCGCTTTTTGTGCGGGTAAGAGTCAAGGGGCCGTTAAGTTCATGCCCTCGCAAAATCCCGCGGATGGCATTTTCCTCAACGCGTTGAAGGTTCAATATGCCGCCGTCGACGTGCGTAACGTGGCCGCGGTCACCGGGGATTTGGCCCTGAAAGTCCAGATAGATCAGGCGGTGATCAGGGATCGCAATGGCGGGAATTGCTTGAAATTGGCGGCTCCAGGCAGCCGGGTCAAGGCGAATTTGCCATGTTGCCAGCAGCGGCCGATCAGGTAATTGCAGCAGTAAATCCCAGTGGATGTCAGTTTGACGGACATGCTTTAAAACCGCAAATCTGAAAACTTTTTCGTTGAAGTCTTGCCAAACCATGGTTCAATGTTACCATCTTCTATGACAGAATACGGCAGGAGAACTATTTTATGGAAATTCGGCGTTCAAAACAGTGGTCACGGATGGGCCTGCTTGTGCTTGCCACAAGTGCGATGTTACTGGCGGGATGTGAAAGTTCCGCCATGAAATTACGCAATCAGGGTTTATCTCTTTATCATCGGGGCGAATATCAATCGGCCCTGGTGAAATTCAATGACGCTTTGAAATACAACCCCGCTGATCCCCGCGCCAATTACTATGCCGGCGCATCGGATTACATGCTGGCCCGTTATCAGGAGGCGGCGTTCCACTATAAAACCGCCTGGACGGTTGATCCCAATTTCGGTCATGTGAAAAGTGCCCTGGCTGAAGCGCTCATCCGCGCCGGGCGACCCAATGAGGCGATGAATTTTCTGGAACGTGATGCGGAACTTACCGGCCGCGTCACTGGACGCTTGCGTGTGGCGCGGTTTTATAAACGTATTGGCGATCTTGATGACGCGCGCGTTAATTTCGCGAAAGCTGCGGCAATGGCCCCATCGAATCCCGAAGTCCTTATGCAGGTTGCCGGGTTCGATGACAGCGTTGGCCGCAAGCAGGATGCCCGGGCGCTATACATCCGCATTTATCAACTGGATCCGACCATGCCGGGCCTGGTGGAAAAAATGCAGCATGACGGCGTAACGATTTCCGAGGCGTTGGCCGCCCCACTGCCGGCGACCCAACCGGCCACCCGGTAATCCATCAGAGGATGGAACACGCTGATGATTGAATCCGCCGGACGCAAATTTCTGGAATTACTGGAAGCCCACCGCAATGCGCTGTACACCGTGGCGTGTCGGGGTGGTACGCCGAATGTGGCGGAAACCGCCTTACAGCGCGGAATCCGCAGCGCGTTTCGTGAATATGTTCGAAATCAAGCCCCCCGTGGCGATCAGATGCCATGGCTGGTGCAGCACATTAACGCGGAACTTGGCGAGAATTTGGCTTCCGCCGCGGAACCGTCGGCTGAATTACCTATGCCCGCGGATGTATGGGCGCGCCTTGCCGCCGCGATTCAGATTGAGGCCGCCACGCTTGGCGGGGCCGATGAGCAATCCATGTTGGCGTATGATCCGCTGCTGGCACCGCGGAAAAAATCCGGCGTGGATGACCCCATTGAAGGCCTAAATTTATCCCCCTGGACACGGTTTGTTATTGCCACAGCCATTGTATTGTTTATAGGTATTGTGGCCACGATCATTCTTACCACGCATCATGCAGGTCCAAGCACAATGTCGGCGGCAACTTCCACATCCCCCGCCACCGCGCCAGCAACGCCCGTATCGGGTACGCACCCATGACACAGCGGCCATCCCTGCAATCCCGTTATCCCATCCGGCTTCATCAGTTAATGGCCGGAACGCATCGGCTGGAAATTTTTTCGCCGGCGGACCCTGATTCACTGCTGGATGATCCGACAGTTGAAGCACGCTACAAAAAAGATAATTACTTGCCTTATTGGCCGGTGATCTGGCCCAGCAGCCTCATGCTGGCGGAGCATATTTTAAACAGTAACGATGCGCCGCCGACCTTTTCACCGCGGCCGGACTCTGTGCCGCCGCGGGCGATTGAACTAGGCTGTGGGCTGGGCATTGCCGGTATCGCCGCCGCCATGCGAGCCTGGCACGTGACCTTCACCGATTATGATCCCGAGGCCGTTGATTTTGCAGCTTTCAATGCCAATTGCAACAAGATTCCTCCGCATCTCGCGACGGCCCGCCAAATGGATTGGAGGGAACCGATCGACGAACAATTTGATTGGATCATTGCGTCCGATGTGTTGTATGAACGGCGGCTGCATCCCATTCTGCTGGATGCTATTGATCATCTGCTGGCCCCGCAGGGCGTGGTATGGATCAGCGATCCACAGCGAAACAGCGCGGCGGATTTTCCCCCCGTTGCGGTGGAACGCGGATTTCGCATTGCCAATTCCGTGCTGCACTGGACGGGGCCTTCAGGCATTAATTCTGATGCGGATTTGCTGGTGTTGCGCCGAATCAGCGCATCGAAGGCGTTACCAAAAGTTGTCATTCAATAAGAGTTGCTGTCATGAGCCTGCCACGCTTTTATGTTTCACCGCTGATGGATTCCGGTGAATTGCCGGATGATCAGGCCCATCATGCCCGCGATGTGTTGCGCTTGGATCATGGCCAATCGGTGATTCTCTTTGACGGCTGTGGCCACTATGCTCCGGCAAATATCAGCATTGAAAGAAAACACCTATTTTACAGGCTAACCGGTCCGATCACGGTTGAGGCACCACCTGCGTACAGCCTGACAATAGCCACAGCCATTCCCAAGGCTGATCGAGCCCATCAACTCCTTGAGCAGATCAGCCAACTGGGTGCCGCCGGCCTGCTCTGGCTGGATTGCCGTTACAGCGTGGTACATCCCATCGCGGATGCAAAAAAAATGGAGAAGTGGAGTCGCCTGGCGGTTGAATCGGCCAAACAATGCGGACGATCGCGCGTACTGGCAATCGAAGTTCCGCGAACTCCCCGGCAGCTTCTGGAAAGCGCGGAGGCGGGAACGATAATATGGACACAGGTTGATGCCAAACAAGACTTAGCGCAACGCCTGGCACTGTGGCAGTCAGAACGAGCCGCAAGGCCCATGGCTCCCGCATACTCCCGGATAACTGTAATGATCGGCCCGGAAGGTGGATGGAGCGTGGAGGAGGAGGAACTCCTGGGCCGACATACGGCACCGGTAAGTTTGGGAAATAACATCCTGCGAATCGAAACCGCCGCCGCCGCGACAGCCGCAATCACGCAGTCCGTCTTGGGCAAAGTGGAAAATCAGAGAAGATAAAATGTTCAGGGCGGCGCGTGGGGAATATCATAAAGACGACCACCGGGAGTAAAGCGTAGGGTTACCACTCTACCGACGCTCAGGTAATATTCCATAATCTGGTCATTACCAAAATCCAGATCAATGTATCGCGCGAAAGAATGGTGCGGCACTTTCCCGCCAACAATCTTTAAATAGGCCATCGCCGTGATAAAAACACGGTGCGAAATAAACGACACATCATCGTTGTCAGGCTCGCTGTTGATGTAATGGTCAGGCTTGTGTTTTCTGTCAGTTGCGGGCGTTGGAATCCGCGTGTCCACATCTATGTTCTGCGACGATGTGGTTTTCCACCCAAAGTGCGGGTAGCGCAATTTAACCACTCGGGCCTGCACTGCCACCAGCTTCGCGGGGGCTGCGGCCGGCCCATCAAGTACCCGCACGCGTTGACTGTAAGACTCGCGTACCGCGGGCCAATAGGAGCAGCCGGCCATGGTTACCGCCGCTCCGGTTGCAAGCACGCATCCCGCCAAAACAGCCAGCCGACGAACTGCCAACCGATGGAATGGGCCACAAGTCATGTTATTGCTCCCAAGTTTATTTATCAGGCATTATACGACCGTCCGGCGATCCATATTGAATTCTCTGCACGTACTGGCGATTACGGTATTATACTTCGGGTATGGAAAAGCTTCTTGTCATTGTTGGTTGCACGGCTGCCGGAAAATCGGAGCTTGCTGAAGCGATTGCGACGCGCTGGCATCATTCCGATGCGCGGCCCGCCACGATTATGGCCGTCGATTCCATGCAGGTTTATCGGGGCATGGATATTGGCACCGCCAAACCCTCACGCACAGCTCAAGCAACCATACCTCATACCATGATTGATGTCGCTGATCCATGGGAGTCTTTTTCCGCGGCCCGCTTTGCGGCGATGGCTGAACCCATTATGCGGCAGCACCGCACGGAGAATCGCCCGCTGATCCTGGTGGCGGGCACCGTGCTTTATTTGCGCGCGATTTTGGAAGGGCTTTTTGAAGGCCCGGCGGCCAATATGGAAATTAGAAAAGCTCTGGCGGCAGAGGCGGAAAAGTCCGGCTCCGCTGAACTTCATCGGCAATTAACGCAGGTGGATCCGGTGGCCGCGCAACGGATTCACCGCAATGATTTGCGACGCATTATCCGTGCCTTGGAAGTTTTTCAAATAACCGGCGTGGGTATCAGCACACTGCAGACGCAATGGCAGGCCGGCCGCCCGCAACTGAATTACCGAATCATCGGTGTGGCGCGGGAAAAAACCGACTTGAATCGGCGTATTAATCAGCGCGTGGGCCTGATGCTGGAGCAGGGATTATTACAGGAAGTTCGCAGGTTGTTGGAGCACCCCAAAGGTTTATCCATGCAGGCCCGCGAAGCGGTGGGCTATAAGCAGATGATTGAATATCTCAACGGAGCACTACCACTGGATGAGGCTGTGGAACAAATTAAAATTCAGACCCGGCACCTGGCCAAATTGCAGCGCACCTGGCTGAAGCGCTTTGACGGCGTGAGTTGGTTGACCGCCTTGCCACAACAACCTGCGGCGGAATTGGCCGGACATGTGCTGGAAAAACTCGTGGAACCTGAAGTTTCGGCGTAATTTTATTTTTTGGAGTGCCTATGAAAGTTCTGGCTCTGGATGTTGGCTCATCCTCCATTAAGGCGGCCTTATGTAAAAGCGGCACCATGAAACACCTCGAGAAGGTGGAGGTGCCTGGCCTTTTCCGTGGCGCGGAAGTTGAAATCCCTGCGGCAAAACTTCTAAAAAGCCTCCGTAAGGCGATAACCCGCATAACCGATTCGCATCACCAGATTGACGCCATCACGTTGGACAGCTTCTGTCCCGGCGTTGTCGCAACGGATAAAAGCAACGCGATATTATTTGGCTGTGTAACGCATCAGGATCGGCGCAGCGTTAAAGAATCCGCGGAAATTGAACAGCGAATCGGCAAGGACCGCCATTTGCAGCTTACCGGCAACCGTCCTTTTCCCGGAGGGATCGGCAGCACAACACTGCTATGGTTCAAGCACCACGAACCAGACCTGTTCAAAAGAATCGCCCATATTGGTCAACCAACGTCGCTGCTGATCCATCACCTCACGGGACAATGGGTTATTGACCCATCCCAAGCTGCGTTTCTGGGATTATATGATTCCATTAAGCTTTCTGGATGGATTTCGGAATTATGTCAACTTCTCGGTCTGAAGGAATCGCAGTTGCCGCAGATACTTTTTGCCGATCAGATCGCCGGTAAAGTTACCCGCAGCGCCGCTGATCAACTTGGATTGCCGGAAGGTTGCCCGGTATTTGCATCGCTTGTAGATACCAGCGCCGCCATGCTGGCTACAGATTGCCGCCCCGGCCGATTGGTCCATAGCGCGGGTTCAACGGATGTCTTGGCGTTATGTCTGGAAAAGCCTTCACCGGCGGATGATCTGCTGACTCGCCCGCTGGGCACGGGCCACAAATTACCCAAGCGATGGCTGGCGGTAAGTACGATCGCGGCCGGCGGATCTACCATGCACTGGCTGAAAGACAATTTATTTGCCGACTACTCTTCCAAAAAGTTTCACAAACTGACACAACAACTGGGAAAAGTGCTGCGCGACAAGAAGCTCCATGTGCCGGCGAATACCGACGTTATTTTTTCGCCCTATCTGGCGGGCGATCGCACCGCCACCGAAGCGCGCACCGCCTCTTTTGAACATCTGACCCTTGCAACCAAGCGCGAAGACATGCTGGAAGCCGCCATCCGTTCTCTGGCCCAGGCGAGCCGTCATAGATTTGAAAGACTCTCCAAGATTCATCCCATCTGTGCGGAGATTTTTACCATGGGCGGGCAAACTGACTTGGCCGACATCATGCACGCCCACTGGCCGGGCAAACACACTTTTACCCCGCTGGAATTTGAAGCCATGAGCGGGTTAAACCGCCTGGCCGTCGCCGCCCGGCCTTCTCACGGCTGACCATCCAAGCGATTTGTTAGAATCCGTTTTTTAAGAGCGACCGAAGAAGCTCGTTTAGTTTTATCAACTGAATCTTGTACCCAGAACTATACTGAGAAAAACTGAAATCGGCGGGAACAATAGGTTTCTTGCTTGCTTTATCCACCCACGGGTATTCCGGATTTGCACCGTCCTGCCCCGCTGCGCTGGGTGCCAAACGCTCAATCCAGCTTGCGAGTCCCAACAAGGAATCAACATACGCCGCAAATTGCGTGCCGCTCATTTCCATGTCCGCTCGGACACGAGGATTGGCCTTGAGCAACCTCAAGGACCGCACCAGCGCGATGTGCGTAAACTTTGGAGGGCGTCCCGGAGCGGACGTCGAAAGCATCGCCTTCCCCAGCTTCTCAGTGGTCATCTGCAGGTAGTGAAACCAGTGGCAATCCGGAAAATCGGATTCGTTGAGCATTTCCATAACGCTGAAGTCACTTCTTGCCTGGTCCAGAAACGCCTCAGACCAGTTACTAGCCGGCATCGGTGATCTCCTGCGCGTCGGCCCAACTTCCCCAATCTTCGGGCAACTCGAGCCGCTTAAACTCTTCCGGCCTGATCATGGCAATAGCGGACCGAAATGGAAGTTTATGCTTTTTTGAGCCTCGGAAATAAAACGGATGCACACGTCGGTCGTCGCTTACTGGAATTTCTTTGATCAGTTCGATCAAACGAACCTCAGCGTCCGAAGGAAACCAGTACACGTTGCTGATCGACGGCTCTACGGCGCGATTGTCCTTTGCCAAGTATCTGGCTTGTCGCTCAATTTCTTTTCTTGACATACGAGCACTCCTGTTGCGGCGTCATAAGTTAAAGTCCACGGCATGGCGATTGTGTCCACCATAAAAGTCCCGACGATTTTACACACCGCAGCCCAAAACAACATCCGCCAACTCTATGATTTTTTCAATTTCGTGATCCGGGCGCACGCGGCGTTTGCGTGTGGTTCTCGTGCGTAGCGCGGGCTTCCAGACGGTGGTCATGCCCGCGCGGCGTGCGCCTTGAATATCGGCACCAAGAGTGTCGCCAACAAATACCGCCTGTTCAGGACTGATTCCCAGTTGCTCCAGCGCTACGCGAAAAATCACGGGATGAGGTTTGCGATAAATCGTGTTGGAGGAATAGATTCGGATGGGGAAAAATTCCAGAAGTTTTTCACGCTCCAGATGTCGGTCCAGACAATAATCGGGGGCACAGGTATTGGATACGATTGCCAGTTTTAGGCCCTGTCGTTGAAACTCCCGCAGCATGGCGTGGGTGCCGGGTTCAACAGTCGCCCGGCGCACCACCGGCTTATACCAGCGCCATACCAGAGCCGAAATCTCATCTTGCGACAATGAAATATTAAGCTTACTTAGCACCTGACAGATCACGTCATTGACATTGAAGTCCCGGCGCCGAATATTCGACCAGATATATTTTCGGCGAAACGCGCGAAAGTGAATCCGTGTATAAATTTCAAATTCCGGCAGTGCCGCATCCAGGCCATGAAGGTGGCGATAGGTATCTTTGGCCCCTAACAGAAATAAGGTTCGATGATCCAGGTGATCAAACTGCAGCAGCGTATCCGCCAGATCAAATAGTATCGCCTTAAACATCTTTGACCTTCCACACAACCGACTTCCTCAGTATAACCGAAAATACTGTCTTGCGGACAGGCATATATCTCTTATTACGGATATACCTATAAGCGAAATTAACTTTTCTCGTCCCCAAAATACAAAAAAACCATATTTTTTTGTTTCTTTACCGTTCAAACCGCGATAACATATCAGTGTAATGTTACAGGTGCGTGCTGCATGATCTGGACAGACCCAAAAATCGAAGAGCTTGCCAAGCAAATGGCCTTTACGCCAATTGCCAAGCGGCACGAACAATTACGCGCAGCCTTGGAGCTGATCGGGCAGATCGACGCCGCTGAAGATTACCCATGGGAATTCGTTCTTTATCGTCTGACCGCTTATCGCGCCAAGGAATCCGCCGATCATCTTATTTCCGGCAGAGCCTTATTGGCTGACATTGCCTCTTTGGTGGAAAGTGTATCGGATTCGCTGAATATCCCCGTTACCGAAGCAGGCGACGACGTTCTTTCTCTGGAACAGATCACACAAAGATTTCAGGTCTCCACCAAGACGATCCAGCGATGGCGACGCCGCGGCTTGGCCGCTATGCGGTTTGTGTATCCCGATGGAATTAAGCGCTTAGGCTTTTTGTCTTCCGATGTGACACGCTTCTCCACACAATTTGCGGTTCGGGTAGAAAAATCCGCCCGATTCCGCCAACTCACGGAAGAAGAAAAGGCGGACATAATTCGCCGCGCCCGGCGCTTGGCGGTGCATTGCCAATGCTGCTTGAAACTTATTTCCCGGCGCATCGCCCGGCACACCAAACGCAGCCCGGAAACCATACGCTACGTCATACGCCGGTGGGATGCCGAACATCCTGACCAGGCCGTGTTTCCCGACACCTCCGGCCCGCTGACTGATCAGGACAAACGCATTATTGTGGATTGCTTTGATCGCGGTATATCCGTGGACTGTCTGGCGAAACGCTATTGTCGCACGACCTCAAGTATTTATCGAGTAGTCAGCCAGAACAAAGCCCAACAAATTAAAAAACTTCTCATCCGCTTTGTGACCAATCCCCTGTTCGATCACCCGGATGCGGATCAGATTATCCTTAAAGATCTGCCTGAAAAGGCCCGCCATGAACCAATGCTACCCTTGGCCGGCATAGAGGCCAAAGAACAAATTGTGCTGCGGCAGCCCAATGATATTCCCGCCTATCTCTCGGATGTATTCCGCCAGCCTATGCTGAGCCAGGCGGTGATGACCGATGCCTTTAGAAGAATGAATTATCTCAAAGCCAAGGCCGCCAGGCTGCAAGCCCGCATTGATGCAAACGCCGCCCGCACAGCCGATATTGAGGAAATTGAATCGCTACTGGCAACCGCCGGTGCCATACGCAATCAAATCTTGCAAGCGCATTTGCGCGTGGTGGTGCATGTGGCCCGAAAGCATCAGCACTCGCAACATGATCTCTTTGAATTAATTTCCGATGGCAATCTTTGGATGATGCGTGCCGTGGACACCTTTGATTTTTCCCGCGGCGTAAAATTCAGCACCTACTTGACGTATGTGCTGATGAAAAACTTTGCCCGCAGAATTGGTGATAACACCACGCGCGTGGATCAGCGGCTGGTCACAACCCAAACTGATTTGCTCGACGAACTTGGCGAATCCCAGGAACAAAGCATCCCGGACGCGGTGGACATGCTGCTGATGCAGGGCCGGCTTATAGACGCCATGGCTAAACTCCCCCGCCGGGAACGTGATCTTTTGGCGGCCCATTACGGCCTGGAAGCCGGCGAAGGTCCCACGAGTCTATCGCAAATTGCGCAGCGCATGGGTATTACCAAGGCTCGTGTCCGGCAATTGGAAGTCCGGGCGCTGGGCCGATTGCGCCTGATGCTGGAAGAACAGATAGATCGCCAGGCAGCCGATGCCATAGGCCCAAGCGAACAGTATCAATCCACCGAAACAGGGGATGCCGACACAAATAGTTTGTCGGCGGCATCCATGAGGTAATTGCCCACCCATCATGCGACGGCGAATATTGGCCCGATGGCGCTCGCAGGGAGCCGACCGGGACGGGGCAACGATGAGTGTTATCAAACCATATTCCGCCGCGAACGTATCGCTGCCGCATTGAGCTACGGGGCAAAAACTTGTGGATTGCTATCCGCGCGTTCGCCATGGCGGTTGCCGGACATCCGCTGGCGACGGGGCCGAGTCAGTCGTCACCCGGTTTTTTGCAGGGCTTTATCAATCCTCGCCAAGGTGGTAGTGCGACCCAGCAGACACATTGTTTCCAGTAGTGGCGGCGAAACCGAACCGCCGCAGATGGCCACGCGCAGCGTCTGGGGGGCGGAGCCGCGTTTTTCACCCAGTTCAATAATTTTTTCAATTACCGGGGCCAACTGGTCCTTAGACCAATCTGTGATGGAATCCAGCATATCGCGAATCTGTTGCAACAGCCCCCGGCCATTACCCGATTCAACATGCTTTTTAAATGCCGCGGCGTCCATCTCCGGTTCTTCAAAAAAGAAACGGGAATTCTCAGCCATCTCCGCCAAGGTGCCGGTGCGTTCCTGATACATCGCCAGGAGGTCGCGCTGTTGCGACTCTGTGGCGTGCTTGATCGGGTAATCAGTGACCGCATTAAACGCGGCAAGATCATGCAGCAGGTCGTCGATGCTTCGCTTGCGGATATATTCACCGTTCATCCACAGCAGTTTCTTTCGGTCAAAGCGGCCGCTGGTTTTACCAATGGTCTCCAGGGAAAACAGTTGCAGCATTTCATCATGTGAAAGAATTTCCCGATTTTCCCCCGGGGACCAGCCGATCAAGGCGATAAAATTCAGCAACGCATCTGACAGATATCCGCTGCGCCGGAAATCCTGCACATCAATTTCCGGTAAGTGCACGGCTAACGCGGCACCGATGGCCGCCGCAAGGCGGGAGTCGTCAGTTTTTTTATCCAGAAATTCCTTGAGCTGATCTGCCGGGATGCCGGATTTTTCAACCAGTGTCTCCAACGTATGGCCCTGCTTAATCCATGCCGCCGCCGCGGCCCGCGCGGCTTTGGTTTTATCCCGTTTGGACATTTTGGTGTTGTCCATATTAAACACCAGCGGCATGTGGGCATGGGCCGGCGGCTGCCAGCCCAGCGCTTGGTATAAGCCCAGATGTTTGGGCGTATTCATCAGATGTTCCTGGGCACGAAGCACATGGGTGATGCCCATATCATGGTCATCCACGACCACCGCAAAGTGATAGGTAGGAAACCCGTCGGATTTACGTATGATGATATCATCATGTTCCTCACCGCCGACGGAAATGTCGCCCAGAATTAAATCATGAAATGTGATGGTTTCAAAGGGCATTTCAAACCGCAACACGGTTGGCCCGCTGCCGCGCTCGGCCCGTCCCGGCATGTTGCGGCGATAGCGAAAAGGCCGCTTCATTTTTTCCGCCACCATGCGCATCGCCGCGAGTTGCTGCGGTGTTTCGTACGCTTCATACGCGCGTCCGTCCTTGACCAGCTTGTCCAGATGCGCGTTATAAAGATCCAGCCGCATGGATTGAAAATATTCATTTTTCACGCCGCCGGGTTGCGGGCCGCAATCCCAGTTAAGGCCCAGCCATTGAAGGTCGGAGAGAATTCCGGCGGCTGATTCCGCGGTAGACCGCACCTGGTCCGTATCTTCAATGCGCAGCACAAACTGCCCGCCATGCTTGCGGGCATACAACCAGTTAAACAGAGCGGTTCTGGCTCCGCCGACGTGTAAAAATCCAGTCGGTGACGGGGCGAATCGGGTTTTGATCATATTAGAATCCATATTCCTTCCAGCGCTGCGTGACAGTTTTAACGGTTACCGCATCCATTTCAATTTCGTCCGGCCAATCCCGAACGGTTCCCTCACCGGGCCATTTGCGTGTGGCATCTATGCCCAGTTTGCTTCCCGCGCCCATGGCCGGCGCGGCATGATCCAGAATATCCAGTGGTCCCTCGGCAATAAATGTATCGCGCCGCGGATCGACATTGGCTGCTACATGAAACAGCACGTCATCCTGATTATGCACATCGACATGTTCATCCACGACAACAACCATCTTGGTCCACGCCATCTGCCCGGCACCCCAAATGGCGTGAATCACCTTGCGGGCATGATACGCATATTCCTTGCGGATTTTAATAAACGCGCAATTATGAAACGCTCCAAACATCGGCAGATCATAATCAATCACATCCGGCACAATAATTTTCAGCAACGGCAGAAATATGCGCTCCGTGGCCTTGCCCAGATAATAATCTTCCTGGGGCGGCTTGCCGACAATGGTGGTGGGGTAAATCGGATTCCGCCGATGCGTTATGGCCGTAATATTGAATACCGGATATTGATCAGCCAGAGAATAAAACCCGGTATGATCGCCAAACGGCCCTTCAAGAACCGTCTGATTCGGATCGACATACCCCTCTATTACAAATTCACAATTGGCGGGCACTTCCAGCGGAACGGTTTTGCAGGGTACCAAGTCCAACCCGCGGCCCAGCAGAAATCCGGCAAAAATATGTTCATCAATTCCCGGCGGCAACGGGGCCGTAGCGGCATAGGGTAAAACACTTTCTCCGCCGAGCGTAATGGCCAGCGGGCAGGGCTTTCCCAGTTTGGCCCACGCCCTGAAATGCCGTGCGCCGTCATGGTGTGTATGCCAGTGCATGGCGGTCAATTTCTTATCGAAAATCTGCACGCGGTACATCCCAAGATTCCGCGCCCCGGTTTCCGGATGCCGTGTAACCACCTGGCCCAGGGTAATATATTTTCCGCCATCTTTGGGCCAGCATTGAATCACGGGCAAGCGCGTAATATCGGCATCATCGGTATGCACCACTTCCTGGCACAATCCCGGCCCGGCACGAACTTTGGGGCCATAACCCGCCAGTTTCAGCAGATCCAGCCCCTTTTTCATCTTATCCATCAACCGCGCCGGCAACTGCGGCTGGGTTAAATCCGCAATTCGCTGGGCTAACGCATCAAGACTCTCACATCCCAGGGCGGCATGAATGCGGCGATAGGATCCGAACGTGTTAATCGCCAGGGGAAAATCCGAACCTTTCACGTGTTCAAACAGCAACGCCTGATTCACCGCTGGAGTTCCATGGCGGGGGGCTTTTGCCGCAAACGGCGCATCGCCCGCCGGATAGTGCCCGTCCCGTGTGGGCGCTTTGCTCACCCGGTCGGCAATTTCCGCCACCTCCAGCACGGGATCAACAGGGGCGGTAATTTTCCGCAGTTCTCCCATCTTGTCCAGTTCAGCTAGAAAATCTCGCAAGGTTTCGTAGGGCATTATCCACCAAATCAACAAACCACGAAGTGATCATAGTAGTCCAATTTCATCCCCTTGAAAAGAATCGGGATGGCGGCACAGATTTATCATTGTGACGGAAATTATCCCATCGGCTAAACTAGAGTCTGAAAAAGTATTGGAGCAATGTAAATGACTGATTCAGCCTTGGACAACTTCGCCGCCGCCATGCATACCCTGCGCACGGGCGTGCATCATATTTATTCCGAACAGGAATTGCGGAATCGGCTTATGAAGGCCGCAAAAGAGGGTCGGCAATTGCGGATCAAACTCGGTATGGATCCCACGGCCCCGGATTTACATTTAGGGCATGCCGTGGTGTTGCGAAAATTGCGACAATTTCAGGATTTGGGGCACCGGGCGGTACTGATCATTGGCGACTTTACCGCGATGATCGGCGATCCAACGGGCAAAAAGAAAACGCGGCCAGTGCTTTCGGCGCAACAGGTTGAAGAAAACGCGGCAACCTATTTCGCGCAAGCCGGAAAAATCCTGGATACCAGTGCGCAGAAGCTGGAAATTCGCCGCAACAGCGAGTGGCTCTCCACCATGAACTTCGCCGACGCGTTGCTTCTGGCGCAACAGATGACCGTGGCCCGTATGCTGGAACGCGACACGTTCAGCGAGCGGCACAAGGCCGGCGAAGCAATATATATCCATGAATTTATGTATCCGTTAATGCAGGGCTGGGACTCTGTGATGATTAAAGCCGACGTTGAGCTGGGTGGAACCGATCAGACGTTTAATAATCTTGTCGGACGGGATCTGCAGGCCGGCCAGGGGCAGGAGCCGCAGATTGTCGTGATCATGCCGATTCTGTGCGGCACCGACGGCGTACAGAAAATGGGGAAGTCTCTGGGAAATTATGTCGGTATCGCGGAGGCACCGCGGGAGCAGTTCGGGAAGGTCATGAGTATTCCCGATTCCCTGATGAAGCAGTGGTTTGAACTTTGCACGGCGTTATCACCGGCCGAAATCGCCACACTCACCGACGGCACTCAAACCCACCCGCGCCAGGCCAAAGAAGAATTGGCCTTGTGCATTGTGCGGCAGTTTTACGGCGATGCCGAGGCGAAGGCCGCCGCCGATGATTTCCGCCGCCGATTTACCGAAGGACAATTACCTCAGGAAATAGCCACGCAGGAAATTGATTCCCAACTGGTTAAAGACGGCCATATCGGGCTGCTGGCGCTGATTAAGGCGGTAGGATTCGCCCCGTCCACCAGTGAGGCCCGGCGACTGGTGGAAAGCGGAGCGGTGAGCTTTGGCGGCAATAAAATCAGTGATCCTAAAATTCAGGTATCCATAAGCGATTCTCCCATTTTGCAGGTGGGCAAACGCCGGGTATGTAAAGTGACAGTGCGGTAAATTAACGCGATGTTGACCAGCTAAAGTGCCGCATCCCCTGCGGATTGGGATCGCAGCTTTTCCCCCAGCACGTCAAATTTCTGCCAGGCTCGCCCCTTCCACCGCCAGAAACTCCAGATTCCGGAAATGCACACATAAACAGTCGCCATGATCCATGGCCCGGAGGCTCCCCAGGCTGGTTCCAGCCACATCACCAGCCCCCCGCCACCGACGCACAAACCCCACGCAAGCGCTGTGGTATAGATCGTGGGCACCAGCGTATCGCCGGCACCGCGCAAGGCACCGATATACACGATATTCATGCCGTCAAATATCTGGAAAATCGCTGAATATATCAGCAACTTTTCAGCAATATGCCGCTGTAAAGGCGGCCCAAGCATAAATCCCGCCAACGCTCCGCGAAAGAATAAAAATATCAACCCGCACACGCCCATATACGCCATGCTGATAGCCACCGCCCAACGCCCCGCATGCCGCGCGCCGGCAATATCTCCCTGGCCGATCCGTTTGCCCACCAACGCACAGACCGCCATACTCATCCCGACTGCGGGCATAAAGGACAAACTTAAATAGCGCATCACCGCACTTTGCGCCTCCGCCGCGGCGCTGCCGAAATGATCCACCCAAGCCAGGGAAAAAATGGTCCAGCAGAGAATGTCGCTGGATGATTGCAGGCCCGCCGGTAAACCAATGCGCAATATCTGCCATAGTTTCTTTAGATCTAATCGAAATCCGCGGTGCGTATGAAAGCCGATCTTATAGCGGTGCGACAGGAAAATACCCAGCAGAATTGCCAACGATACACCCGATGCGATGCTGGTGGCTAAAGCGGCCCCCAGCAACCCTAAGCGCGGTGCGCCAAGGTGACCGAAAATCAATATCCAGTCTAAAATCAAATTAATGACATTCCCCACCACGCCCGCGGTAAACTGATGCACAGGGCGATGCACGCCCAGAAAAAAATTCCCTAAAACAGAATTGGCGAAGCTGATCGGCGCAATCAGCAGCATGATTTGCGCAAATAGTGTCTCCAGATGCAGCAGCGGATTATGGTGGCCCAACAACCGGAACCACCACGGCACAAGAGAAATTAAGGGATAAAAAACCACCAACGATCCAACGGCCAGCCACAACCCCTGCCAAGCGAACCGGGCCGGCGCATCTGGTTCGCTTCGCCCCAGCGACTGCGCCGCAAGCGTATTAATCACCCCCGCCACGCCCACACACGCCGAAACCAGCACCCATACACTGATTCCGCCGTTAAATGAAGCCGCCAGATTAACACCATGCGACTGATTCTGCCGATCCACAATCGACAGCATCCAACCATCCATAAACTGCATGAGGGTATAGCTGATCGTGCCGGCGATGGTGGGAATCGCCAGGCGTAACAGCGTAGGCAATGTTCCCGAAAGTGCGTTAGTATGCGATGTTGCGGAAATTTTTCTGGTCATTGACTTGCCTGCCGAGCCATTTTCACACTAAAATCCGATTGTTTGATAAAGGAAGCCCTAACATGAGCCAGCAAATATTAACTCTTGATCCCGCATCTTTCGCTCCATGCCCTGACCAAAATCAATCCGCCGGGCCGATTCACGCTTTCGCGTGGCTGATTGTACTGGCCGCCGGCGTTGCGTGCCTGATAGTTAATTGGATTGTACACTTTAACTATCTTCCCCACGCCCCAATCGCCGACTATGGCTTTGCCGGGGCCTTGGATCTGGAACTGCATATTTTAGGCTGCGCCATCGCCGGTATCGCGGTGGGAATTTCCCCAAAAATCAAGCTCGCTCTGACATTAAGCATTCTGGTGCTGACGGCGAACATCGCCTTCTACGTTTTGATATTCCTGTTCGGCCCATTCACGAGCCTGCCGGTGCGGTAAGCCGTCGAATCACAGCCGTATGCGCGGATCAGCCAGAGCGCAAGCGATATCAACCAGCAGATTCATCAATACCAGTAAAACGGTATAAACCAGGACAATGCCTAATACCAGCGGTATATCCTTGTCCAGACAGGCATTGACGAATACTTCACCCAGCCCGGGAATGGCAAATATTTTTTCAACAATAAATGATCCAGTCAGCACACTGGCCGTAGCCGGTCCCAAAAAAGCCAGCACCGGAATTGAGGCGTTGGGCAGGACATGCCCCGCGATGACTTTCATGGGTGATAAGCCCTTGGCCCGGGCGGTACGAACAAAGTCTGAAGAAATAACATCCAAGGCGCTGGCACGGGATAATCTTGCTAAATAGGCCAAGAATAACACGGACAACGTACACGCCGGCAAAATTAATTGCTTGACAGATCCCCATCCGCCCGAGGGCAGTAGCGAAGTTTCCACTGCAAATAACATCAACAGGCCTGAGCCGATGACAAATGTCGGTAGACTGATTCCCAGCAATGTGCCAACCGCCAGTGCAACATCCGGCCAGCGGCCACGATAAACCGCTCCCAGCACTCCCGCCGCCACACCCAGCCACAGCGCAATAAGTAGCGCCATAGCACCTAAAGCTACCGATACCGGCAGACTGTTGCGGATCACATCCAGTACTGTCCAATTGGCATAACTGATCGTCGGGCCAAAATCGCCATGCGCCAGTATCTGCCAACCGTAGGCAAGATAGGCGTGAAAATCACCTTGGTTAAGATGATAATCCCGCCGCAATGCCGCCAGCACCGCCGGTGGGGGCTGCTTTTTCCCGATAAATGGATCACCCGGTGTGGCCATCAGCAGCCAGAATGTCACGGTGTATACGATCCATACCACCACCACCGACTGCAGTATGCGGGAGAAAATAAATTTCTTCATCGGCCGGCCTCCGCCGCTTGCGGCACAGCGTGGTGTATCCAATGAATATATTTCAAAAGAGTGATCATACGGACATTGGTGGATATTCCACCAATGCGCTGCGGATTGTACATCAGGCCGTCGCTGTATTGAAACAGCGGAATTGATGGCATCCATCGGGTGACCAGTAATTTTTCAGCCTGATGCAGCAGCGCGAAGCGCCGGGCAACGTCGGCCTGACGGGACGCCTCATGCAGCAGCTCATTAAGCCGCGGATTGGAAAAACCAGTGAGATTATTAGGATTTCCGGTACGGTATAAATCTAACCATGTTGTGGGGTCCATGTAATCGCCGTACCAGCCGGCACGGGCGATATCATAATTGCCCTGCACCACGTCCTGATTAAAAATTTTGCTTTCCTCCTGATGGATGTTCACGCGCACGCCCAGATTATGCCGCCACATTTCCGCAATGGCCTGGGCGATTCTGATATTAATAGCCGCCCCGCTGTTGGTTAGAAATTTAAACACCGGCAACCCGCGGCCGCCGGGATAGCCCGCTTTTATCAGTAATTTTCTAGCGGCCGGAATATTCATCGCCAGGCCGCGCGGACTGACATAACCGGGGATACTATCCGGAGGAACCAGAACCTCCAGCGTGCGATCCGGCAGGCGCAAAATATGTTTCACGATCGCCCGCTTATCGATGGCCATATCCAACGCCCGGCGGATCAGCGGGTTATTTAACGGCTTGTGGCGGCAGTTGATATTGTAGTAATAGGACCCGAATACCTGTCGATAATGCACATCATCCCGCAGATGCTGTCGTTGCTGGCGCAAAAGTGCCGGGGCAAAAAGTGTCGGCACAAACGAAAGCACATTGACAGCCCCGCTCTGATACGCCAGAAATGCGGATTGGCTATCCGGAAAATTTCGCACGTACAACACCGGGCATTTAACGGCTTGGCGATCCCAGTAATATTTATTGGGGCGCAATTCCAAGTATTGATGAAATTTCCAGGCCGCTAAATAATACGGCCCATCGGAAACCAGGTACGGCGGGCGGGTCCATCGCGGATTATAGTGCGCGGGCGATTGTCCGTGGGAGCGGAATTTTGCCATCGCACCCGGATTCAGCGGGAAAAAGGGAGGAAAAGCCATGAGAGACAAAAAATACGCGCAAGGGTGCGTCAGCGTTACCACCAGTTTATAGGGGGTTGGTGCTTGGATTCCTACACTGCCAAAGGCCGCATGTCGCCCGGCAGCTAAAGAATTGAAATAAGCTTTTGCACCGGCAATATGAAATAACATGGTCACATAACCGCCCGCGGTAGAGGGCTGGAGTATGCGCTTCCAGGCAAATAAGAAATCCGCGGTGGTAACGCTCTGGCCATTGGACCATCGTGCATTGTGGCGAAGATTAAATGTATACGTCAGGCCGTCATGTGAAATCTTCCAGGACTTTGCCACACCCGGAACCGGCTGGAGCGTTTTGGGATTTAATTGCGCCAAGCCTTCCCATAAACCGGTAGCCACGCGAATATCCTGCATCCACGTCATTTTATCGGGATCCAGCGTGTGAATCTGGCCCGCTTCACAGAAGCTAATGGCGTCGGTCCCCTGCCGATGGGGTGTGGAAATATAAAAACAGATCGATCCGACAATCAACAGAACAAGAGATGGTATCAGCAGCGTTTGCCTCATAGCTGATAACGATACCCCGTTGCCGCGCTTGCGGCAATTTAGATCGTGACCGTGCAGCTCAATGCGGCAGCGTTAGAGGCGGAATTGGAATTTGATTGCATGACGTGTTTCCATCGGTGCTATTGGCATAGCGGGTGCCGGGATTACGGTACGTTTTTTTTCGTGGCGGCGTTTCGCATCCAACCACGACGCTTCCGCGTCGGGCTAATTGGGGTTCAATGCGCGTCCGTTAGCGCAATGCGGCAGCGTTGCGTTAAACGCGGACTATGGCGCTATGGCACGATCTGCTTTAGCCCGTCGCCATCAAGCGGTCAGCGGTTCGACATTGACCCAGGCGCGTTTGCGCCAGCTTTCCATACCCTTTTCGGCCAATTGCACACCTTTGGCCCCTTCTAAAAGTGTCCAGGGGAATTCATCGCCCCGCACAATATGCTTGAGGAACATTTCCCACTGAATCTTAAACGCATTGTCAAAGGCCTGCTGGGCCGGCACTTCGCTCCAGGTTCCAAAATGATTTAACGGGCTGTCAATATCCGGATTCCATACCGCCCGGGGCGTGGCGTTGAGTTGTTGAAGCACACAATTTCGCAATGTGGCCACCGCCGAGCCTTGCGTGCCATCTACCTGCAACGTCAGCAGATCATCGCGGCGCACGCGCACCGTCCAGGAGCTGTTCATCTGGCAGATTACGCCGTTGGGAAGTTCAAACGTGGCATACGCCGCATCGTCCGCGGTACAGGTATACGGCTTGCCGCTTTCATCGTAGCGCGTTTTCAGATGCGTTGCGCCCAGGCAAGATACCGCCGTGACCCCGCCGAACAGATTGTCCAGCAGATACCGCCAATGGCAGAGCATATCCAAAATGATCCCGCCGCCGTCTTCCTTGCGATAATTCCAGCTTGGCCGCTGCGCGGCAATAGCGCCTCCGTCAAACACCCAGTAGCCGAATTCACCCCGCACGGAAAGTATTTCGCCAAAGAAGCCGGTCTTTATCAACTGTTGCAACTTGAGCATGCCGGGAAGAAAAAGCTTGTCCTGCACCACACCATTTTTTACACCCGCCGCTTTGGCCAGATGATAAAGCTCCAGAGCGTCCGCCGAGCTTACCGCCACCGGCTTTTCGCAATACACACTCTTGCCCGCGGCAATGGCCTGCTTGACCGCTGACGCCCGGCGGTCAGTGGTCTGCGCATCAAAATAAACTGTGTAATTTTTGTCCGCCATCACTTTGTCCAATTCGGTGGAAATGGCTTTTATTCCCGTGGCCGCCGCCAATTGCTCCAGCTTGGACTTATTACGGCCCACCAGAATGGGGTCCGGCATAATCACTTCATCATCATTAAGTTTTACGCCCCCCTGCTTGATAATCGCCGCAATTGAGCGATACAGATGTTGATTGGTCCCCATGCGCCCCGTGACGCCGTTCATGATAATTCCAACACGATGTGTTTTCATAATTCCACGCTTCCTTAAAGACCGAAGAACGCGGGATTATAACGCCGTTAAAACAGGTGGCAAACTGAGGCCGCACGGGGCCGCAGGTGGTATGCGGGTCGCAGCTGCACCGGTAGCGCGGTAACAATTCTGGGTACCCCGGCAGGAAGAAATCGCGGGTTATTTCTGCACAATTCCCACTGGAGCCGCGAGCATCACATTATCCTGCCGCAACACGTGCAACATTTCATACATCTGCAGGATGGTTTTGCGGTAAGACTCGGGCATGGCTCCAGCCATGATTTTTAAGCCGGCGGGAAGTTCCGCTTGCAGGCCCAGTCGCCGGCGAATTAATTGCGTCAGAGATTGTGCCCGCGGATAGACCACCACGCGGTAGGCCCCATGGATTTTTCCATCCTTGGCGGCAATGACAATCGAATCATGCAGCGAACCCACGCGGTCCACCAGTCCCTTGCCAACCGCCATAGAACCGGGGAATAATCGCCCCCGCGCCACTTTCTGGATATCCGCTATCTTTTTGCCGCGCGACTGCATTACCCGGCGGGTAAACAGGGCATAGGTCTGTTTCATCATGTGTGTGATAAAGGTGCGTTCTTCCGGCGTAAAGGGCGTCGTGCTGTCAAACATCGCCGCACTTTTACCCATGGAAAAAGTCTGGATATGTAATCCGATTTTCTTAAACAATCCGCCCAGCACCACTTTGCCGCCCACCACGCCAATGGAACCCGCAATGGTGCCGGGGTCCGCAATTATTTCGCGACCGGCGGTGGAAATATAGTAACCTCCGCTGGCGGCTTCAGCCCCCATCGAAACCAGCAAAGGCTTTTTCCGGCCCGCGGCGTGGAGAATCTGCCAAATTTCCTCACTGGCTTCGGCTGATCCGCCGGGCGAATCCACACGCAGCACAATCGCCTTCACCGCGGAATTTTTCAGCGCGGATTTGACCTCCCGGCGAATTCGGGCCGGCGTGACGAGATTGGCATCGTAGCTGGTCCCGGGAGAATCATCGGTGATCGTGCCATCGGCACATATGACCGCCACCGCCGGTTTCTCACTGGCCCGCGGATGACGGGGCGAACCGAGCATCTGCAAAAGTGCCAGCGGGCTGCTTAAATCTATCGGTGAAACTTTTTTGACACCATAATGAGCGATAAGTTTTGCCGGCCCGTCAAAATCCGTTTCCACCCATTTTTTAATATCTTGCCGATTTGCCAACGCATCAACAAAGCCCATTTTTTTAGCGGTAAGTCCTTCCATCCAACTGGTGTTAATGGCGGAAACAATCTGAGAATGCGTAAGATTGGGCCGGTTCTGCGCGATGGTCGCCACAATCTGCCCGTACCACGCCGTTATCAGCCGATTAATCTGTCTGGCAAACGCCGGGCTGGCGGAACTCCGCGTCATTGGCTCTTCAGCTCCCTTGAATTTCCCAATCTGCACCATGTCGGCCTGCAAATCCAATTTGCTTAACAGGCCTTTGAAAAACATCAATTGAATCGCCACGCCCGGCAAAAACAGATCGCCATGCCGCGACATAACCGCGTCATTGGCGTAGCTGGCCAGCAGGTAGGTATTGGTGTCAAAATCCGGAGAAAATACCGCAACCTTTTTACCTTTGGCTCGCAGGTTCGCAATCAATTCCCCCAGTTCCTGCGATTGCGTTAATGAGAGATCAAACGATCGCAGGTTGAGAAACACCCCCTGAATGGACTTATCCCGCGCCGCATGGACTAACTGCGTCATGGTTTGCGTCAGTGATGATTGCCGACTTGGCCCCATGCTCAGCCAACTGAAGGAAAATCCGCTGGGATGCTCCCGCAGTTGCCCCTGCAGCGTGATAACCGCAATACGATTTTCCGCCTTGACGCGCGGTGCGCTAACAAAGGCCACCGCACCGGCCGCAAGAGCCGCTACAGCGAGAACAATTTTCCGATACGGCAAACATTTCATCATCGACGCCATCCTCAAAACGGCCGGCCTGAAAAGCCAACGCCCACTATTGTAGCCCGCGGCCAACAAAAAGCCGAATCATTTTCCCCGGAATTTCCGTGGGAGCCTGTGACCGATTCTGCAACTCGGCGGCGGTTCAATAATGGGGAGGTTAAGGTTTCAATATTTCACGGATCACGGGTCGGTATGGCCAGGGGCGACGAACAATCGAGAATTCGGAATCGAAAAGGCCTTTACAGTATTTATCAGAATTGTTCAGTAGTTTCAGTCATGATCAGTAGCGGCTGCCGCGGCTGAGGTTTCGGGTTATAGGCCAGTTTTCGGGCTGCCGGTGCTCAAGAGGTTTGTGGGCGGCTGTGGCCGCCAGCATTCAGGAGCTAGTCTCCCAGTATTGCGCAGTATGGGTCAGTATTGATCAGTAATTTCAGAATTGCGCGGAATGAGTGCGGGCGTCATAATTTGTTTTGGTGCAAGGCGGTCCTCATGGCTGGGACGGGGCCAGTGATGCGGGCATGTTATTCACTTTCCGGCTTGCGTTCACAGACGAGCCTGAAATGGTCTGACCACTACACCGCAGAGACGTAATTGGGTATACTCAACGGCGTGAAGGAAACAGATGCTGGATTGGCATGGTGCCGAGAATCCCGCCTTGTCCGAAGTCCAGACATGAGGTTGACAAATGAAGCCATCTGAAGCCCTGCAAAACCACCGCGACGCGGTACTACAGACCGCCCGAAAAATCGGGGCGTACAATATCCGTGTATTCGGCTCCGTATTGCATGGTGAGGATACTGACGGCAGCGATCTTGATTTGCTGGTGGATGTCCCGCGGGGGATCACGCTTCTTGATATGGTGCGCCTGCAGACATCGTTGGAGAAGCAATTGGGCGTGTCCGTGGATGTTCTGACCCCAAAGGATATTCCCGCCCGATTTCGTGAACTGGTAGTCAAGGAAGCCAGGCCGGTATGAACACAGCATCGCGCGACAGGGAATATCTGGCACATATTTGCGGTGCCGTTGAACGAATTCGTCGCTACCTGACCGGGAAAGACGAGACGGACTTCATCGCCGACGAATTGCTCCAGGATGGTGTCATGCGCAACTTGGAAATTATTGGCGAGGCGGTTAGCAAGTTAAGCCCGGATCTGAAATTGAGACACGACGATGTCCCATGGCACGAAATATCGGGTATGCGCAACCGGCTTATCCACGGATATATGGATGTAAACCTTGAGATCGTCTGGGACACCGTGGCGAGGATTTTACCCGATTTTCTGGCAAGAATTCAGCAAATTCAGGAAACGTCCCCGTAGGCTGCCGATCTTCAAGTCTAAGTGCCCTGGACCGTCCGGCAATGAGAATAGTCTCCCGTGATGCCAAGCCTCTCCCGCGCAGGATGAAAAAAGGCCATATTATTTCACTGTTATGAGTGTCTTGCGAGTTTTCAGAGCAGGAGCGTTTATGGGAACGGTCGGCGCATCACTGTTGCCACGCCACTTTGCCAGTGTGGCTTTTTTGCCTTTCCTAAGACACTAAGACATACGTCTCATTTGGCCTCGGTTGGGTTGGCGGTCGGTGGTCGGCGAGGTATGATCCAGTAGTCAAAATAACTTTGGGCTTTTTTTCGGGCGGATTATGGTCGCGCAGAACGAAAAACTTGACTGCAACGGTGCGACGGCACGAAGCCGTGGCGGCAGCGTCGCTGCGGCGATCACGTTGCCGAATACGGATCAGAGCCGCAACTACACGCTGGACGGCCTGGGCAACTGGAAGACCAGCGTGTTTACGCCCGTGGGTGGCAATTCCACCACGGATCAGCGCAATCACAATTATGTCAATGAGATTACCCAACGGACATTGGCCGGCGGTAGCCCGATTATATTCCAATACGATGGCAATGCCGGAGCCAGCAATGGCAATCTGAAAAATGACGGCACCCTGATTTACGCCTATGACGCACTCAACAGATTGATTCAGATCAACCGTGTATCCGATGGCCTCACCATCGCGACGTATCTGTATGACGCAATGAATCGGCGGGTGCGGAAAACGATCAGCAACGGTGGATTAACGGGAAATATTCCCGATGGCACGACGGACTATATCTGGAGCGGCTGGCAATGTATCGAAGAAAGGAATTCTAGCAACGCGCCAATCCGGCAGTATGTCTGGGGTAGCTATATCGATGAATGTATTGAGCTCACTACGTTCGTAGCATTGGGAAGTCAGAGCCTGGAACCTGGAAGTTATTATCTTTTGCAAGATTTACTGTATCGTGCGGTGGCTTTGACCAATTCCACTGGTGCCATTGTGGAGGCGTACGATACGGATGCGTATGGAAACACGTTGAACTTCACCGGACCGGGTGCCGACGGCGTATGGTTCACGGATGATGATGTGCAATCGAATTATGGGGCCAATGAAATCATTTACTGCGGCTATCCCGATAACAATCGTGTTTCAACGGATATCGGGACGGGCCTAAACGATCCTGAAAGTGAACTGTATTACGTCCGCAATCGCACGTATTCGCCGCTCCTCGGCAGGTGGATACAGAGAGATCCGATTGGGTATAAGGGTGGAATAAATTTATATGAGTATGTCGCGGGACGGGCGGTGGTGGGTGTGGATGCGGAGGGGTTGGCCAATCTCCCGCTGACTCCGTTCACATTGCCCATCCCACCGGGGGCGCTCTTCTGGACACCGCCTCCGCTCCCCCTTTACCAGCAGTATCAGCAGGACCAGGCATTGGCCAATTACTGGTTTGGCCAGTCCTTGAAGCTTTCACCGACGGACCCCGGTTACGCCAACGCCCTACGGCAATGGTCAAAATACCAGAATGCGTCCAATAACCTCCTTGGCCAGATTTCCGACCAGTTGGAGCAGGGGCTGGGGGGGCAATGCCCGAACCCCTCGGGCGGAAACGGTCCAAATTGGCACGAGGTCGATGATTGGGCCCGGGGCATCGGGATCGGTCTAACATTCTTGAATGTGGACTTGGAGATATTGATTCCGTTGGCGCTTTAAGAGGAGTATCTCGCGATGAACAATCCATTTGGCCAAACAGGGCTGGCTGTCGCTGTAATTTCCTTAGCGGTATCTGCCGGGCTTGGAGCATTGGCCGCCGGCGCACCTACAGGCGCGGGTACCGCCCTCAATGCCCGCTCCACAGAGCCGGGGATGGTGTACCTCAATCGCGGGATCTCGTTGGCGCAACAGGCGCGTTATTCCCTGTCGCGACGGTATATGCAAGACGCCGCCCGGCTCGGGAATGTGTCGGCGATGGACAAGCTGGCGGCCGATTACGCCGAAGGGGAGGGCGTTCTCATCAGTTTACGCAAGTCGATCACGTGGACTCGTAAGGCGGCGGCCGCCGGGGGTACCAGCGCGATGCTCAAGCTCGGCAAATTCTACGAGGGTGGATGCGGTGTTGAACGAAATTTCAAGACGGCAGCCGGATGGTATGCACACGCAGCCGCACTGGGCAGCGTAGACGCCCTTCGGAGACTAGCTCTTCTCTGGAAATCAAAACGGTTTGCCCTCGCGGTAAAACAAGGGGCGCTGCCATGGGTACGGAAAGAGGCGGAGGCCGGAAAAGGGCCCGCAATGGTCGCGGCGGGATGGCTCCGCCAGCACGGCTGCATGGAGCCAGTGGACTACCACCGAGCGATGGTGTGGTACCGCAAGGCTGCTTCGGCAGGTGACGGGAACGCGATGATCCGGATCGGCTGGCTTTATCGCGAGGGCTGGGGTGTGAAGAAAAACGCGAAAGTTGCGATTTCATGGTTTCATCGTGCGGCTGCCACAGGCTCTCCGATTGCAGAGGCATACATGGGCCAACTCTATATGATGGCCGTCTTCGCCGCCCGCAATTCCGAACAGTCGAACGCATGGTTACTCCAACCTCTTCTCAACCACGATCCCACTATTTCAGCCGGCAGCAATTACAAAAACGCGAAGCTATGGTTACGTAGAGCAGCCGAACAGGGCAACGGACAGGCAATGGCCTCCATCGCGATGATTGACCAACTTGGTGGCATAGTAGGGAAAAAGAAAGATCTCGCGGGCGCAACTAGGTGGCTGGTTAGGGCCGCCCTTGCTGGCTACCCATCGGCCGTCCCGACCTTGGCGCAACTCTTGCGAGTATCACCGGTACCGGTGAAGTGATGCGGTGGCCTAGTACTACAACGCCACAAAAGCTCAAGAAAATATAGTTGGCTGGCCGATGAAGCCTTTCAGGATCCGTATTTCTGAAAGGAGTCCCGGCATGGAAGCTGAAGCGATTCTGAGAATTCGACCGGCGTTGACACACTATCTGCACCAGTACGACGATTGTTTCGGTCGCTGCACGGCGCGGCGGCATATCAACAGTGTCCGTCCTATGAACCCCGTCTTCCAATGCGGGTGAGGATATGAGAATCTGTTGGCGTCGCAAGCAAAAGGAGACAAGCGATGTCGATGGAATGTGTTGGACAGCCGGCCCCGGGCTCAAGGCAT
>JAKAEZ010000065.1 GCA_021819825.1 Planctomycetota bacterium
CGAAAATTCCTGTTGCAAATGCCAAATGCGAAATGCTCCGTGCTCAACGCGCTGCATCCGCGTAATCTGAGAAATCTGTGGATCAATACTCTGAACCTTGAACCTAGAATCTTGAACCCGGAAGAAATTGAAAGTGCAGCGCTTCCAGATAATTTGATCATTGCTTCCCGGCGCGCCGGGGCTAACTACTGACTCCCACCTTCTAACTCCTCAGCCACCGCGCCTTCGCTCCGCTGCGGTGAAAAATCGGGGCTTGTTGCGTGGCGTGCGTTTTCCTTGCACTCGTCACCCGCTTTTCCTTGCCGGCAGGGCGGGTTAAAATCCAGGCACCAAGTGAACTGGCGTCCTGCGGGCGTGAATGATGGTCGCAATAGCTGAACTGCAGCTATGGAAAAACTGAAGAACTGTGATTGATGAGGACGTGCAACGGTACAATGGGCTCGGTTTGTTAGATGCTTTGGAATCCGGTGCGTATGCAAAGGCCATTCTTTGGAAAATACCAAAAGTCTTTTGTGGCGTTCCTGTTACTCGCCGAAGGCCTGCTGGCAGCAGCGATCCTGAGAGGGCTTTTGTGTGAATACGCGCAGCCAGGCACCTCTATTCGTGTCCTGTCGTCGCGAACCCTTACGGGTGTCGTATCTGGCCATGGACCAGCACGTACGGACGTAATCACGTTGTGTGCTTCAACAGTTGTTTTCCTTATATTGGCCATAGCTCCGTTTCCACGGGCTGCCTCGACCCGAGGGGAGGCCAGCCGTAGAACTACCAATCCGGTAAATGTCCCGCTCGCGCAATTCTGGTGGAGGTTCAGCCTGCTTGCCGCATGCGAAATAACCTTAAGTGCCGGAAGCGTGTTGTACGTTGCGTCGAGGGCAGGTTTCCATTGGACCTACGGGGGTGGCAGATTTATTCAATATTTCGTGCGCGGATTTTGGCAGGATGGAGGGCTGGCTCCGGGGGGGGGATTCCTGCGCTGTTGGTTTGGGGCGCGGGCACCGCAGTTGTGGTCGAGCGAATGATCCGGTGGGCGCGCCGCCCCCGCGATTCCGTGCAGGGGCCGCAATGTGTCGCGGACTGTTATGATGGGAGCAACGGGCCAGCCAGTAAGTGAGAAATCGGGGCGCAAGGAATCGCATGGCAAGGCCAACCGAAGAAATGTTGAACGCGACACCCAGCGCTGCGATGCAGCCGAACAGCAGGATGTACTTCATGCAGGATGCGAATTGGAGCGCTACAGCAGTTTTGAGTTGCAACGGCACCGCCGGTATGTTGGAAGTAACCCAGCAGTTCGCGTATTCGCCCTTCGGCACAACCACCATATTTACCTCCGACTGGTCCGCTACCGCCGAAATGCCGCTAGCGAGCAAACTGCATCGGGGGATGACGATTCATCCAGTGGCTGGATTATATTACGGCCGCAACCAGGGAGCTTTACGCAGCCCATGTGACGGACACAATTTGGAGCTACGTCAGCGCGTTGGCGCGGTGCGACAATAGTCGCAACCGTATGAGCCGGGCCTTGCGGCGGCACGGCTGAGAGCGAAAGGTCTGAACACTAACATGTTATTGCCAACCCCACAGATCGTCGAGGAATCGTTTTTCCCGTTGGCCGTCCCGCCCGCCGGGGCGATGGCGGCAGACGCGGGGCACGACTCAGCCTTGCTTTTATGGGCAATCTTCTGGGTGCTCGCCGGGGCCGTCGCGGTTGCATTTACGATCACAGTCGCTCCACCGCTGCAACGGCGTTTGGCGCAAGCGGCGGCGCGGCATCCAGTGCTCCCGGCAATCGCAGTGCTGGCCGGATCATCCGTTTTCATGGGCTATTTTCTGCTTATCTTAACCCTCGATCTCTCAAACGCACGCCTTTCGATGCTCGTAAGCGGTCGAATAGGGCAGTTCTTCCACGCGATTTTTTTTCCTTACGGGAGGCTTAGCGTAATTGCCGTGGCTTGCGGCCTCCTGTGGGTTGGTATGCAGGGGCGCATTCTGTGGATGATTTGGGCGCTTTTGTCGCGAAATCCTAGGCCACGAGGGTCATCCCTGATACAGAGCTCAGGGGAGCATCCTGTCGGTCGCCCGCGCCGTTGGCTTCTGTGGTTCATCGTTTTCACGGTGGCGGCGTTGGTATTGGTGGTTTTTCTGGCAATGCGACTCTACACGGCCCAACTGGCGGTCGAACGCGATATGGCGGCAAACCAGGCGTCCACGCAACGATTGTCTGAATCGCAGGCGGATGTCGCCAAGCTCCAGTTGCGGCACGGTGATGCCAGCGCGCTGGTCGCCGCCTCAACTCGTGCCGCGGAACTTGCCGAGGCGTCGGCCCTGGTTGGCAATCGGCTCGATGCTGCCGTACAGGAAAGAAATCGGAGGCGTTCCGTGCTGGAAATCGCCGCTGCTGGCGTTGTGTTGATTGGGCTGCTCGCCGTGGTCAGGCGGTTTGAATTACTGATCCGCAGAGGCCGTAACGGCTAGCGCTTGCGTGCGATAAAGACAGACGGAGCGAAACGGAGTCGGGGCTGGATGTGACAGAATGGAGCCAATTCGATAGTATGAAGGAATGGCACGCATGCCGGAGAATAACCCGCAAGCCGCGACCGGATGGCGGAGGGACGGCGAGATCGTGATTTCTGAGGACGGTCGGAATGCCAAGCAACATGCGAAAAATACAAAACCATAGGGGTGTCGCCGCCAGGAGTCGAAAAGAGGGATTGGAGTCGGAGGCCATTTTTCGGGAGGCGGAGAACTTGTATTTCGCCACCGGTCGCGGACGAAGCCGGAGCAAAGCGCTATCTAAATATTTGGCCGCCGCCAAACTCGGGCACACCGGTGCAGCCTGCAACGCTGGGGTGATGCTCTGTCGGGGGTGGGGTGCCCGCGTGAATACGAGAAAAGCGGCCGAGCTTTTCCGGTTCGCAGCCGAGCGGGGAGATGCGGAAGGGCAATACAGGCTGGGGATCATGTTGCGCGACGGAACGGGTGTGCGGCGCGATGTGCGGGAAGCAGTTACCTGGTTCCGCAAGGCCTCCACGCTCAATGATCGCGATGCCCAGCACGAATTGGGATGGGCCTACCTGCGCGGAAGAGGGGTTGGACGCAATAAGCGAAAGGCGTTTCATTGGTTCAGGGAGGCCGCAATCAATGGTGATTCTACTTCAATGCGTAATATTGGACTGTCGTACCTCCGCGGTAAAGGCACCGCACGCAATCTGAGGAAGGCTTTCTTTTGGTTTCGCGAGGGCGCTCTTTGCGGGAATACTCGTTCTATGTACGAACTCGGCGTCTGCTACGAAGTCGGCGAGGGCGTGCCACCGAATAGACGGCGTGCAGTGCATTGGTTCCGCAAGGCCGCGTGTGCGGGCCACCAGCGGGCGCAGTACAACCTAGGGTTGAGCCTGCTGCGGGGCGAGGGGGTAAAAAAAGCCCCCGAAGAGGCCGTCGCGTGGTTGCGGAAAGCGAGGTCGCAGGGCCACAAAGGGGCGGCGCGGGTGCTTATCCACATGCGCACAAAAGAGGGGCGGAAACTTGAGATGAGCCGGTAATTTCGGTGCAGACGGTTCCGGCCCGGGCACCCGGGCCATCTTTTGTCCGCGCTTCACGGTCTACCGCGTTCCTCCTCGACCGATGTTGATCCCGATGACCTTATTGGCCAAACAGTGATCGGGGGGGGGTAAATTCGTCGGCGTTCTGGAATCTGAAATCTGTCCCGGCGCGCCGGCATGGAATCAATGGGTAACCAGCAATGATTTCCGCTGCTTGGGACAGGTACTGAATATACCGATCAATACTGTTAATACGGATCCATTCTGTTAATACTGACCAATACTGTTGCTGCGCCTTTATGCCTTTGTGGCGAAAATTCCTGTTGCAAATGCCAAATGCGAAATGCTCCGTGCTCAACGCGCTGCATCCGCGTAATCTGAGAAATCTGTG
>JAKAEZ010000066.1 GCA_021819825.1 Planctomycetota bacterium
TTGTGACATGTCCATCGCTTTTTGCAGCGTGGACAGGAGTTGCAATTCAATGTTGTCAAATATCTGCGGCATTTGCCTGGCTCCCGCTCTGTTTTGGATGGGGGCCCAAACGGAGAGAGCGGGATTCGAACCCGCGGTACAGGTTGTAACCCGTACACCGGTTTAGCAAACCGGCGCCTTCAGCCGCTCGGCCATCTCTCCAGAGAATCCAAGAGAGTATCGGCCCGGCGGATAAAAGTCAATGATTTTCAGTCCGCTTTTCAGTCCCACGCTGCCGGAATTTACCGTTAAAATCCTGCGGATGCTGGGCGTACCAGGCAAATAAAAATCCGTACGCCGCCGGAATATGCCGCGGAGAAATCACGGTTACGGTCCGCCATTGCGGCTCTTTAAAACATTGCAATACCACCGGCAAGCCCGCCAGACGCAGGTGCACAACGCCGGCACGATTTTCCAGGGAGAAAAGAGTCGAAAATGCCAGCGGCCTCCAATGTTGTTTTATCCGCAACAGAATCAGTCTGGATTTGAGTTTCGGAAAGTGGTGACTCCAAAGGGGGGCCACCGGATACTGCGGGCCTGCCGGGCTGTGATCATAGGGGCCGTAAACATCTTTGCGATAGGCCGCATAAAGTGTCTTTATGCCGGCGATCATCGTGGTTTGGGGATACATGCTTTTCCAATTTCGCCACGTGACCACCTGACAGGGCAGTGGCTTTAACCGGACGTGTTGCATGGCCATCGGGCCGGCGATGGCCCGCCCTGCGATCGGGCTGAAAAGGCTTTCATCCGCCACTTTGGGCTGATAGTCATAAATAAGGGCATTGCCGTTGTATACCAGGCCACTGTAGCCGAAACGGAGAATTTGACCATTAACTTTGCGGCTTACCACCATGGCGGTGTCGCAAAAACCATCCCAGATTACCGCGATGGCTTTGCCGCCCAGACGGTCATTGCAGATTTCATGCCAGTTCATCATGGGTAACGGATAGGCTCTGGCCTGCCCATGAATCACGACCCCGATCACGCGATCCGGACCTTGGATAAATCCCCCGGCATCGCGCCGCGCATCATTAATTTCACTGACCTGCGCCGGAGTTAATAGATGGGGCCGGTTTAAGGCATTCAGACCGTCTTTACTGTTGCCCGACGCCACCAGCAATTTGCGATTGGTCAGTCCCTGAAGATTAAAATCATAGCTCGCGACATGCACGCCGTCGCCGATGGTGTGGGTAAAATCACCGTTGGCCAGCGGGATAATAATTTCCTTAAAGGCCAGGCCCACCGTGGTCAAAGCCAGCAGGACAATCACCCATAATCCCGAGGAAAAAAATGCGGTGAATTTGTTTTTCATGGCCACACTTTACGTTTTCAATGTTGCCCGATGCGCCCGCCGGCTTTTGCATGGCCCATTTTCACTTCGCGGTGCCGGCTGCACCGGAAACACTACTGGCACCTGCGCCGGTGCCAACCAAAAAATGGATGGAGGGGCGGATTGTTGCCGTCGCTCCAGGCCGCGTATCAGCCACCATGGCCATAAGCAACAGGGGCAAATAAATCACACTGGCCAGAAAAACCTTACGCGCTCCGTGGCGGCTGGGGTCCCGCAATAATAGCGTTGCCAGAAATATCATCACAGCGCCCAGCAGGACGGCAGATACCGCGTACCACACGCCCGCCCCGCCCAACACGGTTTCCGCCAGCGCCGCCGGGATCAATAGCACACTGTAAAGCAATATCATGCGGCAGGTAAGCCGGCCGGATTTGTCGATCACGGGCAGCATTTTGAATCCCGCCAGTTCATATTGATCCCGATATAACCATGCCAGGGCGAGAAAATGCGGAATCTGCCAAACGCACAGCAAAACACCCAGAGCAATCGCGGCCGGCGCGGCGGATCCGGTGGCCGCCGTATAGCCCATAACGGGCGGAATTCCGCCGCAAATCGCTCCCACCAGCGTGTTAAGCGTGGAGACGCGTTTCATAGGCGTATAGATGAATGCATAAATAACCAGATTCGCCAGTCCCAGAAGAGCCGTAAGTTCATTGGTTCCCAGCCAGAGTACGGCCATCCCGAATCCCGCGGTAAACGTGGCAAAAATCATCGCTGTGGAGGGCAACAGCCGGCCGGCGGGCAGGGGGCGGTTGGCGGTGCGCGGCATTAGCGCATCGCGCGATATTTCAAATACTTGATTCAGCGCTGCGGCGCTGGCCGCCAGCATCCATGTGCCGGCCGCCACCCAAAGTAACTTAAGCCACCCTAAACCGGCGGCCCCGCCCAGCCAGAACCCGACCATGGTGGTAATAACAACCATGCCTGTAAGGCGAATTTTGGCCAATTCCATAAGGTCTGATAAAAAAGAAGCCCGTATGGCGGGGCGGCAAATTGCTTGCGAGCTGATGGCCGAGGGGGGAACTTCAGTAAGCGTGCTCATAAAATATCAGGCAGCCTTGTGTACAAAACGTCTGTATCTCTCAAATAAGCCAAATGCGCCATGCGCCAAGGCCTCCAGCTATCTTCATATTAGGCGAAGAGCCTACGGTATTGCAAATGGCATTACAAATGGCGATATCCGTGCACGAACCATTCCGCGCCCAACTTGACGCTGCCGCATCAAGCTAATTCCATATCCGCGCACCGCCCCTGCATCACGGGGGCCAATCGCGGCTATTTCGCCGGGGCGGGAGCGATCGGTTTTGCCGTTGGCGCGGCTGATGGTTGGGTTGCCGCGGGCTGGGTTTGTGGGGGGCCAACCAGAACGGGCTGCGCCCACTGTTTTAAGTGATCTAAGCGATACTGCGCCAAAGGTGCAAATGATTTGTCAATGGAACCCGCGGGGGCTGAAGTGAATGTTTTATAAATCGCGGCAGCCTTGCTCCATTGGCCGGCATCTTCATCGGCCAATGCCAGGCCCAGTTTGGCCCGTGCTACCGGCAAAGCCTCTTTCGGAAATTTTGTGATCACGGTATTAAACGCTTTTTCCGCTGCGGCAATGGATTGCGCTTTGGTGGCCTTCACTTTTTCCAAACCGGTGGGGGGATTGCCCAGGGCAATTAAATTCAGGTAAAAATCCCCAATCCGAATATAGGCTTGTGCGGAGATGGCCGGGATTTTGTAGTTGTTAAGTACGGTATTTTGTATTTGCCGCGGGGTTTGCGCCTGCTGAAGCGCCATGGCAGCTTCCTGCACTTTTCGTGCCTGATTGGCCTTATGCAGTTGAATCAGTTCAATGACCAGAACAATAATCGCAACGCCCAGGAGGACATAAATCCCGTATTTGCGAATAAACATATATAATCCGGCGGCACTTCCGACCAGATCATTCTGTTGCAGTTCGTGGCGTTCCTCCGCTTTCATTCCATACGCTCCAAGGTCCAGGAAAAAACAGTCCGGTAGTATAGACGCTTCCCTGATTTAACGCGAGCACGACCGACAGTCAATGGCTGAAAGATTGCCCGGGGCTTAGCCTGAGCCGGTTGCGTTGTAAGGATTCCAGAGAGGCATGATATTTACAGGTGTTTATATATCCAGTTGTTGGTTGACAAATTTTCGCCTTTTTCAGCCCTATTGGTCCGTGGAAAGGCCAATATCGGCTGTTTTTGCGCAGCATTCACCGCATCGGCCGGTTTTTGTTGCATCGCGATGAGTTGTGAGAGTTCGGATTTCCGCCTGCGGCCCGTTTTTCTGGGGTCAGGATGAATCAGCCGGAT
>JAKAEZ010000067.1 GCA_021819825.1 Planctomycetota bacterium
GGCTGGTATTTATTGCGCCAAAAATTGCCGGCGATCAAAGCGCCCGTCACGCGGTGGAAGGCATTGTGCTGCAATCCATCAGCAAGGCCACAATGCTGGAATTCGCTCAGCCCGAAAGAATTGGCCCCGATATTTTATTGCGCTGGCAGGTAAACGCGGTACGCAATAAAAAAAGCGATGAATCATCAGCAAAATAATGAAATGTCCAAAATGAGTTGGGAATCTATCCGCAGTGTCCAAATGATGGCGTAAGCGACCAGTGTGATTTTTCCGCAGTCGGCCTTGCAAAAAACATATTAAACCCTTTCGGCTTCCCAATCCCCGCCATCGGTCTCTGGCGTTGCAATTGGCGAACTGCTAAGCCGTCTGAGACTTCGTGTTTTTCAGGTTCACATCTTTATGGGCGGGCCACGCCGGGTGAGGCATGAGTTTTTTCACAGATGATTCGATGGGATAAAGATATCTCTTGAGGACTTTTGATTCAATATCCCTGGGTTGTATCCAAAAGGATGGTGCCGCCAGATATCGAACCTTGCGCGAGAGATCATAAAGCGGTCCGTAATGCCGCCAAATATAATCGTAACGGTTGGTCTGCTTGAGTGTGGTGTTTCGCATGTCGTGGCTGTTTGCTGTAACGTTGTCGTAAGCTAAAAGTGCATCAATGGCCTGTAAGGCAGTGTAAAAGGCGATTGTTGCCAGCCAATCGGGGTAATCTCCGGGAACATGGGCCAACAGCGAGCGGTTATGTTCCCACTGTTGCATGTGCGGTGGGATGTTCGCCATAGATCACAAAAAAAAGGTTCGGATTAACAAAACGTTCCATTTCGGCCCACGGAATTTGTCCTGCTTCCACCAATCCGACGTTTTTGAAATTGCGGCTCAGGTAACAGTCCAGTTCTGTGATCCAATCAGCAAGGTCGAAATCAAATTCATCAGTCTTCGGGATAAAGTGCAGCACCAGTCGCGCGCGGCGCGGTTCACAGAGGCAAGTGCGAACGTGATTATTTTTCTTCTGGCACCAGCCCTTTACATGCGCAAACATAAGATCGAGTTCTTGCCTCCACAAGTCGATGCTGATGTTTAATTGACAGGCTTCAATCAATTGCCGGCCAGTTCGGACGAACAGGTCATTATCAGATAGATGGAATACAAAATTGCGGTCACCATCCTGAGATTCCCGGACGTGTATCGCCGATTTCTTTTCCATGTCAGCGGTCATATCTTTGAGTCCTGTTAAACCTTACGACCATCCAGCCTTGCTGCTCATATTCAATTATTATGGTTCGGGTCGCGGCAATGGTCAAGTTTTCCGTTTCTCAACGGCGGACGTGGAAGGCCGTTTTCCTGTTCCGCGGCACCTATAATAACCATCGGCACGGCGGGGGTGAGTCGGCCCTGGTGTGATCACAGTACGCAGTATTTTCAATAACTTTCGGTTACCTCGATGTCTATTTGCTCGCTTCGGCAGGGCCGTCCGGATTTCAGCGTCGTCTTGAAAATTTGCACATCGTTCTCCCGAAGGTCATTGCCGTTTACCAGCTTGTTGAATCGCCGGACCGCGTTGGCTTTCCGGCGGAAAATATCGGTGCCGACGGCAAAACCGCGCTAGACGTTGACGACAATATAAAGTTCCTGCTTAGTATTTTGATTTCTTCATAGCTTTTTCCTTTCAATAGGCGTTGGTGCCAATCAAAGATATTGGCATATTCAAGAAAACTCGTGCGTTCGGACAGTCCACTTTGGCGAAACGTGGGGCGGTACGCCTGCCGCGAAAATCGGTCTCGTCTTTTTTTCATCCGAAACAATACAGAATCGCGTCGTGTTAGGATCGGTCAAAAGCACATCATTGAACCAAAGCAGGCCGGAGTAAATGGAAGTCGAGTGCTTGAAATCAAACAATCCCTCTACAGCGTTGCGGCCTGCGGCAATTCAAATCGCATCAACCAGTTAAATACCACCCAAGCAGCTTGAAATGTGCTGGCGAAACCCAAATGGGCATGCCGTTAAAAGCCTTCGGGGTAGTTCGGTCCTGCCCCGCAACACCCACAGCGACCACTGGTACACTGGGCGTGAATCGGCCTTGGCACAGCGGACTGAATAGGGCCGCATCGGATCACGCGACACCTCGGGGAGCCTCCGTAATATTGGGCTTGCGGCCACAAGGCACGTTTAGACAAATAGTAGGTCGCCGTATCGGTCCACGGAGTGGTTCCCGCTGTCCTTTGTCGGCGGAAGGGGTAGATGCTTCTTCAAGTGCGAACCATTGAGACCAAGTTGATCGCCCCATTGGCACCATCCGGGCCGTTTAAATCGGGCAAACAGTTCTAGGTAGGGGCCGGGGCTGCACCCCTCAATAACCTCATAAAGCTCGTCGGGTTTCTGGGAATGACCGCGTTTTTGAGATTGGATGATATTAGGCTGGCGGCGGCCTGGGGCATTGGTTCGTATGCGCCCCTTTACCCCAAAGAGCACTATTTCGGTGACATTTCGGAAGTAAAAGCCCACACCGCGCCGATCCGGCCCACCATCTTTTCTGATTTTGTACCAGATGATATTGGTCTTGTATTCAAAGCCCCATTGGTGCATCACATGCAGTCCGACCGAGACCAGCGCATTCGGCACCCACAGGTAAAGATGTGATTTTGGTAACGCGAGTTCCCCAACCGGCATTGCCGCAATGTCATCGTTCGACATCGTTGCGTACCTATTAAGCCGCCGATGTTCCGGAGCCATTTTTCCGGTTCGGTTCGAGAATCGCCAGGGTGGATCGGCCAGGATCGTTCCGAACCTCTCGTTGCCGAGATCGGTTGTCCCACGGTCAAAAATATCATGCAATTTAGCAGCCACATTAATCCTCCACATAGCGGGCCTGCGTGATGCCAAATATTAACACCGGGCACCCGCCGCCGCCACCGCCTCGCAGTCGCGGCAGTAATTTGGAAAGATGCGTCGTCGATGCCCCGTAAGATTTTCCTCGTCCCAGCTGATCAAATAAATCCTGCAGTGCATCACTTCGCGTGATGATAACGCCAACGCTGACCACGCGCAGATCAAAAAGTAGGCGAAAATTGTTAAGATCACGGTCGAAAAATGGATCTTTATTATTCCATTCGATCTCCACAGCCACACCGTTGCGATAGCAGTCCACGTTGTGTGTTGGAGAGTCCGTTGACGCGCCATCAACAACAATTTGCGTGGAGAAATTCTTCTCGATCCACGGCGGATTCTTGCCGTAGAAAGCCCCGTCGATTGCGCTGGCCACTTTTGATTTCTGGCCTCCCGGAGAAAGTATTGCACTCCGATTCAGGCGAAAGTTGCGCAGAATTTCGATGATATCGTTGTACTCGGATGGGAAGTCGTTGCTAAGGATGGCACACGCGTGCCGCCATTCATAAACTTGATAGCCCTTACGAATATCATCAGGAAGCGATTTCAATGATTGCGAATCCGCCAGAACCTCCGGCGGCTTTCCAATATTTTTAGGTTTTTTCGGCATTCGGCCTCACCATTATTTCCCCGCACCGTCCAGCAGCGGGGTGTCGTCGTCTTTGTCTTCCGGGGCTACGCGGGCCACGTTGACCAGTATGTCGCCTTCATCCAGGCGGATCAGCCGCACGCCCTGCGTGGCGCGGCCCA
>JAKAEZ010000009.1 GCA_021819825.1 Planctomycetota bacterium
ACTTTCTGTCATCTGTCCATCAACAGCGCGGCTGGTGCAGAAAGAATCAGTTCACCTTCCACTGCATTATTCCGCCGGAAAAGTGCGGCTTAAGCTGCACCACCATTCGTAACGCTCCGGTTGCCACCGGGGTAAATCGCACAACATTGTACGCGTTGATCGCATCCCCATAGCTGCTAGGGTTGCTTACCGGGACCCAGTGTCCATGGCGGCGATAAAACAATTTCCAGCTTTCCGGAGTGCGGCAATTTCCATGGATCGCCTGATCATCAAACCAGTACACCCGGCATTGCGATACGCTTTGCACCCTGGCAAGGGTCAGTTGCGCCCATTCCCGCGTACCTTCATGGGGCCACCAGGTAAAACGCGGAACATTTTCAACATCCGCGGAAGACGTTGGCGTTATGCCGTCGATCATCGCCGGTACCGAATCACCCGGATTACACCAGGAAGCTGATGCCACCGCCTTGCGGTGTGCTCTCCAATGATGGGCATCAGCTCCCGAACCGATAACCGGGAACATGGACACGCGTAACCGGGCTGCACCCATGGGGATGAGTGTAACGGTTTGTATGGGTTGATGGGAGATGACGGGGCTTTCATGAATTCTTCCGATCATGCCAAACTTGTTGATCTTCCAAGCCGGTATTTGCCTGGCTTCAACACGCAGGGCAATGGGCACGGTTTTCTGCGTCCAGGGCTGTAAGGGTACCGGACCAGGCTTACGAATGACCGTAAACTGGCTTGCCGGATTTTGGGAATTCAGCAGCAAACCATAATTCCACGGCGAAGCCGGATACACCGCCCAATGCGGCCAAAACGACACACCGGGATACATTTTCCACTTTTCCTTAATCTTCAGGGAAAATGCCAGCGGGCCATAACTGATGGACACCGCATTACGGGCCTGCGGATTGCTGGTCCAACGGTGCACGGTGACATGCATGGGCAAGGTCAGTTTAACGGTGTCACCATTATGCCAGGTTCGGTTGACCCGGATATAGGAGCAGGGAACCGCGTTAACCTGCACAGGCTTGCCGTTAATTTGTACCGACGCCCCCTGGCACCAATCCGGCACGCGCACATAGAGTGGAAACTTTACAGCTTGTGAAGTCTTGATGGTGAAGCTGGCTCTCTGGCCAAAGGGATAGCGTGTGGTTTCCTGCAGATGAACCGTTTGTCCGCTGCCAACTTTGGCCGTTACGTTTGAATCGCTGTAGAAATTAGCCAGCAGGCCATTATCGCTCGTGGCCAGCCATACACTTTCATTGTAATACGGCCAGCCCTGGCTGAAGTTATGTTCACAGCAACGGTAAACCGGTCCGGGACTGTAGGAAAACATAGTGCCGCTGTCATCAATATCCGGGTGCTTATTGCCCGGATCAAGCTGAATCTGATTGGGAGCGGTTAAATAATGCAAGGCTTTCATATTGGCTGTGGCGGCCGCGGGAAGCATATTCATGGCCAATCGGTCACAGCGATCAGCCCAGAAGGGATTGCCGGAAATACGCGTGAGAATTTCATCACTGAGCATGTTTTCAACAATGGCGCAGGTTTCAATACCCTGCCTCGGGCCAAAGTACCCAAAGCGGGCATTTTCATCAGCCCCATATCCGCCGCCGGCCACTTGGCCATACAGACCGAACATGATTTTCCAGTCATTGCGCGTATCCTGCAGATCACGTTTATTGTGCGACAGTTCATAATATTCCGCCGGCTCGCGGAATCCTTCACCAAAGTTCACACCATGATAGGAGGGTACTCCCGCAGTCCAATCGGCACTATGGGCATTAATGGTCTTTACGAGTTTGAGCAGGGATTTGTCACCCGTGCGGTTATACAGCCAATAAATATCATGAATTCCCTCACTCCAGCGCGCCGCACCCCAGCCGAGGCTGAAGACCTTGGGTGGAAGCGTGGAAAGATAATGAAAATAGCGCGTTTCTAACGTTAATACCCGTTGATCCCCGGTATCCGAATAATATTCTTGCAACACTTCCAACATAATCTGATTGGGCCACAGCGATGGCAGGCCCTGATGTGCGGTTTTCAGCCGCAATGGACCAAAATATCCATCGGGCAACTGCGTGGACATGATGCCATGGATCCAATGGGCGGCATCGGACATCATGCGTTTATTTCTTAGCAGAAATGCCATTGGCACATAGCCGCGCAACCAATATGGCAGTTCCTCCCAGCCATTGGCGCTCATGGAACCGCGGTGCGTCCAGGCGGTTTTGTTGTAATTGCACCAATCGGTCGGGCCATCAACAACATCGCGCCCATTTTGCACCTCATCCATGTGGCCTTCCATGCCATGGGATTCGATCACCAGCATGTTGTGCACCCAGCCGTGGACGTGCACCGCACCATAAGGCAAACGCAGCACCGCTTCGGGTAATAACGGATCGCGGTTACACGGATAAAAGCTGTTACGGGATTTCGCGGGCAGACGTGGTACATCACGGACGGTGGCGGTTGCAGTTGGCAATATGGCCAGCAGTACGAGAAGCCCCGGCAGAACTGAGAGAACGCGTGTCCAATAGCTGCCATTGCGCAAAATCATGTCATTATCCTCGCATGGTGCAGGCCCATATTTCGTTGCGCCCGCATGGGTGACCCGAAACAATATTTTGCGGGATCCAAAGTTTTCCGGCAGGCCGAAAAAATCTGAGGCGTTTCAGGCACGCAAAAACCTCCTCCGGGAGCAGAAGGAGTAAAAAGCTCCCGGAGGAGGTGGATTCAGGGAAGTTATGCCACCGGGCAAAACGAATTGCCCGATGATAAACCAGCCTTCTTAAGCATTAGCCTTGCGGCGACGGCTAATAAGCAGCAGCCCCATGGCACCGATGCCCAGCAGCGCTAAGTCACCCGGTTCAGGAACCGCAGCACCCGCGAACAAGCCACTAACCTGATTGGCCGTCAGGGCGGAATTCCATGTGGACAGGTCGTAGTAGCTGGCCAAAGTTGTAGGATCGGTGAACGGATCCAAGCCCCCTAAGCCATCTGAGGCGGTGGCACCACTCGGATCAGCCAGAACTGCCAAACTCATTGCCCGGTTCTTACCGCCTAGTATGGGAGAACCGAACATTTGCAACACTCCATTGATGTAAAGCGACAGGGTATTCGTGCTGGCGCTATAAACCAGCACCTCCTGCGTGAGCTGGCCGGTAGGATTGGAAAGCCCATTATTAGCAGATAAAGCCAAGTCACTACCGGAGGTCTGTGTCTCAAACGTTGACAAATGCGGGCTGTTCCCGCGATCGGGATGCACAATTATCCAGTTGGAGTTTTTATTGCCTTGTGTGCCCATTGACATAACGGTCGAGTAGTTGTTAGACGGATCGCTCGGTGAGCGGTTGAACGTAACCGAAATTGTGAAGTCACCGGTGTAATTGGCAAAAGTGGAGCCAGGCACGGACATGCCGTTTCCGGAGCCGCTGTTGCTTGTCACCAAAGCACCCCCGCTGATGGTGTTGCCGGTGCCAACGATTGTTCCAGCGGTGCTGGCCGACCCTGCGGTGCCGATATCCGAGACGGTCGTACCGCCGGTGATGGTCGATTTGGCAAAATTCCACTCATCCGTGGGGGTGGGTGGCGTTGCCGGCGTAGGCGTGGCAAGACTCGTAACGGCCGAGGCCGCGGCAGTGGTGGTATAGTAGCCTACCGCCGAGCCACCGGTTGGAGCGGTCACCGAGAAATTAAGCCCGGCCCCACCACCTTGCTGGTAATTCATTACTTCAATGGGGTAATAGCCAGAGTTGCTGAATGTCACACTTGCCGTGCTGTCGGTGGTGGGGATGTAACCACCTGTAGTGGAAGGATTCGCGCTGGCGGCCGTGTTGGCATAACCGTTAGCAACTACAAGCGTTCCGGTTCCCGCATTCCCGGTGGGCGTAATTCCCGTGCCGCCGAGATAAACTGCCCCAGCATCGTCGGCGCTGCTCATGTTAAACGTGTACGTGCCGGGAGCGGCGATCTTGATGTAGCCCATCTGATCAATCATTGATGTCTGCCAGTAGCTGACATCATACTTCGCAGCACCATTCGCGTCCGATCCAAGGAACGCATTTGTAGGACTTCCATTCCCGCCAGTGTAGCTAAAGGTGTCGGCCGTGTTCAAAAACGAGTAGGACGGCGCGGGTGCCCCCCAAACCTGGCCGCTCGCACTGTCTGAATAGGATCCGCTAATGTATTGCTCCACATCCTGCACGTCACTGAGGCTCGGCGACGGGCCGAATCCCGTTCCCGGAATGCCGTATTGGCCGGACCCGGTTGCGCCTGGATTACCTACGTGCCATACCGATGCCACCAACCCTTGAGAAAGGCCGCTGGCTCCCAGCGAAAGTGTCGGAGCGCTGGTAATGCTAATGGGTCCGCCCGGGCCCGCACCGAAGGCTGTGGCCGCTCCGAAGAGCGATACCCCGGCTGACAAAAGCGCCAGCCGCCGTGTTGAAAGAATGTTGGAACTCATAGTAAAACCTCCCATAAAAAGGAACCCTTTGTCATCCGGTGGGAAGGCCGACATACGGCCTTTCTAAAATTCCATCCGGAACGTATTCGCTCGTCAGAGCGAAGTCACAATTACTAATTCTCAATAGAACCCAGTATTCGGTGCATGAATGGCGTGGTCGTTATTCCACATCATGTTCATGCGAGATCCGCCTTGATTCGGGTTAATTTCTGTCAAATCTTTTTGAGAATAAGGTGCCACGTGCCCATCAGCGAACAATACATTGGAATCGCCCGCATGGATGGCCCCCGGCCACTCCGCCCATTGCACCACACCGGGAATGCTGGTTTCCGGCAACGTGACGTTACTGCGCGTTGGATCGGAATTATAAATGAACTGATAGTTTGCCAAGCCGTGGGCCGCGTCGTCAATGCGATCCGTAATGGCAATCATCTGCGTGGGATTTTGTACCGCGGATTGCGGAACCTGCGGGAAAGATTCCGGCGGATTGTTCACCGCATCTATATCACCGCCGAGGCCTTCCCCATAAGGAAGTTGTCCCTGAAGGGGAAATGCTCCCAACGTGCCCCAATCATTATATCCATAGGAAAATGCAGGAAGCGCAATCTGGCGTCCTGTCGAGTCGGTTTGTACGGGCCACTGGCCGCCTAGAAACAACACCTGCTGCCCTTTGGTATAACCAAAGCCAAGCTCCACGGTTCCCTTAGCGTAGCCTAGTGGCGGGGTTGTATTGGACGACGGCCAGAGGTAGCCTTGGTATTCCATATCAATAGGACGAGCCGGGCAATAAAACAGTTTGGCAGAACCGCTGCCCATCATCGTCATGAGCCGTGGGACCCACACACAAAAATTGTTGGCTATTCCCGGCCCGTTGATCACTTCATTGCCCGGATAAAACCCTTTCCATGTCTGCAGATATTCCTGCATGGCAAGTCCCATTTCTGATTCATTGGATTCACACGCCACCGCTTCCGCCCGGGCCTTGGCCTCCGCTAAGGCCGGCAGAAGTAAAGCAATCAGTAATGCAATAATTGAAATAACTACCAGTAATTCAATGAGCGTAAAGCCCGTCGATCTGTTTCCTTTTGACATTTTGCTATTTTTTAAAGTCAACATAGCAATCTCCTTATTTTCAAAAATCATGTGTCGGCGAATTTCCGCTAAAGCCTCAATTGCGATTTACACAATGCGTCGAACTCAACCATTCGCCGAACAATTATGAACAACTACCGATACGCAGAAGACGTCAACAATAAACCCAAAATTTCTTTCGCAGTCGAACATGTCGCAAAACCCTCAATCCACTGGAAAGCCTGACCAATTCAGGCAACACCATTTATAGTCCTCTGCTGCGGATTCAACTTGCCTGAGGAACCCGTTTCGCATGACATCAGTTAGTATACTCCACAAATTTGATATTGCAAGAGAAAAATATCATTTTTTTTAAAGTTTTTATTATCGGGCGACTATTTATGCGTTTTGTTGATTTATCGGGGTTTTTTACTGGCGAATACCGCGTATATCGCCCCCATGAAGGCAACGAGCATCATGGAAATATTTCGCATTAAACAAATAGTTAATATATTATATTGGAAGTTAAAAATATTGCCTGCCGTCAGAATATGTAGTATTTCCAAGGCGGATCAGCAGTTATGACAGCCGAATGCCGTATAGCGCCATCTGGTCATAACCCGATCATTGGTTGTCGAAATGAGATCAGGCTCACGGACGGTCCCGCTTCTTCCTGGATTGCGAGCCTTTGCGGCCCATCAATCCTGATTTACTGGTGTAACCGAGCATTGGATCGGATCACCGCGTATAATGCGGTTAATGAAAGCCGGGGTTTCCGGCGATTAACCCGTGTTACTTCATATTGGAGGTGACTGGTGCCTGCTACGCGGAAGACTTGTACGTTATTTAGCGCTGTGGCATTTAAGCACAGGGCGCAGGAAGGGAGCTACGCGGAGATCAGGGCATTAAGCCCTGTTGAGGAAATGGGATACTTTGATCGCTAGGAGCCGGTCCAACGTAATGGCCGGGATTGCGATTACTTGGCCAGGGTCTAGGCGGGGAAGAGGTATTTTGCGTCGCTTTGGCGGCAGCTGGAGCGGGGCCGAAGGAAGGCACCAAACGCAGGCAGGCTGAAGTAAAACCCCGAGTTGGCGAAGTGCGGTACACGTTTTATGGCGAAATCGGCGAGCAATAAAAAGACGGCAGGCGCGGAGGGCAAGGCGCATGCGCCGCGGATTGAGAATCGGCGGGCGCATTTTGATTATGCGGTGCTCGAAAAAGTGGAGGCCGGCATTGCACTGGTGGGCAGTGAGGTAAAAAGTGTGCGGCAGGGAAAAGTGCAGTTGGCGGGTGCCTTTGCCATTATCCGTAATGGCCGGGTATTTCTAATGGGCTGCCACATCGACACGTATGAACAGGCCAATCAGTTTAACCATGATCCAACACGCCAGCGGCAACTTTTGCTGCACCGGCGGGAAATTCGGCGATTGCAGCAGCAGTTGGCCAAGCAGCCGGGATGCACGTTAATTCCGCTGGATCTGTTTTTTAAACGCGGATACGCCAAAATTTCTCTGGCGTTGGCCAAGGGTAAAGCCAAATACGACAAACGGCAAGACATTAAGAAACGCGATGCCCAGAGGGATATGCAGCGGGCGGTGCGGCGGAGGTGACGGGGACGGGGGGCTTAGGTTACAGGGGACAGGTTACAGGGGGGCATTAAGGCGTTAGTCTCCCATGTTTAAAACAAAGGTGTCAGGTACCTTTTCCGGGGAATTGATAGCTGGCTACGGGGCGGGATTACGGCTGGTTGGCAGGGGGCAGGGTCTGCATTATCGGGGCCGGGGCATTGGTCCATTGAATGTGCTTGACGTTCTGACAAAGAATGGCGGGCCGGGCATCGGGGTTTTCGAGTTGAAAGCGAACATTGTTCAACACCAGATCGTCGGCGTGCCGGGCGTACATGCCGTAGGCGGGCAGGTATAGGCCGAAGAGGAAAAAGTCCGGGAAAGCGGTGATTTCTTCAGGCACGTGGATTTTGGCGGCACCCGCCGGGGCTCCGCCGGAAAGAGTGATGGAAATATTTTCCAGGAGAACGTGGCCGACATCATGATGGGGAATACCCGTAATAAATATTCCGGTGGGAAACAGCAATCGGCCCTGATTGGATGCTTGCGCGGTGACATTGCGAATGACGATGTTGTTTATGCTGCCCACGTCGCGGGGGCTTTGTCCCGGATGAAAGGTGGAGAGCCGCCCGCCCAGGCGGATGAATATAGGCATGTCCACATTTTTCATTTTGATATTATCGAATCGCACATTGCTGATATGGGCACCATCAACGGATAAAATTTTTATTCCGCCCAGGCGGGTGTCATATTCGTAGCAGTCCTTGATATGAATATCGCGCATGGTTCCCATGGTTTCGCTGCCGAATTTTACCGCGGCACACTGACTGCTTAAGCGGCAATGATCGACTCGAATATGCGAACAACTGGTCGGTGTGGTGGTTTTAAGGCAAATGCAGTCATCTTCGGAATTAATATCGCAATGGGTGATATGCACGAGTTCACTGGAATCGACATCAATGCCGTCATTGTTGTAATTGGCATGGTTCCAGATATGCACTGAATCCACAAGAATCTGCCGACAACGGTACAAATTCAAGCCCCACGCCGCCGACTGTTCAAGCGTCACATCCCGCACGGTTATTCCGTTGCAATGCGCCAGGCGGATTAAAAAAGGTCGGTCTCCGCGGAAGCCCACGCCGTCACCGTTGATGGCACCCGTGCCTTCAATGCCGATGTTATTGGCGTGATTTGCGCCAATTAAGCAGTAGCCAAAGGCCTGCCCGTCGCCGTCAATAAAGGGATCAACGGTATGGTAGTTTTTAATATTGGGAGAGCCGAATATCTCAGAGCCGGTTTGCAGGTCCAGTGTCACATTACTTTTTAGTTCGAGTGTACCGCACAAATATTTTCCCGCGGGAAACACCACTTTTCCGCCGCCATAGCGACTGCAGGTGTCAATAGCCCGCTGAATCGCGGCCGTATCCAAGGCCACCGCATTGCCTGTAGCACCGAAGTTTCTGACGTTGTATTGACCGTCCGTGGAGCGGGAATCGGGGTTGCGGTCAAAGTGGCGATATAGACCGATCACTGTGAAAAGCACCACCGCGCCAAGTAAAATTCGAATGCTCCAGTTCAAAATGCGGTCGAGGCTGGTCTGGGACATGGTGACAAAATACCTCTGATAGAACATTATTTTCCCGTGGGAATTGCGCCATCCAAGCCGTGATGCGGGCTGGGCTTGGGCAGCGTAACATCAATGGGGGTAAAGGTGCCGGCACTTGAAACGGCAATATCCCCCAGCGCCGGAAAATATTGCCATGGATTAGTAATTCGCTTTGCCGGGCCGCGCCATCGCGTCATCACCTTGCCGAGATTACTCACCTTCTGCCAGCCGGCGTAATAGCGTTCAAAATACCAGACAGCCACGCGAAAAATAATCGACCCCTGATGGCCGGAATAAAAATGGTGACTGCGAATCTGTTCTACCACCACCGTGGCATGATCATGATCACCGGCAATCCAAAGCGGACGGTTGTAATTGGTAAAGCGGGGAATTTTTTCAATGAAATTGACAATTTGTTTCAGATCGCCGGGCGTCATCGGCGGGCCGGGTTCAATCGGGCGGTAATAATTCATATTTACGCCTTCCCATCTGGCCTTGGCGGTAAAAACAACCAGATCATAGCGGTGACCGGGAACAATGCCCGGAATATGGAATGTTCCGGCGGAATTTATTTTCCCCGGAAAAACCCAGGCGGTGGGCTTATTGGTGCTTAGGGCCAGGACGTTGGCGCGATTGCGCTCCACGGCCTCAATGCGAACAATGCGTTGGGATGATATCACGCGGCCAGTCAGTGTGACGCTGGGGTTGGCCATACCGGCGAAAGCATACAGTGGTAAAAACAGAATACACGCACAGGCAATTACTGAGGATTTCGGCATTCGCAGGGCCACGGTTCACCCAAATTTTCCTACGCGGTATCAGATTTCAGGGAGCGCGGCGTGTTCGCTCAATCCAGCCGGTATCCACACGGGACTCCCGGAAATCCCGGGAATTCATAATGAATCGGTGCAGCGGGATGGTCGTTTTAACGGGTCCGGCACGGAATTCATCCAGTGCCCGGCGCATGGTGGCGATGGCCTGATCACGTGTGGGCCGATGCACGATCAATTTGCCGATCATGCTGTCATAGATAGGTCCGATGCGATACCCCTGATACGCGTGGGTATCCAGGCGCACCCCCGGTCCGCCCGGCGGGGCGAATTCCTCCAGCAACCCCGGAGACGGCGCGAAGTTGCGATCCGGGTCTTCGGCGTTAATCCGGCATTCAATGGAAGCACCATTGATGCGAATATCTTTTTGGGAAATATCGAGCTTTTCTCCCGCCGCAATGCGCAACTGCCATTGAATAAGATCCTGCCCGGTAATGGACTCCGTTACCGGGTGCTCCACCTGAATGCGGGTGTTGACTTCCAGAAAATAAAACTTTTTCTGCTTGTCCATGACAAATTCAACCGTTGCGGCGGAGTAATAGCCGGCGGCTTTGGCCAGACGTACGGCACTTTCGCAAAGTTCCTGACGGGTCGCTTCATCAATGACCGGACAGGGCGATTCTTCCACCAGCTTCTGATGCCGTCGCTGAATGGAGCAATCGCGCTCAAAGAGGTGCACGACATGGCCATGTTTATCACCGAGAATCTGCACTTCCACGTGGCGCGGTTCTTCATGGTATTTTTCAATAAAGACCGTGGCATCCTTAAATGCGGCTTCAGCTTCCGCGCGGGCCGCATTGAGCGAGCTTTTCAGGGTAATTTCATTGTGCGCCACGCGCATTCCGCGGCCCCCGCCGCCGGCTGAGGCTTTTATGATGACCGGGTAGCCGATTTTCTTGGCCACGTCCACCGCCTCTTTTTCCGTTTGAATCGGGCCGTCGCTGCCAGGGGTTAGGGGAACTTTGCACTGTTTGGCTAATTCTTTCGACGCTAATTTGGAACCCAGCATTTTCATGGATTCAACAGACGGGCCGATGAATTCAATTTTGCAACTGCGGCAAACATCCGCGAAGTGGGCATTTTCCGATAAAAAGCCAAAGCCCGGGTGAATGGCTTGGACATCGGCAACTTCCGCGGCGGAAATAATGCGGGGAATATTGAGATAACTTTCGGATGCCGCCGCCGGCCCAATACATATTGCCTGGTCCGCAAGTTTCAGATAGGCGGCATCGCGATCGGCTTCGGAGTAAACCGCTACGACCTCAACACCTAATTCCCGGCAGGCCCGGATAATGCGCAAAGCAATTTCGCCGCGATTGGCAACAAGAATTCTGGAAAACATATCTTCCTCTACGACGCCGAGCCAGAAATTTTACCGGCTTTTTACCATGAACAGCGGTTGGTTGAATTCCACTACCTGACCATTCTGCACCAGCATTTTAGTTACCACGCCGCTGACTTCGGAGCGGATTTCGTTAAATACTTTCATGGCTTCAATGATGCAGACAACGGTTTCTTTACCCACGGTTGAACCGATTTTAACAAACGGTTCCGAGTCCGGGTTGGCAGCGGTATAAAAAGTCCCCACCATGGGGGATTTAATGGCGACAAGGCCTTCGTCCACCGCCGGCTCTACAGCCGGGGCGGCATTGGCCGATTGGGGTGCCATCATCGGCTGCTGGGCCATCATCGTCGCGCCGGCCATGGGCATGCCGACGGGAGCAAAATCGCGTTTAAGACGGATTTTAGCTTTGTCTTCCACCAGCTCTATTTCCGTCAGGCCGTGATCAGACATGAGTTTAATAAGGTCTTTGACACGCTTATTGTCGGTAAACGTTTCCTTGGTCGCCATAATAAATGATTCTCCGAAAGCCACCCGCCGCACAACACGTGGGTTATAGCCAAGCTGAATTCAAGGTTTTAGGAAGGCTGCTTAACACGCGGCAGCCTGATTGGGTTACCAGTATATCGTCCTCAATGCGCACACCGCCAACACCGGGAAGATAAATTCCCGGCTCAACGGTGACAATCATACCCGGTTTCAGGATAACATCACCACGTTGGGAAAGCGAGACCTGCTCATGAATATCCCGCCCCACCCCGTGGCCCAGGCTGTGGCCGAAGCATTTGCCGTAACCCGCTTTGGTAATAATATCATGAGCGATTTTATCAATTTTCTTGCCGGCGACATCGGGTTTAATGGCGGCGATCGCGGCCTGCTGAGCCTCGAGAACAACCTGATAAATTTCCCGGATTTTCCGAGGGGGATCGCCCATGAAAATCATGCGAGTGAGGTCTGAGCGGTAGCCGTTGTATAAGGCACCCCAGTCCACCAGCAATGCCGAGTTGTTCTGCATTTTTACCGCGCCGGGGCGGTAATGGGGAAGACTTCCGTTGGCTGCGGCGGCGACGATAGGATCAAAACTGGCGTTGGAGGCCCCGCGGCGGCGCATTTCATAAACCAGCAGTCCGGCAATTTCATTTTCCGTCTGCCCCGCCTTCAGATGCGCTTTCAGGGCTTCAAAACTGTGTTCGGCAATGGTAACGGCCTGTTCGATCAGGGCGATTTCATGGCTATCTTTAATGTTGCGCAATTTAACCAGTATTTCCAGCACCGCCTTAAGGCGAATACCCGCGGGTACGGTGAATTCCTTAATGGCCGCCTGTTGCCGCAGCGACACGCTTTCTTCCTGAACCGCCAGTGTGCGAATTTTACACTTTTTGCAGATTTTAATTAGTTCTTCCGACAGCCGCTTTTTTCGCATTACCGCGTGAACCCAAGGGCACTCCCGGGCGATCTGTTCGGCATAACGGAAATCACTGATCAGCCAGACCTGATCCGGTGTGAGTAACGCCCAAGAATCATCCCCTTCAAAACCGGTCAGCCAGCTTACATCGGGAAAATACGTTACAAGCAGCGCATCGCCCTTGAGCTTTTTCAGTTCTGCACGGGCCGCCTGCCAGCGTTGCAAAATATAATCTGGAGGTTGCGAACCAGCTTCAGACATTTAGTCTACTCCATAAGCAAAGTGTGGAGTATAACCGCAGATTGGAATTGGCACATCCCGCCGCAAATTGGGCTGCGGCCCGATTGGAGCAGGTGTAAGGAGATCAGGTGAGCAGGAGAGCGAATCGGGTGTCGCGACGGGTGAATAAGCTTGGGGGCAGTAGCTTCTATTTCCGCGGCCAACTCAATGCTAACGCATTGCGCAAATGATACTTGTCGCGGTTGCATGGGGAATGTCGAGAAGGGAAATTCTGCGCAAGGTCGATGATGGCGGAATTTGAGGCGCGTCGGGTCATCCAGTTTTATTTTGGGGTTTAACGCGACACTGCCGTGCGGAGTTCATTACACGGCTGTGCATTGGGTGGTATTGGTGTTTTCAAGAAGTAGAAATGTCACCCTGTTAGCCGAAATAGAAGTGTCACCCTGACATCGATACTCCAGTGGCGTGGCGGCCCGGCGTAGGCGCAGGGAGGGGCGCAGCCCCGACCGGAGCCGGAGCCGGGCCGCCACGCCGGCCACCCCTGGCTGCACGGCCCACCCCATCTCTCCTCCACTTATGGTCCGCACCAGGCTTCCATGCTCGGCGATTGATCACCAACGGCTTTTCCCGAACCGCTTCCGGACGGCCAGAGAGCTTCCGATAGTCCAGGTTCTGGCCTTGGTAACTCACCAGCAACCCTCCGCTCACCAGTTGCTTCACGACTACCTTCTTACCAGCCAACGCTAAATCCGCATGCTTGGCCGGTATTTGTAGCCATTGGTTTTGCCATCGAACACACCAATCCCGTCCTACTACCCGCCGCTCTTGGACACACAATACTTCTTCCAACTTCAGATCCGGCGGCAACACCCGGTGAAGGTCTGTATCACGCTGCGGCTTTACAGCATACCGTTGGTTTAAATCCTCCAGAAAGAACTTCTCTAATAAAGCGTTCCCCTGAGCCATATCCGATATGTTCCGTAGCCGCATCTCCTTGACCAAACGATCCTGAAACACCGCATGCCGACGCTCTACTCGCCCCTTGGCCTGTGGACTTCGGGCACAGATCAACTCCGACTTCAACTCCTTCATGGCACGACCAAACTGTGTAGGCTCATCAGGATGATCCTCGTCTCGATAGATGCTATGGCGATCCACATACACGCTCCGGGGAACGCCGTGCTTCTTGACCCACCGCCCAAATACGTCAAACGCTGCCCATGTTGTCTCCGCTGAGTAAAATCGTGCGTAGGTCTGATTGCTGGCATCGTCGATCAATACCATCAACACACACCAACCCGAACGTCCCTCAAACCAATCGTGATGAGACCCATCCATCTGAATCATGCTCCCAAAGCTGGCACGCCGAGCACGCCGCAACCGATGCTTACCGCGCCGCCGACGCGGTTGCCATAAGTGCCGCTCCTTTAACAACGCCACCAACGTGTCCGGACTGATCACCATCCCGTCTTTCGCAAGCTTCTCGCACGCCAGTGTCGCACCAAAATCGGCGTACCGCTCCTGATGCCGCTTTACGATCCGCTCACCAATGCCTTCTTCCAGCCGCCGATTGCTCGCTCTACCGCGTGACCGGTGCGTCAATCCCGCCGCGCCTTCCATACGATACCGCTTCCATAGGCGACGGGCCTGCCGCAGCGATAGGCACATCAGCACCGCCGCAGAAACCACCGTCACCTCGTTCCGTTCGACCCGATGCATCGCATCCAGACGAACCCGTTCGTTAGCCGACATAAGTAAGTTTTCCATTCTGTCTGGTATACCCCAGACTCGAAGGTGACACTTCTATTTCGGCTAAGGGGTGACAATTCTACTTCGGTACAACAGCATTGGGTGGTATTGGGCCGACAAGGATGGAGTTATGATATAAAATGCGGCCACCGTCGGCGTCGATGGAATCGGGGATGGTAATTTTCTGGGAGAATTATGGCGACACTCGGCCCTGTTGATATGCTGGTAATCGGTGGCTATTTCGCACTGGTTGCGATAACCGGGTTGCTGATGAGCCGCCGGGCGGCGCAGGGGATGGAGAGTTATTTTCTTGCGGGGCGATCATTGTCATGGGTGCTTTTGGGTATATCCGGCATGGCACTATGGTTTGATCTGACCGGCACGATGCTGATCACATCATTTTTGTACTTGCTGGGACCGCGTGGCTTATTTATTGAATTTCGCGGCGGTGCCGTGCTGGTTCTGGCGTTTATGCTGGCGTTTACCGGCAAGTGGCATCGCCGATCGCAATGCCTGACGGCTGCCCAATGGTACACCTTCCGTTTCGGCGAGGGGCGAGCGGCGGAACTGGTGCGATTTTTGACCGCCGTGATGGGCATTGTTCTGGCGATTGGAATGCTGGCTTATCTGGTGCGCGGGGCCAGTCTTTTTCTAGGCATGTTTTCGCCTTTTCCACCGCTGCTGACTACCGCGGTGGTTATTGGCGTGGCAACGCTTTATACGATGTTCGCCGGATATTACGGTGTCGTGGTAACCAACATGATTCACGGCGTGGTACTGATTGTGGCGTGTATTACGGTGGCGGTAATCGCATGGCACAGCTTTGCCACGGTTGCAACGCTTTCACACATAGCGCATGGAGTAACGGGCAATGCGCATTGGACCAATTGCGTGCCCTCGTGGCAAGTCCATACGCCGCCGGGATATGGACCGTATCATTATCTGATCTTTATTGTATCTTTTTATCTGTTACGCAATATCATCGGCGGGCTGGGCAGCGGGGCCGAACAGCGTTACTTTGCCGCCCGCAGTGACCGCGATTGCGGCTTGTTATCTTTGCTGCAGGCCCTCACGCTGATGTTTCGCTGGCCGATGATGATCGGGTACGCCGTTTTAGGAATTCTGCTGGTGCATCACCTGTATCCGCAGACGGCTTTAGTGCACAATGCTTCCATGCTGATTCATCATTATTATCCACAAACTAACCCGGCGTTCTGGCAGGATCTGCTGGGGCGGATCGGGCATGATCCGCAACGCTATCCGGTGGCGCTGATTGCCGGGTTACAGCATATTCTGGGAAATCATTGGCAGGCCCGCTTGCCGCTGGTTGGCTATACCGGCACGGTTGACCCGGAATTAATTCTACCGGCGGTGCTCAAGTCCATTATGACTCCCGGAATTCGGGATTTGCTGCTTATCGCCATGCTGGCAACCATGATGACATCCCTGACGGGACAGGTAAATACCGCCACCGCATTGCTGGTCAATGATATCTATAAGAATTTTCTGCGACGCAACGCGAAAAGTCGAGAGTTGATTTTAACATCGTACGCCGGAACGCTGATCATTGTTGGAATTGGATTTCTTATGGGGGTTGAGGCCGAAAGTATTAACAATCTGTGGGGCTGGATTATCATGGGACTTACGGCTGGGACCCTGGGGCCGATGGTGCTTCGGCTTTACTGGTGGCGCTGTAATGCATGGGGCGTGGCGGCGGGTACATTCGCGGGCGGAGCGGCTGCAATAGCACAGCGATTGACCGCCCCCAATCTGCTGGAATGGAAACAATTTATCATCATGACGAGCATATCTTTCCTTGCGACCATTGTAGTAGCACTGCTGACGGCTCCCACACCAACCGCGGTAACGGAACACTTTTACCGTATCACCCGGCCATTTGGATGGTGGGGTCCGGTGCGGCGAATATTTTCCATCGAAGAACAGAAAACTCTGGCAGCCGAGCACCGCAATGATATTCTCACGGTGCCATTTGCGTTATTGTGGCAGGTCACTTTGTTTCTGCTGCCGATGCAGTTGGTGATGAAGGACTACCGCTCATTCTGGCTCACGCTGCCGCTGTTTATCGTGGGCGTTGCGGGCATGTATATATTCTGGTGGCGGAAACTACCGGGGGGCGGTATGGACACCGCCGCAATTGCAGCCAAGGCCTTGTCCGGATAACGCTGGACATGACGGAGAGAAAACATCGGCTGCAGTTGAGGAGTTGGGAGTTAGTTACGGATGCCCAATAGGTAGGGGCGGAGACAAGGATTATGAAATCGCTTTTTAGTGAAATCAATCTCCGGCTTGACTGCCTATCATCGGCAGGCCAAGATGGTAAATGAGGTGTGGACGTGATGGAAATTGACCAACTGTTAGCTGACCTAGAATCTTTCCGAGTGGAGCGCACTGAATCACTCACGGATTCCGACAAATTTTGCAAGGCGATTTGCGCCTTTTCAAACGACATGCCCGGCTCGGGTTTGCCGGGATATTTATTTGTCGGAGTGAATAAGAAAGGTGAGCCAATTCAAGCACCTATCAGCGAGCAACTGCTGGAAACTCTAGCCAGCCACAGAAACAACGGCCAGATATTGCCGATACCAAACCTGCATGTTTTCAAGTATCTGCATCAGGGTACCCCGATTGCCGTAGTGCGGGTCATGCCGTCCGACATGCCACCGGTGCGATACAAGCAAGTGGCGTACATTCGAACCGGACCCTCCTCCAGTATTGCGACCGCTGAGCAGGAGCGGAGGCTGGAGGAGAGGCGTGTAGACCGTGCCCGGACCTGGGATTCTCTGGCCTGTCGGGGCGCGTCGCTGGATGATCTTGCCCTAGATTTATTTACGTTGAATTATCTCCCCAGAGCCGTATCACATGCGGTTCTGGAGGAAAATGGACGTTCTATTGAAGAGCAACTCGGATCGCTGCGATTCTACAGTCGGCAATTTTCGGCTCCAACTAATGCCGCCGTTCTACTGTTCGGCAAAAATCCGCTGCAGTTTGCGCCCGGTGCCTACGTGCAATACGTTCGGTACGACGGTTTGACGCAGGCAGATGAGCCGCTGCGGGAGCAGCGATTTTCGGGAGATTTTCTCACGGCCATGCGGGATCTGGATCGGCTGGCAAAGGAAGTTGCAAATTACAGGCCGGTGCGCCGCGCTGATCTGTCAGAGGACATGATTGCTGATTATCCTGAAATTACCCTGCATGAACTATTTATGAATGCGATTATTCATCGCAACTATGACGGGTCCACCACGCCGGTTTCGATCAATCATTATTCGGATCGCATTGAGATACAGAATCCGGGGTCTTTGTACGGCGACCTGACTCAGGAGCAATTTCCAAACGGCACGTCTTATCGCAATCCGATACTGGCGGAAGCGGCAAAAACGCTGGGCTTCGCGAACCAGTTTGGCCGCGGTATCGCGCTGGCAGAATCATGGCTGAGGAAAAACAATAGTCCGAGGTTGGATTATTTCGTCGGGGGAAATCACCTGCTAATGACTGTGAGGAAGCATCCGTGAAGACCATTGCTTTTTTTAACAACAAGGGCGGCGTGGGCAAAACCTCGATGGTTTACCATCTGTCTTGGATGCTCCGAGAAATGGGCCATAAAGTGCTGGCGGTTGACTTGGATCCGCAATCTAACCTTACGAGCATATTTCTCGATGACTCGAAGCTAGAAAAGCTGTGGCCTGATGGCAAACATCCCGGCACAATCCTTGGCGGCGTGGAACCCCTGATTGAAAGCTTGGGCGACATCCAGGCACCCGCACCAATTTCTATAGACGACAAGCTTTCCATCATAGCCGGGGATCTGGGGCTTAGCGCTTTTGAGGACCGCTTGTCTGAGGCATGGAGCAAATGTCTCGATGATAAGCCGCAGATCGCGGGCGATGGATTTAGGGTTGTTACAGCATTTTATCGCCTGATGGAATCGGCGGCGAAACAATGCGGCAGCGACCTGGTGCTTATTGATGTCGGACCGAATATAGGAGCCATGAATCGTGCGGCATTGGTGGCCGCGGATTTTGTTGTCATTCCGCTGGGCGCTGATCTGTTTTCCCTTCAGGGTCTACGCAACTTGGGTCCCACGCTTCGGGATTGGAGGCAGGGATGGCTAACGCGAAAAGCGGGAAAGGTACCTGCGGGACTATCCCTGCCGTCGGGCAGCATGAGTCCGCTGGGCTATGTTCTGCTGAATCCCTCGGTCCGCGAAAACAGACCGGTCAAATCCTACCTGAAATGGGCAAATCGCATCCCGGAAACGTACAGTCGTGAAATACTTGGCCAGGAACTGCACGCGCAGGCAGCGGCAGAAGACCCCAATCAGTTGGCCATGCTAAAACACTTCAAAAGCCTTATGCCCATGGCACAAGATGCGCGAAAGCCCATGTTTGATCTGACTGCGGCGGATGGCGCCATCGGCGGCCATGCCGGCGCGGTTCAAGATTGCGGGAAGCAGTTTCGGCAGTTGGCGGCGCGCATTTTGAAAAACATGAACGACCGACAAGACGCGAACACTGCTGCTGCAATCGCTTAAACTCGCGCCAGGTCAGGCATCATTCAACTTGCGGTTGGCGCAAGCAATTCGGATAGGACCCACAACACCGCCAAAAGCATTTTTGTGTGACAGCTGAGAACTGGCCGCAGGAATGTCTGGGGCCAGCGAGTTTGGGGTGTGGTCTGGTCAATTGGTCCCACGAGCGGCCTGCGGGGCCTGGGTACTGCGGGATGTCAGGAAATATTGGCACAACTTGCACTGCAATTACCCCGTGGTTCGGAATTCGTGCCGGTGGGCTTGGAGCCATAACTGCCACGGGCCGGAATGTTGCGGGAATTTTTGTCCGGTTTGGAAGATCAGATCGTCCCAGGCGGCTTGAACGATTGCGACGTTGCTGTCGTCAAGCGCGTTAATGAGCGTTTCAATAACGGGCCGCGTTTTGTAGGATCTCAGAGCTTCAGCGGCGTAAATGCGGACTTGCGCGTTGGAATCATGATGTAAACGGGTAATCAAATCCGGGATTAAAATCGGATTGTGTACATACGTTGCCGCCATGGCCGCGCACAAGCGCACAAACTGCGAAGGATCCGTCAAGCCCCGCTGCAAATCAGGCGCTACCGAGGGCTGACCGCTAGTGCCCAACGCCAATAAAGCCTGACCGCGCACCAGCGGCGAAGGGGAACTTTCCGCCAGGCGATATGCATCCATATACGGCTTTTCGTGACCCCATTTTTGGCGGGCCATCCAGGCAATGGCGGCACGCTGAGTGTCGGGATTATCGGTGGCAAACAGATTCCGGGCTTGCGTAACGACAGAATGCCCTCCCTGCATATGCTTGATCCAGTTTTGCACCAGAGAATTAAAATTTTGCGGATCGCTGTTGCCGGAGGAGCAGCCGGCCAGCAGGATCGGCAATGCCATGAAAGCGGCAATGAGGATGCCAATAACAGGTGCGCGGTATGATAACTGAACTATTTTTTGACAACGACTCATCATTTTTCCGTTACCGCCGTTTCAAGCATTTCAGGGTCCACCCAAACCGGCTGGGCAATCGACCGGCCGAGAAAGCGATTTGCCAGGCTTTCAAATCTCTGGCCCTGATCTGTCACATAACACGTCAGGATGCCGCCATTGGGCGAGCCGGGATGCAGCGCCCCCATTGTATGAAGCTTTTCACGAACGACCAAGGCGGTCTGGTCCGCAGAATCAACCAACGTGGTCAATGGCCCCATCAGTCGGCTGATGGTTTTGGCATAAATGGGGTAATGTGTACACCCCAGAATCAAAGCCGGGGGATTTAAAGATTTTAGTGGTGCCAAATATTCCGCCAGCACAGCCTGGACCACCGGGCTGTCTTCGGCACGGCCCTCCTCAATCATTGGTACCAGCAACGGGCAGGCCCGCCCAACCAGATGCACAGCGGAATCCCGCCGACTGACCGCGTGCACATACGCTCTGCTGGCGATGGTCGCCTCCGTGGCTAACAGGCCTATGGCGCAATCACCAATCGGCCGCTGCCTGCGTGCCAGTCGCACGGCCGCTTCGGCCCCGGGTTCCAGCACGCCGATAACCGGCACGGAAAATTCATTTTGCAACTCTGACAGGGCTGTGGCGCTAACGGTATTGCAGGCGACAACCAGAAGTTTAGGATTCATCTGCATGAGAAACCGCAGGCATTGGCGGGCAAATTGCAGCACGGTGCGCGGAGATTTTGTGCCATAAGGCAACCGGGCGGAATCACCAAAATAAATCAATGATTCATCTGGTAAATGGCGGTGTAATGCCTGCACAACGGTTAGGCCGCCAAGACCCGAATCAAAAACGCCGATGGGGCTGGTAACGTCGCCGATGCAGCCCGGTTGATTTTCCATTTTTTCCAAGACCATAAATTCCCATGAATACCAGATCCAGCCCAGTTCCCGCCTGTCAGTGCCGCATTGCCAGAGCATCGGGTGCCGGAATATTCATGTATTTAGTTTACCGCAGGCAGGGACGGATGCCCAGAGAGGAGCGTAAAGTTTACGCAGCCTTCCATTGATGGAGCAGATGGGTGACATCCTCAGGACTGCAGGCACCGGCGTATAGATTTCCCTGGACCAGATCGCAACCCAGTCGGCGGACAACCACATCCTGATCCTGCGTTTCAACGCCACCGGCGGCGACTTGCATACCAAGGCGATGGGTGAGGTCAGTAAGGCCGGAGAGTAAATCCATATCTGCCGGCGAGCGCGTTAATCCAGTAATAAATCGGCGATCAAATTTGACCTGGTTAATAAGTAGCTGGCGCAAACACGCCAACCCTCCGCTGCCGCCGACGAAATCATCCAGCGTCAAACCGACACCCAATTGCCTTATATTCCGCAGAATCGGTCGGGCATCGGCTTGCAGCAGTCCGGATTCAGTGATTTCCAGATACAGATTTTGCGGTTCCATACCGCTGGAAAGCAACATACTTTCCACCGCGGATATGAGATTCTGATCGCAACACTGAAATGGCGAAATATTGAACGCCAATCGCAAGTGTAATCCTTGCCGCCGCCAAACAGCCATTTGTTCGCCGGCATTTTGCAGCAGCACCGGTCCGAGCTTTCGCATAAATCCACTGCGTTCCGCAACCGGAAGAAATTCCCCCGGAACCAGCAGCCCTAATTCCGGATGCCGCCAGCGCAACAGTGCTTCCACCGCCACGGGCTTAAGCGTTTGCGCGTCCAGTAGGGGTTGATAATGAAATTCAAATTCTTTGGCCTGCAGGGCGTGTTGCAATCCACCCCGCAGGCGTGCCTCGCGCGTAATCTGGTCGGTCAGCGCTGAATTGTGGAATGCCAGTTTACGCCCCCCTTCCCGCTTGGCACGGTACATGGCCTGATCCGCGGCCTCCAGCAGGGCTTCCGGGGATTTTCCATTGCGCGGATACATCGCGGCACCGATGCTCACCCCGACATACACCACGGAACCATCCGCAACAATGGGTTGGCGCATAGCTTCGATCAGGCGATGTGCCAATTCCGCCGGATCGCTTTCATTAGAAACCGCGGGAATGAAAACCGCAAATTCATCGCCGCCGATTCGCGCGATCATGTCACCGGTGCGGGCACTTTGCTTAAAACGCTGCGCCACTTCGCACAGAACATGATCCCCGGCGGAATGCCCCAGACGATCATTCACCGGTTTGAATCCGTCAAGATCTAAAAACAACACTGCGGCCTTGCCATCCATCCGTTGAGCCTGTGCCAAGCCATAGGTCAGCCAATTCATAAACATGCCACGGTTGGGCAAATCCGTTAAGGGGTCATTATGGGCATTGTGGACGAGATCATCCGTCATTTTCTTGCTGCGTCGCACCACATGGACAATGCGCCAATACATTCCTACCAGTGTCACCAGCAGGGCAACGCTGAAGCCCCCTGCCACTGTTTGGGCCATTCGTAATCGACGCTCTGCCAGCACACGCTCGTAGAGCGCCACGCGATGATAGTGGTTTCGGGTGCTGGAAAGCTCGGCCCGCAGCATATCCATCACTTGCTTACCAACATCGGTGCGCACGATATTGGCGGCGGCGTTAAAACCATGCTTCGTGCGCACACGAATGGTCTGATCGATTTCCGCAATTTTCCGTGCCGCCAAAGTTCGCATGGTGGCAATCAGGGTTGCATTCGCGGGGGTCGCGGGCAAAAGTCGCCCAAGCCGCAGGATGCGCTGGTCAATAGAGACCGTGCCGCGATGGTACGGTTCCAGATAGCTTATATTTCCGGTAATCAGATATCCGCGTTGACCGGTTTCAATATTCTGCAAGCCGATAAGAATTGAATCCGCGGATTGAATGATTGCGTCGGCATGGCGTTGGCGCTGCTGTGCCGCCAATGTGCCAGCCTCCTGGCGAATGAGCCAAATTCCCAGCGCGATAACCGCCAGAATCAGCAGCAAGCCCCAGAAAACGGTTTCTACCCCCGCGATGGGCAGCTTCATACGCCGGAAAAAATTCACCGTTCGCATAAAGCCAATAACCTTCCGATTCACATTACGCTTTACAAAGGTAACAGCGTTTCACCCACAACCGTCCGGCTGCCCATCCGTGGCATCAATTCAGAACAATCCATTGGTGTCTGAATGCTATATTGTGCCAACGCTCCGGCAATAATTCAATTGCCAGATGCACGGACTTTAAGTAGCAGTAGCCGATAATCTCTGCCGTACCTGATAAGGGCGGCTGAAAGCGGTCATGCGTTGACTTCAGGAGTTAAAGAGAAAATGAGCGATATCGCCATCTTGGAATATGTAGGTTTTTCCTTCGGATCGAAGCTTGCCGGCGGCACGAATAGCGGCTTCATTCTTGTGGGTCAATAAATCGGTGATGTTGTATATTTCCGCGCGGATAAAACCTTTTTCAAAGTCGCTATGAATGACACCGGCCGCTTGGGGAGCCGTGGCTCCAATGGGAATCGTCCAAGCCCTGATTTCCTTGGGTCCGGCGGTGAAATAGCTTTGCAGACCAAGAAGTTTGTATGCTTCATGGGCAACGGTTTCCAAGGCGGGTTCGGTCATGCCTAAATCGGCGAGCATCGCCGCGCGATCGTCGGCTGTAAGCTCAGCGAGTTCCGCTTCCAATTTGGCGCATACCGGCACTACGACAGACCCTTCAGATTCCGCGCGGCGGCGCACCAACTGCACCAGCGGCCCCTGACCATGCGGATCCGATTCATCCACATTGGCGATATACAAAACGCGCTTGGCGGTAATTGGGCCGAGATTATGGATAATTTTCCAATCGTCCGGTTTCCAAGGTGCCAACGATCTTAACGGCTTACCAAGTTTAAGCGCCTCCAGGAGTTTTTCGATAACTTCCACGGATGCGATTGCTTCTTTATCACCGGCGCGAGCGTTGCGGCGCTGTTTATCAACGGTTTTTTCAAGACTTTCCAAGTCGGCCAGCATCAACTCGGTTTCCACGGTTTCAATGTCGCGCTGTGGATCAACTTTTCCATCCACGTGCATGACATCGCCATCAGAAAAACAGCGCACAACATGCAAGATGGCATCCACTTCCCGAATATGCGAAAGAAATTTATTGCCCAGTCCTTCCCCGGTGCTGGCACCTTTGACCAGACCCGCAATATCCACGACCTTGAGCAGAGCGGGAACCGTTTTCTCGGTTTCGATGAGCCGACGGATTTGCTCCAATCTCCGGTCCGGCACCGCCACGACGCCCACATTCGGCTCAATGGTGGCAAAGGGATAATTGGCGGCTAAAGCGCCGGCATTGGTTAAAGCATTAAACAACGTCGACTTTCCGACGTTTGGTAATCCGACAATTCCAACTTCCATGATACTTCCTGTACCAACCTGTCAACTCACCGCCATTGCGGCATGGCGCATTATTTTTCCCGCCGTATTTCAACGGCGAGCATTTCCCGTGCGGAAGTTATAGCAGGTTTACCGCCGCGTGTCGCATGATCCGCGCGGCTTATGCGTAGCGTACCAACATGGTCTTAAGTTCGCAGAACTCTTCCATGGCAAATCGCACCCCTTCGCGTCCCAATCCGGATTGTTTGACGCCGCCATACGGCATGGCATCAATGCGGACCGTTGGCACGTCGTTAATAATCACTCCCCCGACTTCCAATGTTTCAAAGGCCTGCCGGGCCTTGAATAAATCTCGAGTAAATATTCCAGCATGAATTCCCAGCGGAGATTCATTGACTTTCTTGAGTACCTGCGAAAAATCATCGTATTCTTCGATTATTGCCACGGGCGCGAAGGCTTCTTCGCACGCGAGGTGGGCGTTGGCCGGCACATTGGTTAAAAGAGTCGGCATGTAAAAGGCTCCGTCACGATGGCCGCCGCACAACAATTTTGCTCCGCCGTCCACGGCCTGCCGCACCCATTGCTCCACGCGCCGGGCAGCATCCTGATCAATCATGCAGGAAACATCCGTGCTTTCATCCAACGGAGCACCAACCCGCAGGGCAGACGTTTTCTCCACGAGCTGTTTAAGTGCCTGGGGCGCAATGCTGTGATGCAGAAATATTCTCTGCACGCTGATACAACTTTGCCCGGAATATCCAAACGCGCCCGGGACAATGCGGGAAGTCGCCTGGGAAATATCGGCATCCGGCTCCACCACCACAGCACTATTGGACCCCAGTTCCAGCAGTATACGCTTCCCCACCGCCCGGGCCTGCAATTCCCATCCCACTTTGACGGAACCGGTAAATGATACAATCCGCACGCGCGCATCTTGGACCATCGTTGGCACATGCTGTACATCACAAGGCAGAATGCTCCACGACCCAGGGGGCAAATTCGCCTGCATGAGCAGTTCGCCCAGGAGCAGGGACGTCAGAGGCGTTCGGTCAGAGGGCTTTAATAAAAAGGGACAACCACAAGCCAGCGCCGGGGCCACTTTGTGCGCTACCAAATTCAGCGGAAAATTAAACGGAGTGATAAAAACCGCCGGTCCCGCCGCCACGCGTTCAACGATGCAATAATACCCTTCGCTGCGTTCATCAATATCCACCGGCAATTGCACACCGGCGATGCGCGTGGATTCCTCCACCGCCAGACGGAAAGTTGTCAGCGCTCGGGCCACTTCAGCCCGCGCGGTTTTAATGGGTTTACCGGCTTCTTGAGCGATGAGCCAGGCAAATTCTTCCGCCCGCTTGAGTAAGGCGGTATAAACAGCTTCACAGGTGTTACGCCGATGTAGGGCGCTAAGTTTACGCATAATCGGCATAGAATCAGTCATACCGACCAAAGCCCGCTCAACGGCAGCCGCGTCAGCATAGGCCACTTCCGCCAGAACGCTGCCGTCCTGCAACGATTTAACCGCGCGCAAGGAGTCGCTGAATTCACGCTTTCCGCAAAGGTAATAGGGTTTTCGAGGCGATATCATCACTGTATTGTAGCAGCGGATTCCGGCGAACCCTAACTGATATTATGGTGCGGGCAGGGGCGATGCAAGATTCCCGACAATTTGTCACATTATAACGGCGCGACGTTATTGTTCGCGGCGGTGCGGCCCATGAAAAGGCGTTTTGCCTCTCCGATGAGATAAAACGACCCCGTTACGGTGATGAGGTCCTCACGGGAAATGGCGCGGGCGGCAATATCCATGGCATCCGCAAAAGTTTCCGTCGCCTGGGCCATTTTGCCAAAGCGATCCACATAGCGCGCGGAAAGCTCATCGGGGCTGGCACTTTTAGGATTGTTGTGCGAGCGAGTAAAAATGACTTTATCAGCTCCCAGCGACACTTGCTCCAACATGCCGTCAATGTCCTTGTCGCAATTGCAGCCAAAGATAACAACCATGCTGTCATAGGGAATATATTGGCTGATGCCGCGGAATAACGCTTTAACCGAAGCCGCATTGTGCGCACCGTCGATGATCACACGCGGATCATGCCAAACGGTTTCAATGCGACCGGGCAAATTGACATCCTGAAGGCCGGCCACGGCCTTGGCGTCGCTGAACAACAGTCCACCGGCCTTGAGTTTATCCAGAATGGCCAGCGCCAATCCGCAGTTGACCGCCTGATGCTCGCCAATTAACGGCACAGTCAAATGCTCGAAATGCGACCGCACGGTGGTAAGAGATACCCGGACATGCGGACCGACGGGGCGCGTGACTTCAAAGCGATGACTGAATTCAATATCCGTACCGACAAATTCCAGCGGTGCATGCACCTGTTGTGCAACGCGGCTAAGTGTGGCAGCAACCTCCGGCTCCTGGAGGCAAGAAAGCGCGGGCACATCTTTTTTGAAAATTCCGGCTTTTTCTTCCGCTATTTTGGTTAAGGAATTTCCCAGCACAGCCATGTGATCGTAACTTATATTCGTAATTGCCGTGACCACCGGAGTAATCACATTGGTGGAGTCCAAACGTCCGCCCAGGCCGGTTTCAATGACCGCAATATCAACGTGCTCATCAGCAAAATGGGCAAAACCCATGGCCGTGAGAATTTCAAAGAATGTCGGCTTATTGGATCCGAGCTTTTTAACAGCCAGTTCGATGCGCTTCATCAGCGCAACGAATTGATCCTCGGTAATATGTTGCCCATTGACGCAGATTCGCTCGCGCAAATTCAGCAGGTGAGGGCTGGTATATAAACCAACTTTAAACCCGGCATTGCGCAACATTGCGGCAACCATATGGCAGGTACTGCCCTTCCCTTTGGTTCCGGCAATATGGACGGTTTTGTACGCCTGATGGGGATTCCCCAGTGCCTCGAGAAATTGCCTCATGCGATCAAGATTAAATGTTGTGGTATTATATCGGACCACGCGCATGCGCTCGTAGTCGGTATGGCTCATGAGAAAATCAATGGCTTTGGCGTAAGCCTTATTTTCTGGTGGTAACACGGGGGCGACTTTAATGGCAACCGCAGGGGCTTTGGACCGCGATGACTTTTTTCCGGCTTGAACGGCGACACTATGGCGCTTCAATTTACCGCGAGAGGCTTTCTCACGTTTGCGCTTGGCGGGAGGCACCGATAATTTGCGTTTTTTCGCGGTAATCATAGTGCCTGAATATACCTAAAAAAACACAAATTTACAAGCATTGCGATGTAAATACACTTTTACGAAATTTTAATTAGATATTTACGATATGTTTATTCTTATTTCAGTATTTATTATTTGTAATACAGAATTAATAAGCATGGGCATCGCTTTTATGTTCAATATTCCATCGTCCATATTTTATTCTGAAATACGAATTAAATGGTTTTTTATAGGACAATTGACGGCAGAAATCGGGCCAACTGATGGGAAAAATCCACATGGAGTTTCTGTGGAGTTCAAGAGAAATTGAAAGCGCCATGGCAAACTGGAGTTTATTTTTTGGCCTTTGGCAACTTTACAGCACGCCGCGCTTTATCTCCCGACTTGCGATGATTCAATTCCACGGGAAGTTGGGGCTGCGCAATTTTTTCCCCGCTGACGCGCGGTACCACGCCCATTCGTGTACCCTCGGGACTCATGTGCCGCGCAGGATTCACTCCGGAAAACGTGGGGATTGGGGACTCCCAGCACCGGCCCTCTTCAGCTTGGACGATGATATCGCAAGCTTCCGCAGGATCATCGGTCAGGCGAAAAAGCTTGAGGTCTTCGGTGCCGATGGTGTGAAATTTATTGCGCATGGTTTTCTTTAACCAGTCAATTAATCCCTGCCAGTAATCTCTACCGATCAGGACCACCGGGCGCGGATCAATTTTGAGCGTTTGGATCAGTGTGAGCGTTTCAAAACATTCATCCATGGTACCGTAACCACCGGGGAAGCAGACCACCGCGTGGGAATATTTGATGAACATTGTCTTGCGCACGAAAAAATAGTGATGGTTCAAGGCAATCGTCTGATAGGGATTAGCGCGTTGTTCATGCGGCAAACTGATGTTCAGCCCCACCGACACGCCACCCGCGTCATGGGCTCCGGAATTAGCGGCCTCCATGATTCCCGGTCCCCCACCGGTAATGACCGCAATCTTTTTTCGCGCCAACATCGCCGCAAGAAGTCGAGCTTTTTTGTAATAGGGATCTGTGCGTGGTGTTCGGGCGGATCCGAAAATGGTCACTGCCGGGCCGATAGAGGCCAACGCATCAAAGCCTTCCACGAACTCGGCCATGATCCGAAAAACCCGCCACATATCCCGTGTTGTCAGATCGTTATGTGCTGAGGATTCATGATCGTAGAGCACCGGCTCCTCCGTTCAAATAGTAACAGAGCCTGCTTCCCAAAGCGGTAATGACTGCGTTTTGAAGCACGCTCTGAGGACCCAATGTTATATCGGTTGAAATGCCGACCACCAAGAAATTTTAGTGCCCATTTCCGCAGCGTACAGCGTTAAAGCCTATTTATATGGGAAGAAAGGATCGCCGGGTTGCCGCCATGCCCAGAAGCCTTTCACTGTTTATTTATCATCACTATCGGCATCGCCGGATTCCGCTGGAGTCTCGGCACCCTCCTCTGAGCCTTCAGATTCCGCGGTCGTGCCCGGCGGAATAACGCCGAGGGTAGCCAGGATCGATCCATCCAGGAATCCTTCCAGTTTTCGTGAACGTACCGGATGTTGTAATTTGCGCAGCGCCTTGGCCTCTACTTGGCGGACACGTTCCCGTGTCACTTTGAATATCCGCCCGACTTCTTCCAGCGTATAGGTGTAGCCGTCACCAATGCCATAGCGCAGTTTAATAATTTCACGCTCCCGGTAGGTCAGGGTTTTCAGGACCTGATCAATGCGTTCGCGCAACATTTCCTGCGTGGCGGTTTCCACCGGATTTTCAGCCGCCTCATCTTCAATAAAGTCGCCAAAATAAGAATCCTCAGATTCGCCGACGGGCCGATCCAGCGATATCGGGTGGCGGGCGATTTTCAGGACGCGCCGGCATTCGGTCACCGGCATTTTGGCTTCCTTGGAAATTTCTTCAATGGTGGGTTCCCGGCCCAGGTCCTGAAGCAGCTTTTTGCTGATATTCCGCAACTTGGACATGGTTTCAATCATGTGTACTGGAATACGAATGGTGCGGGCGTGATCCGCGATGGCACGGGTAATAGCCTGCCGAATCCACCACGTGGCGTAGGTGCTGAATTTATAACCGCGTCGATATTCATATTTGTCGACGGCCCGCATCAACCCCGTATTACCTTCCTGAATAATATCCAGAAAGGACAAGCCGCGATTACGATATTTCTTGGCGATCGACACCACCAATCGCAGGTTGCCGCCGGAAAGTTTACGTTTGGCGTCTTCATACTCATTAAATACCAACTGGATACTCTGACAGCGCCGTTGCAGCGCTTCAGCGTCTTCGAGCACCAGGTCCATGAGTCCCATGTATTCATCGGTCATGGCCTGGCGATCATCTTCAGAAAGCCGAGCGGTTTTGCTGCGCAGTTCCAGGTGCAATTCCGTGAGCTTGGTGCTGATGGACTGGAGTTTTTTCATCAGGGGAATAACTTTGCTGGTGCGCAGTGAAAGTTCTTCCAGCAGCGTAACGGCCTTGCGGCGGCGATTACGCATACGGCGACGGATGTCCTCTTTGATAGATTCCGAAGTGGAAGCGTCCTGGATTTTATCCCATTCATCGCGATTCTGAACCAGAATTTTTCGGATGGTGCCAAGATTCTGGGGAATGCGTTTACTGATAGTTCCCTTGGCATCAACTTCAGCGGTGGAAATGCGCATGGTGCGGTCGAACGGCAATTCACCGGATTCTACCTGCGCCAGGATGTCTACCGCACTTTGAATGCAGTAATCGCTCTCGAGCACCTTGCGGCGAAACGCCATACGGGTTAACTCGATTTTCTTAGCCAGACGGATTTCCTCATCCCGTGTCAGCAGTGGAATTTCACCCATCTGCGTAAGGTACATGCGCACGGGGTCGTCAATGCGTTTAGATCCCACCTCCGCAACCTCATCTTCATCCTTGATGGCGTTGATTTCCTCCTCCGCCTCGCGCATCAGCGATTCGTCGGGATCATCCGCGGCCGGGGCGGCAATGTGTTTATTTCCCTCGGCTTCATCAAGCAGTTCCACACCCATTTCATCAAAGCGCTGCATCAGAGCATCGAGACGGTCGGGAGCAATGGCATCATCAGGCAAAAGCTCGTTAAGCTCTTCGTAGGTTAAGTAACCCTGCGATTTACCTTTTTCTATAAGTAACTGAATATTAGCAGTGGCGTTGGCCAAGGGGACGGTGCTGACCGTCGCGGGCGGTTGTACCTGCGAATGCGTGGCGTGAGTCACAAAGTTCTCCTGAACGTCCAATGCAGAGGGACGGAGCATAAAAATCGGCCTTCTTCGAATTACAATTAACTCAAGACGCCGATAACAGTTTCAATTTTTCCATGACACGTCGTTCCATACGTATCATATCCTTCATGGGACCAACAGCCCGTCGCGGGGCATAATAACACTCGCAATTAAGGCCTGTGTATTATCTGGTCCGGTTCTCTGAGTTTTCACCTTCCGCGGTCAAAACCCGTCGGAATCTGAGATTCCCTTCATCTGGGGAAGCCAAATCCGAACTATTCATTTTAGCATCGGTATGCCGGTGATGCCAATGGAATTATACAAATAACCTGATTTACTTCCGGACGAATTGGCTAAATGCGATGAATGCAAACACCATGCCACAGGTTCATGCGAGGCCCCGGCCATCAAGCGGGGCGGAATTCACATTTTTTAAATCCGCATCGCATTGGGGTCTATGCCCTGTTCCTGGCACCAGTCCAGATACGCCTGTGGCACAATTTCGCTGGGCTTTATTTCGCTGCGACCTCCCCAGAAAACATTGGTGTATGAAACCGGAATTCCAACCGAAGCCAAATGCGCATCCATCGCGGCCTTATGCGCCAGGAGCAGATTTTTATCTTTGCCGTGGGCCACGCCCATGATATTAACATTTCCAAATTCTATGCCGCCTTCGCGCCAATAGGCATGCGTCATAATGTGGAACCGCCCCACCTCCCGGCCGGCATCAATTTCCCTGCCATGTGGAACCGCCCAGTGGAATAACGCGTTGTATTGCGTGACTTTTTCTCCGGTGGTTAAAGGCTTGACATGTTCCAGAAAAGTTGAAAAGCGGCCAATGACGCCCAGCGCATGCAACTGCTCGGCAACAGTATAAAATTCGTCCAAGCTTACACCCGCCTGAGCGGCACGCGCTTCCCAGATATTCTCAACTAACTCCTCCGGGGAGAACTCACGTTTTAGTGCGGTGAGCACCTGCCATTGCAGATTGGAAAGCTCCACGGTTTTGGTTTCCAGCACTTCGGCGAGAACCTCCGATTTACTGCCTGGCTGCATCCCGCGGCGCCGGACGTGCCCAACGCCCAGCGCAAATAATCTTTTGGCCGGCATAATTTTAAACGCCCCGGCACCAATCGCTGTCATTAAAAAATTACAATGTTTTTCCAGCGAAAAGCCCTGTGGCACTTTCAGCGTAGTCCACAGACGATATTTGGAACCGGTGGTCTCTCCGTCGGTGGAACGAATCACCACATGCCCGGAAAAAGGATCTTTTTCAAAGAGATAATCAAAGCCGGAACTTAAATTGGCCGCAGGTATTTCCCATGCCACCAAGGCCCCGGCCGCCAAATTTGTAGCCAGGAGTGTCTGGCGTACCCGGCGGATCACGCCGGCGCGTAATAGAGCCGCGATACGTTCAATGACCTGTTGAACAGGAATTCCAGAAAGCCTTGCGATTTCATCCAGTGGATTGCGGTGAAAACCCTGAATGCGATCTTCCGACACTGAGAGTATCGCCGCATTGACGGGGTCGCCAAGTTCCAGTGGACACGATTCATGTTGCAGTTGCGTTGTTGTCATAAAAGGTATTTTAGGAGTTTTAAGTCCACAATCAAGCCATCCGGTTCACACACTTAAACCCACAGGTGGTTCAACTAATACTTCGATCCGTCATGCCGCGTATGAATCATGGGCTTGGCCGCGGAATCAGCGGTCAGATCACCATCCTGGGCTATGCCGATAAATAACTCATGATCCGCGTGATAATTCACACGAGCGCAAAAGCGGCAATGTACAAATGCACAAGCTTCAGCCAGAACGATGCCACCGTCCGGCAATTTGTGGTGCATCACATCGGCCAAGGCGGCATCACCGGTTAAGGCCTGGCGGGCATATTTGCGTAACAATCCTTTATCCCCCGCGGAACATATATTGAGGGTAAAAAAGCCCGACTTTTCAATTCTTGCACCCATTTCCCGGTCTTTGTGAATCGCCACGCCGATGCACAGCGGTTCAAAGCTCAACTGCTGGACAAATGACACCAGCATGGCCGATAACTGCGGCCCTTCACCTGTGACAAGAATAAATAGCCCGCTGGGGATCTTACCCACAGCCCTCAAAAGCGGAAGAACTGGTTCAACCGTACTGTCAATAATCACAGATAACTCCGAAATCACAAATCTGCCTGATTATAGTACGTTCCGTCCGGGGTGTCGCGTGTTGCGGGGGTTGGGTTTTCAGGAAATCTTCTCCAGCGCAACAAGCATTCGAAACGCCAGCCAGGGTGCCAGCGGAGAGAGAATATTTTCCAATGCGCGCACTGCGGCTACTGCCCTCATCGGCAGGAGTACGGGTTTGGTAAAGCCGCCGGATAATGGATAGGCAATCATACTGTGAACTTTGCGTTCACGGACGACCAAATTGGGAAATCGGCGGCTAAATTTCGCAGCATAGCGAAAAAACAACAGGGTCGGAATTGCCTGATTAGCATCGAAAGCGCCGCTACCGACAAATGCCGCCGGATCAGCCCCAGACACATCCCCCGGCTCCCGGAAAATCCTGGCCCGCATATTGACTGGCTCGGGGTGCGAAAGCCCATAGAGTACATGGGAAAGGGGAGAAATAAATGGTTCAACCATCACCAGTCGACCACCGGGACTTAAAATGCGCTGTGCTTCGGAAAGAAAAGTGAGGGGATAGGCAATATGGTGCAACACATCCTGCATGACCAGATTATCGACGCTGCCATCCGCAAATGGCAGATGCAACGCATCGGCAGCCAGATCAATACGGCGAGTCGGCACCAGATCCGTGACGATCATTTCCGGGTAGAACGCTTTGAAATGCCCAGCCCCGCCGCCAATTTCCACCACCACGCCGTGGGGCTTTCCGCTGTCCGTTGACCGCCGTACAAACTGTTCCGCCATGGACTGGAAATACCCGTGATACACCATCCGCAGCAATGGGCGATTCTGCCACGCTATCGATCGGGCATCCAGCACCCCCTCTTCGGACCTGGCGGCTGGATTACCTGACGATTCATGCGGCATAAACGCCCTTTAAGTGTTCACGTGGCGTCGGCAGACCGTCCGGATAATCACCGGTCCGAGGTACGCCATAAACGTGGCGCGAATCAGAAATCAGAATCCGACTTTCACATCAAATCCTTCGGCCTTTATTTGCTTTACCAAGCCATGGAGGCTGTCGACCGTGCCTTTAATGCGGCGGGTGAGTTGCAGCAGCGAATTGTACAAGCGCGGGTCTTTCACCAGTCGCCCGGCCGTGCCGTGCCCCTGGGCAATCGATTCGGTGATAGAGTTCACATTTTCCAGAACGTCTGTGAGCTTAACACTTAACACAATAATTTTCTGGCGGGCAGTTTTGGCAACGCTATCAATATCCGTCGCGGCGGTGCCGGCCTTGGTAATAACACCGTTAAAGCGGCCTACCGTTGAGGACAATTGCTTAAGTACGCCCTTTAATTCACTGGAAGAGACGGCTACATTCGCCAGAATCTCCCGTACCTGTCCGCGCAGTTTTCCGTTACCGACTAAGGAATTGATTGAATTAACTGTGACGTTCAATCGCTGAATTAAAGCACTGATATTATTCATATCTGAAGTACTGGCTTGCAAACCATCGGCCTGCGCTTGGGTTAGTGCGACAGGTTTAAGCAGGGCGTGAAGATCGTCAGCCACGCGATCCAATTTACTGCTAAGCAGACCAAACTGAGATTTTAACGAAGAAAAATCCCTGACCACCGACTTAGGAATCAGGCTGGAAGATGCAACATTGGCTCTTATTTGCGCACTGCCATCCATCGGGAGCATTTTAGCAGCAGCTTTTCCCGGCAGATATAGCGACACATACGCAGCCCCGATGGTTTTAGATCCAATTTGCGCCACGGTATTGGCGGGCAAGTGAACCGAACGATAAATTCCGATGATAATGGTTGCCGACTGCATATCAGGTGTTAGTGCCACACTCTGCACGGTTCCCACCGTAACACCGTTAAATGTAACAACATCACCATATGTCAGGCTATCGGCCGTGGGTGCCAACAACGTAATATCATAAGGAGCATTGGGACCAAACCCCGGAACACGACCTAGTAAAAAGGCTCCCCAGGTAATCAGGACCAGCGCCCCGATAATGGTCAATCCGACAACCGTATTTCGCAATTTTTCATTCATGCCTGAAATTTATCCTGACGCACACAACGAGAAGATTTTATACGGTTCTGGCCCGTATGTCTCGCTACTTGTGCCAATGTTCTGATTTTAATCCCAAGTTAATGGGGCGGTGGAGCCTTGTGATCGCTTTGCGTGCCACGGCTCTTCCGCGCATCGCGCACACGATCCAACAGGCTGCTCCAGGGAATTGCCTGTGCTACATCCATTATGATATTTCGGACTATCGGCTCTGCAACATCTCTAAGTCCACGATGGTGCGGCTGGTGTGTCTCGACTTTTGGATTTGATGGCGACTCGGCATGATTCGCCGACGCCACTGAATCCGAGGGACCCGACGCCGACGTTGTTTTGGATGGATGATTTCCACCATTAAGCAGCCGCGTCCAGATAAGCCGCATTAACCCCGTGCGCGGCGCTTTGGCACTGGCGGCAAGAGTACCGATAGTGGCGGCAATGCCTATTGCCGGGCCGATGTGCCGCCGCAGCACGTTAACCGGGGAATATTGCGTTTTTATATACTCCCCCAAATGTGTCGCGTTATCATCCATTTCCTGCAGCACCGCATCACGACGGCGCTCCAGGTCCGCCAATTGGGATTCAATACTCATTGCCGGTACCCCCCATTTTTATTTACCGCATCTGAATTATCTGCAGTGCCGGAAACCTTGGATGCCAAGGGACGGGTGGCCATAAAAACCAGTATTCCGGCGAGCAATAAATGAACAGCCGCAAAAATCACAAATACCCAGATGACTGGGATCAGCCGCTGGAAGGCCTGAAAAATCGCGATTTCAAAAAAAACAAGCCCGGTCAGAGCCAGAACAATTCCCCCCAGCGCCAGGCATAAACGAACGACCGCATCGCGCATTGCCGAGGCAAGCCGCAACGTAATGATCTGCACCTCCAGTTCTATTACGTCCAGCAATGCCCGGAGGATGCGCCGGCTGTAATATCTCCCCGCCCCCGGAGTTGGAGGCTGTACCGACTCCGTTGTGCGATCTTCAGCGGTATCCACAGCCATGTGCGCAACTCCGTTACGATAATCTGACACGACTAATCGTCGGTTGGCAGTATACCGTAAAAATCATAAGGCAGTCAGCGAATTAATCTCTCCGGCTCAACAACAAGCCCAGAAGCAATCCAGCCCCTGCCGCAATCGCCACAGCTTTTACAGGATTACGCCGAACCAGGGTAATCATCGCTGCCTGGGAATCCGACGCCTGTTCCTTGAGCAAATCAGCCTTATCATGCACCCAGTCCGAGGCATGAGATTTTAAATCACCGACGTGATCCTTGGCTGTCTTCCCAACTTCGCCGGCCAAATCAGCCACGGCGGATTTGGCCGCAGTGTATTTCCGGCGCAGTTCATCAACATGAGTTGCCGAGGTGCCGGCACCATCGCTGTTATGGATTGTGGTAAGTGTATCAGACATGATAAACCTCCTGTAAAAAGAAGACTTTAAATAAAGCTGGCGGTCTACGCGACCGTCACCTACTCATCCATCTTCAGCCCACAAGTCATTATTAGCCTCCAAATTCCGCAAATCAAGCACGAAACACAAGAATTTGTTTCGGCAATAATTGGATAAATTAAGCAGTAAATCCAGTTTAGCGCTGCCGCGGAGAACACCATGGCCGCATGTAAGGACGCGGGTGATCCTTCACAATAGCGGCAAACGAAGGAATGCAGCGGTTTCAGTAGCTGTGGGCGTCCAATCTTGTTTTATGTCGGAATATCCAGTAGACGTACGTGGTATAGCTAATGACGATTGGCATGCCGATAATCGCAATAATCAACATAATACCCAGCGTGTATTGTGAAGATGAAGCTGAGTAGATCGTCAGGCTGTAAGCGGGGTTATTGGTGGCGTAGAGCAAATTAGGAAATAGTCCAATTGAAAGCGTTGCCAGCAGCAAAGCGATGGCGGCGGAACTGGAAATAAATGCCAGAAAGTCCTTCTTCATGGATATTTCACGGGGAACATTGGCAATTGCCAACATCATCAACACCGGAACAACAAAAAGTGCCGGATGTAAACGGAATGGATCGGTTAACCGCGGGTAATAAATAAGCGTCACCATCGTGGTGCAGACCGCACAGATAATAAAGAAAATGATTGAATTATTGACCCATTGGCGAACGCGATCATGCAGTGCATTTTCTGTCTTCATAACCAGATAAATCGAGCCATGCATCATAAATAGAGCTACGGTCGTCACCGCCACCATTAAAGCGTAGGGATTCAGCAAGGTCAGAATATTTCCAGTAAATGTCCCGGAGGCATTCAGCGGCACGCCGCGGGCAATATTCCCGACAAAAGCCCCCAACAATAATGCCGCCAGCAGACTGCCGATAAAAAAACACACGTCCCAAAGTTTCCGCCACCAGAGCATGGGTTCCTTGCTTCGAAACTCTATGGAGACCGCCCGGAATATCAGAGCCATGAGCAGCAGCATAAACACCAGATAGAACCCGGAAAATACGGTGGCATACATATCTTTAAACGCAGCAAACATAGCCCCCCCTCCGGTTACCAGCCACACCTCATTGCCATCCCATACCGGGCCGATGCTGTTAAGTAAAATACGGCGATCATGATCATCCTTCACCAAAAGGTGCAGCATTCCGACGCCGAAATCAAATCCATCTAAAATTGCGTACCCGGCAAACAGCACGCCCAGAAGAACAAACCATGTGATCTCAAGAGTCATAACCTATCCTATCGGAAACCACGCCAACTTAAACACTTCAGGGTTTGTTTACGCATCCATTCGGGCGTGTTGCGGCAAAGGCTGTCCGTCCGGTAGATGCAGGGGCGCATCATCCGGACCATGCTGAATTTTACGGTTCAACATGTAAATGAATAACGCAAACAGCAACGCATACAGAACACCAAACATGATGATGCTGGTCAGAACATCGCCGACCGGTAAACCCGGCGAAATGCCCTGACTGGTACGTAAAATTCCATAGACGATCCAAGGCTGCCGTCCAACCTCGGCGGAAAACCATCCAAGCTCATTGGCGGCCAATGGTGCCACGACGGAAAAAACAAATATCCACAATAACCATCGCTTGGTCCAAAGGCTGTTGCGCCACCAGAAAAAGACCCCGATCAGGCTTATGAAAATCAGGAACATTCCCAATCCGACCATCGCATGATAGGATTGGAACACGGGATTCACCGGAGGCCAGTTTTTCGCGGGAAATGCATCCAGCCCCTCGACCGGTCGACTGGTGTTGCCGTAAAGCAGCCAGCTTAACATGCCGGGAATCTCCAGCCCGTACACTTTTTGCCTGGTCTGATTGACCCAACCGACAATTCCTAATCCCTCCGGGGCATCGGCGGGAAACGCCCCTTCAAATGCCGCCAGTTTGGCGGGTTGATATTTGGCGATCATTCGCGCATTAAAATCCCCGGTAAGCAACTGTAGCAGAGAGCAGATAATCGCTACAATCAATCCGACTTTCATACAAGATCGCGCGATCTGCAGATGGCGATTTTTGAGCAAATACCAGGCGGCCACGCTCATAACCAGAAACGCTCCGGATAAAAACGCGCCGATCAGCACATGTTCAAGCCGATCAATGGTGGATGGGTTCAATACCACCTGCCAAAAGTTGACCATTTTCGCGCCAATGACCTTTCCTTTGGCATTTTTCAGCAGCTTAAAACCGGCCGGAGTCTGCATCCATGAATTCGCGACGTTAATCCAAAGTGCGCTGAATATGGACCCAAGTGAAACCATGACCGTGGCAAAAAAGTGCATTTTGCGGCCCACACGGTCCCATCCGAAGAGCAATATCGATAGAAATCCCGATTCAAGAAAGAACGCAAAGATTCCCTCAGCAGCTAATGGCGCGCCGAATATATCACCCACAAACCGCGAATAATTGGCCCAATTGGTGCCGAACTCAAATTCCATGACAATACCGGTGGCGACACCCAAACCAAATGTCAAGGCGAATATTCCAGTCCAGAATCGAGTCATTTGCTCCCACTTCTTATCCCGAGTCTTGAGATACATTCCCTCCATGATCGCCATCATGACTCCCAGGCCGATGCTCAAAAGAGGGAAAATATAGTGAAACGAGACAGTTAAACCGAATTGAATGCGTGATAGCATTAGTGTATTCATGTTTTGACCTCGGCCCCACATCATGATGGGAAAAAACTATTCAATACCACGTTATTGTGGTTTCGCCATCTTGCCGCCCTTGACCAATAGTATAGGGCTAGTAAAATCGGACTTCAAGGTTTGGATGTCAAACTATAATTCAGGTGATTATGTTTTCTCAAACCAGTGAATATGCCCTGCGAGTAATTGTATATCTGGCAGGCTCCAAAGGCCGGCCGGTCACCAATCGCCATATTTCCGCCGGCACCCTGGTGCCACAAGGCTACCTCGCCAAGGTGCTTCAGACTCTTTCTCGCTCGGGAATGGTTAAATCGCAACGCGGTTTGCATGGGGGCACGGTGCTGGCGAAAGATCCGGAAATATTGACCCTGTATGATGTCGTCCAGTGCGTCGATCCCATACGCCGCATTGAAAGCTGTCCCCTAGCCATGTTGGCGCACGGCAAGCACCTATGCCCGCTGCATAGCAGACTGGATGAGGCCATCAGCGGCATTGAAACAATACTCCGCAATTCCACTATCGCCGATCTGATGGAATCAAGATCTAAACATCAGCCAACAACATTGTGTGAACCGCCGGCACCGGCTACAAAACGTACTGGCCGAAGTAATGCACGATAAACAGCGTGCTACGTTGGGCATTGAAATATTGCTTCCGCTTTGAACAAATGCATCGCGCTGATTATGATTCATTTTCAAAGCCGGTTCTGATTGAAAGGCGGAAACATGAGACAGCATCCATTAACCACACCAATAAGTCCAATCCAAGTTAAAAGCCAGGGCAGCGCGGCACAACAACCCTCTGCCCAGGATTCGCTTATGCCCTCGCGGCGCGACATGATAAAATTCGGTGCATTGGCCGTGGTGGCAACCAGTGGCTTGGCGGGATGCGGTACCAACGGCATGAACTCTGCGGGAACTGCTACTCTGACCGGCCGAACGGGTGATTCAACGGGTGCCCGAACGGATATGCGTATTGATCAGGCGTGGAAGTTCCTCAAGCAAGGCTTCCCAGGCGCACAAGAGCCTGAATTAAATGATGCGTCATGGACAACCGTGGAGTTGCCGCACACTTATAACGGCCTGGATGCACAAACCGGAGCACCGTATTACCGGGGACCGGCCTGGTATCGCAAAAATCTGGAGCTGCCGCAAGCCGCAAGGGAGGCCGGTAAACAGGTTTTTCTATATTTTGAAGGGGCCGGTATCACCACAGAAGTCTACTGCAACGGCCACCGGGCGGGCGGGCATATTGGGTTATTCGCCGGTTTTTGTGTGGACATCACCACATTTATCAACCGCACTGGAAAAAACCTCATCGCGGTGCGCGTGGATAACGCCTACAATCATCACATTGCCCCTTTAAACGGAGATTTTAATCTGGATGGCGGATTATATCGCCACGTTCGGCTTCTGGTGCTGGATAGATTATGCATCAGTCCGATGGACGATGGAGGCTCCGGTGTTTACATCAAACAAGTGAACATCACACCGGAGAAAGCGGAACTGGAAATTACCACGTTGCTAAGCAATGCGTCTTCGGAAGAAAAAACCGCAGGCATTGGCTACAGCATTTCCGATCATACGGGGAAAGTGATCCTGACCGCCTCGGCTGCACAACCTGTGCCATCGGGGCAAACGGTACGATGCGTGCAGAATATTACCCTGCCTCATCCGCATCTTTGGAATGGCCGGGAAGACCCGTATCTGTATCAGGCGACAGTAGAGATTTTCGACGGAAACCAACGTACCGATGGTATAACCCAACCGCTGGGACTCCGCTTTTTTCACATTGATCCCGACAAGGGATTTTTCCTGAATGGCAAATCCTATCCATTACGGGGTGTCTGCACGCACCAGGACCGACCGAATAAAGGCCGTGCGGTTAGCGATGCGGATTATCGCCAGGATTTAGACCTCATTTATGAAATTGGGGCCACGTGCGTACGCATGGCGCATTATCAACATGCGCAGGCGTCCTATGATGCCGCGGATAAATTGGGGCTTGTGGTCTGGGCGGAAGACGGCTTGGTTAACGGCGTGGCGCATAACAGTGAATTTGATAACAATCAGCTCCAGCAGGTGCGCGAACTTATTAAACAGAATTTTAATCATCCGTCCATCTTCTTCTGGAGCATGTTTAACGAACTGGGTAATAATGGCCAAGAGAATCTCGGCTATGATCTGGTAAAAAAAATTAACGCCGAGGCAAAAAAACTGGACCCCACGCGCCCCACCACAGCGGCGGACGATCAGTCCCAATATAACCACATTGGTTATGTTACCGATATCATCGCCTTCAACCGCTATCCGGGTTGGTACGGCGGAAAAATGACGGACTTTCCCACCATTTTGGACGGTATTCGCAAGGTGGTGGAGACCAAGGCTCCCGGTCGATGTATCGGCATGAGTGAATATGGAGCCGGTGCCAGTATTTTCCAACACGAATCGCATGTGATCCAGCCTAACCCCGGCGCGTATTGGCATCCCGAAGAATATCAGGCACTGCTGCATGAACACGCCTGGGCGGCGATTAAAGATCGCCCGTGGCTGTGGGGTACGTTTCTGTGGGTCATGTTCGACTTTGCATCTTCTTCGCGGCACGAAGGTGACCATCCCGGGAAAAATGATAAGGGGCTGGTGACGCGCGACCGAAAGACCCGCAAGGACGCCTTCTATTTTTATAAAGCCCAGTGGACCAAAGAGCCTTTTGTTTATATTACCGACCGACGATTTAATTGCCGCCCCGATAAACACGCCATCTTAAAAGTTTATGCGAATTGCCGGAGCGTGGAGCTTTCACTTAATGGCCGGTCCCTGGGCACGCGCGAAGGCGTAAATGGGGTATTTGTCTGGCCTGAGACAGAGCTTAAGGAAGGCCAGAACCACATCCGCGCCATAGGGCACCACAGTGGCGGCCACGTTGAGGATGCCTGCATGGTGGTATATGACCCGCGTACCGTGCATCATGCAACGTATCGCTGATGCCTTTTGCCACATGCGATCGATCAATCCGCTAAAAAAAAGGGGCCGAAGAACATGTCTTCGGCCCCTTGACTTTTTTTCCAGGCAGTGATATTGCGCCATCAACCCTTTGGCTGTGATGGCAAAAGCCCGTGCGGCGTTACTTGACCTCGTATTCCGCATCAATGACATCGTCGGGCTTTTTCCCCTGATCAGCCGCAGCATCGGGTGCCGATCCGGTGGCAGCTTCGGCAGCCCCGGCACCCGCTGATCCGGCTTCGGAGGCGGCCTTATAGGCCGCTTCGCCCAGTTTCATCCGCGCACGATTCAGGTTCTCCAAGGCCTTTTCAATGGCGGCTTTATCTTCCTGTTTCGTGACATCCTTCAATTGATTTACCGCGGATTCCAGATCGCCGCGTTCCTGCGGTGTAATCTTATTGCCGTGCTCCTGCAATTCACGTTCAACCTGCAGGGTAACCGCCTCGGCGCGGTTCTTTAGATCAACGAGTTCCCGACGAGCTTTGTCTTCAGCGGAGTGGGCCTCGGCTTCTTTCTTCATGCGCTCGATTTCATCCTTGGACAATCCGCTGTGGCCTTTGATTTCCACCTTGCTTTCCTTGCCGGTGGCTTTGTCCTTGGCTTTCACATTGAGGATGCCATTGACGTCAATATCAAAAGCTACTTCAATTTGCGGTACGCCTCGCGGGGCTGGTGGAATTCCACCGAGCGTGAATTTTCCCAGTGTCCGGTTGTCTTTAGCGAACTCACGTTCACCTTGCAGGACGTGAATTTCAACACTGGTCTGATTATCCGCCGCGGTGCTGAAGGTTTCACCTTTGCTGGTGGGGATCGTGGTATTGCGCGGAATCAGCACGGTCATCACGCCGCCGTAGGTTTCAACACCCAAAGATAAAGGCGTAACATCCAGAACCAGAATATCCTTGACTTCGCCGGTGGTAATTCCGCCTTGCACCGCGGCACCAAGGGCCACAGCTTCATCCGGATTGACGCTCTTATTACCTTCCTTGCCGAAGATTTCCTTGACCAACTGCTGCACACGCGGCATACGCGTTGAGCCGCCGACCAGCAGCACTTCATCAATATTCTTAGCGGTCAGCTTGGCATCTTCCAGGGCTTTGAGCACCGGCTGCCGACAGCGTTCAGTGAGGTGGCTGACAATGGCTTCAAATTTACTGCGATTAATGGCCATCTGGAGGTGCTTGGGACCACTGGCATCCGCGGTGATAAACGGCAAATTGATCGTGGTTTCCATGTTGCTGGAAAGCTCAATTTTGGCTTTCTCAGCTGATTCTTTCAGCCGCTGCAGAGCCATGGGATCCTTGCGCAAATCAATGCCATTTTGCTTGCGGAATTCTTCGGCGATGTAATCGACCAAGACCTGGTCGTAATCATCACCACCCAAGTGGGTATCGCCGTTGATCGATAGCACTTCAAATACGCCATCGCCGACATCCAGCACGGACACGTCAAATGTGCCGCCGCCCAAGTCGAATACAAATATCTTCCCACCCTTCTTCTTATCCATACCGTAGGCCAGTGCGGCCGCGGTGGGTTCCGGCAAAACACGTTTGACGTTCAGACCGGCAATTTCACCGGCTTCTTTCGTGGCCAGACGTTGCGAATCATTAAAATAAGCGGGCACGGTAATGATGGCATCAGTAACGGGTTGGCCCAGATAATCTTCCGCGGTTTTCTTCAAATCTTGAAGAATCATCGCCGAGATTTCCGGGGGCGTGTATGTCTTGCCGCGCACTTCAACTTTTACCAGTTCATCCGCGCCGCCAATGACTTTATAGGGTACCAGCTTCTCTTCGGATGATACTTCACCATGGCGGCGTCCCATGAACCGCTTGATGGAAAATACAGTGTTTTGCGGATTGGTCACCTGCTGGTGCTTGGCCGGCAGGCCGACAAGCCGCTCTCCTTTATCAGTAAAACCGACCACCGACGGCGTGAGGCGTGAGCCTTGCGCGTTGACCAGCACCTTGGGCTGATTACCTTCCATGACCGCAACCACCGAGTTGGTTGTTCCAAGGTCAATACCAATGACTTTACCCATTGAACACATCCTTTTTCTTTCCGCCTGATTCAGCGTATGGAAAAGTCGCGTAACACCCTTCGGGGTGCCCACAACAGCCTCCGCACGCCAGCGGCGTAACCGCGAAGGCTTTGAGCAATCTCCATGCCGCGGCGAGTTTAATTTTTATAATATAACATAAACCATTTAAATTACAGCATTTATAAGCGCCAATTCCCTCAAGTCAGTAGCCCATTATCCTCCAATATCGGGCCTGTCAAAAAATTATTTCTGCCAGCTTGGCAGAGTTATTTTTAATAGGAGCCTGTCCTACATGAGGTTTTCCACACCGCGCTCGGACTGGTAGAATGATCCAAGTGAAATAGCAAAAGGTGCGGCACATTGCATTACGAAAGCGTAACGACCCTGATAAAAAATCTGAATGACGCGGCGGTGGAGTATCTTGTCGTGGGTGGTTTAGCGGTTGTGGCGCATGGCTATGTTAGATTTATCGCAGATGTCGATTTGCTGCTCGGCCTTGACCATGCGAACGTAAAAAATGAAGCGTTTGGCCGCTCTGTCGCTGGAGCAGAAAATCCGCTGGCTTGAAAGTGCGCAGGAAATGGCTCTTCAGAAGCAACAAGCTCAGCAAGCTCACCGAACCGCCCCACCGCACGACCACGGTTAATGCTGTTACGCGCCCCAATCAGCTCTTAACGCATCCGCTATCCACGGCCCTCCGCGGCCCCATCCTGTTTCGTCGAGAAACCCCGAACCTCGGGCATGGTAATTTTTCCTGGCAGGCGGCAAAATCGACGGCCTTAGTGCCTGCGCTAAGAGAATGCTTAGTCCTGGAAACTCGCATCGCGGAGGCCGGCCCGGATTTATTGCCACACCCCGCACCTCGAAATCGGTTTCAACGTGTGCTTTTCAGCCCCCGCCGCCGTAGAATTCGGCTATTTGGCTTGAGGGCGTGTACCCATGGGATTCAAAGATAAACTGGAACGGAAACTTTCCCGACTGGCGATTCCGCATCTGACGTTATGGATTATCATCGGGCAAGTGCTGTTTTTTGTATTGCACTTCTCCCATCCGAACATCATCAGCCGCATGGATCTTGAACCACCGCTGGTATGGGCCGGGCAATGGTGGCGAGTGATTTCGTTTGTATTAATACCGCCCTCTTACAGCCCGATCTGGCTGTTTCTGGATATTTATTTCTTTTTCCTGATTGGCAATACTCTGGAAAATACGTGGGGATCATTGCATTACAATATTTTTCTGCTGATCGGCTGGATGGCCACGGTGGCCGCGGCGTTGCTGGTGCCGGGGGGCGCGGTGGCAAGTCTTTACCTGTTTGGATCGGTATTTCTGGCCTTTGCGTTTTTATATCCGGAGTTCGTTATCTATGTCGCATTTATTCTGCCGGTACAGGTGAAGTATCTGGGATGGCTGATGTGGGCATTTTACGGGTGGATGTTCCTTACCGGAGGCTGGTCCCAACGGGCCATTGTTTTCGCGGCGGTGCTTAACTTTCTGATCTTTTTTCACCGGGATATTATTAATCGCATTCGCTACGGCCACCGTAAAATGGTACAAAAAGCGGCCGCCGCCGTGGATGCGCCCCTTCACCGTTGCACGATATGCGGAGTTACCGATCAAAGTAATCCGCAAATGGAATTCCGCTATTGCAACCGCTGCGCCGGCACACCGTGCTACTGCATGGATCATATTAACAACCATGAGCATCGCGCGGCGAAATAATCTGTTTAAACTGGCCAATTTCCGACCAGGGTTTTTACCGCGCAGGGGCGGGGCCTGCGCCATTCGATTGGTCACCTTTACGCGAACGGAAACGAATGACATAAAACACGCCCATCACCAGCAACAACGCGCCCCACCAGATCGCGGGGTGCGTATATGCCAACGCCAGCTTCTGCGCCGGTGGATGCGCTATTTCCCACAGCCCCGTAGCCTCAATAATAACCCCGTAAATCAGTAACTGTGCGCCAATGAGGAACCACAGTGCGTTCGAATGCGAGTGTTTTGGCATAACACAACCTGCTTTCTTTACCAGAAGTAGATGTTCATGGCGATTAATACCACAGTAATTACACCGGCCCAGAAAATCGGGCGGTGCAGCAGCGGATAACTACCTTCAGGCGGTATTTCTGTGCAACCCATCACCAAGCCCTTGAGTTCCGCCTCTGGCCGAGGTTTGGTAGCCAGACTGACCACCACCGTGACAATAATAACAATGATGAAACTCCATAACGCGCGGAACATATCAGCCGCCATAGGTTGGGCCGAGGAGGACATGGCAATATACTTCAATGCGCTGGGAACGCGTTCCACCCATGCCCACATGCCAATGGATGCTACCGTACCGGCCAGCAACCCCCAGAAACCGCCAGCGCTGGTGGTGCGTTTCCATAACATGCCCAATATAACCGTGCCAAACAGCGGCGCGATGAAGAAGCTGAACAATTCCTGCACATAGTCCATGATCCCTGCCGAGTGCATCACAAAATATGCCGTGCCAATGCTTACCAGTACGCCTAGGGCCGTGCTCCATCGGCCCATGGCCAGATAATGTGAATCCGAGGCTTTTGAATTCATCATCGGCTTATAAATATCGTGCGTCCAGACGGTGGCAAATGCGGTGACGTTTCCCGCCATACCGGACATAAAGCCCGCAATCAGGGCGGTAATTCCAAGTCCGAGGAGCCCAGGTCCACAATATTTGGCCAACATCAGCGGTAACACATCATTGTAGCTATAAAGGATTTTACCGTGCGCGGCGGCGGCATCCACCACCGGCTGCGGGAACAACTGCATCTTCAGCAACCCCAACCCCAACAAGCCAGGTAGAATAACAATAATGGGCACAAACATTTTGAACGCTGCTCCGATGATCGGGGCCATTTTGGCCGAACGCAGGTCCTTGGCAGCCATCACCCGCTGCACCACCAGGAAGTCCGTCGTCCAATATCCCATGGAAATCACCGCGCCCAGCCCAAAGACGATGCCAATCCAGTTAATGCCCATCGGATTATCCCGGAAGTGCCCCAATGTGCTCCAAACATGCAAATAGCTGGAAGGGTTATGAATCCCAAATTTTGTTAGGTTGTGGATAATACGATGCTTCAACCCGCCCCAGCCCCCCGCCTGCACCAGCCCCAGAATGGGGATAAGCAGTGCTCCCAGCCAGATCAGCACGAATTGCAGCACTTCATTGAAAATGGCCGATAGCAAGCCCGCCAGCACCACATACGCTCCCATGGTCACGGAGGATACCCAGATGCTTAGATTCATATTCCATCCCAGCACCACCTGCATGACCGCGGCCATGGCAAAGATGTTCACACCGCTCATCAGAATGGTCATAAACGCAAAGCAGATCGCGGAAAGCGCCCGCGTGGAGCCACCAAAGCGAAGCTGCAGGTAACCGGGCACCGAATGCGTGCGCGAGGCGTAATAGAACGGCATCATGACCAGCCCCAACAGCAGCATGGCCGGAATAGCACCGATCCAGTACCAATGTACCGCCAGAATCCCGTACTCATAGGCAGACCCCGCCCAGCCCAGTAATTCCAGCGCTCCCAAATTAGCTGACAAGAAACTCAGGCCCGCAATCCACGCCGTCATTTCCCGGCCGGCCATGAAAAAGTCTTCCCCGGTTTTGGTGAACTTCTTGAGGTAAACCCCGATGCCCACTACAAACAGAAAGTAAATAACGATAATGGCAATGTCCACCGGCGAAACCATCACCAAAGGTTTTTCCGACAACAGGGCCAAAGGCGAGAGTAATGCAGTCATATACATTTAAAGTTCCTATATATAAATTTCACTATTCTCGCCTGATGCCGCCACGATTCGGTTCGTCGCAGCCATCATGCATTATCGAATTTTGAATCGTAATTTGCTGCCGCCATTGTGTCAATGCGGAATAAATATGAAAGTAAGGACAATATGAAACATTTGACCCGGCAAATTGAATGCGGTACTGTTTAATGTGGTTAAGAGAGAACTGAAGGGTTGTGCGTGACATTGTACGAACTTCAGACGCTGGGAGGCGTGGCAGAGCGGTTTAACGCGCCGGTTTTGAAAACCGGTGTGGGCGCAAGTCCACCGGGGGTTCGAATCCCTCCGCCTCCGTTTTAGAGCTACCAGTCTGCGGATTTTACCGATGCGCGGTCCACCATGGGCTGGCGGATGGCGTAACCGCCTGATTAACGGCGACGTTTGCTTATGATGGCCCCGTGAGCTTTAAACCAATCACACCCAGAAGAATCAGAATAATAAAACCCATGCGCACCGCGGTGACGGGTTCTTTAAATAGCATAATTCCCAATAATACAGTCCCCACCGTTCCGATACCTACCCATACCGCGTAGGCCGTTCCCACCGGAATGGACTTTACCGCCACCGCCAATAACGCCATACTCCCGATCATTCCAATAAGTGTGACGGTAGCGGGGACAATCTCGGTTAGGCCATGGGAATACTTTAGTCCAATCGCCCAGATAACTTCAAATATCCCCGCAACAATCAGAGCTAGCCACCCGATCATAAAAATTCTCCGAATTTTGGCTCATGCCGTGACCTGCGAATCTGATACCCTACGTCAAAAATATCCTGCAAGCCGCACCCTGAACCATCATCATAAGGCCCGCAGCATAAGGCCACAACCTTCAACGCATCCTTACGCACCGTCGAGCGTGGCAATAAATCCGGGCGGGCCTCTGCGATGCGATTTTCCAAGGCCGATCATTCTCTTAGCGCCGGCATTTATGCCGTCGATTTCGCCGCCCGCCCGGAAATATTGCCACGCCGGCCCCGTCTAAACCTGCAGAGCATGCAGACGGGCGAATGCCGAGTCGGGGCGCGCCAACAGATCGGCGTAAGCTCCGACTTCCGCCAGTCGGCCATGATCCATAACCGCTACGCGATGCGCATCGCGAATGGTGGATAAGCGATGCGCGACAATAAAAGTAGTGCGGCCTTTAATTAACCGCCCAATGGCCTGCTGAACCAACTGCTCAGACGCCAAATCCAGGGCGCTTGTCGCCTCATCGAGAATAATAATGTGCGGGTCACGCAGCATCGCCCGGGCAATCGCGATTCTTTGCCGCTGACCACCGGACAGTTTCCCGCCGCGATTGCCCAGCGGCGTATCAATACCCTTGGGCAGTTCCCGGATAAACTCTGTGCAGTTCGCCATTTCCAAAACACTGTTTAACTGCTCTTGCGTGACATGCTCCAACCCATAGGCAATATTTTCCCGCACGGTGCCGCTGAAAAGTACCACCTGTTGCGGCACCACCGCCAGAAAACGGCGCAGCGTTTGCAGGTTGATCGCCTCCATATCAATACCGTCTACCAGAATTCTGCCCGCCGTGGGTCTGCGAAATCCGATAATCAGATTCATCAGCGTGGACTTGCCGGAGCCGGATTGCCCCACCACCGCAATGGTTTCCCCCCCCGCCACATCCAGTGAAAAATTTTCCACAGCCTGCCTGTTGGCACCCGGATATTGATAACAGACGTTCTGAAATTCGATGTGCCCGCGCACCGAAGACACCGTCAATTTACCGTCATTGCGTTCAATATCCGGTGATTCCAGCACTTCGCCGATGGACCGTATGGATTCAATGCCGATGGCCAACTGGGGAATCGTGGCCACCATGGATTGCACCGAGCCAACCACCATGGCAAAAAAGCCCTGATACATCACCACATCGCCCACGGTTATCCATCCGTAATAGCATTGCCAGACATTAAACACCAGACACAGCATTTGAAAAAACTGGAAGGTCGCCCAGCCGGATGAACCAAAAAGATTGCTGGTGGTATCAAGTTCCTGCCCCACCCGCCGGATGCGCACCAGCCGCCGATTCACCCGGTCCACCTCCGATTGTTCAACCGCATGGGCGCGGGCCACGGGAATCATCTCAATCATTTCCGATACTTCGCCGGACATTTTTTCCAGCTCAATGCGGAACGCCTCATTGCGCTGGCGCATAACCCCGCCGAACAGTCGCGTTAAACCCACCGCCGCCGGAACGGTAATAAGAAAAAACAGAAGCGTCGTGGGACTTCGCGTAACCGTTACAACAAACGCCGCCACCAGCACCAGCGCCCCCGAAAGCAGTGTATCAATCAGCAGGCTGGACAATTGCTGCACCGCCTCCACATCGCGTAACACTTTGCTTTGCAGCCGCCCCGCCAGCATGTTGTCGTGAAAACTCATGGACAGTTGCTGCAGTCGCACCACCAGCGCCGATCGCAGCACCAGTTGCACCTGCCGCACCACCGATGACAGCAGCCTGGCATACAGCGTGTGCATGGGAATATTCTGCCCAATGAGGATAAACATGATCGCCGCATTGATGATCATAAACCGAACCAGCGGCCCATCGGCATACGCGTGGCCGCTGCGGCGGTGAAAGTCAATCTGGGTGATGGCCGTGATGATGTTGCCCGTAACAATGGGCAACGCCCAGACCGGCGATTGTTTGATGGCAAAGGTGATAATCACCAGCAGCATGCGCGGGCGATAATTCTGAAACAGACTCCAAAGCGTGCCCAGCGGCGTTTTATTGCGATAAGCCGAATCCAGCGCGGCATGAATCTGCTGCTCAGTCGATCTGGTGCTGCCTTGCGTACTCACAAATTCTGCGCCGCCCTGTTCTGCCTGCCAACAAAAACCCCGGACCCCCGCCGCCCCGGAACTTCCTCCCGCCTAAAACCGATTATCCCACAGTCCAGCGGATTTGTCAGTGTGGCGGTCGATCATCGGTAGATCACATGAAATAAGATAGCGCAGGTGCCTGTTTGCAGCCAGTTTAACCGGACGTATAATCCCCTTTCGCATGAGGTAGAAAGGATCGCTCGCTTGGTCGCAACCGACGACATGCTTTTGGAAGTCACGCTTCCCCGCCGCAGCCGTGGCCGGCAGCACCGGACCGCCGGCCCCCGTTGATTCACAGGAGGCGGCGGAGGTAAAGGGAGGGAATGTTACAATGGCCACGGAATTCTGACCAAAGATCAAAGTTTCGGAAGGAATTATGGCGATTACAATGACCAATGATCATGGATCACTGATCAAAACACGAGGAATAATGCATAGATCATGGTAGCGGCATCTGAAATAATCTCCAGACCCCGATCGCGCCGGCGCTTCCTGCGCACCGGTCTGCGGGGATTCCGCGCCGGAGTCAATGATCAAAGATCAATGATCAATAATCAGAAAAATGGGATTCCTTTTAATTTGCTCATTGTTCCTTGGCCGTTGGCCATTGAGCGGAGCGCAGCGCTTCCGCATCCTTCTAACTCCCAACTCCTAACTTCTAACTCCTGGCTGAGCAACATGCTCGCTGGCGGTAAGAAGCAGTATTATCTGGATCAGGAGATAGCGCTTTACCTGCTGGGGTCAGGCAACAACGGCAGATACTATGACGCGAGCGCTGGCCGGTTTGTAAGCGAAGATCCAACCGGCGACGCCGGCGGTGATGAAAACCTCTTCCGCTATACTGGCAATGATCCAGTGAATAATCTTGATCCCAGCGGGCATAAGCACCACAACCACCATGTCTATCATCCGCCGCAGACGCAACAGGAACAGCAGCATAATTCACTCCAAATGACGGAAGAATTGATTCAGCGCGGCGCCCTGACTGTAGACGAACAGAATTCGCCGCAAGGAGCACCGTCATCCAGCCAAGGTGTGCCTGAATCGCTAATATCGACGGAAAGGATGGTATCCCGTCTAGCTTCTCCGTCATTGCGCGAGGGGACGTCCGGTGAGCGCTTCGGCCCGGTAGGTCTTCTGCCGGACTTAGTGCACCACGCCGCACAGCACTTTGACGCCCCCGGCCTGATCCACAGATTGCTTAACCGCGCCAATGCAACAATCGCCGGAACCGGAACCTCCACGGGCGTGTGGCGTTCGGCGGCCGAAATCTCCGGATTGTCCGGTGGTGGCGATCACGCCATGTTTCCGGGCGTGTGGCGTCCTGGATCGGAGGTGGTTGGGAATCCAGTCCGCGAACGATCAATGCTGAACCTGCCATTCGCGGCCATGCGTGCGGTGGGGGCCACCCTTCCGTCCTCGGCTGCGGCGTTGCCGTTCGGCCCGGCTGGCGTTGGTTCTTTCAACGTGATGCATGACATTTTGCGGCATATGGGACTGCACCACGCCGCACAGCACTTTGACGCCCCCGGCCTGATCCACAGATTGCTTAACCGCGCCAATGCAACAATCGCCGGAACCGGAACCTCCACGGGTGTGTGGCGTTCGGCGGCCGAAATCTCCGGATTGTCCGGTGGTGGCGATCACGCCATGTTTCCGGGCGTGTGGCGTCCTGGATCGGAGGTGGTTGGGAATCCAGTCGGCGGACGATCAATGCTGAACCTGCCGGGACTCCTGTATCATCATGTTACGGTAGGGGGGGCTTCGCGACCCAGCCACGAGATGCCTGGTGTCCCTTCTGCTGCCGCCTTCCACGCCGAGGCGTCCCCAATGTCTTTGCCGTTAATCACGCCGTCAAGCGGAGGCGCAAGCATCGAATCGGTCGCTTCCGATGCTGTGGCCGTAATGCCTCATACGCAAGCTGGCCAAGAGCCGAATGCGAATGTGCATTCCATCACGCCGGCACCTGGTCACGGGCAGACACCATCGGACGCACGAAAAGGTGCTGAGCAAAACATTATCCGGCAAACTGATGCAGCGCGGGAAGGCGTTTTGAAAGATGAAGCACCCAAGCCCGGCCAATGGCTGGCCGGGCCGGCATCGAAGGACCAGCATGGCGCGGACCTGTTTGGCAATTCCGCGTTGCTTGCCAAAGTCGCCGCCGCTCTGCACCGCGAGGACCCCCATCCACTGGCCGTTGGCGGCGGCCAGCCGTTTGCCGGTGGATCAGCGGGATTGTGGTGGAAGAGTTTTGCCTCCAATGCCTACTGGCAGTCCGGAACGCCGCTGCTTAATGCCGGAACCAGTGCGGTTCACAGCGTTGCGCATCCAATGGAAACGTACCATTCGGCTGTGAAATCCACGGCTGCGGTGATGGCCCAGAACCTGGAGAACCACGGTTCTACGCTGGGCACGCTGGGCGTTGGCTTATCGTACGACGTTAACTCGAGCCTTGGAACCGGTCAGGTGTTACAGGGCGTCTATGGCGTAAATATCGTAACCGACCAGAACCTCACGGGTATGCAGCGGGCACAGGATATTATTGGCGGAGCCGGGCAAATCGGATTGGGCATCGCCGGTGCGGCCAAGGGCCTGGATCTGGAAGGCAAACCGCCTTTGCCTCGTGCGGCCGCGGATGTGCGCGGCGTGCGGCGGTTTAATCCCAAGGTTGCAGCCCACGCCAATGCTGCCCGGGCTGAAGCCGACTTGGCCAAGACCGTCCACAGCCTTCCCAACGAGCAGGTGATGCACTGGGGTGAGCCGATCGGCTCACACGGTGCCGACATCCTTTCGGTAAATCGCAAGACCGGCGAGGTCTCGCTCTGGGACTCCAAGTTCCGCAGCAAGAGCACAAGGATTCAGGAATCGCCGACGTTCACGAACCCACGCGCCCGCGCTTACGCGATCCGGCAGGCAGAGAGCATAATCGAAAATGACAAATCCCTGCCTCCGGCAATCCGGAACAAAGCCTTGGCCAATTTGAAGCAGGACGTAATCCGGACGCGGACGGTTGGCTTCGGCAAGGCGAAAAATTCTGTGATTGGAAAGTGAGCATATGAAAATGTTCGAGCCACTTAAAATAAAAGAGGTTCTTGACGGAGATGTGGGATATCGGTGGAGTCTTGCATTCGATTATAATGAGGCCAGGGCCAATGGGGCTCTGGCCTCCGTTGCCTCCCACGACGTCAATACCGCCGTGAAATGCCTGCTAATCGGATACGACGATCCAGCCAGAAAACTACTGGAAAAAGCCCGCCAATGGCTTACGGTGGCGATCGATGGAGAAAGGGACGGTACCTACCACGACACAACCCGCAGCCCTGCGGCTATGCCGTATTACGACTTGGCGATGTGCAACTGGCTGCTGGATGGAAAGCAGGATCGCGAATCCTTCAAGCTCGCGGTAGGGGTGCAGGAGCGCGAGTATAACACGCACAGGAAGTGGCGAGTGAAGTCCGAGGTATCGTTGGCACTCGCGGAGTACCTCGATGCCCGTGCCTACCAGATCGCGCTCGATCGCTTTGCCGCGACGGCCGGCCTTACGCCGCCGAAATCTCTCTCGGCAATTCGCGGCGAAGCGCAGATGTGCTACGCGATCTGTCGGCAGCGGCTGGGACAGCAATACACCGAGGCAGAGATTATGGCCGCCGCGGATAAGTTCCTCCGGCGGCCGGGCTTGAACACTGGCATCGCCACGTGGCTGCGAAACGGGCTATACACAACGGCTGTCCGATGGATGAAAATCATTCATTGGCGAGAAGGTGTTGAAGGAATTTCCCCTAAGCAAGTGGTGCTTAAATGCTATGATTACTTGCCAAAAAAAGGAAAGGATTGATGGTCATCGCGGCTGGCCCACGCTCAGCACTTAAATTCCGCCGGCGCTTCCTGCGTTCCGGCCTGCGGTATTTCCGCGCCGGCAGCAATTTGCAAAGCGCAGCGCTTCCGCCCCATGCCAGATGCACGATGCGAGATGCGAAACGCTGGCGCAGCCCCGCTGGCGGTAAGAAGCAATACTATCTCGATCAGGAAATAGCGCTGTATTTGCTGGGCGGTGGTAACAACGGCCGGTATTACGATGCGGTTACGGGCAGGTTCCTTTCGGAGGATCCGACGCAACAGGATGGAACTTCCAAAGATTCTAACTCCCAACTCCCAACTCCTGACTCCTCGTCAGATGCCAATCTGTACTGTTACGCTACCCTCGGCCGCGAGATAGACATCGGGCCGGGGGTGATAGGAAGTTCTGCGAAAGCGAACCTCTTCTCCCTGCCCCTTGCACCGGAGAGCCACGGAACTTTCGGTTTGGCCGCAAAATTTGAGAATCTTCCGCCAAGCCTTTTGGAAACTTACCCCGGGGATTTTCCTGCTCCAAGCCAGCCGCTCAGGCTGGTGACTGGAGAAGAATACACCGCCAACCGCGCCTCGGCCACCCATGGCATAACTGTAGATCAGCAGACACAGCATCATCCGGGGATGAAACGGTGGAAAACCCTGATCGTTCTTTTCATAAACCGCGGTAATCGAAGAAATATCCAGACTTTCCACGACATCCATGAGGAAATAGACCAAATCCCCCTGCGGCAGCCAATCCTGCGGGGAAGGCGGTAGAAGCCAAGACTGGCGAGGATTCCATGCTCGGTAGGTTTTGCTCATCACTGACGCTTCCTGGTACGCTGTAATCTATGAGACATATTATCATATATATGACTACACGTAAAGCGTTGGTAAGTAATGCCGTTCGTAAATGATGCTCGTGGGGAAGCCAGGTTACTCGGACAGGCTCCTAGTGGCCTTGGATATTCCAAACACCGGCGTGGTCAAGGCGGATATAGCAGTGCTGCGCTCCGCGTTTTACCACGTCGCCGGGCTTTCCGTTGACGGTTACCGCATGGCCTAACACGCCGATGGTGGCATGGATCCCTGTCGGCAGGGAAAGCTTTAAACCTTCGTGTTGATTGGTTTTACGGATTCGCAGCACAATATTGCCATGTGGGGTTGGTACGGTGCCCTTTACCCATTGCAGCGTCCCCAGGTGTGGCATGATGCTCGCCGTGGCAAAGCCGCCGCTGGTGGAATTTACGCCCAACACATATTGCGTCAACCAGTTGGTAACGCCGCACGACCAGCCATGGCACAGGCTGACAAAATACCCCTGTCCATTGTCCGCCTTGAGGTAACGATGAAAGTGCTTTTTCGGCCAGGCGTTATCGTAAGCTTCCCAAAACGTGGTGGCCCCTTCCCGGATCATTCCACCCCAAAATTTCTGGACGAATTGCAAGCCCTGGTAGGTTCGTCCTAAATGGCCCAGGGCGAAAAGCACAAAATTATTGTAATAGGGTGAAGCAATCTGCCGCCAGGAAGAGCAATTAGGCCCGAGTATTCTTGCTTCAATGGCACGGCGTTGCGCGGCATCGGCCACGCCGGAATCAATGGCCATGGCATTAACCTGCCGTAATTTTGTATACGTCCCGGCGGCATTTACCAAATGCTTGCGGGCGGCGTGAATGATTTGCGTGTCCCATTTTTCCCAGTTGCGCGCCGCAGCGGTATCACCCAAGGCATGGAGCAGAAACACAGCTCTTCGCACAGCAAGGCATGTATACAAGTCCGTTGCGGTATAGGATTGCGGGGTATTGCCATTTAACTTCTCCGCCCAATCGGTAAAGCACCAGTGATTATGGCTGTTATCAAACAGGTCCTGATAATTAAACGATTGCCGCATATAACGAAGCATCGAAAGCAACAGGACCCGCTGGGATCGGACATATCCGATGGCTCCGGTATGTTTATAAAAGTCGGCCAAGCCGCAAATCCAGGCGCAGGAATAACCCGGAATCCCATTGACATCATTGGCCGGCAATGCGGCTGGAGGATTACCTCCCTGGGCTTGACTGCGCAGCCGGCGCATGGTTTGTTCCATGAGAAAATGATCTAAAAACACGTTGTTGATCACTTCACCGGAAACCTGCAGGTCGCCCATCCACATGCGGCGATCGCGCTTGGGGGCGTCCCAGATATCTTCCTGCATACACAGGTGCGTGGTATAGGCCCCGGTGTACCAGATTTTTGTAAGCAAGGGATTCGAGCAGGAAAAGCTGCCGCGGTATACCACGGGATAGTATTGAAAATTTAATCGCAGAAGATTGATATGAATGGGTCCCGACCCTGTGAAGCTTATCGTGGCATACCGAAAAGCGCTGTACGGGGTTGCCTCTATTTTCCCGGCAATCAATTTCCTTTGATGATAGCCTTTCCAGGGCTTGTTCAATGCTTCACCGCGGGATTCTCCGGTGCCGATGATCACACTGCCGCCGGAGCCGCGAACCTGAATATCACCGGCAACTTCTTGTCCGAAGCTAAGCAGCAATTCCGGAGCGGTCCCATGGCGCACCGCGGAGACGAGGAGATGAAGTTTATGGGATGGTGCCAGCAAGGACATGCCCCGATAGCCTGGGCGCAGCGCGGCCCTGTTCCCGGAATTCAACCGCTCGGCTACACCGGCGAGGCCGTGAAACATATCCTGGCCATGCAGCACGGTGATTCGCTGCGGTTGGAAATACAAGTGCGAAAAATATGTAATCGGCCAGGGGACAAGGGCGTGGAACCAGGGGCCACCACCATACCGACATTCAACAGTCGCGGGGATTGCGGGTAATGCTCCCGTTGCCGTTCGCCAACTATTATTTTGCGGAACTTGCGTGAGTACCTTCCATTTACCGTTGGTCTTGATCAGCATTTTTTTCCCGTTAAGCAGCCAAAGAATGGCCCCCGCCGGCCCACCGTCATTGGTGGCACGCATGGCAATGCTATTGGTGCCGCTGCGCAGAAACTGTTTTACCGGTACCCGGATTACCTGGTTCCAATCCATTACGCCATGGTTCCGCTGTGCCACCTTGCGGCCATTGATATAGGCTGCAAAATAATTGTCCGCTGTGACATACAAAACCGGATGGGACGGGACAGCCGCCAGTTTCAGATCTTTTCGTAGATAAACGCTCTGGTGGTCACTGACGGTAGAAGCCCAAATCCAATCCGGTGCCTTCGTGTGGGTTTGCTTAACATTGGCCGGCCGCGGTAACCCGTAGGTTGGATCGAGCGTGGGGACAGAAGCGCTGGCGGCGTGCGCAGGCATGTCCGTGATAGCGACCGACACTACCAAAATTGCCAGCAAGGACACCGCTGTAAGGGCTTGCCAAGTCTTCTTAAGTTTCCAAACGGTATTCATTGGGCGTATCCTTAAGGTACGAGTAATTTCGTCATGCTACTATCCAGGAATATGCACGGCAACTCAAGTGATTCAACCAAGCGATTCAACTACCGGGAGGAAGAACAATATTTCACATGGAAGCCCGTCCGAGTATTGGCGGGATTCCGACGGCGTCGTTATCGCAACTTTTCAGTTGCGCAGAATCGCGTTGCAGCGTTCGGACAATACTGCTAAAACGGCGGTAACCTGTTGATCAACTTGTTCCGACCGCAGCGTGGATGCGGGATCGCGGAATAGCAGCGCCAGGGTAACGCTTTTTTTGCCGACACCAATCTGGGCGTTGCGGAAGGTACCGACAAATGCAATATCTTGCAGAAATGACACATTACCGGCGTGAATCGCCGAGGAAATATCACGCCAACGGACTGTGTCAGCTACGACAATCGATAAATCCCGTCGCATGGCCGGGAAGCGCGGTAAGGGCGCAGCTCGGCGAATCGGATTAAATGCGGCGATTAATTTTTCCAGATCCAATTCCGCGGCCGCAACGTCATGACGCAGATCATAAAATTTCACCACGTCCGGGGTGATCATGCCTACAAAGCCCATAGTGATTGCCGTCTGATCCAAAGACATGACACAGCGACCACTCATGCCGGAAGTCAAGCCGGGAGCGTTATCCGGTTCAACCCTCATTTGCGCCGCGGGATTTATGGCATTTAAAACTTCCCGAACGGTGCCGAGAACCAAAGGTAAATCATCGGCAACTAGCGCAATATGGCGCTGTTCAATTGGAGCACCCTGTTCAGAAGAGGCGGGCTGAAATACGCTGCAATATTCAAAGAGCCGCGCGTCGGGGGTGCCATTATTTTGGTTGAGCGCTTTTACCCGCAACAGACCAGGCAGGATGGATGGGCGCAAAGCATTTTCCGCTTTCCGCACCAGTTCGCTGACCTGAACCGGTGCGGCGTTGTCCGCCAGAAATTGTCGCCCTTCGGCCTGGTCGACAAAACTATGCGTAATGGATTCCGAGAACCCGCAGGCACGCAAGGTGTTGCAAATGGCGGTCATAGCCGCGGCCCGAGGATCGGTGGGCGCAACGCGATGGGAAATGGCATCTTGCACCGGTACCTTCCCATAACCCCAAAGCCGTGCTACTTCCTCAATTAAATCAATTTCGCGGGTAATGTCCGACCGGAAACTCGGCACGGAACAACTGATCACATCTCCTTTAAGTTCCGGCGATAATTCCAGGCGAGTGAGAATATCCAGCACATCATCCAGCGGCACCTGCACGCCAAGAATTTTCGCGATGCGCCCATGGCGCAAAGTAACCGGTAGTGACGCGGTATTAACGTTGCCTGCCGAAACGCACCCGGGGGCCAACTCTCCGCCGGCAACCTCCATAATAAGTGCGGCCGCGCGGCGCGATGCAAAATCCACCATGGCCGGGTCGATGCCGCGTTCAAAGCGGAAAGAAGAATCGCTTGATAGCGCCAGGGATCGGGCGGTAGTGCGAATGGATAACGGATTAAATCGGGCGGATTCCAGAACAATATCGACCGTCGCGGACGTGACTTCGCTGGTTTGCCCGCCCATTACTCCGGCGATAGCCAGCGGCCCGACGGTATCGCCAATAACCATCATGGAAGAATTAAGGCTGTAGGTGCGGCCATCTATAGCGGTGATGGTTTCACCATCGGCGGGGGTATCAACGAAAATGCGATGGTCGTTAATTTTCGCCGCGTCAAAGGCGTGCAGGGGCTGGCCGGTCTCCATAAGCACAAAATTAGTGACATCCACCACATTGTTAATACTGCGCAGGCCGATGGATTCCAAAGCATCGCGCAACCACTGCGGCGATGGACCGACTTTCACATTGCGAATCAAACGGGCGCAATAATAGGAACACATGTCCGGCACGAGAATTTTCACCGCAATCGCATTGGCCGCCGGTTCGCCGGACTCAACAAGCTGGACCTCTGGAGCGGCAAATTGGAGTTTGAAGAGAGCCGCCAATTCACGCGCCAGGCCGATATGGCTTAAACAATCCGTGCGGTTGCTGGTAACTTCCACATCCAGCACATCGGTTCCGTGGCTGTGATATACATTTTCCACCACCAAACCGGCGTGAATCAACGCTTCCTGCGCGGCGGCAACGGAAGGCACGGGCTTGAGATACCGGGAAATCCAGTTCAGGGCAATTTTCATGGGGCATTCCAGGCGCGGTTAAGAAGATTGACGGGTAATTACCGGGTAGTTGGAGCGTTCCCCCAGCCCGGTCACGGGGTAATCCTTGCGCAACGGATTAGATTGGAAGCTGTCCCATGTCAGAATACGGCGCAGGTCCGGATGACCGGTAAAGGTGATTCCAAACATATCAAAGGCCTCCCGCTCCAGCCATTCAGCACCGGCATACAGGGGGACCAGAGACGCAATGACCAATTCATTTTCATCAACGAAGACGCGAATAATCAGGCGAGGCGTGCATTTTTCCACGCTGTTAAACACATAGACCAGACCGAAGCGGGGTTTGTCCCAGCCGGGGTAATTGAGGTAATCCACGCAGGTAATATCCGCCAGCATGTCATAGCGCAGAGCCGGATCGTCGCGTAAAAACGTGGCTACGGCGATAAGCTGATCACGCGGGACTGAAATCTGCACTTGCCCGTGAAAGCTGGCACCTTTGAGACCCAGAGAGGGGAATTTTTCTTTCAACCGGAGAGCCGCCGGATGATCAACTGCCATAATTTCTAACTCCGAGAATTCATACCAACACCTATAAACCATGGAGTATAGCGGCGGCTGGGCGGTTTATCCAACCGATCAAATCCGACGTGAAGAGCTGGGCGTAACATTTTTTTCCGGCGGCTCCGGGGGCGGCCCGATGACTATCGGGATTCCCACCCGCTTTTATTTGGAAAAAAGCCTTACCGTGGCCATAATTGGGCTATATTTTGCGGAGTTTTTAAGGCTGCCAAGCCCATGAAAGCCGCCGTGAAGTTCGAAGGCAACAATGCTGCCCCCTTCTCGCCCCCACCCATGCGACAAACCGGCGGCACAATCCGTTGGAACGCAGGCATCTTGCCTGCATTGGAAACGCGCTAAAGCAGGCTCGACGCCTGCGGCACGTTGCCGCGGATGACCTCGCAGCCCCGATCGGCAGCGGCCAGGCTCCTAAAGCCGGTACGCTTTCGCAGCGGTGCTACCCAGAATTTGGTCCCGCTCGGTCGCGGAAAGCGGTGCGATAAATTCATGAATTGTTCGCACCCACCGGGCGTATGACACCGCCAGAAGGCAAACCGGCCAATCCGATCCGAACATCAGCCGCGACGGACCAAAGGCGTTGAGCACCGTGTCCAGATACGGCTGGATATCGGCGGACGACCAGGAGCGGTGATCCGCCTCTGTGACCACGCCGGAAAGCTTGCAAAAAACATTCGGACGCTTGGCTAACTGCGCGATAAGTTTATTCCATGGCTCAATGGCGCGAGCTTTAATGCGCGGTTTAGCAATGTGGTCCAGCACAAATATCTGATTGGGATGCTGATCCACAAACCGAATAGTTTGCGGAAGATGCTTTTCAAAAATCAGAATGTCATAAGCCAGATTAAACTTCTGCAAGAGCTGTATGCCACGGTTAAACTCTGCGCCAAGCATGTAGGCGTCGTCCGGTTCATCGTGCAACACGTGCCGCAGGGCCTTGAGCATGGAATGTTTGCTCCAGCGCTCAAGTTCCACTTGAATATTGTCGGCCGCCAGAGGCAGCCAGCCGACGACACCTTTTACAAATTCGTTTTCTTGCGCCAATTCCAAAAGCCAACGGGTTTCTTCGACGCTTTGCCGGGCCTCCACGGTGACAACCCCGTCAATTCCCGCACCGTGCATCGTCTGCCGCAGATCATCGGCTAGAAAATCGCGACGCAGAACGGCCATATCAGTGCTGATCCAGGCATATTGGTCGGGGCTGTATCGCCAGAAATGATGGTGCGCATCAATTTTCAAAGTTATTCTCCTGAAAAGCTTTATATTGTCATGATTTCGGTGATTTCGGCGGCCCGAGAAACGGCGTCAGCGGTGCCAGATCAGGGTGCGGTCGGGCACCTTGCTCAATAAGATGCTCAACAGCAATTTTCGCCAGCGTCCGCGAAATGCGATCCCATTTTGTTTTTGGATTATTGAGAAATCTCTGGTAATGCCGCAGGGAGGCGTAAAGGGTGCGGTCTCGCAGAATTCCCCAGGGCAACGCGGAGCCGGCGTCGTGCAGCAATTTGGCTACCGCATAATCCGCATGGGAATTTTCCGCTGCTGAGGCCAGAAGGTTTTGCATTTCCGCCGGCACGCTTTTCGGCCAGCGGCGGACAATTTGCCGGCGCACCAGAGGCTCATTTTGAATGACTAACGCATACAGATATATCGGTGTTGCGGCGGCCACGTCACCTTGAAGAAGCTTATGATATTGCTGATCCAGATAATCCATCATGGCGACACTTTGACTGGTCAAGGCCCGGATATTGCCGATTTGCCCTATCAGCACCGGATTTCTCCGCACGGGAAGGGTCTCTTCGATCACCAGCAGGCGAACCGTGCGGGCGGCGGCGGCCACTTGGGCATCGCGCAGGAGCTGCATGGTTAATTGCACATCGGCGCGTTCGGCCAGCGCGGCAAAGTGTTCGCGATCCTGCGGAGGCGTAGCGCCCAGATATGCCAGCAATTGGCTCATCGTCCAAATCGGGCCTAGTTCAACGATATTATCCGGGGCAACCAGAGTCATATAATGGGCCAGCGCACGCTGGGCCACCGGCGAGCCGATGCGGGATTGATAAGTTAATGCGAAGGCTTTAATGTCCAGCAGGCGGGCCAAGCCAGGATGACTGGTCTTTTCGGCTGCCTGTAATAAAGAATTGGCGACAGAAATTTTATCCAGTACACGATGACGCATGGCTGAGAGTATCTGCGGGGCGTATGTTTTTTCATAACGCCGCCAGTCACTGGCGGAATAAAGCGGTTCAAAGCGTCCGGGAGCGATGGATGGCACACTCTGATTAAGCGTTAAATCCGGCCACAGGTCGGATACAACAATTGCCGGCGGCAAAAGGGGATTATTCGTAAGCGAATCTCCGGCCCCGATCGCTGACGCAGGTGCCGCAAAAAGGGTTCCAGCCCAGCCGAGGCAGGCTAATACCATGAAAACGCTCACACGATGACAAGTTTTCATAAAGTCCTGATAGTCGCACCACCCGGAAAATCCAGTGTTATTATGCAATTGCCGACACGGATAGCAAGGCAACATAAAAAACAGTCTGTTCAGGATGGTCAGCAGGTTCAGTATCGGGCAGGATATTCAATAATTGTAAGCTCGTCCCGGACCACCGGGATATTGGGCGATGGAGGCTCGGTACGATCTGTTTGGTGCCCCGGGGTCAGGTGAATTTAGCCCAGCGGGCCGCCAGAGTGGGGAGAACAATCAAATTCAGGAGTGTTGAGGTAAACAAGCCGCCGACGATGACTTGCGCTAATGGCCCTTCAATTTCCCGCCCTGGAGCGCCAGCTCCTAATGCCAGCGGCAGCAGACCCAGTGCGGCTACCATGGCGGTCATCAATATTGCCGGCAGGCGATCGACAGCGCCTTCAATGGCGGTTTGAATATTCCACACGCGCCCCTCGCGCGACACCAGGTGCTGATAATGCGATATAAGCATAATGGAATTGCGCAGGGTAATGCCAAATAACGTAATAAAACCCACCAACGCTCCCAGTGATAATACCCCCCCACTGATCCATGCCGCCAGAACGCCGCCCACCAGTGCCAGCGGAAGATTCATTAACAGCAGCAACACATTGTTGATGTTTTTGAGCACAATAAACAGCAGCAGCAAAATACCGACCAGAGCTATGCCGGAATGAACCAGTAAATCGTTTTGCGCTTTGGCCGCCGCCTCGGCGGAGCCGGTGAAGTTTACCACGACCCCGGTGGGCAAGTGAAGCTTGCTGACCGCCAACTGAGCTGCTTGCACGTATTGCCCCGGGGTTATGCCCTTAAGATGAATGTTAATGGTCTGTGCCCGCTGGCCATTGATATGCGATATGCGGTAAAAGCCGCGGCCTTCATAGATTCGCACGACATCCGACAGGGGAATCCAGGTTCCGCCGGGGGTACGAATGGGAAGTTGGCGGATCATGGAAACGCGCTTGGCAAATTGCGGCGTCAAGGTAACCACCACGGGCCACACCCGCGTGCCATGGTAAATGTGCCCCACCGTGCGGCCACGAATCAGCATGTGGACACGGGCCAGAATGGTCAGGGGTGATAACCCCCAACGCTGGAGTTGCTGCCGGCGCAGACGCACTTGAATTTCCGGCGTGTACCACGCAGTCTGCGGAGCTACACTACGTGCACCGGGAACTTTCTTAAGACAAGTAGTAATTATGACCGAGGCTTTTTCAATGGCGGCAAAATTATTACCGATCACCTGCACGGCCACCGGTGCCCCGGAGCCGGAAATAGTTTCATTGATGCGCTCGGATAAAACTGTATTGTAATACAGCAGCACGCCGGGAAATTTCTTAATCAGCCGCGCCATGTCGGCGCGGAATTTTCGGGCCTGACCCGACGTAAGAGACTTGAGACGAATAAGATATTCACTGTATTGCGGCCCCAGAACATCGCCGGCAAGATTAGACCGGCCCGCGCGCTGCTCAACTTCCTCAATATACGGAATCTTTCGCAAATCAGCGGTGACACGATTACCAATGGCAATGGATTGATCCAGCGAAGATCCCGCCGCCAGTGCCAGATGCACCACATAATTGCGTTCATTGAGGCGCGGGAAAAATTCCGTTTTCAAAAACGGCACCAAGGCCAATCCAGCGAGTGTAACTGCTGCCACCAGCACAATTACCGCTATCCGCCAGGCTTCCACGAAAGTCAGTATTCGCCGATAGGCGGTTTTGATATGGCTGGTCAGCCAGGCGTCGTGGCGACTTACCGCCACCTGAGGTAACAAGGTCATACAAAGGGCGGGTGTGAGCGTCAGGGCGAGTATCAGCGAGGATATAACCGCGGCAATGTACGCCACCCCCAGCGGAGCAAAGAACCGCCCCGCCAGGCCGCCGAGACCAAAAATTGGCAGAAACACCAGAATGACCGCAAACGTGGCAAACACGACCGCACTTCGCACCTCCAAAGATGCATGCAGCACCACGCCCAACGCGTTGCGCGGCACTGCCGCCAATGCGTTGATGCGCAAGCGGCGCGTGATATTTTCCACATCAATAACGGCATCATCAACGACTTCACCAATAGCCACCGCCAATCCGCCCATGGTCATGGTGTTGATCGTATCGCCAAGATGTATCAGAATCGCAATGGCCGCCAGCAGAGAAAGCGGTATTGCCAGGCATGAAATAAGACTGGTTCGCCAATCACCAAGAAATACCACCAGCACCAGAATAACCAGTCCCGCACCGATCAGCAGCGAATCGATCAGGTTGTGCAATGCTACGGTGATAAAATCAGCGGATTGCAATATTTTCCCGTGCAGAACAATTCCCTGTTGCGCCAGCACGGGTTGCAGCGAAGATAAGGCTTTCTTTACGTTGGCACTTACGCGCAGCAGATTCGATCCATACGCCTGTGCGATCATCAGCAATACACCGGGTTTTCCCATGATAGATACCGCCCCCACCTGGGGCAAATGACTCAGGCGGATATTGGCCACATCCGCCAGCGTGATGACCTGCCTGCCATGCACAGCGACCGCCGTTTCACCGAGTTGTTTTAATGATTGAATCTGTCCATGCGCCCGCAGCGTCATGTCCTGATTTGGCGTGGTGATAAATCCCGCCCCCGTAAGACCCGTGGCACCGCGCGCCGCGGTGAGCACCTGTTGAACCGTTAAACCATATTGAATCAACCGACCGGGAATTAATTCAATGCGATAATCTTTTTGCAGGCCACCATAAATGGCCACCTCGGATACGCCGTTTACCGCCAGCAGCCGCGGCTGCATGACCCAGTCGGCAATCGTGCGCAATCGACGAATGTCATTGGTTTTACTGGTGATTCCGACCACCGTAACCCACCGAATCGAGCTGCTTAACGGCATGAGCACGGGCGTATGCACCGTAGGCGGCAAGGTGCCGGAAACCTCGGCGAGGCGCTGGGAAACCGCCTGTTCATCAAGATAAATATTTGAAGCACTGGGAAACAATACTTTAACAATGGAAATACCCTGCAAGGAGTTAGAAAAAGTTTTTTCCGCGCCGACCCCACCCGCCAGCGCCTGCTCAACAGGGGTGGTAACAAGTTTTTCCACCTGACGGGGACTTAATCCGGGAGCCAGGGTCTTGATCTTCAGTTGCGGCTGAATGAAATTGGGATAAACGTCATAGCGGGCACGGGCAATGGAATATACCCCATAACCCATGAGAACAAACGCCAGCGCAATAATCACACCGCGAAAATGCAGGGAGAATTTTACAATCCGTTTAAGCATTTCAAGTCCATCAATGAGTTCAGTGCCGACGTTAGCCCGATTTTTTAAGCGTGGAACTTAATTTGATCGTCAGCAGCAATTGTGCGCCTTGGGAAACAATACGCTGCGTCGGCAGGGATCCATTTTTGACCGCGTAGCCTGCCGGAACGCTCTGCGGATTAATCAATTCATGCAGCGCAAATACGCCGCCGCCGCGGGCTATATAAACCCAGCGTTCTCCGCGCCACCAGATCACAGCCGTGCGCGGAATAATGATCATGGGGAACGCTTTGGCCGCTTTTGGAACTTTCGCGGTAATGGCCATACCGGGCCGCAGCGTTCCGGCGTTACTTATGAGATACAGCACGGAAAGTCCTCGGGTCTGCCGATCGGCTTGGGAACCCAACGTCAGAGGTTTGGCCAAGAGCCAGTGCTTGTGGCCTAGCACCCGCACGCGGATGGCTGTGTCCAGCGCCACGGATCCTGAATCCGCGGCGGGCAGGGCCACCGAAGCTAATAGCGTGTGAAAATCTTCAATTTGCAGCAGCGGTTGAGCTGCAGCGACGGCTTGGCCGGGATGCGCCAGCACCTGCGTAATAACACCACTTTGAAAGATAGGCAGGGGCAAAAATCCGCCGGTTTTGGCTTTGAGCTGTTGCGCGATGGCAGTGATACTTTGCGCATCCGCCTGCACGCGGGCCTTGGCGGCCGCCAATGTCGCTTGTGCCGCCTGCAGGCGCTGCAATGATACCGCCTTGTTTTGGCCGTAAAGCGATTTTTCCCTGACGTAAGCGGCCGCGGCGGTGGATTTCGCCACTTTCGCCGCCGCCAGATCAGCCTTTACTTTGGTGAGTTCCAGCGCGAGGGTAATTTGCAGAGTCGTGGAAACGATGGGCCGAATTCGTGCCATGCTGCTGCCCCGGACGACCGCAGAGCCTATTTGCGGCCAGCTTTTCCCGGGCATATTTAACACGACGCCGGCTAAGGGTGATGAAAGGGTCCATACACCGTCCGGGTTACTGCGCAGTTCTCCGTAAAGCGTCATCGTTGGCTGAATCATTTGCGTTTTCAGGTGGATAGTTTGGATATCAAGCGTCTTTTCCTGCGCGTTGGTCAGATGAATGACATTCGAATCAGACGATGCCGCACTGACACGGCCGCCCGTGATTCCCATGGCCAATATCCCTACTGAAAGCAGGATTGACACTCCAATTTTTTTTCTCCGGGGCAATGCACATCGGCTCCGATCATGTGCTGCGGCACTTTGCATCCATCGGATATTCCCCCATGGGCGAAGTTGACGGCCATGTACTGCTTTCATGGGTTGGTTCCTTTCGGCATTTTCGGCGTATCTCCCAGCGGTGCTTCAAGAAGATCTTCCAGATTGCCCAACGCAACCACCGCGGAAAACTTCGACTGCAGCGATGCTTGGGCAAACGTGTTGAGCCCTAATTGCGATTCAGCAAGAGCCAGGCGGCTTCGGGCACCAGCCTTAAATGCGCTGCGGGTGGCGCGTAATTGCGTTTGGGCTTGCCGTTCAATGGCGTTTGCGGTTCGCCACTGCCGCAGCGCGGATCGGTAGTAAGATAATGCCGAGCGGAGCTGTGTGATAACCGTCGTCTGTTTTTGCTCCAATTCGGCGGCAATAACCAAGCGTTGGGCATTGGCGGCGGCAATAGCTCCCTGATTCTGATTAAATATCGGCAGCGCCATGTTAAAGCCCAGGGTGAATTCATTGGCCCCTTGATTAAAACTGTAGCCCGGCCCAAGCTGAATATTTGGATATTGCCGGGCGATTTGTAATTTTAACGCGGCCTGCGCCGCCTGATATTGCGCCAGCAAAGATTGAATATCCATCCGATTAATCAACGCCGCACGGCTTAATTGTTTCATGTTCAACGCACGCACCGGCGGAGTTTTCATAAGCTGCAAATACGTGAAGCGTATATTTCTCAAGGCCCGCCCCGGCAGGGATATGGCGGCGGCCAGTTGCATTCGCCGCTGTCGGGCTTGCCCCTGCGCTGCCACCAGCGCCAGTTCCGATTCATGAGCCTGAATTTCCGCAGCGGTATAAACCGGCCGCGAAATGCCACCGGCTTGAAAGCGAGATTGAATTAAACTCAAAATCATCGCCGTAGTATGAACCTCCTGCCGCAGCAATCGCAGGCGGCGGCGTGCGAAAGCATAACCAATCAGTGCCTGCCGGACCGCTTGCCTCACATTCCATGCAATTTGCCCCAGATCATATCGCCCGGCCTGAGTTAAGGCTTTTGCCTGGGCCATGCGGTCTGCGCGTCGCCCGGCGGTTTCAATGGGAATATTAAAGTTAAACCCCAATATCCACGGGCTTATGCCGGGACCGGCCTTGGCCGCATAAGTTGGTGAGAAAGCCACGGTCGGATTCGGCGATTGGGAGGCGGTTATCATATTGGCGGCATCTACATCAAGTTGCGCCAATTGCACCCGCAACGCCGGACTGTAATACCAGCCTGCCGCCACCAGCGTGCTTAAATTTTGCACCTGCGGAAAACCTGGAAGGAGTTTGATAGGTTGCCGGGCGATAAATTTTTTTAATTTCGCATTCGTCAGGGTGCGTGCCTGAAATTGCGTTTCAAAAGCCGCCGGCTTTAATGGTTTGGCCTGATAGGTGGCGCATCCGGCAGGAATCAGGCAAATCATGCCCAGAGCCAGCGGCAGGAACCTTCGGCCCGTTGGGAATACAGCTACAATTGTCCGCGATCTTAGCACCAGCGGAATTTAGTGATAATCTATGGCCATGTCAAACACCGGGATGGTTGATGATAATGGCGATCATCATGTCAAAGCGATCAGTGCGGCTAATGGCAACTCGGGAATTTCCCACAGCACCGCTTGACGCATACCTAACATAATACTAACATATTGGGGTATAAAAATCAGGGAAGCGCAGCAGCATGGCAACCAAACTTACTTTCGCGGATGTGGTGCAAAACTCCGCCCGCCTTATTCAGAAGCTTGAACCACAGTTGTCAGCACCTGGCGCATCTGCGGCCGGCGTGGCTGGTGATGAAAACACCTCCGCCAGCCTGCCTGAATTATGCGTAGGCATTCACGAATGGTTTTATGGAGATACATTAGATTCACAAACTTCGGCTTGGCATACCCCCCTGCCACGGTCTCGGGAACGGCCCTGGTGGCCGGCGGCGCTTACACTGATGGCTTGGACGGCAGGCCGAATATTACGGCAGTCGGAACACAAATATCTTTTCTGGATCGGCGGCACAGAATTTCTACCTACCGTGCAACTCCTGGCCGCCATTTTGCCGGGGCACCGTCTGATTGAACGTTGCATTTTTATTGATCCGCCCAGTCAGTCGGACCGTATCTGGGCCATTGATCAGAGCCTGCGGTGCGGTGCCGGGGCGGTGGTGATCGCGAATGGTGCCGGGGCGGATATGGCTGCAAGTCGCAGATGGCAACTGGCGGCGGCCACAGGGGGCGTGTGCGGACTTCTGGCCCGTCCCCCTTGGGAAATAAATACTCCATGCCTGGCCATCACCCGTTGGCAGGTTCAACCCGCTCCCACCAGCACCAGCCATCCGCAGTGGAAGGTGCGCTTGCTTCGCTGCAAACCGCCCATGCCGCCAATCGCTCCAGATACCCAATGGACCGCCCAATGGTGTTATGATTCCAATAATGGCCAAGGCGAAATAAAAATTCAAATTATCCGGTGGCCCCATTGTCTGACGATGCATAATTCCTCTCCCCAGCATACGCCTGCTTTCGAACTACTCTCGCGATAACTCACAGATGCGAATACAATGTCACCATGCCAAACCATACAGAACACCTCATTGCCCTGATTCTTGCACCGGTGGTGCTTATTTCCGCCTGCGGACTGCTATGTCTGACGTTCTACAACCGCATGGCAGTTTTGACAGCGCGAATCCGCAGTTTTAATGCGGAGCGATTCGAGTTATTGGAAAAAATACACCAGGAACCGCCCACGCTGCCACCGGAGACCAAATCTCTGCTTCCGTTGCGGGCACGTCTGCGCGGACTCGAAGGGCAAACAGATGCCATTTTATATCGTGCCCGTCTCATTCGACGCACACTGGTGTGTCTGGTGTCGTGTATTATCGGAATGCTGCTGTGCTCATTGACCTTGGGTCTGGGACTGATTATTCCCCATTTGGATTTCGCCGCTCTCACGTTTTTTACCCTCGGTATGATCGCCATGCTTATGGCAATGATTACCGCGCTGATGGAACTGCGACTAAGCCTGAAACCGGTCTCGCTGGAACAGGACTTCTTTGAGCGAATCACTCCAACGCCAGAAAGCCACATCCAAGAGGAAGCCTGACGTCCCAAGCATTTTTTAGAAGATACATGGCTTCAAAACATACTTGACGGCGTGGCAGCTATTACTAGAATTATCATGAGAATTCGCAGTCACAGCAATGATATATATATCATTGTTTTCCACAGGCCGCACGTCAGCGGCACACTTACGCGGAGCAGCCCCATATGATAAAGCTTCGGCAAAGCTGTGAAAAAAAGGCATCGGCAGTCGCATGTATTTATATGATTGTGCTGGCCTTGTGCATGATCGCCGGGACATGCACCCCTGCGACATTCGCAGACGGCTTACTTTCTGGTGGGGGCAGCCGTTACAGCCGCATTGTCAACCCCGCATATCTGCATCGAGAAAAACATTATGGACGGCTGGAAAATTCAATCCGCGGACTGCTGGTCCGTGAATTCAGTAATGGCCGACTTGCCGGCAACAGTGAGGAAATCATCGCCACGGTAAATACCGACGAACACACACCACCAATTAAATTCGTCAATAAAGTCGGGCCTGATGTGATGGTTGCCGCGAAAATCGCATTACGCGCCGTCCGGTTGCGCTACCCGGATATTCAACCGGGATGTATTCGGATAAGCTTTTCCGACCAATATACCGCCGTAGACGGAAATTCCGCCGGTTGCGCCTGCGCCGTGCTGATTCTATCACTGCTGGAAAACACACGTCTGGACCGCAAAATGGCCGTCACAGGAGCAATCACCGCCGATTGGCGAGTTCGGGCAATCGGTGGGCTGGCGGCAAAAATTCCCGGTGCCATCGCCGACCACCTTACCGGTGTTGTGGTGCCGCAGAGCAACAGCCGCAATGTTTGTGACGTCATGTTATTAAACGGGCCGCAGACGGCCTGGCAGATTCAGATATTTTCTGTGCGGACACTGCAACAAGCCATGGCGTTGATGCGGCGCAACAAACCGCGTGACATCGGTTATGCCATGCTGCTGTTTTCAACATTACAGCCCATTTTCCAGAAAAAGGGAGAGGCCGCATTGAGGGATCCGACAGTGATTCAGAGACTTAATCAAATTGCGGCGCTAGCACCAGATGATTTATCGGCTCAGTATCTGCTGGCACTGGCCAAAGGAACCGAGCCGACAAAATTATCAATCGGCGCTTCGATGTACGAAGCATTTGCCGCAATACATTTTTACAACGACTATCTGTGGAAGACGACATTACCCAAGACGCCGCCATTTCCGATACGGGATTCGTTACGGAGACTCAACCGACTGCGAAGTATTGCATCACGCCAATGCCTGCCGCTGATCGAGGCCTTAACTCGATTTGTTCAGGCTTGCGGCACCTGGGGTGGTACGGCGAACGGTGCGGCTCACATTGTCGATAGAGCAAATGATGTCGAACGGATTCTGGACCGGATGCACAGTAACCAGAAAACGATTTACCGAATGATGCACAGTGGATTCTAAGCAGCGAGCAGGAGTGATTCACCGAGGAATTGGATAGTATTTATGCGGTCAAACAATATTGGCGGTAAGCTGATCACCAGCTTGATATGCTGCGCCACATGGGCACTTCATTTACCGCTTGCGCGATGTGCCACTGCGCAAGCGTATCCGTGGGCTGCCACGGATGTGCTGGTAGCGACCGATGGGAAATTGGCGGACGTATATGTGAACGGTCATCGACTGCCAAAAAAGGAAATTGTTCCGGTTGCGACGAACAGCGGTGTGAACCTCGTTGACTTATGGATACATACCCACCCGGGCGATTGGCTGGTTTTTCATGTCGTATGCCCAAAAGGCCTGATGCAGCGCAGGGGAATTGCGGTGGCCGGAAGACGCCGTGGCGATGATGTATTGCTTTCCGAAGAACGGACGCTGCAATGGTGTGCGATCTCCAATGCCGGGCAAGCACCCAAATTTATCGCCACGCGCGATTATCTCCGGAAGTCTTTCGCGGTGATTCCACAGCACCCTTCGCACCATTGTTTTACCATGGTAGCGCAACATACCGATTTCAGTGATGGCGAAGTAATCTGGGCACGAGGAAATTCCCTCAATGTATGGATCAAATGTCTGGTCCCGCGGCACAAAACACCACCGACCGGAGTACCAAGCGATACCGGAAAACGCACAGAACCTGTCGTAAAAATTCAACTCTCGGCAGCGCAACCCATTGCCAATGGAGTCTACAGCCTGACCAACCAATATAGCCATCTGGTGCTTAATGATCCGGGGCGTTCTGATCAACCGGGCACGGCCATTGATCAGGCTGCAACGGATGGCGGCCAGCATCAGAAATGGAAATTTACTTATCAAGGCCACGGCCTTTATACCATTAAGAACGAATTGAGCGCGTTGTATCTTTCCGGCCCCGAAACCAATCCACAACCGGGCGATCTGCTGCGCCAGGAATTTGCGAGTCACAGGGCAAATCAACAATGGAAACTGCAGCGCAAGGACCAGGGGTTTCTGTGCATCAATGCGGCCAGTGGTCTTGCCATGGACGATTACGGACACCATAAAAAAAACGGCACAGCCGTGGATTTGTGGTCCGTCCATCACGTCACAACTATCGGCAATCAAACATGGCTGTTCCAGAAAGTCCGGGGCGCGCCGGCGAGCATCACTCCGCAAATCATGGTTTCGCATGTCGTTCGGAAACCCGCGCCAGTCATTACATTCACGGACGCTCTGGCACAAGACGCTCTCCGAACGTATCAGACCAAAATCCACTTGGCTAGCCAGCGTTATCAACAGCAACGGGGGCAAGCCGCCACCGCGTGTGCCGCGATACTGCATGACGCGCTACTTACCGCGATGACAACCAATCATCCCGGCCAAACGCGAAAGCTCACGGATATTCTCACGGCGATGCAGCAACCGTCTTATCGTCCGGCGATGGCAACGACGTTCACAATCCGATCCGCGCAATATGCGTGGCGGAAATACATGGTGAGTTTGGCACAAGCTCGCGCCAATTACCTTATTGCGCGGGACCACCTGCGGCGGCGATTCGCCAGTACATTAGCGGAAAAAGCATTGATGGAAGCCATCCAATCGGATAATGTAACCGATGCCCTTTTGATTGACAAAATAATTCAACGTCTGGATCGTGAAGATATAAATCCGCTGAAATTTTCCAGTGACTATCCACCGCATCACTGATTTTAATTCCAGCAAATGCGACCACTTTTTTGCGATCACTTTTTTATGTAGGCCGCGATGGCGCGGGGCATATATTCGGCAATATCGGTAGCCAGCACGCCCGCCGGGCCGATGGCCTTGGCCGCCAGATCACCTGCTAACCCATGCAGATGCACCCCCAGGCGAGCCGCCTGTGCACAGGACAATCCACCCTGCCCAACCAGTGATGCAATGACACCGGTGAGCACATCGCCACTGCCGGCTGTTGCCATGGCCGGGTTTCCCGTTTTATTTATGCCAATGCGGCCGCCATCAGCGATCACGGTTTGATGCCCCTTAAGCACCACCACGCACCCCGTAGCGCGGCTTAGCAGTTCTGCCAAAGCTGTGCGATCAGGTCCCGATTGAGCCGCAGGCTCCACCGCCGACGTTACGGGCGCTGCCGCCGCGGCTTCATCGGCCATGTCCAACGCAATGCCATCCGCGGTGGATGGCAGATCGTCATCGTCATCCGCTAAACTGCGAGGAGCACTGACCGCTTCAGCCGGGGCTTTCTCCGCGGCCATGCCGATGTTCCCGCCGCGCTTGGCAACCGCCGTCATCAGACGCATGAATTCCCCCATGTGGGGAGTAAGAATCACATTGGACCAGTCGCGCCGTGTGGGCCATTCGCTGGCTTCCAGGGAAGCCAGCGTATTAAGCGCATCGGCATCAAGGACGATGGGGCCACGATGGCGTTCCAATAGTTCCAGAACAATTTTTTTCGTGGTGGCACTTGTCCCCAAGCCGGGGCCAACGGCAACGGCATCATGATGATCCGCAAATTCCACCAGTGATTTAATATCTCGAGGATTGATAATAAAACCGGTTGCGACCGGACAAATCGCCAATATCTGTGGGAGAATATCTTTCACGGTGGCAATTCGGCAAAGGCCGGTGCCGGTCCGCATGGCACCGGTTGCCACCAACGCCGGTGCGCCGATCATACAGTCGGAACCGGCAATCACTAGAACTTTTCCAAAATCGCCCTTATATGCCTCTGACCGACGGGGCGTGATAGCAGGTAATTCGATTGTTTCCATAACACGTAGCCTATGAGAATTCGCCGGGATCGGCAAGCGCATTGGCAAAAACTGTCAAGCCAAAGTTAAAATGTCCGGTACTTAACCAAAGTTAAAATGTCCGCTTTGGCGTACCGCGGCGCGGCGGGTGTTGAGAACTTGCCCTTCGTCCAAGCGAGGATATTGCCA
>JAKAEZ010000001.1 GCA_021819825.1 Planctomycetota bacterium
GCGCCGATTAGTGCTGCACCTTTCCAGCGCCTATCCATTGCAGACGTTGTTCAAACTGGTATGCGAAAAGCTCGGGGGATTGACCGCACTACATATAGATCAACAAACCACAGGATAAATCGGAATTAGCCACAAGAAAAGAAAGGAAAAACGCATGCATTAGAATAGTATGTATACATATTGGGGGGCTGGGGAGCGGTCTCCGCGTTATTCAAAAAAACGGAAAATTCTTCGCGGCCCCAACCGATCCGAGAACATCGGGCTTCCATTTGTTAAAACTGATGAAATATCCGGGCTAGGATTGCGATGAAGCTGAAATATCCCCAATGCACTGCGGAGAATACTTGGGTTACGGGCGATTGGCGGCTGATCCGTGCCCTCGCTCACTTTTGTTCCACGGCGGCAGTGTAGCGATGACCCTGGGCATACGCGTGGAGTTTTTAACGAAGGACATCAACTACCCGGCGCTCGAGGCGGGGGCCTAGCCGGGTGGCCAGTTCGTAACCGATGGTATTACACTTCTCTGCCAGATGGTCCATACTGATGGGGGAAAGTGGATCATCGGAAATCATGGTGACCAAGTCACCCACTTGGCCGTCGCTATCGGTTAAATCAACCAACGTCTGGTCCATACTCACCCGCCCCACCACCGGCAGCTTCTTATCACCCAATAATAAAAAAGACCGGTTGGATAATTCTCGCGGGTAGCCATCTGCGTACCCTACCGGCACCACGCCTACGCGGCTGATTCGGGCGGTGATAAACGTGTGGCCGTATCCTACTCCGGTCCCAATAGCGCAGGAATGAACGGCGGTAATAGGGGCGATTAACCGAGCAATGGGGGCTATGGCGGCGACCGGCGCCGCCAATGACGGCTGCAATCCGTACAATCCGATCCCCAGCCGCACCATATCCAGCGCGTTTACGCCGTCATGCCAGGCCCCGCCGGAATTATGGGCATGCAAAATTAATTGCGGATCGTTTTTCTTTTCACCGGATGCCGCCCGGATGAATTCATTAAGTTGCATCGCATTAGCAGTATGACCCGGCTGATCGCCATGGGAGAAGTGCATAAATATGCCTTCCAGACGTATCGCGGATAAAGCTCGCACGTGTTGAATTAATGTCGCCAGTTCCTGCAACGATACCCCTTGCCGGGTTAATCCGGTGTCAACCTGGATATGCACGGCCAGCGGACCAGCGCATCCCATGCCCAGCAGAGAGGAACTTAAGTATGAGGCTGATTGCGCATCGGTTATCGTCAGTCGCACACGGCCCGACGCCACAACGGACATTACATGTTGCGGCAAATCGGATGATTCCGGCGTTAGAACCACAGGAGCTAAAACCAAAATAGGCAAGTTTGCATTCAGCGCGGCAACAGCGATTGCTTCCTCCAGCGAATACACACACAACCAGGAGATGCCCGCCGCCGGCAGCAACGGAACAACATTGTGCAAACCGTGGCCATACGCGTTGGCTTTGACAGTGGCTCCAAGCAGCACCTGGCCGGGCAGGTGGGATCTAAATGCCCGCACGTTGCCGCATAAGCGGTCCGCGGAAATTTCCAATATTCCATTCTGGGCTATCATCGAGGCAGTTCTTTCGTGGCACGGCGCAAACGGTCTTCAATAGCCGCCCATACGCCAACACTATTCTCCGGACATTGTATCAGCAGCACATCACAGCCTGCGGTGTCCAATTCGCGCAAGGCACCATACAAAGCTCTGGCACACGCTTGCTCGGAGGCGGGCAAGACAAGTAGTTTCGCCAGCCCCGCCGGAGCGGCAAAACCCTCCAGGCACAGCATTCCAATTTGCCGATTTCGCATGGCCGGCAAATAGGCGTTCAATCTTGGCAGATCAGAGGCGTAAAAGCGATAGGCCGCCGTGCGTGGGGCATAATGACTTTCGAGCTGGCCCGGACTATCCAAAGGCTCATTGGTGGAATTTCCAGCATGTCTGGTTAGCACGGTAACTGGTGTGGAAAATCCAGCCGCACCAAGACATCGCGCCAGCATCGCCTGGGTAACAGCACCCGGGCGCAGTATCGCAGGGGTTGTCCCCGTTACATCCACCACGGTAGATTCCAAACCCACGCCGCAAGGGCCGCCGTCAAGAATCAATGCAATGCGCCCGGCCAATTCGTCATAGACATGCTGTGCCGTGGTAGGTGAAGTGTGACCGGAACGGTTGGCGCTGGGTGCGGCAATGGGCCGGCCGGCAGTCCGCAGCAGTTCTTGTGCAACCGGATTTCTGGGGCAGCGAATGGCCACGGTATTTTTCCCGGCCGAGACTTCCGGACATATTCGGTCATTGCGCGGTAAAACCAGGGTTAATGGGCCGGGCCAGAATGCTTGTGCAAATGCGACAGCAAGGGGTGTTAATCCGGCTGAATAGCTTTGCGCCGCTGCCACGTCCGGCACATGCACAATCAGCGGATTATTAGCGGGTCGCCCCTTAACCTGATAAATTTTTTCAATGGCGGACGCGTTGCCCGCGTCCGCCCCTAAGCCATAAACCGTTTCCGTGGGAAAAGCGACGAGCTCTCCGCGACGGATTAATTCAGCGGCCTCCTGCAGGCCGAGATCAGCGGGTTCAATGCGGGTCAGCACGGCAGAAATTCTTCACGAGGAATGAAAAAGACCAACGGGCCGCGGAACCATCCGCGTTACCACCCGACAATGTTATATCCGCCATCGACATAGAGGGTTTCGCCGGTAACACCGGAGGATAAATCGGAACAGAGGTAAAGCGCGGTTTTGCCCACATGGGTGGCGGCGTCATCCGTATTCCATGGCAAGGGTGCCTTTTCGGTGTAATGCACCATCATTTTATCAATATCGCCAATGCCGCGCGCCGCCATGGTTTTAATGGCTCCCGCGCTGATGGCGTTGACTCGAATATGCTTTTCATCCCGGCCCAGTTCCGCGGCCAGATAACGCACCGTACATTCCAGAGCCGCTTTGGCAACGGCCATGACATTGTACATAGGTACATATTTCTCCGCGCCCAGGTAGCTCATGGTGATTATCGAGCCGTTGGGATTCATCAGGGGCTGGGCTTCCCGGGCCAGGGCCAGAAGCGAATAGGCGCTGATATCCAACGCCATTTTCCAGGCATCGCGGCTGGTTTGCAGAAACGGATTGTGCAACGACTCCGCCGGAGCAAAAGCCAGCGAGTGTACGAGAATATCAAACGTGCCGAACGCGGCCCCGGCCTGCTGAAACGCCGCCTTAATATCTTCATCTTTACTGACATCACAAGGGGCGAGAACTTTGGGGTTAAAGCGCTCCACGGCTTTCACCACTCGGCGCTCAATTTTTTCCCCGGGCAGATGGGAAAATCCCAGTTGGCAGCCCGCGTTATGCAGTTGCTCGGCGATGTGCCAGCCAATGGAATATTCATTCAGCACGCCGAAAATAAAAGCCTTTTTTCCCGCCAGCATGGACATCGTATCACACCCTTTATTTGTAATTCTTTCCGATGAATCTGAAAAAAACCTTAACGCGGATAATCACCGCGTAACAATTGAATCGTTGACGCGCGCTGCGAAGCGCGGAACACGGCCGCTCCCGCCACCAGCACGTCCGCCCCAGCTTCCAGGGCGTCATGCGCGGTGCGTATGCCAATACCGCCATCAATCGATAGCCGCTGACGCGGTTCCAGCTCATTACGCAGCGTGCGCACCTTGTTGAGCACTTCAGGCATGAAGCTCTGGCCGGTAAAGCCTGGATGCACGCTCATCACCAGCACCAGATCAACCTGATTAAGCACCGCACCAATCGCTTCCGGCGGGGTTTCGGGGTTGAGGGAAATACCCGCAGTCGCCCCAAGATCATGGATGCGTTTAATTAAATCTACCGCACCAAAACGCGTCAGGCCCGGCGCTTCAATATGGAATGTAATATGCCCCGCCCCGGCTTCAATAAATGGCTTAACAAAATCCTGCGGATCGGTCACCATCAGATGCACATCCTGCATAAGATGACACGCCCGCGCCAACGCCAGAACAATATCCGGCCCCATGGTTAAATTGGGGACAAAGTGGCCATCCATCACATCCACATGCAGCAGATCGGCACCGGCACGTTCAATATCCGCGGCTTCTTCGGCCAGGCGGCCAAAATCAGCCGCCAGAATGGACGGCGCTACCAGAGGCAAATGCGGCGGACGCAAAAAAACGCTGTTCATTCTTCAGGCATCCCAATGTCGCCAACAAAAACACGCTTAGCCAGAGCGGCCCAATTAACCAACCCCGTTCGCACGATCCGCATTAAACCGGGGCATCCTACGGAACCTTTCAGCGGCGCTATACCGCAAAAACGTTCCCTTTCCCCGTTTCATTCTTTTTAAATCATACCGTGTCGAGAATATCGATGCACGGAAATCCGCGGCCTTCCATAAATTCGAGACTGGCCCCCCCACCCGTGGACACGTGCGACACTTTGGCAGCCAAGCCAAACTGCTCGATGGCTGCCGCGGAATCACCACCACCTATGATGGTCGTGGCTCCATGCCCCGTAATTTCCGCCAGGCTTTCCGCCACAGCCCGGGTTCCCGCCTGGAACGGCTTTTTCTCAAAGACTCCCATGGGACCATTCCATACCACTGTGCGGGCGGAACGAATCCGATTCTTGTAATCGGCAATCGTTTTGGGGCCAATGTCCAGACCTTCTTTGTCATCCGGTATTTTGCCTTCCACCACCGCAGTGACGGCTGTATCGGAAATTTCCGATGCTACGACCGTATCCATTGGTAATACCAGCTTGCCCTCGCCCTTCGCCAGCAGATCGGCCGCCAGATTTACCTTATCCCGTTCCGCCAGAGATTTGCCGATCTGCTTGCCTTGCGCCAGGAAAAACGTATAGGCCATTGCTCCACCGATCAGGATGGTGTCGGCCTTTCGCAGCAGATTTTCAATGACGGCAATTTTATCGGAAACCTTGGCACCACCGAGGATGGCAACAAAGGGGCGGTTGGGATGATCCAGTGCCTCACCAAGAAACTTCAATTCTTTTTCGATCAGGAACCCGATGACGCGCTTACCCGATCCTAAAATCTCGGCCACACCATACGTTGAGGCGTGTTGCCGATGCGCCGTACCAAAGGCGTCATTACAATACAGATCGCCCAGCTTGGCCAACTGGGCCGCAAAGGCCGGATCATTTTTTTCCTCACCTTTATGGAATCGCGTATTTTCCAACACCACCACATCGCCATCGGCCATTTGGGCAACCATGGCTTCCGCTGCCGGGCCAACGCAATCTGGGGCCAGCTTTACATTCTTTTTTAACAAAACGCTGAGATGTGCCGTCGCCGGCTGAAGTGAAAACTTCGCCTCCGGTCCGGACTTGGGCCGCCCGAGGTGGCTCATCAGAACCGCTTTTCCGCCGCGTTTGATAATATTCTCAATGGTCGGCAGTGCTGAAACAATTCGGCGGTCATCGGTAATTTTTCCGGCTCCATCCAACGGGACATTAAAGTCCACCCGCACCAATACCCGCTTGCCTTTAACATCCAACTGAGCGATTGTTTTCTTTGCCATTTTTTCCTACTTCTTGAACATACCTTCATCCCACAACCAACACACGGTGCGGAAACAAGCCGTTATGCTAGGAAATACCTATCAAGTGGTCAAGCGACATGACAGCGACGAAATGACAATGACACGATGCGACAATGGCAGCGCGGAGTCCATTTCCGTTAGAATTCCCGCGATGAAAGATGTAGTGACAAATTCCCATGCGCTCACGGAGAAACAAAATCACGGCAATATGCCCGAACACCGCCCGTCGGTGCGCTGCCGGATTCTGGTATTGGCTGCTGCCTTCGCGATTCTACTGGTCGTGCTGCAAATTTGGCAGTTACCCCGGATTGCCGGTTGGACTTTTTTTTCCTTTTTTGATCCCGGCACCGCTTTAAAAGGTGATTTGCTGATTTCCATGGGAATGAAGCCGGCGATTGATTTTGGCTATACCCACGGTTTAGCAAGCTTAATGGTGGCCCACTTGGGTTTCGTGCTTCTGGGCCGCACTCCGGCGGCCTATCTGGTGATAACATCCGTCATGGAAGTGCTCATGGCTGTGATGATTGCGCGCTTCGCAGTCGCGATGAAATTGTCACGCCCGGCGTTGGTATTTTTATTTATCGCATTGCCCGTAGCGATTATGCCATGCTATTTGACCCTCACTCACCCGCTGGAGGCGTTACTGCTGCTGTGGGCGATCGCGGAACAGGCCGGTGGCCGGCGGCAACGCGCGCTGGCGATCTGCACGGCGTGCTTATTTGTTAAACCCTCCATGGCCTATGTGTACGGTTTGCTGCTGGTGATTTGGACGATTATAGATTGTTACCGTCATGAGCGCCGCTGGTCGGGATTATTGCGCCGCACCGCACCGGCGATGGTAACCGGTGTACTGATGGCGGCGGCGATGATCTGGCGATTTGGAATTCAATCACTGCTTTTAACTATCGTGCCAATCACCGGCATGCGCACCTACAAAGATACCCATTTCGGCTTTTTTTCCGGCAGTGGTTTGCAGTTCTGGTCACCGGCCTATCACCCATGGTATTACTATATTATTACACCTGCCGGAGTTTGGCTGGCGATGTCCGCGATCTTGCTGTGGGTTTTATTGATACGTGGATTGCGGCAAAAACATTCTCCGGAAAATATCGGCAAGAGGCATTATGTTGGCGGCCTGATCACCGATTGGGTGCATACGCCCAACCGTTTAATGGAAACAGCGCTTTCCATCGCGATCATGCACATCGCTTTCGTGCTGGGTTTTTACGGCTGGAAATATGCCTGGGAATATTATTCCTATTTGCCGGTTCTGTTTACGGCTCTGGTAATCAGCCGTTGCCGGACCAGGCAGGTACAGGTGGCAACGGTGCTGGGAATTATGGCGCTGTGCAGTCAGGCCCGCAACATCGGCCTGACGTTCTGGTGCTGGCAAAATAAAACACGCGATCAGCAAACCGGATATCTATGGGCCTATCCGCAGCAAGCCGCTCAATGGCGGTATGTCTGTCGGAAAGTGCGGGGCCATCCCACATTGATACTTTCCAACGGCTACTTGCCATGGATGCCCAAGGGCATGACCATGCCCCTAAGCTGGTTTCCTGAACCGGGAATTCCCACGGCCATAGAAATGCGACGGCTTAAGAGCGAAGCTATGGCGGCTCATTATATTGTCGTAAGGCACGGATATGGGAAGTTCGGCTTATGGGTTAATCCGGCCTTCGCGTGGGTTCGCCACAGATTTTCACTGCTGTGGCAAGGGCAATACTTTTCGATTTGGCGGACTAATGCTTCTCCAACCACTGCTGATAATTCAGCCGCGGCATATTGAAGCGATCACGGGAGCGCACATACGTCGCCGGAGCACCCATGCGCCCGACCGGGTGGAACGCTTCGGTACGAATATGCTTTTTGTCCGCATCGTAAATTTCATCGGCAATCCGCAAATGCACGATTTGACCGATGAAAACAAGATTATCTCCAATCTCGATATATTGCACCAGGCGGCATTCAAAACTTGCCGCGGATTTTGCCAAATGGGGAACCTTCACTTGTCGGCCCGCGGCACAGGCTAAACCGATTTTTTCCACTTCGCTGGTGCCATGGGGAAAATCCACGGAACATTCGTTCATTTTTTCCACCATTTCTTCGGTTACCAGGTTCACCACAAATTCACCGGTGCTCCGGATGTTTAAGGCAGTGTCTTTCGGCGTATTGGTTCCCGGTCGTCGCCCGATTCCAACCGCCAGAATCGGCGGTTCAGCGCCAAGCATATTAAAAAAGCTAAATGGTGCCGCGTTAATGACTCCTGCCGCATCGATACTGGTGATCCAGGCAATCGGCCGCGGCACGATCAAATTGGTCATGAGTTTATAAGAAAACAAATAATCCGTTTGAGTAATATTAAATTCCACGTGGATAAAACTCCATACTGTCCAAGATACTCTACCACGGTATCTTAGCCGCACAGCTCCCCGGTTCGCCATATTCGAGTTTGGGGGATCCTTTCGTTGCCCCACCGCGGGGCGGAGCCATACAATACTCCACAAGATATCCGAACAGGCCAACAGCACTGGAGTGCACATTGTTTGCTTTAATACTTAATACAATTGATACGATCCACACACTGGCTTATATCCGTCTGGGTGCGGGGTTTCCCAAGTCAGTCGGCTCCATCATTTTTGAAAATCATTGGGCCATCTGGGCCGCAATGTTTTTGTGTGCCATTGCGGCGATCTGGCGGGGGCTTAATACGCAACGGGCCGCACTGCGAAATCTCGGGATCGCCATTTTCGCGGTTACGCTCCTTTGGATTTTCACTGCGGTACTGGTGGTAACTCCGCATGAACGACTGGTAAATGCCAATGACGCGATCGTCAGCGCAGCCGCGCACGATGACGTGCCGGCCATCATGCGCTATATTTCACGACGTGCCACCTTTGGCCAATGGAATTATGCCCAAATGCAATCCGGCCTGGCGGATCGACTGAAATCCGCCCATATCACCGGCAATATTATTCGTTCCATGTCCGTGCAGATGCGTGGCAATCAGGCCGTTACGCACCTGGTAATCTGGACCAGCACCCGCGATTACGGCCCGGTAACCACCTCCTGGCGTTTTATCTGGCTGGATCACCGCCGACCAGGTAATTGGCGCATAATGGAAGTTGATTTGCTAACGATCAATGGGCACCGCGCAAGGCCGGGAGCCGTGATTCCCATGCCGCGCTAACCAAGCTGGGTTATCAATAAGGCCCGCGAATGTGTGCGGCAATATCCGTTGCGTACAATTCTCGCAATTGTTTATGCAACGGAGCCGGCAGGGGTGGAAGATCGCTGGATTTGGCGTTATTTAGCGCCTGTTGTGGCTTGGAAGCGCCGGGAATAACCGTTGTTACCGCGTCGTAATCCAAGATCCAACGAACGGCAAATTCCGCCATGCTTTGATTCTGTGGCACCCATGCTTTCAATCGATCCGCAAGTTCCACGCCGCGCGAAAATTCCAAACCGGCAAATGTTTCACCGACATTAAACTTCTCTCCGTTGCGATTAAAAGTGCGATGGTCACCGGGCGCAAAGGTGGTATCACGCGTGTATTTGCCGGCAAGCAATCCGCTGGCCAGCGGCAGGCGCACGATAATGGCGACGCCCTTTTCCTTCGCCTCGGCAAATAATTCATCCATCGGCTTTTGTCGGAAGATATTGAAGATAATTTGCAGGGAATCACAATCCGGTTGTTGCAGGCATATTTTTGCTTCCTGCATGGTCTCTACACTAGCCCCAAAATGCCGGATGAGTTTTTCGTCTTTTAATTTTCGTAACCAGTCAAAAACGTGTCCCGCTTGCAGGTGCCGCATGGGTATGCAATGCAACTGCGTTAAATCCAGCGCTGCTATGCCCAGTCTTTCCAAGGAGCGTAAGGTGCATTCGCGCAGCATATCGGCTGTGTAACCATCGGGATAGCCGTTAAGCCTTCCGAGTTTGGTAGCGATAAATACAGGCTTGGCCCCGGTCGGCCGTGATTTGAGATATTTGCCGATCAGCCTTTCGCTTCGGCCGTTGCCGTAAACATCCGCTGTATCAAAAAAGGTAACACCGGTCTGATCGGCGGCTTGAAGAATTTCCATTGCCCGCTGTTCGGGTACATCCCCCCAATCAGCGGCACCAAGCTGCCAACAGCCTAATCCAATTTCCGAAATACTGGCCCCGATCCGACGTGAAGTGCGATACCGCATGGATAAATTCTCCTGCCTGAAATAACCGGCTTTATGGTAATACAAAACCATGAATTGTGGCAGCGCATGGGCGGAAATCGCTCCAATATTATGCAGGACTACCGGCTAATCACGACGCCGTTTCAATTTCTGGTCCCGGGTTGGCATTCATCTCCATAGGTCCAAGAGGCCTTCGGCGCGCCCGGCGAAACCGAGGTTTTGGCACGCGAGAACAAGCGACTGGGCACAGCGGGTATTGTATTCTTTAGGCCATCCTCCAGGCGGCCAACGCGAGTCAATCATGCCGTTCAGAGCGATTATTCGCGCGGTTAACCAATCACCAGCCTTCACAGATTTTTCCAGCGCCCGTCCCCACGCCGCACCATCTGCCGCCGCCCCGGACGCAAAAATATCGTGGACGATCGGCGATCCGGAAAATTTCGTGTAGAGATCCGCACCGCGGAGCAGGAACTCCGCCACCACCGCCAAGTCCGTGTGCCACGCACACGGCACGAGATTATGCGCCGGCCACATTCGCCCCCATTCTCCCTCCGCCAAGCGAACGAAGTGGTGGGCCGCTCGCTCAGGCGATCCCTTCGCCGCCTCCAACGCGCCGAGGCACCAGTGCGAGTTGAGAAACCGCGGGTCGGTGACCAGGATTTCCTTATAAATTTCCAGTGCCTTGGCGACGCTTCCGTGTTGCCGAAAGTAGTCAGCCTCCGCCGATCGGAAGACGGGCACCAGCTTCTGGGCACCACTGGCGGTCCTCAGGGTATCAACTGATGATGCTTCTCCCGTCCCCATAAACTCTTTCACCAACCTGGCGCAATTGGCCGGGACAACACCCGGAACGCCAGAGAGTCGTCGACTCTGCTCGATGAGAGCTGACGCACGAACTGGATCCTTCTCCTCGAATCTCACCCGGCAAAGGTCAATTAATACCATCCGCAAGACTGCGCTAAAATCTCGGCCAAGCGAACTGACTTTTCCCGTCTCACCGTCAAGCCAATCCCAAAAGTACCCATCGCCCTCCATCAGCGGCGCACGTAGGCAAATCGCACAGCCATCGTATCGATTCTGTATTACCGGAATCAGTTCGGGCCAGAGCATACCCGGCTTACGCTTGACGATCTCCTCGGGGTCAAGAATCTCATACTCATCCGTGAGCGTTAAAGCCCCCGATTTCTCAACCCGTGCACGCAGCGTCAAAAAATCCTCTGGAAGCTGTATTTGGTACCGTGATTCAAGTTGCTCGAATGGCGACATTTCAAACTCCTTCTGTATAACGAAAACACCCGCGTGCCGCCGTTGCGCCACTACAAAATATAACGGTTCGAGGAACTGCGGTGAGTACGCGGTGGGTTCCCCCTCCGAACATCATGCGGTGGGGGGTGGCGGCCCTCCCACATTGATCGGTTGAGGCACCAAATCTCGAAGGATATCGACGGGAAGAACGATGAACATTGGAACGTTCTCCGTACCCTCCGTAAGCCCCTTCAGAAAGTCACCAAGCTTGTCCAGAAAGCTAGGCGTCGTCGTGATCCCTTTTAAGAACCACTTTATGACCTTGTTGTTAGATTTGCGGATGGCCTTGACCAGATTTTTCGCCTCCTGCGTCGTCATCTCGGTTGGGCATATCCCGTGATCCGCAAGATATTTTTCGATTGCAGCCCTCACTGCGTCGTTATATGCGAAGTGCCGCCTGGTGAAGTTCACATGGTAGGCAGCGCCCAATGTCGCTCCTTTGAAGAATTTAACGGCGGCCGGGCTGAAAGTTATCCGAGTGTCGTTGTCAAAGTCATAAAGGCTCCGCGGGATGATACGGTGGAACTGGAGGCCCCACGGATCCACATTCCCCACCGGATTGCCCATCACAAACTGATAGGCATTGGCACCGTTGATGTATTGCAGCGAATCCTGCCTCGACACACTACCAAGCGATGGCGAGTAGTTGCGATTGTGGGTGTAGTAGAGGCTAGTGACGGAATCCATTCCGATAGCCATCGGGATTTGATAAGGATTATTCACCAGCGGCTGCGTGCCGGACGCGGGCGTTCTCCAATCGGCGGAACACAAGAAGGCAGTTTGTGGGGCAGGCGTCTGGCCTGCCCTTGGAAGCCTTAACCTGGGACTGCATCTATTCTTAGCCGCCGTTTTTGGCGTGGTTTCCGAAACTGTGTTATTCATCGCGACCATAATGTCGTCCAAACTTCTAATCCTTGGCCAACCACAACCGCAGACACCCAAGCATTACAATTTCATCTATTTTACCGCCATGCCACACACAATCCAGCAAGCCGCCAAATCCGCCGCCGGTTCCATTAACTAATCACGTCGCCGTTTCACCTCTCGTAGGAATAATCAATCGTTCCCGATACGCTGGTCCTCCAGCACCGAGGATTTCGCCCTCCCTGACTCAATCTGCCGTTGGGATAGACCATAGAAATCAACAAGCTCCCGGGTAGTCGAATCACTGAATGTATATTGTACCAATGGAGTCGTATTGATGTACACCGCACCGGTGCCCCTGCGACAGACACTCCTTTTCCCAGCCGAATTTGCTCACCTGTTCACCTGTTCCAAACTCTACTGATCCATTGGGCCGCAGCTCAATTTGCCCTACTGCTCGCTTGTTGAGCTCTGTTGCCCCATTGACGCGGAAATCTCCGGCCCCATCGGGACGGGCCTTTTGCCACAGGAGCGTCCATTCCGGGCTCTCGGCGAAGCCGCCATTACACTGCGGGAAGACCAGGTTAATCGGCCTGAGAGATTCGTGTTTCGCCCGATAATAATTTATTTGATTATTTTGTCTTTTTTTTATTGACAGTCTGAGAAACCAGCGTATTCTGTATCGCATCTTGCGGAGAGGGAGAAATCGGATTTTCTTCCTAAAAAATCATTCAGGGATTGCAACGGCTTAGCGGCGATCGGAAATTTGTTGGCCGAAAAATTTCGACCAACACCACGGGATTACCGCGCGCCCGTTGCTTGTAAATACATCTTTGCCGGGTACGTGCTTTTTCAGCATGGGGCGTTTGTTGCGCCTTGTGCAAGGTGATTTGGACAGTTTTTTGGAGGAAGTTGACCGTGACAAAAACTTGGGTTCTCATGCAGGGGCGTAGCAGCGCCGGGATGGTGATCGCAGCCACGCTGTTGCTGTCGATGGCCGCGAACAAGGCCCACGGATCCGTGCAGGATACGCCGGTTTCGCTGACCAGTTCAAGCTGGAATGCGGATGTGGTGTATGGGGCTGCGGTATCCGGGCCGGACTCGGCAACAGCTTTCGGCGGCCAATACGCGTGGGACGGCGCGGACGCTTTTGTTTCCGGGACGGATTACCTTAGCCCAAACGTAACGTTACCAACGTATATAAGTCCGACTACCGGATACTATGACACCAGCCATGTGGTAGATTTCTCATCCGCCGTCACAAATTCGATAATGGCGACTAATACCGAATTCGAGTTCCAGCCGTTTACATCGGACAACGTTAATTTGTTTTCCGGTGGCTCAACCGGAGGCACGTTAACCCTTACTGCCGCCACCGCGTTTGACAACATAGCCATCTTGGCCGCATCCGCGGGATCCGGTCAGGATTACGTAACGGTTGACATAACCCTACATTTTGCTGACGGCTCAACGAGTTCGCTGATGCCTTACAATGTTTATGACTGGGGTAAATACTCTGGCGGAGCGGGTGCCCTCCCGAATGCAGTCGACCGCAGCACCGCCAGCAGCACGCTCACCCCCGAAACATCATCGCAATTGGACTATAACAATCCGGCCGACTTCCAGATGTACGAAACAGATTTCAATCTTGCTGGCTTTGGCTATTCCAACAAGGCCATTACATCCGTTAGCTTTAGCGCCCCATCCAGTGGTGATGTCGGTATTTTCGCATTAAGCGGATACGCCAATCCTACACAGCCGCTGCCCGTGCAGCCCACCGCTCCTGATCCCGCAGTTACGCTGCCCGGCTCCTTGCTATTAACATTCTCCGGCGGAACCCTGCTGGCCCTGGCCGCCATTGGTCGACGATTCGCACGCTTGCGGTGGCCAATGATCCGGTAAGGGCATCCCGGCGTATGACTTGGCAATTCCATGGGGCTTGGGCGGTACTTTCAGGCACGGCGCACCTGTTGACGGCTCATTCATTTTTGCGACTACTGGAATTTTTTCGCGGGCCGCAGATAATAAGGGGCTTGGTTTTTGTGGCGCGGGCCGCTGGTTGTGGATACGCATTGGAATTTACCGCATGATTGTCATTCTTAAACCGGGAGCCGATGACGCTCTTGTAAAGAATATTGTCTCGCAAATTGAGGCCCTGGGTCTGCAGGCACACTTGTCCAAAGGACAATTTCGTACGGTTATCGGGGTCGTGGGAGAAGAGGTTAAAGTAGATAAAGAACACCTCATGGCCATTAATGGCGTTGAGCAGGTGCTGCCAATCATGCGGCCTTACAAGCTGGCCAGCCGTGAATTTCATAAAGCGGACACGATAGTAGAAATTCCATCTCCGGGTGGAGGCGTGGTCAAGGTCGGCGGCGGGCACTGTGTTTCTATCGCCGGCCCTTGTGCGTGTGAAAACGAAGAGATGGTTCATAACATTGCCAAATTCATCCGGGCATCAGGCGCGGCGGTGCTCCGCGGCGGTGCCTATAAACCGCGCACCAGCCCCTACAGCTTTCAAGGGCATGGGGAAGATGCGTTAAAGTGGCTGCGTGATGCGGGGCGGGAAAATGGCATGCCCATTATCACGGAAGTTATGGACACACGGCACGTGGCGATCATTGAACAATACACCGATGTATTTCAAATCGGTGCGCGCAACATGCAAAATTTTAATCTGCTCTTTGAAGTCGGTAAAACTCGCAAGCCGGTGTTGCTGAAGCGCGGCATGGCCGGCTCCATTCAGGAATGGCTTATGAGCGCGGAATATGTGCTTAGCCAGGGGAATCGCCAGGTCATTTTGTGTGAGCGGGGTATTAAAACATTTGAAACCGCCCTGCGATTTACGCTGGACATATCCGCGGTTCCTGTGGTAAAAGCCAACAGCCACCTGCCGGTGATTGTAGATCCCAGCCATGCCAGCGGAGTGCGGGACTTTGTTCCGGCGCTGGCTCAAGCCGGCATTGCGGCGGGCGCGGACGGCATTATGGTGGAAGTTCACGATAACCCGTCCAAGGCGATGTGCGATGGGCCGCAGGCGCTGTTGCCGGAAGCGTTTGCCGATTTGATGGTAACGCTTAAAAAGATTTCCGCGGTGCTGGGACGGACTTTTTCCGAACCCGCCGCTGTGCCCCAGATGGCGCAGGTACGCGTTTAAAAAATAGCGGCCGGATTGCCGCGTGGTGGCTGGTGCCCGTACAGGTATTGCGTCAATAAATGGAGATAAAAAACGTGCGAAAATATTTAATTGCCGGAAACTGGAAAATGAATCTGGATCGCGCTGAAAGCGTGGATTTAGCTTCTAAAATTGCCGGGCATACACCATCGGTCTGCCCCGTGGAAATCAGTGTCATCCCGACGCTGGTGCACCTGGAGGCAGTCCGCGCGGTTCTTAACGCAAAAGTATCCCTGGGTGCCCAGAACGCTTATTTTGAGAAAAAAGGTGCCTTCACCGGGGAAGTCAGCGTGGGGATGCTGCGGGAAATGGGCGTGACTTACGTGCTGGCCGGGCACAGTGAACGGCGGCATATTTTAGGTGAAACCGACGAAATTGTGGGCAAAAAAGCTCATGCTATTGTGGCGGAAGGCCTGAAGTTGATTCTGTGTGTTGGCGAAACGCTTGAACAACGAAAGAACTTTAAGACCGTTGAAGTTGTTGGTCGGCAACTCGATGCGGGTCTGGCGCATGTTTCCGCCGCCAGCGCCGAAGGTGGCCATCTGGTTATCGCCTATGAACCGGTGTGGGCCATTGGCACAGGATTGACGGCCACTCCCGCACAAGCCCAGGAAGTCCATAGTTTTATTCGGACAAAACTGGGGGAAAAATATGGCCATGAAACGGCTCAGGCCATTCGCATCCAATATGGTGGGTCGGCAAAAAAAGCCAACGCCGCCGAGCTTCTGGCGCAGGCCGATATTGATGGGCTGCTTATTGGCGGAGCCAGTCTGATAGTGGATGAATTTATGGGTATTGTGCAGGCCGCCATTGCCGCGCAAGCGGGACATTAAGACAACGGGTAACCGAGCTGACGGCTCAAGGATAACAGGTCCATGACAACATTTTTTTCCATCTTGCTGGTGCTTCTGGGCGTCGTGATGATTTTCGTCATTCTGCTGCAACGCGGGCGCGGCGGCGGCCTGATTGGCGCGTTTGGTGCCGGTGGCGGCGGCTCGGCCTTTGGCACGAAAACCGGTGACGTATTTACCACGATCACCGTGGTGCTTTTTGTGTTGTTTATGTTTCTGGCGATTGGATTAAACTGGATGGTGCAGGGAAAAACGCCCGTCGCCGCCTCGCGCCCGGCGGCGACAACCCAGGGTGCCATGACAACCACCAAGTCGACGACGGCAGGCACAACACCGACTGCGGCACCGGCCGCGGCTACCACCGGAACCAAGACTTCCAAGCCGACCGTGGCAACGAAAGTTCCGGCCGGAAACGCCACAAACGCTAAACCGGCGGCGACGCATCCGTGATGGATTCGGAGTTCAAATGATCATCAGCATGACCGGTTATGGCAGAGCGAGCCTGGAAGAGGAGAATTTTTTCTGCCAGGTGGAAATTCGTTCGGTCAATAACCGATTCCTTAAAGCCTCTATTCGCCTGCCCGACGAACTGGCGGACTGTGAGGCCGAAATCGACAAACTGGTGCGGCAGCAACTTTGCCGCGGGTCAATAAATGTTACCGTGACCGTGGTGCTGCCGGCGGGCACAGCGGCGGTGGTGAATCGGGAGGCGGCACAATATTACCTTAAAGAAATGCAGGATTTAGCACGTCAGGCCAAGGATTCTCCGGCCCCGATGACCATTGACCTTACAGAATTGCTGCTTTTGCCCGGGGTATGCGAATCGCCCAACCGTGGAACCGCCGAACCGGATCACCAGCACCGGCGTGAGGTCATTAACCGCCTGACCGCCGATGCGTTGGGGCAGGTTGTACAAATGCGCAAGCGCGAAGGCGAAGCGCTTTGGAAGGATTTAAAATCGCACCTCGACGAAATCGCCATCGCTCTTGAAACCATTCGGCAGCAGGCTCCGCAGATTGCGCAGCAATACCATCAGAGATTACGGGCTCGCGTGATGCAACTGGTGGGTGATGCCAAACTGTCACTTTCTGATGCGGATCTTTTAAGGGAAGTGGCATTATTTTCCGAGCGGGCGGATATCAGCGAAGAAATTTCGCGGCTTTCTGGGCATCTGGAGCATTTTGTGGGTTTGGCGGAAAAGGAAAATCAGGTGGGCCGCACGCTGGAATTTATCGCCCAGGAAATGCTGCGGGAGGCCAATACCATCGGCAGCAAAGCCAGCGATGGCAAGATCGCAAAGCTCTGCATGCAGATTAAGGGCATTATTGACCGAATCAAGGAACAAGTGCAGAACGTGGAATAGCCTCAAGCGTCCCGGGTAAGAAATGTCAAACCCGGATTTACTCATTACCAGGCACGGAATTCAGTTGATGGAAAACGGCACACAAGGGTTGCTTATTTTTGTATCAGGGCCTTCGGGTGTGGGGAAATCTACGGTATGTAACCGTTTGGCTAAGGACCTGCCGGCCCAATTCGCCCTGTCGGCAACGACGCGGGCGGGTAAGCCGCAGGATCAATGGGGAAAGAAATATATTTTCGTAAATGAGAATGAATTTCAACAGCGTGTTGCAAACAATGAATTTCTTGAATATGCTAGGGTGTTTGGGCATTGGTACGGTACGCTACGGCAACCCGTGCTGGATGCCTTGGCGATGGGCCGAACGGTACTGCTGGAAATAGACATTCAGGGTGGTATTCAGATTGTCAAAATGTTTCCCCAAGCCGTAGGCGTGTTTATTCTACCGCCAGGCGAAGAGGAATTAACCCGGCGGTTACGCGAACGTGGGCGCGATGAACCGGAGGTTATTGAAACACGACTTCGGCAGGCCAAACAGGAAATTGCCATCGCCGAGCAATCCGGGGCGTACCGGATTAAAGTGGTCAACCGTGTGCTGGATGAGACCATCGCTGAATTGATCAGCCAACTCAAAGCGGTACAAAGGTGATCACAGCGGGCTTCCGGTTGTACGGTAGCCGGGAAAATTGAATTTTGAAATGGGCACAATAGCCACTTGGAATATAATCAGGAGTATTTACGACATGATCGAAGCAATTAAAAGCGATGAAATTGTACATAAACTGGGCGGCCGATTTAAACTTTGCGCCTTGGTGCAGCACCGTCTGGCAGAACTGATCGAAGGCCAGAGACCGCTGGTAGAGCGCAACGGCCGTAGCGACATGGAAGTCGTTCTGGACGAAATTCTTCAGGGCAAAGTCAGCATTGATTTTGAAAAAAGCAATATAACAAAGCCCGCCGAGGCTCTCGGACATAAATAAGCACGTCGGTTGGCATTGCGGCAGGATGGCACCGAAATTAGCCTCACGATTCCGGAGTGGAAACGGCTCATGAACAGCGCACGGAAAAAGGTTCTGGTGTGTGTCTGTGGGGGAATCGCCGCCTACAAAGTATGCCATGTGGTCAGCCAATTGGCACAACATCAATACAAGGTGGATGTGGCCATGACGGCCCAATCGCTGAAATTTGTCGGCGCGCTGACCTTTGAAGCACTTTCAGGACATGCTGTACATACGGATCTGTTTAATAATAGAGACAGTGCCGATCCCCAGCATATCCAACTGGCGCAAAGTGCTGATTTGATTGTGGTTGCTCCCGCGACGGCGAACATGATCGGAAAAATCGCGCACGGCTTGGCGGATGATCTGGTAAGTACGTTGCTGCTGGCGGCACAACCGGAAAAACTGCTGCTGGCCCCCGCAATGAATGAGCAAATGTGGAATAACCCCGCGGTGCAGGCCAATGTGGCGATGCTGCGGTCGCGGAACATTGCGATGATCGGGCCGGAGTCCGGGTGGCAAGCCTGTCGGACGATCGGCACAGGCCGCATGAGCGAGCCGGAGGTCATCGTTCAAATGGTCATGTCCCGAGTTCCGGTTACTTAAATTTGAGCAATCCGCGATTGCCGGTTGGGGCATGGTGGGCCAGGGGAAGCAATTTTCCGCACATGCTGATAGAATGCCCCATTCCAGTTTGGTTCAAAGGAGTTACGCGCATGACATCGCGTGAGATACGCAAGCAATTCATTGATTTTTTCATCAGCCAAAACGGCCATTCATTTGTGCCGTCCAGTCCGGTGGTGCCGCATGATGATCCGACACTATTGTTTACCAATGCGGGGATGAATCAATTCAAACCTTATTTTCTCGGCACCGCCACCGCCCCTTGGAAGCGTGTGGCCAATACGCAAAAGTGCATCCGTGCGGGGGGAAAACATAATGATCTGGATGACGTGGGACGATCACGCCGGCATCACACTTTTTTTGAAATGCTCGGCAATTGGAGCTTCGGCGATTATTTTAAAGCCGGAGCAATCGAAATGGCCTGGAAACTTTTAACCGAAGTTTGGCAGATCAATCCGCTGCGACTGCATGTCACGGTCTACGCGGGCAATCCGGCGGACAATGTGCCGGCGGATGACGAGGCGGCACAACTGTGGAAACAGATCGCCGGCTTACCAGATCATCACATCCACCGGTTTGTGGATGAGAATTTCTGGGAAATGGGAGAGACGGGGCCCTGCGGCCCCTGCACCGAGATATTTATTGACCGCACGGCGGACATGACCGGCGGCCCGCAAGTCAATGGCACCGATCCGCGTGTCATGGAAATATGGAATCTGGTATTTATTCAGTACAACCGCGGTGCGGACCGCAGGCTCACGACCTTACCGGCCCAGCACGTGGATACCGGTATGGGCCTGGAACGTATATGTCAGGTGTTGCAGGATAAAAGCGATAACTACGCTACGGACCTGTTTACCCCCCTCTTTACGGCCATCGGGGAGCTTTCCGGCAAGGAATATTCCGGGATATTTCCGGCTCTGGACCAGGGCTCCGGTGAAGAGATAAAAAATCCAGCCTTGACGCGGGATATCGCATTCCGTGTTATCGCGGATCATATCCGCTGCCTGACGTTCGCGATCACCGATGGAGCCGTTCCCGGAAACGACGGCCGCGGCTACGTATTGCGGCGCATCTTGCGTCGAGCTGTGCGCTTCGGACGACAGAACCTGGGGATGCGTGAGCCATTTCTGCATCAACTGGTGCCCGTGATTGTCAGTTCCATGAGCGAGGCGTTTCCGGAATTGGCAAGCAACCCCAAGCGTGTCGCTGACATTATTGAAGATGAAGAGCGCGGTTTCAGTCGCACATTGGACCGCGGCTTGGAACTTTTCCAACTGGCCGCCGACGAGGCCCGGGCTGAAAAGCTCAAACCAACCATGATTTCCGCGGAAAATGCGTTCAAACTCCATGATACTTTTGGCTTCCCGATTGATCTCACGCAGATCATGGCGCAAGAACAGAACATGGGCGTCGATAAGTATGGCTATGACCTGCTGATGCAGCAAGCGCGGGAGAAAGCCCGGTTGGGAGGCAAGGCAGCAAGTTCCGGCCTGACGGATATGCCGCCGGAAATTCTGGCGGAATTACCCGCCCTGCGCATTAAACCCACCGACGACCACGCGAAGTATGACCACCGCCCCCTGCGCACGCACATTGTGGGTATTTGGGATGCCCAGCGCCTGAGAGAATCTGTAACCGCCGATGAATCCGGCAGCATAGCGCTAATTTTAGACCGGACTAATTTTTATGCCGAAATGGGCGGTCAAATCGGCGATCAGGGAGAAATAAAGACCGACTCGGGTACGACATTTGTGGTGGAATCCGTAAGGCAACTTGGCGGATATGTGCTGCATATCGGCCGTTTAAAACATGGCACCATCCATCGCGGCGATTCGGCCAGCGCGTCGGTATTTAACGCACGGAAGCGCATTGAAAAAAATCATACCGCGACGCATTTGGCCAACTGGGCCTTGCGCGAAACGCTGGGCGACCATGTGGAGCAAAAAGGTTCGCTGGTGGATGCCGATAAACTGCGTTTTGATTTCGTGCAACCCAAAGTGCTGGATGATCATGAGCTTGAAAAGGTCGAAGCGCTGGTGCAGGAGGCTATCGGCAAAAAGCTGACGGTCTACACTGATGTAGCGCCGCTTGAGCAAGCCCGAAAGATCCACTCGCTTCGCGCCGTTTTCGGTGAAAAATATCCGCCGATGGTGCGGGTTGTTTCCGTTGGCGTTCCTGTATCCGAGTTGCTGGCTAATCCGGAAAATCCGGCGTGGCGGCAATACTCCATTGAATTCTGCGGCGGGACGCACATAGGCAGTACCTCCGACGCGGAGGAATTCGCCATCATAGCTGAAGAATCTGTCAGCAAAGGCGTTCGCCGACTCGTGGCCGTCACAGGAGCTGCTGCGCAAGCCGCCCGTCGCCATTCCACTGCCGTAGAAGCGCTGATTGCGACAGGTCAAGGCGGCGCAGGCAGCGTGGAAGATCAAGCAAAGCTGGCTGGTGCCCTGCAGGAGGCGGGGAGAGACCCGGCACTTCCCCTGCTTGCCCGCCGCCGCGCGCTTCGTGCCGCATCGCAAATCCAGGAACGTGTCAAACAACAACAGAAAAAAGAGGCATTATCACGCGGTAATACGGACCTCAACGGCACCATCACCATACTGCTGGATCAGGCGCAGCGTATCGCGGACAACCACGTAATTATCGGGCAACTGCCTGATGCGGATGTGCCGGCGTTGCGTGCAGCGGTCGATGGCGTGAAAAAGAAACTCCACCCGGCCCCGGTCGCGATGCTGTTGGCCTCGACCATTACAGAAACCGACAAACAAGGCAATCTCCTTCCGCCCAAGGTAAATCTCGTCGCCGCGGTCAGTGATTCATTGATTCATAAAATCAGTGCCGGCGATTGGGTAAAAGCTGTGGCACCCGTGGTCGGCGGAACCGGCGGAGGCCGCCCGCAGATGGCCATGGCCGGTGGAAAAGACGCCCACATGATTGAAAAAGCACTGGAAACAGCGCGGAGCTTCGCGCTTGAACGAATGGTAGAGAATCGCCAGTAGCGGCTTGGCTATTGATACACTGGGGAGTTCAGGGCTTGTTCGAGGCTCAGGGAAGCCAGGCCGCGGGATTTTAGAATTTTCAGTATTTCCGGCAAGGCTTGAATGGTGGATTCCTGCGAACAATTTCTGCGTGCCGGCTCAAGGCCGTCGTGCAGGGTCACAATATCTCCCGGGCGAATTTGTGATGTGACGATTCGGCAAATGGTGCGCGGCGAGATTTTTAAAGTATCCCATGCGCGCACACGCCAGGCGATATAACGCATGGCGCTTTTACGCACGGCCCGGGCCTGCGGCGGTGTTTTAAATCCCATCGGCGCACGAAACAAAGTCGGTTCACGACCGATGATTTCCGCCAATGCGGCGCTGGTGCGCTGCAACTGATCCCGCCAATACGCTTCACCATGCCACACGCCGTGATGGTGATGATCCCAGGTATGATTGCCGACGGTATGCCCTTCGGCAATCATTCGATGAACCAGTTCAGGATACTGCTTCACTTGTGATCCAATGAGAAAAAAACTGGCGTGGGCATGTTGCTGCCGCAATATATCAAGCACGCGGTCGGTGAATCCGGGAGTGGGACCATCATCAAAGGTAAGTGCTACGGCCTTGTGTGGATAAATGGTTTTAATGACCGGCGCTACAACATTGCTGCCGGAGTATAACACGCCATACCAGATCGCGAGCGCCGCGCCCGCAGACACTCCGGCCACCCCTGCCACAAAGGGGTGTTGCATGATCAGTTCGCTGGGGAAATTCACGATCATCAAGTCTTTCTTTTTTTACCGCATTTATGGAATGCGAGCGGTGATGGATGTTGCACTATTTGTACGCTGTCGTAAATGCAAGATATAGTTTAACGCAGAATCCGAAATAACCATCGATTCCGGCTCCCCTACTGTAGAGCTGTTAAACATGATGGCATAATTTGCCCCGGACGGTGTTTTTACGCTCAGGTGGGTCGGAAGCAGACCATTTGGGCTGACGGCGAAATTCCATAGAAAGCGATTGTCATTGGCGTCCTTATATACCACGACATCGCCCGAGGCCTTAACTGCGGCATGCCATGGTCCCTCCGGTCGGCGAAAGGCCAGGGAAATTCCTTCTCCAATGGCTCTTGCCAATGCCAGATCGGACCGGCGCGGCTGAACCAAAAAGTGTGTGCCCGCCCAATTGCGATGCACGATAAATGCATATCGCCCATCCGTCGATTGCAATGTAAGCGTAAAACGATAGGCATTAATCAGGTCCAGATGTCCGACAATGGCGCTGACATGATTGTCATAATCCAGTGATCCGGTAAATGCGGCATTGTATTGACCGGCACCGGCGTCCACCCATGATTTGATCCCCCGCAAAGCAGGTGAATTGCTTTTTAGCGCGGTGGATGGGGGTGGATTGCGGCAACCGGCCAGCGCGAGCGCCAGGCAAGCAGCCACAGCGGTTATCATTAATGATTTACAGGTCATCACATAGCTCCTGAACCATAATAATTCCGCACACCTTCAACAAATCCTACATTGGGTGAATAGCCAAGAATGGTACGGGCGGCAGTAATATCGGCTTCGGTATGATTCTGAAAAAAGCTGTAGGGATTATCAATATATTCCGGTTGCAGATTGGTGTGCATAACGCGGTTTAATTCCGCGATAATGGCATTGAAAGATTCCGATACGCCGCTGCCGACATTAAGTATGTGACACCCTTCAGCTTCCAGTGACTTCACGTTGGCCTGAATGACATCGTCAATCCAGACAAAATCTCGCCGCTGATTACCGTCATGGAATATCCGGGGGCGTTTGCCGGCCTTCATCTGCTGGGCTAACTGATAAATCATGGAGGCAAATTTACCCTTGTGAGCTTCGCCGGGGCCGTAGACATTGAAATAGCGCAAGCCAACGATCGGCAGATGCGAATCTCCGTGCCACTTGGCGGCCAAGCGCTCCATGGCGAGTTTGGAATAGCCGTAAACATTTAATGGGGATGGTTCATCACTTTCTCGCATGGGAGCGGGTCGATTGCCATAGGTTGCGGCGGATGATGCCCAAACCACGCGAGCTTTCCATACCATGGCCCAGGATAGAATAGTTCGGAATCGCTCAAGATTATTCTGCATCATTTTCCATTGATCGGTCACCGTGGTATCCGTGATGGACGCCTCATGGAAAATCGCGTCGAAGCGCCCGGCGGGCGGGTTTTCGCAGCGGTCGGTATAGACTTCGCCCGTGAATTTTACGAGATTCTTAAAATCGCCGGATGAGAAATCATCCAGCACCACAACCTTGTGTCCGTGTGCCGCCAGGTACTTGGCCAGATTTGAACCAATAAATCCCGCTCCACCGGTTACCAGAATTCGCATGTAGACTCCAAACGTTTCTATACAGCTTCCGTTGCGACGCCACAACAAGCTTTATGATTATCGCGGTTGTTGCTGCGTCATACAATGCAGCGTCCCCAAACCCCATACCAGATCGCGGCAATATATGGGAATAATGCTGCGATTGGGAAAACATTTCTCCAGAATTTTCAGCGCCCGCAGGTCCTCGGGATCATTAAACACCGGGACCAGCACACCGGCGTTGCAGATGTAAAAATTGGCATAGCTGGCCGGCAGCCGCTGCTTATCAAAATAAACCGGTGCGGGCAGCGGCAATTCGATGATATTAAAACTGCGGCCCCGTGTGTCCCGCATTGTCTTTAAGCATTTCATATTTTCCGCCATACGCCGATGATTGGCATCGCGGCGATTGGGTTCCACACATGCAACAATGGCCGATGGAGAAACGAAACGGGCGGTATCATCAATATGGCCGTGGGTATCATCTCCTACGATGCCGCTATGCAGGTATAGAATTTTTTCCACGCCCAGATTATCACACAAGTGCTGTTCCAACACCGTGCGGGAAATTCCCGGATTCCGGCTTTGTACCTTCGAAAGCAGGCACTCCCGCGTCGTAAGCAGACATCCGGCACCGTTGACATCAATGCTGCCCCCTTCCAGAACCAAACGCACGATTTTGCCATCGGACCTTGCGGCCATGGGGTTATGAATAGCAATACCGAGAGCTTTGGCGGCATACGCCGGCACATGCGCATCGCGATGATAATCGTCATATTTGGCCCAGGCATTAAAAAGCCAGCCAAGGGCCACCATACGTCTCGAGGTTGTACCGCGCTTTTTTACAAAAATCGGGCCGGAGTCCCGGGTCCAGATGCGATCCGTTTTCAACACATGAAAACGAACGGCCGACAATTTAACGCCTGATTTATTAAGAATGTCCCGTATGATGGCAATACGGCTTTGCGATTCCACAATCAGATGAACGGTTTCCGCGGATGCAATATGCCGGATAATTTCCGCGATAATCCAGGGAATGGGCGTAAATTTTCCCGGCCAATCCTCCTGATTGTGCGGCCAGGCCAACCAGGTGGCGTCATGCGGTTCCCATTCGGCGGGCATCTGGAAGCCTTGGTTGCGTAAGCTTGGGGCGGCACCGGATTCGGATAAATTCTTTATGTTTGATTTTGAAGCGGTCATTGACAGTTCCGTTAAAAATGCGTTCAGACAAACTATATCTGTGCGCGAATCAGGAAAATCGCTGGGTTAATCCGGCATAGGCATCCACTCGGCGATCTCGGAAAAACGGCCAGTTTCGCCGAACAGTTTCCTGCAGTTTCGGATCCACTTCCGCAATGAGAATATCTTCTTTATCCACCGATCCACGCTGTAAAAAACGGCCGAACGGATCGCAAATGATGGAGCTGCCGAAAAACTCCAGCCCCCCGCCTTTTGCGCCTTCATGCCCAATACGATTGGGCGACGCGACGTAGACACCGTTGGCAATAGCGTGCGACCGCTGAACCGTTTGCCACGCATCAACTTGAGCGGCCCCGAATTCCGCTTTCTCCGCCGGGTGCCATCCGATGGCTGTGGGGTAAAACAACACCTGAACATCCTGCATGGCGGTAAGCCTTGCCGCTTCCGGAAACCACTGGTCCCAACAGATCAGTACCCCAATGCGTCCAAAACGAGTTTGGAACGCTTTGAACCCCAGATCACCGGGCGTGAAGTAATATTTTTCATAAAACAGCGGATCATCCGGAATGTGCATTTTGCGATACATCCCCAGCAGCGTGCCGTCAGCATCAAGAACCACGGCGGTATTATGATAGATTCCCGCAGTGCGCTTTTCAAAAAGAGAGATCACCAGCACCACATGCAGCTCCGCTGCTAATTTACTGAAGCGCTGGGTACTGGGACCGGGAATTGATTCCGCCAGATCAAACAGTTCCGTTGATTCGGTTTGACAAAAATATTCAGAACAAAATAATTCCTGGGTGCAAATCACGTTAGCACCCAGGCTCGCGGCTTGACGTATTTGCCGCTCGGTATGATCCCGATTGGCGTTGGGATCTTTTTCGCAGCGCATCTGCATAATCCCGATGGTGAATTTTTTATCTGCGGGCATTTCGCCTCCTTGGCACAACCTCATTCCGCTTTGGCCCCGCCGGGACAAAAAAGCCGGAACAAATAGTTTGCTGATTATACGCAAAGCGTCAACCAGAGTAGAATATCATCATGGATTGCCCAGCAGGTTCCGGAGCGTAACGGCATGACTCAGCGATGGCTCAATGATCTTATCCCAAACGTTTTTCCGTGCCATGCGCTATTCACCGGCCGATTGCATAAACCGGTTGGTCTACGATTACCGTATCAACGACTGCGCCCCGCGGTACTTTGTGCGTTGACCGGGGCGATGATCGTGTGCATGGCGATCCCCACAACCGCCCGCGCTGCAGGTGAGAACTCCACGTTCGTAGCCGGACAAACCAGCCCGCTGCGGAATGAAATTACGCCGCAAGTACGGCAAACGGTACGCCGCGGTTTGAAGTGGCTGGCCGCTCGGCAGAACGCCAACGGATCATTTGATTCAGGTACCACCGCCATTACCGCCTTGGGCGGCTTGGCGTTTGTCGCCGGCGGCAATTTGCCGGGGCAGGGGCGGTATGCCCAGAATGTTTCTCGTGCTCTACGCTATATACTTGATCACTGCCAGCGCTCCGGACTGATCGCTGGTCCAACAGATGCCGATCCCATGTATTCGCAGGGATTTGCCACCCTTTTTCTGGCCGAGATTTATGGTCAATCGCATGCGCCGGATCTGCATGAAAAGCTGCAACGGGCCATCCGCCTGATTATTGACGCGCAAAACGCCGCGGGTGGATGGAGATACCAACCCGTGCCGATGGATGCGGATATCTCCGTGACTATCTGCCAGGTCATGGCCTTGCGCGCCGCGCGTGAAGCCGGCATCGCAGTTCCCAAGCGCACCATCACCAAGGCCATCAGTTTTGTTCATCGCCTGCAAAACGCGGACGGCGGATTCAGTTATATGCTCAATATGGGTGGATCGGCATTTCCGCGTTCGGCGGCGGGCGTGGCGGCGCTGCTGTATGCGGGTATTTATCGCGGCTCGGCTATTGGCAACGGAGTGCATTACCTCATGGAGTGCCTGCCGGGAACGCCGCAGAATAACCAGGGAAATTATTTCTACGGCAACTATTATGGTACGCAGGCCATGTTTCTTGCCGGAGGAAAATATTGGGCCAAATGGTGGCCCGCCGTCAGTGGTGATCTGATGAAGCGGCAGCAAACGGCCGGTAACTGGACCGGCGGGGCGGGCCAGAGTTACGCTACGGCCATGGCCTTAATTATTCTGCAGATTCCCGACAGATATCTGCCGATATTGCAGAAATAGGCTGGAGGAACCGTTGAATCGTCGTGGATTTTATCGACTGATCTTCACTCTCTTAGTCGTTGGTGGCTTCTTTTACGCAGCCCCCTCGCTTGTTGCGCAACCTGGCACGGCCCCGGCCATCAGAGCACCGCTGTGGCGAGTGCGACTGGCAGCTCTGACACCGCGGGGCAAAATACAATCGATGGCTTCAACACAGGTTAGTCTATGGACGTCAGCGGGCCGCGTGAGGCTGTTGGCGGCGGGCAAAACAGTGAATCTTACCACGCGGGAAATATTAAGCCTGAGTCGTAGGGATATAGCGGTACCGGCACGAAATACCCGCCCATCACCGTGGTGGCTGCACCTTCGTACCGGGGATGTTTTGGCGGGGAATCCGGTGGGAACCAGCGGGGGAAAAATGGCCTTCGACTCCCTGATATTTGGCAAAATAAGTGTGCCGATAGATGATGTTGCCGGACTCACCCGCCGGCGCAATACCCCCCTGCTTCACGGAATCGCGCATGATCATCTACAATTTATCAACGGCGACCAACTCTCCGGTGCCATGCTGCAAATCCTGCCTCAGGCGGTGCAATGGAAAAGTACGCTGGGAACAATCAGCATTCCTCTGGTCCGCATCGCAACGATTAATCTGGCCAAAACGCTGGCACCAAGCATTTACCGCGGCCCGCGCGTTGGCATCACCTTCAGCGACGGCACGATGGTGACCGCATCGGCCGTTGCTTGGCGCGGCACTACGCTGGTTCTTACCGTTCCATCCCTTGCGGCGCTCAGTTGCGGAGTCGGCATGATTCAACGCATTGACATACGTGGTGGAAACCTTACCTGGCTTACCGACCTTGCCCCGCAAAAATATGTTCAGACACCGTATGTTGGAACGCCGTGGCCTTTGGTAAAGAATGCCAACTGTGTGCTGCGCCGGCTGAAGGTAAACGGCCGGGTCTTCAGGCACGGTCTAGGCACGCATGTGGCAGCGCGATTGATATACAACCTGGCGGATAAATACAGCAAGCTGACGTTTATTCCGGCCATGGACCAATCTTCGCGCCCCTGGGGGGCGTGCAAGGTTGTGGTACAGGCGGACGGCAAGACCGTTTATACTTCCGGCATATTAAGGTCCGGGGAATTATTGCCGCCGGTTTTACTTTCGGTAAAACAGGTTAAGGTATTGGAGTTTATTATCACTGGGATTCACGCCTATGGCGTGCGCGGGCGCGTGGATATTCTTAATGCGGCATTACTGCGATAGTTCCAGGTATGGATAAGAATCGGGGCATGGGCCATGGATACACCTCCACAACTTTATCAGGCGCGTTGCGTTTGCGGACATGATTTGGAAATTCCATCCCAGCGGCTGGGCCGCCACCTGATTTGCCCCATGTGCAGCCGCACATTGATTCCTGTGGCCGCCACGCCCGCGGCTAGTGTGCCAGTGCCGACAACCGCGCCGGCCGCAGCTCCCGCCCAAGCGCAACGTCCCTGCCCCTCCTGTGGAGAAATGATTCTCCGCATCGCTCGCAAATGCCGATACTGCGGTGAATTTGTGGACTCCCCCGCCGCGCCGGCCGCACCAGCGGATTCCGAAATTGCGGCCAAGGATGATCCCGCCGAGCAAACTATGGCGGACGCGGTGTTTGATGTTTCGGTTTCGCAATGGGATAATTTTTTTCGCTATCTGACATGCACCATCGTGCTGATTATTTCCGCGGGAACTTACAAGATACCGATGCTGCGAGCCTATGGAGCTATTATTTTTGCCGTGGTATTAACCGTAGATGTCTTTGCGGGCTTTCTTATTTACTTGAATTCCCGTAATAGCCGATGTCTGATTAACGCCGATCGTGTGGAAACCCAAAGCGGCATATTCACCAAACAAATTGACTGGATTTCGCTTAGCAGTGTGTTGGATATTCAACTGCGGCAAGGGTTTATTCAGCGGATGCTGGGCATAGGCACCATCGAAATTCGCAGCAATGATCAGGTCACGCCGCTGATGGAACTCCATCAGATTCCGCAGGCGCGGAAAGTATTTGAATATATGCAGCAACAGATCAGCCGCCGCCATCAGCAGGGCGTGGCTCGATTAATCTGATATTTTCCACCCATAACGCTATAATTCCGTGTATGTGAAACCTGCATCGGAGACGATACCATGAGCGACGCCAACGATTATGATCTTAAGCCGCAACCCGCTAAACCCGCCGCAGCCCCAGCAACGCGGAGCGCGGAGGCCCCCACCGTTGTAGTTTCCTCGCCAGTATCATCCCCAACGGATAATGTTGAAGCGGCGCAGTTGAAAAAGCAGGCTGCCGCCGAAGAGGAAGAAGACATTCGCAAAAACAAGGGTATGGCTTTGCTGTCCTATTTGGGTGCTTTAGTAGTAATACCTATGATATTCGGCCTGCATTCAAAATTTGTCCGACATCACGCCAATCAGGGGTTGATGCTCTTTACGCTGGAAATGGTCGTCTGGGCGGCTTGTAAAACTGTCCTGCTGTTGGGTTATCCATTACTGCATTTATCGGCGATGGTGTATCTGACATCTCTTGTGGGCGGTCTGATCTGGCTGGGCTTTACCTTACTGGCCTTGCTGGGACTGCTGCATGTCGCCGGCGATAGTTACGCCAGTCTGCCGGTCATCGGAGAATATGAGATTATCAGCATTCTGGGCAGTGATGAGTCATGAGTCCGCCGAGCTTTTTTGACGCTCATTTGGATCTGGCGTATCTGGCGGAAACCGGCCGGGACATGTTGAATGATCCACCGCGCGGATCGGATAGCCCAGCAGCCGTGACGTTAAAATCTTTAGCGGATAGCCGCGTGCGCCGCGCGGTGGCCACCGTTTTTGTCCAACCGCGCACGCGGGATGACTCCGGTGAAAATATTAATGGCTCATGGTGTTACAGTTCACCGCAGGAGGCCTACGAGCAATCAGTGCGACAACTGAACCGGTATGATCAATGGCATGTCGATGGCCACGTGATTCTGATGGACCGACCGCGAAAAACACCATCAGAAAAGCTTGAATTATTGCTCCTGCTGGAAGGCTGCGCTGGGATTCGCAGCGTGAATGATCTGGATGATTTTTATCGCCGTGGAATACGCATCCTGGCCCTGACATGGGTGAATGGAACACGCTGGGCCGGGGGCGATCAATCAGGCGGTGATGTCACCGCCGATGGCATCGCGCTGCTGAATCGCGCTGATGCATTAAAGATGGTGCATGACGTGTCGCATTTGTCCGAACAAGCGTTCTGGACCGTTATGGAAACAACATCGCGCCCCAAGATTGCATCACACAGCAACTGCCGCAGTCTGTTGCCGGGAAAAAAACATCCGGAAAGACACTTATCCGATGCGCAGATCAAAGCCTTGGCAAACGCGCAGGGCGTGATTGGCATTAATCTGTTTTCCCGGTTTCTAGTTAGCACTGGCACCGCTGCGATACAGGATGTGGTTCGCCATATTCAACATATCGTTGAACTGGTCGGCCGCACTGACATCATCGGTTTAGGATCTGACATGGATGGCGGCTTTTCCGCACTTGATTTACCCACCGGTATTCGCCGGCCCGCCGATTTAGGAAAAATATGTGATGCCCTCGCCACCGCCAACTTTACCGATACCGCCATTGAACAATTCGCATGGGGCAATTGGAATCGTGTATTTCGACAGGTGGGCATGTTCCTCTGAAGCTTCCCCCTCAAACACACCGCCGTCTGATTTAATTCCGCTCGTCGTTGGTCGAAAAAGCCTCGTGAAACGAGGTCCATGCGCTCGGCGGGCATCTCGTCGGCGTTGCAGGAGAGTTATTGAATTGGCGGGTCCGGGTCTCCATACTCGCCGCGCAAGCCTTTCAACATCGGGGATGGGCGCTCGCCGACTTCCGAAACGATCTCTAGAAACTGGGCTAACCACAAATGTCGACGGTAGCCGGCCCGTTTGTCAGATCTCCGCTGGTGCATATCGCATGACCAGAGAACAAATCGCCATCGTTGAACCAAAAATCAAACAAACCGTCCGGATGCGCGGTCACTGATTCCAACCGCATTCGGCCTCGGAATTCGCTCGCACTTAATGGCCCCTCGTGTGCGTCGCTCCAACATTCATTTTTTAGTGGTAGCAGCCGTAGCAGTGCGCAGTCCTTGACGCGCTGATCCCAATGTGCCTGATCGTCCCAGAGGCGACGAGCGGTCAGAAGGCCTTCGGCAGGGGACCCCGCATCATCGGTCGGCACCATGAGCTTCGCGGGGCACCCATTCCAAGAGCATTCAACAGAGTACCAGCCCACCCGCCGGTCCAGAGTCATAATTCCGAAGAAGGAATCCTGGTACCTTACGGGAGTATTGAGCTGTTCGGCAAAACCCTTTAACGCAAGGTCGCCCTCGTCGGGACCGAATACCTCTTCAAGGAGCGCACACCACTCACCTGACTTCTGATCGGCGGCTACCCGGGCTCGTATTCGCACCACGGCCAACGCAGCGACCGAAGCCTGCAAAGCCCTTAATTCGCCTTCCGTCGCACTGCGCGTTACCGCTAATGCATTCGACCTTATTTCGCCCCCCGCGATCCGCCACGCCGCCAATGAAAACCGAACGGTCCACAATCGCTGGCGTCCAATCATGCCACCAGTTACGCCCGCGTGGCTAACGACGCCTGATACTTCGACCGGCGGAATATTCGCGAGCTGGTCGAACAGCTCGTTTTGCCGCGAAACAATCTCATCGTTAGGTTCCATTTCACTACCCATGGTACGTACCCCGGCGTTCCTGATAGTCGGTTATTTATTCCCCAGCACCTTGCTCCAATGTTTCAGTTGCACCGCCAACTGTTTTTTTCCGCCGGCTCCTGCCGATTGATACGCCGCGACGACATTGGCCGCACCTAATACCGTCATAACATCAGCCCCAATTTCCGGTGATAATTTCCGCATGGTTTCCAGCGGCAAATCCATAAGCCGGGTCAGAGACTGACTTTCGCAATGCGCCACCATGGAACCCACAATCTGATGGGCCGTGCGGAATGCCACACCCTTCCGAACCAGATACTCCGCCAGAACCGTGGCATCCAAAAATCCTTCATCCAAGCGGCAGGCGATGGATTCCGGCTTGATGGCGGCGCTTTTTACGATAGGCGCGGCGATCTGCAGGGATAATTCCACCGAATCAAACCCCGCAAAGAGCCAACGTTTATCTTCCTGCATATCCCGGTTGTACGCCAGTGGCTGTCCCTTCAACATGGTTAGAAGCGCCACAAGCTGGCCATACACGCCGCCGGTGCGGCCACGAATTAATTCCAGCATGTCCGGGTTGCGCTTCTGCGGCATCATACTGCTGCCGGTGGTATACTGATCGGCAATACGAATGAAATCAAACTCGGTGGAGCTGTACAAAATCCACTGTTCCGCCCAGCGTGATAAGTGCATGGCAATCATGGAAAGCGCAAAGGCGAACTCCACGACAAAATCCCGATCACTGATGGAATCCAGGGAATTTGCGGTGATGTCCTGCATCCCCAGTTGCCTTGCCACCTGCAAGCGATCAATGGGCAGCGTGCTGCCACCCACCGCGCCGGAGCCTAGCGGACTGATGTTGGTGCGAACGCGGCAATCCGCCAGTCGATCACGATCACGCTGAAACATTTCCACATACGCTAGAAGTTCATGGCCAAAAAGTATGGGCTGCGCTCGCTGCAAATGGGTATAGGCCGGCATGACCACTCCGCCGTCCTGCTGGGCCAGAGCTACGTACGCCCGCTGCAATTCGGTAAGAAGTTGAGCAACACGATCTATTGCGGCCACACACCAAAGGCGGATATCCAGTGCAACCTGATCGTTGCGGGATCGTGCCGTGTGAAGCTTGCGGCCAGGATCACCCACACGTTGAATCAAAGCGGCCTCCACGGCCATGTGAATATCTTCCTGCTTAAGATCAAATTCAAATGTGCCGGAGCGTATATCGTCTAGAATACTGTTCAAGCCCTTGCGGATGGCCGCAAGGTCGGATGCGGAAATCATCCCCTTTGCGCAAAGCATATCCGCATGCGCCAAGGACCCTCGAATATCGTGCTCGGCCAGGCGATAATCAAAGGAAATGGACTCTACAAATTTTTCCGCCAGGGGATCAGCCGCATCGCCGATCCGCGCTTGCCAAGCCTTGGCGGGCGTGGCATGCGAGGGGGATTTTGCAGGTGTTTTGACACTTTTTGTGCTCTTCGCTTTTGGCATATTTCATCTTCTAATCTTTAAAACACTCTCTTATGGCCATGGTCATCATCGGCCATGTCCCAGTCTTCGCCAATCCGTATTCACGCGTTCAAGCGCTGGATCTGCCCATAGATTTTAGGGTATGCCGCAATAGGCCTCAAGTACGCGCCGTTATGCGTTCCCCGACGCACGGTAAATCATACCGCTTCGGCAATAACCGGATTGGCAAGAATACCGATCTTTTCGATCTCGACCTCCATCTGATCGCCCGGTTTAAGCCACAGCGGCGGTTTCCGTGCCATGCCCACGCCTTCCGGCGTGCCGGTTAAAATCACCGTTCCAGGCAGCAGTGTCGTAGATCCGGAAAGAAATTCAATAATGGCCTCCACCGAGAAAATCATGTCCGCGGTATTCGATTGTTGCCGTGTTTCACCATTTACGCGCGTCTGAATGCTTAAACTGTTCGGATTGCCGATTTCGTCCAGCGTAACAATCGCCGGCCCTAGCGGGCAGAAAGTGTCAAATGTTTTTCCCCGACACCATTGTGATCCGCCCCGCTGAATTTGCCAGTCACGCGCGGAAACATCATTGGCGGCGGTAAACCCCAGTACATAATCCAGCGCCTCGGCGGCAGGAACATTTTTGGCCTTTCGTCCAATGACAATAGCCAATTCACATTCATAATCCACCTGATCGCTGGCCAAATGCCGCGGCAATGCCACAGGATCGCCGGGATTCTGAACCGCCGCGGGATTTTTCATAAACAACACCGGAAATTCCGGGATGCGGGCGTTCGTTTCCGCGGCGTGCCGCCGATAATTCAAACCGATACAGAAAATCGCGGCTGGCTGAACCGGAGCGAGCAATTTTGCGGGGCGTACACGCTGATCGGTGAGCGCAAACGATCCGAACAGATCGCCGGTGATTAAACGGAACTGCCCATCGCGTTCTGCAGTTCCACAATGGATTTGCCCATGAGCATCAGTAAATCGAATAATCTTCATACGTTGATCCTTTCGGGTTTCCGACACGAACGCAGTTTAAACAACAATCTGATTTTTTAACAGTTCGCCGCGCTCACCGCCCCTGCGCTGCGCAGGCTTGACTTCCCCCCCATGAAGTGACATTTCTATTGAAACAGTATATCGCATACACTGCACCTGTACCGCGAGATTCGCTACCATTATACTTGCATTGTTTGCGGATGATATTATAAGGTTTTCACGGCACCCCCGGCAATGCGGAACCTTCCGGGCGTTATCATTAGTTGGCCGATGGAGGCACGGAATTCGCGGCGGGACACACCGGGCAACCGGAACATTCCATGTGCCGTTCCAACGCGGCCGTGAAACCGGGATAAGGCATGGAAGCCTGATCCTTTGAAGGCTAGAAACACATGAGGAATAAACATGAAACACCGCAGGCTCATTCTACCTGGTATTCTGATCACTTTCGCCACGTGCCTGGTGTTGACCATGCTCGGCGGACAGGCGTCGCGAGGCCAGGCCTCGCGGATGATCGGTCTGCCTCAATATCATCTGGTATCCAAAGCTTCTCCAATTCCTGAGCCATATCCGTCTTTGCACGGAGGCTCATTTTCCGCTCCGCCGGTACCACTTTCTCCCGATCCGCTGGTGGCGTATCGCTGGCGACATCCAAGCGCCTCTGATGGACTGCAAGCTTATGTCTTGCGCCCGTTGGCGGTCAGTACACGCACGCCCAAGTCTTTCGCCGATCTGAAATCTGTAACCACCAGTCGTTGCAATATCACGGTCAAAGGGGTGGGTGCCATTCGTGTGGACTTCGGCACGGAAAGCGCCGCATGGATCGAATTTGACAGTCCCGATTTTAACGGCGGCACGATCAAGATGGGTGTAAGCGAGTTCAAGGCACCCGCGCACGAACCCAACCATGCCATCGGCGTGCCTGAGAAAATCGGCGATACATATCGGCTTAAGCTCAACCCGCAATACTATGAAGGCGTGCGATTTGGCTGGATTTACATCAAAAGCTTTTCCGGCAAGCCTTGGCATATTACTGCCATACGGGCGGTCTGCCAGATTAAGCCCACCAATTACAACGGCAGTTTTTCCTGCAGCAATCCAATGCTCACCCGGATATGGTACACAGGTGCCTACACGGTAAAGCTGAATCTATTGCACCATTATTTCGGGGCTATTCTGATGGATCGGGGAGATCGCATCTCCTGGGTGGGCGACGCCCACATTGCGCAGTCCACAGCCATGACGGCTTTTGGGAATTTCAATTTCGTTAAGCGCAATCTTAATATCTCCGCCGGCAAGGGTAATGGCATTGCCAGCTATTATTTGTATTGGATATTGAGTCTGGTGGATTACTACCGCTATACGGACGATGCTGCGGAATTGCAGCGTTATTACCCGCTTGTAAAAACGCTGCTGGCAAGGGCCGCCACCAATTTCGCCCATCCACATATCGCATTTTACGGGTGGGGCGACCGATTGGGTGGATTCGCCAGTGCCGAGAACCCACAGACGCGAGAAGCCTATCGGATGCTGTTTGTGGAGACCTGCCGGCGTTTTGCGTGGGCGGCCGGCACGGCCGGGAATAAGACTTTACAGACACAGTACACAACAATCGCCGATGAGTATGCCGCCAAGATTCAGCGCCAGTCAAGCTGGGTCCAGACCGTTAACATTTATCCCGCCAGCGATGGCATCAATGCTGGCGTCCCAACCGCTGCGCAGGAGCGAGAACTGTACCGCCGGTGTTTCGCCAATCGATTGGATCGCCTTGCGTATTCGCCATTTAATGAATATTTCGTGGTGGAGGCGATGGCTCGGATACACCAATGGGACGAGGCCTTGGAAACCGTGCTGGATGATTGGGGCGGACAGATTAACTATGGAGGCACCACATTTTTTGAAGCTTACCGGCCAAGCTGGAATAGCATTATCCCCACCAACGGCGGTATTCCCAGCACAATATGCGGCCCCACCAGCCTCTGCCATCCATGGAGTTCCGGATGTACCACCTGGCTTACGCAGTGGATTGCGGGCCTCCGACCCATAACCCCTGGCTTTGCCACCGTGGATATTGTTCCACATCTTGGCCGCACCTTGACTTGGGTGAAAACCAGCGCTCTCACACCGCATGGAACCATTTCCGAGTCGCTGAATGTGAACCGTGGTACGGCCAAGTACAGAATTCCATCCGGGATTATGGCGCGCATCGGGGTGCCCAAGGTAGGCCGCCGCATCATGACCATTACCATCAATGGCCATCTGGCGTGGCATGATGGCCGCTTCGCCGCCTGTCCCGGAATCAGCGGTGCAACCCAAAGCCGCAATTTTGTGTATTTTACCAACGTGCGATCCGGTCAATATGCACTGACGATTTCATACCGTGGGAATACGCCGCCATTCCTGCATGAACCGTTTATTTATCCCGTGCAGGTGCTGGGGCAGGACTCCATCACGCAGGGCAACTGGGGTGGCGTATATGGACGCGACGGATATGTACTGTTCGCCGATGGCCCGAAGGAGGCGAACATTGAACATCTGCCCAGCTATGTCAAGTCGGTTCATTGTCTTTGGACACATAAAACCCAGTGGCCAAGCAATGGCTCCGATCTACGGGCATTGGCGGCAAGTTCTAGCAATGGTCGGCATCATCGAAACGCCGGGATACTGTATTCCGATTTGACGCCCCAGGCCCCGCAGGCGGCGGTGGACATTCGGCTCCGACACCGACGCAACTATCGGCTGGCATTGTACGCGGTAGATTTTGACCACAAGAACCGCAAGGAGGTCGTCACGATTGAAGACCTGCGAACCAAAAAGCTGCTGGCCCCTGTGCAGGCGTTCTCCCATTTTTCCGGAGGAAAGTATATGGTGTTTGAGTGCCATGGGAGTGTACGCGTGCGGTTTGATCCGATCCGCGGGGAAAACGCCGTTCTAAGCGGTCTGTTTTTTGATCCGCCCGGCGGATAACGCGACCGTTGGGTATTGGGACCAGCCCGCGAAGTGCGTGTTCCGGAGAATTTTTTCGACCGGTCAGGGGGATATCAGGTGCGCCCCAAGGGATATGCCTTCCGGGCGTTTGACCTCGGCCGCCACGGTCGCGTGGAGTCGGCAATGTTGACCAACGTGGATCATTTAAATCTTACCGCCTACGCGGTGGGGACGGCCAAAACCCAATACGTGACCATTATTAACAAACGAATATGGCCGCCATGCGCGCCCAGCGGAAGCAACGCTTGCTTTTAATGACTTTACAGCGCATAGCGCCCGGGTGATGTTTCTGCGGGCACCGCATGGCGACGTGGGAGCGCGGCAAGGCGTCACCCTCGGTGGTGCGGCAATTACTAATCATTCGCCATGGCATGGCCAGTGGCAAACCCTGAAACTCCCCCGCCACGACCGTTGTAACCGGCTTGTTCCGGCCGCCTGCGCTGCGATCGTGCAAATCTCCGGGCGATGAAAACACGCAGGTCTTTGACGGGTGCTTTCAATATTTCCGTGAGAACTCTTATGGCAATCAGCCCCGACGCAACTGGGCGGTAGTCCACCCGTTGGTCAGGTGGCGCACCGGGCAACGGCTCACCCAATTAAAATACCATCGAGACATCCTTCATGTTTGCTCCGTGAAGCTCGGACTGAAACTGATGTTTTCCTCCCGCGCACTTGCCGCGATTACGTTTCGCCTTCGAGTTGTTCCGAGATTGCGGTGGCAGTTTTAGCGGATCGCGGTTCGACATCTATGCGGGTGATGGCAACATAGGCCACGAATACCACGATAAAGAAAGTCAGAATAATACTGACAATCGGCGTACCATAGCCTAGACCGCTCATGCTCCGCGGCTTATCAAACCAGTCCGCAAATGAAGCCCTCAGTGGGCGTGTCATGATGTAGGCAAACCAAAATGCAAAAATGTCGTTAAATCCCAGCAACCAGTATCCGACGCCGGGGATCACAAACAGAATGGCAAATACAATGCCGGAAATCAGATAGCCCAGGTGCAGTGTGGCAGCGGTCAAATCTCCGGCTGCAGTGCCAAGAGCAAAGGTGGCCAGCACCGTAGACCAGTAAAACATTTCTCGGCGCATCGTATAAATGCTATGAATTGAAAGCGTTTGCTCCACGCGGTACCACAGCATAAGAATCACGATCACCGCCGCAGCGAATACCGAGGTAGATAAATAATATGGCACCCCCAAAACCACGTGCGCCACGTCCGCCACCATAGTGCCGAAAATACTGACCATGACCACCAGCAGCCAATAGACCCAGGCAATGTAGCGCTTCACCCGGAATTGCAGCACCACCGCCACGGCAAAACCCAATGCCCCCATGATCACTGCGGCATAAGGGTTGATATGAAACACCAAGAAGTCTGAAGTCGCTTCCCCCATCGCGGTGGTCAGAATTTTTATAATCCAAAAATAAATTGTAATTTCCGGCACCTTGGATAAGGCCCGGCGGGCTGTTTCGAATTGGGGCGTACCGCTCATCTTGCTCCTCGAATTGCAACAATTCAATGGATGATCAAAGGCTCATGTAAAAAAAGCGCCTCGGCCAGTCAGGCTTCCGGCAAGCCTGATTCATCCGTACCATATATTTTTGCCATCAAAAAGTAAACCCGTCAGCGGTACAATCCGGGAACTCATTTATTGTGCAAGGCGGTGCGGTAATATTGTCGCCGGCAACGTCAAAGATAATTTTGACACGTCAAAAATCCCGATAAGTGCATTTCTCCAAAGGAAACCTCATTTTCACATCGCCAATATTTGGCCGGGCATGCGTGACGCTATTTATTATCGGCTCAGTCTTCACTTCAGTTTTCTGCGCCTGCAATAAGTCCTCGGGTTCCGGAATCCGGCGAGGCGGCGGCGGCGTAGCGGTGCGTTTTGCGCATGTTTCGCGGGGTTTCATTGAAATAATTGTGGAACGAGGTACTGAATTGCCGGGGAGAACTGTAGCCGGATTTGTGGGCCACCTGGGCAATGGGAATATCCGAGTCCAGTACAAGCTGCCGGGCTGTTTCCATTTGGATGCGCTGAATTTCCGTGGCCGGGGTACGGTTCAGCGCAGCAAGAAAATGCCGCTCCATAGTCGGTCGTGAGACGGCCAATTGATCCGCCAACCATTTGACCGATATGCCGCTGGGCAGGTTCTGCTGAATCAACCCCAGTGCCTCCCGCACCAGATCATCTTCAACACCGAAAATATCGGAAGACAAACGGGTAATAACCCGGATCGGCGGAATCAGCACGGTCATGGCCTTTATTTTTTTCCCGCGCATACGCTGATAGAGCAATTCCATGGCACGCAAACCGATATTGCGGCTATCTAAAAGAATACTGGATAAATGGGGTGTGCGCAGTTGGCCGTATAAATCATCATTATCCGTTCCCAGAATGGCAATATCTTCAGGAACTCTGATTTTTAAGTTCCGGCACGCTTCAACCAGATAGGCTCCCAGCAGGTCATCACCGGCATAAATGGCGGCGGGTTTTGCGAGATGTTTCAGCCAGCGGACGACGGTGCTGGGGTACAAACCCGCGCGGTCTTCAGCCTCGGCTTCCTGCTTTCGAAAATACTGCGCTGCTGCGCCCCGTGCGGCCGCCTGGGCTATAAATCCGTCGCGTCGCGCATCCGACCAATACCGCTGTGACATGCCATAATAGACGAGCCGCCGAAATCCGCGATCAATAAAGTAATCCGCCGCCATGCGTCCGACAGCCGCATCATCGGTAACCACCCGTGGCAGGCTGGAAGTCTCCAGTTCAGCGGAAACATCGACAGCGGGTACACCTCGAATGGCAATGGCCTCCGGAAGTTTCCAAGCCGGCGGGCAACCGGCGACGATCACGCCATGGATGTCGCCGCGAATCAGAGCAGGCAAATCCGCAGGTTCAAAATTATCGGGGAAAAAAACACGAATCTCCGGTTGGCGACCTGCAAATTCCGCTACGCCGCGCAGGACATCCCGGTTATAAGCGACTGCCAGGTTACCCAGGAACAGCACTCTTTTATTTTTCCGCATAGGCCATCCTCCGATATATTATCGTACCATATGTGCCACAACTTTGATACAAATTCTGAATATTTTTTCCCAAAATTGCCGGTCATTGAGTCCGAGAAGTCAGCTATGCCATTATGTAGAGTTTCGAGAACGGGCATGCCGCTCGGCTGGTCGCGCGATGACAAGATAGTAAGTGATACAAAATCGGAAGTTTTTTTTATTAAATTGACATGTTTTTATTGTCGCAACCGTGCTAGACTCCAACCTAATGGCGTGTTGATGAGTGATGCGCCAGTCCGATAGACGGCAGAATGGTGGAATGGTTGTGAATTTCGCACATTTCTCCGGCCTGTCGTCTTTTGAATTATTTCGGATTGAACGCAACTTGATAATTCCCATAAGGAGAAAACGATGGGGTTAAAACAAACTAACCAGTTTGGAAAAAGTGCCCCCGAACCCGATGTGCAAGGCTCGCCATTAACCGGATTAGACTCCGTGTCATTAAATGAACCGTATTTCCGGCGAAATTGGTTGGATGGCTGTTATGGTAACTTCGCCGACGGAGCGTTAATATTCGTATCAAAAAATCGTAAATCAACAGCGCTTGTAATCGCGACATTACTAGTTGGAATAGCCCCAAGTCTCGTCCACGCCGACATCCTTGAGTCAAAACGGGGCTTTGCCGATACGGGTGCTAATTACAATGACCTCCAGGCATCCGGTGCCGGATGGTACTACACTTGGGGGCCTGGCCCGGCGAATCCAGGCAATTTCAACGCCAACTTTTATCCAATGTTCTGGGACGCACCGAGCCAAAGCACCATTGATCAGGTCGTGGCAACCAATCCTCTTTACGTGCTGGGCTTTAACGAGCCGGATAATTCGACTCAATCCAACATGACGGTCGCGCAGGCGATTTCATCATGGAAGATGATTTCTGCCAGCTTTGCCAATACAACAACCCAGTTGGTAAGCCCGGCAGTTGAAGACACTTCCACAGGCCATCAATGGCTTGAAAACTTCATGAGCCAGGCAAAAGCTGACAATCTCAAGGTCAATGCCGTTGCATTTCACTGGTACGATGATAGCAATCCGTTGACGCCGCAGCAGGATGCCACCAATTTCCTGAACTCAGTTGCCTGGTACCATAACACGTTTAAATTGCCGGTGTTTATAACAGAATTTGCGGTCTACGATTGGGGTGGCGGTTACACTACCTCGCAGATGCAGACTGGGGAACAGCAGTTTCTCAATATTGTTATACCCCAACTCAATTCGTTGAGTTATGTCGCGGGATATTCTTACTATAATTGGTTCAACGGCTTGGCTCTCTATTCCACGCAAAGCGGGATCAACGGCAACCCGGATGTTCCGACCCCATTGGGATACGCGTATAACGGCGCGGTTGGCATCGGCACCACCGCCAATATCAGTGGTGAAAACCTTGGCGAGCATGTCGCATATCTCACCGGCGGCACGCTTACCATGACTACTGGTGCTGGAACCATTAAATACATCGATGCATTGACTAATACCAGCTATATTTCCGGCACGATCAACTGGGGCCTGGATCCGTCCTCTTCGACCAATTCGGTACGCGTGGAGCCCGGTGCGGTACTCGTTAAGTCTGGCAGCAATACGATTACGCTTAGCGGCGGTACGATCACAAACGATGGCACCATTAACGTTGCCCAAGGCGTGCTTGATATCGCCGCTCCTACAACCGGCATCGGCTCGATTCTCATTGCCGACAATGGTGGAACAAGCGGCTCAATCGCCCAACTTGAGCTTTCGGGTAATATCACCGTAAGCAATGCCATTACCATGGCACAAGTCAGCGATCTGGCACAACCCGCAAGCATCCGAAATGTCAGTGGAACCAATACCATCAACGGCCCGTTAACCATTACCTCCGGCGGCGATCTGGTTCGCGTGCAGTCCGATTCCGGACTCCTTACTTTGAGCGGCCAGATCACCACCAATACAACCACAGCCGGCAATCTCTTTTTGCAGGGTACCGGCAATGGAGTGGTTACCGGTGCGATCTCCGATAATCCCGTTTTTGCGGCTGGACAACTCAACGTCTGGAAACAGGGTACGGGCACATGGGCTCTCACCGGTACCAATACGTATACCGGTACAACCACTGTATCTTCCGGCACACTGCTCGCGGATGGCAGCATAACCAGCGCAACAATCATCATGACAGGAGCCGTGCTAGGTGGCAATGGTCGGATCAATGCTACCGTTAATAACGCGGGCACCATAAGCCCCGGCGATGTGGGAAACGCTGGAACGCTGACCATTACATCCTTGACCCTGGGCAATGCCAGCAGTCTGAATTTTATCCTTAATACGCCTGACTCGGCCGCCGGCATCGGGGGCAACAGTCTTCTCGCTACCACAGATTTAACACTGGGATCGGGTATCATAGTGAACATCAGCGGAGGTTCACAATTTGGAGTCGGCATGTATCAATTAATAACCTTTGCGGATGCAACTAATAATCTTGCTGATTTAAACTCTTGGGTGGTTAACGGCCCCAGCGGATACAGGTATACCTTAAGTGATCCGTTGGGAATTATTGACTTGAATGTGACAGCGGTACCCGAACCATCGGTATCAGCGTTGCTGTTTTTGGGTGGTCTGATGCTTCTGCTGCGTAAAGCTAAGCGACGAGCAGCCGCATCACAATAATTGGTGTCAAAGTATCATGTAACTATGTGCTGGTCAGTGGTTAGATTTAATTTCATCGTGTTGTTTTCGATAATAAAAGGGTATCCATTTTATGTCCATCAGAAAATTAATTGTGGTCATTGCGTTTTTCGCTTGCGTGATCGTGGCTTCTCAAGGAGATACCTCCGCGCATAGTATCAAAAAAGGTGTGGGGATGGGGCCAGGCCACAACACCAAGCTTTGGAAACAACGGTTGCACGCGCTTCATGTTCATTGGTTTTATACTTGGGGTTCACAGCGACCTGCCGCCACACCAGAGAATATCCAATTTGTACCCATGATCTGGGGTTATTATCAAAAAAGCCTGCCGGCGGCCATGAAAGAGATTATTCGCTACCATCAGTCGGGCCTCATTCGGGCAATGCTGGGATTTAACGAACCGGATGGGAAAACACAATCCAATATTAAAGTAGACGTTGCCCTGAAAGCATGGCCACAACTGGAAGCCGCAGGCATTCCGCTGGGAAGCCCCGCGTGCGTGCATCCAGATGATAAATGGATGAGAGCCTTTATGCACGGTGTTGGGCAACATCATTATCGGGTTAATTTTATCTGCATCCACTGGTATGGTGGCCCCAATCCGCGCGGCTTTCTGGCAATGTTGAAACACGTTCATAACCTGTATCATCGCCCGCTCTGGATTACGGAATTTGCCGTTGGAGATTGGCACGCCAATAAAGCTCATCCCAATATATTCTCGCCCCAAGTCATCGCCCGATTTATGAGAGCAGTTCTTCCAGCCATGAACCGTCTGTCTTACGTGCAGCGCTACGCATGGTTTCCGGCCAATAAATCCAAATTCACCGCTTTGGGAACCTCCGCTTTATTCCGGAAGAATGGCACACTTACACGACTGGGGCGTATTTACGCGGCGGATTAAGCTTCCCACCGTCATGGTCGCAAGGCCCGCGCGGACCCGAATCAGGAAAGTACAGTTTACAGACAATCAATGGAAAGCTCTATTTATGATAACAAGATATATTCCTGTGGGTGTCTTATTTCTGATTAGTTCAGTGACGAGCGCACAAGCTGGAACTTTTTATGTTGATGCGCGGCATGGCGCGGATACCAACAATGGCATGTCGATACGCACAGCCTGGAAAACGTTGCGCCGCGTGAACCACGCACATCTTGTGCCTGGAGATCATGTTCTGTTCAGGAGCGGTAATGTGTGGCGAGGGTCACTGATACCTGATGCGTCCGGAAGCGCGGGCCACCCTATTGTGTTTGCACGGTATGGAAAGGGACCGCTGCCGTTAATTGCGGCCGGGGGAAAAGCCAAGGATGCGGTTCGACTTTACAACGTGCAGTATGTTGAAGTGCGCAGCTTAGCGATAACCAACCATGGGAAAACCACCGCCGTTCGCCGCGGCGTGGACGTGGTGTTGGACAATTTTGGAACCGCCCACGATATTGTTATTGAAGATTTATATATACACGACGTAAATGGTACGCCCAAACAGAAAGATGACGGAGGCATCGTTTTTCAATCCCTTGGCCGAAAGGTTCCAAGCCGTTTTGATGGCTTGTATATCAGGCGGAATATTATATGGAAAGTGGATCGCTCCGGAATTGTTGCCAGGAGTTCGAATGTTGCACGCTCGCGATGGTTTCCGAGTCTTCACGTGGTTATTTCGGATAATTTCCTCGATGATATCGGAGGAGACGGTATTGTTCCCTGGACAACTCAAGGTGCGGTTGTAAAGTGGAATATTGCAAAGCGGTGCAGCCAACGATTTCATCAATACAATGCCGGCATCTGGGAATGGAGCGCTGATGACACCTTTTTCACAATGAACGAAGCATTCGATACCAAGAGCACACGCGACGGCGAAGGTTTTGATTGCGACTATAACTCACGCGGCACGCATTTCTATCGAAATTTCAGCCACAATAACGATGGCGGCTTTATGCTTATCTGCACACCGATCAACCACAGTACCGCGGTAAACGCCGGCAACAGCGGGTCGGTTGTAAATGAAAATATCAGTCATGATGACAAAGGCTTGCTGGTTAACTTAAGTAGCGCGGTGAACGTGACGGTTAAGAACAATCGATTCTATGTGGGACCGCAGTACCACGTTGACTTTCTTACCAACAAATGGGGTGGCTGGTCCAACAATGTCTGGATCGTTGACAACCAATTTTTTATCAAAGGTGCGGGAAGCGTGACCTTTGGACATGGCGTTAAACGGATGAGCAACGGTTCGTATCTGATTGCACCCGGTTGGGGTGGCGTTACGAACCTTCACTTTGTCGGTAATACCTATTCGGGCACGGTATTGAATTGGCCAAAACAATCGCCAATGCGTGATGCGAAGGGGCCACGGCCTGTTGACATTAACTGGTCTTCCGAACCGATGTTCAATCCGCGACATCCACTTGACTATCCGGCCTACCTGAAAGCCCATCACGCTTGGATGGTCCGTTTGTTTCAGACGGTATTTCCAAGTCCAACCGCACCGCGAAATCCACCACGGAAATAATCTCAGGCTCATCCTCAGTGCCAGCCGCACGCCGCGCAGATCGTTCCTGATCAATCAGCGAGCTATACGGATGAATAAAACGTGCTCTTGAGAATAATATCGTATGTGACACCGCGCTCAAATCCATTTCAATTCTTCAGGCCGCCCGAAAGGCATGGAGTATTATAGATGCGTTACGAAACCCAAAACCACACTTCGGATAATAGCGACTCGTTAGCCTTATATTACGCGCCATCCTGGTCCCATTACGTCCGTAAACGCAAGCGGGATCCGGTAGGCTGTATCGGTCACTATGCTGCGGCGAGGAGGTGACAAATTCAGCCTTGAAATATGCCACATTTGACCCAGTTGTCGCAATAAGTTTGGCCCAAAAGAATCCGAGCTGTGTTACAATTTCAGAAGTTTTTTTTAAAAAATTGGCCTATTAATTCTGTTGTTACAGACTATAATTTATTACGAAGATTGCATGGTAACCACACGTCGCCGGTTGCCATGCAAGAACATATTACCGTTTTACAACGCGGGTTTAAGCGGTGGTAGTCACAAAGTTGTATTGCTGGCCTGATTTTCAGGCAGTCCAAGTTAGACGGTTTCTTTTTTAGGAGTACGTACCATGAACACCCTGTTAAGTAATCGCATGTCACACAGCCGCCGAGGAAGCGGAAAACCGGGGTTTACGCTCATTGAATTACTGGTGGTGATATCCATCATCGCGCTGTTGATCGCGCTACTTATGCCGGCGTTGGCCAAGGCCAAAGCGGAATCACTGAGTATTGCCTGCCTTGCCAACCTGCGGTCTCTTGGCCAATTGACCGATGAATACGCACAGTCCTATCAGGATGCGATTCCCTTTGGCACATCAACGGACACGAAGTGGCCCAATCAATGGGGTGAATTCTCCTGGGATGCTCTTTTGTTTTCATTTAAACAAGGCATCCGTCCAACGCCAAGTTGGGGGCTTACCTACAGCAACGGCAATCAATATGGATTAAATACACCCGGCATGGCAGTCGCGTACAACGCCCTGTTCGACTGCCCGGCCCAATTGATTGTTCCCCCAACTTATACTGCGCACACGTCGTATTCGGCAAATCCCAACTTTTTCACGAATTACACCACATGGTCCAACAAGACGTATACATTCAAAATTTCCCAGATTACCGATCCGGGTCAGGCAATTGCCATCGGCGACGCCAACCAGCCAACTCCTCCCGATACTTGGGACGAGTATACGTTCGATTGGCAACAGAACTCCAACAAGGGGTATACTGGTCCAGCCAACAAGTACATGAGTTACCCGAATTACCTCGTGCCAGCCAACGGGCTGATTGGCGGCGGTACCGCCAATGAGGATACTCCAAATTGGGTAAGCGGTTACGGCCTGCGTTACCGGCATATGCAAACCGGCCCCAACAGCGGCTACGCCAATGCGGTATTCTTCGATGGTCATGCCACCAGCATTCCCATCAACAACAATATTCCGGGTGCGGCACCGGGTGGTGCTGGCACCATTGGATCAGTTGGCCTGAGAATACTTAATATCATTAATCCGAATTTGCCCGAAAGCTATAATCAGGGCCCATGGTAGTTCGTACTCGGGCTTCCAGGTCCTGTGGCTTGAGCAAATTCATCAAGCGACAGGATCATTTTAGAAACGGAATCAGGAAAGGAGTGTTGCCAAAACAAGAGAACTCGCACGAAAATATTTTTCTGGCGACTTATTAAACCACAATTTATTGACGGAACTAAAATACTTAGGCTTACAGCTTTGAATGATCAGAGCGGCCAATTTCATCAGCTATTCCATACTAAGGAGAAAGAGTTATGGAACGGAAAAATCTCATCCTCACGTTAGCGGCACTTGGTACAATGGCATCAGCCAGTGGCGTGTTCGCAACCAATATCCCGATTGTCAACCCCAATATGGATGAAATCTACATCAGTCAAGCCAATTACCAGTCGAGCCTGACGAATCCATTGAATGCCATCACCGCCACGCTAAGCGCGACGAATGGCGGTTCAAGCGTGACGCAGAAGGGTTCTGGGGGCTTGGGAACCACCACCTTTACTGATCCGGTGACCTATTCCGATGGATCCGTCAGCTCAAGTGGCTATGTCCCGGGATGGTCTGGGAGTGGTGGTGTAGCCGCAGACCCTAGTGCGGGCAATATCCCCGCTGGAACCTACCTTCAGGGCTATTACTTTAACGCTTACCAGATTCTATCCACAGATGTCCAGCCCAACACAACGTATACCCTTACGGCAAATATCGGGACAATTTATGTTTCCAATGGCTACTGGCAAGGCGATAATCTTGATCTCTCCTATGGTGCTTCTGTTAGCGGCACGACGTTTAATGCAGGGACGGATTTAGCCGGTTTCAATGTTAAAGGAACGCAAACGTCGGGGTCCGGTGGTTATCGCCCCGCATATCAGAGTTTCAATCAGGTGGTCTTTACCGCCACGACCGGTGCGTCAGTATCTGGACCATTGGCCATCGAGTTTGGAAATTATTATTCAGGCTCAGGTGAGCTGTCGGCGTTCAGCGGTTTTACCCTGTCGACTTCCCCGGCGGCCGTGCCAGAGGCTCCGACGCTGGCTTTGTTGGGAATTGGGGTCTTGGCACTGCTTGGTTTAAAGCGTAAACGGGCTTAACATACCTTTCGCACGCGGTTTATGAAGCGGGCTGTGCGGCCGTTTGGCGCAGCCCGCTTATTTTCTTTTTTTGGAGCATCGTGGATGAAACGACGTACCTTTCTGCAAGCGGGAGCTGCCTCCGCGATTGCCGTTCGAGCGGCTAACCCAAACAGTAAGCAACGCAGGCCGAACATTCTGGTGTTTCTCACGGATGATCATGCACAATGGGCACAGCAGCCGTATGGAAATCCGGACGTGCGAACCCCCAACATGAGTTGGCTGGCGGAACATGGCACAAAAATGACGCAGGCGTTTACGACCTGTCCGGTGTGCTCACCCGCCCGAGCTTCATTTTTCACCGGGCGCATGCCCTCGCAGCATGGCATCCAAGACTGGTTGTATGAGCCATCGCATATTACCGACAATTGCCTCAAGGGCCAGACGCTGATTTCCCAACCACTGAAAGCGGCCGGATATCGCACAGGTCTGGTGGGCAAATGGCATTGCGGAGCCACACGGTTCCCCAAGCCCGGTTTTGACTACTGGTTCAGCTACTGGGTTTGGCAATATCCGCATTTTGGACATCAGAATTTTTCAAACCAGGGTAAACTTCTGCACGAATTTGGCAATCAATCTGAGCTTCTGACGGATCGAGCCATCGAATTTCTCAAGCAGGGTCGAACCGGCGGCAAGCGCGACGAGCCTTTTTTTCTGTTCGTCAGTTATACCGATACACATTCGCCGCATATTCAAGCTCCCAAGCACTATGTGGACTACTACAACAACCAGCCGCTAAATTATTTTAAAGTTCCACCCTTTGCTTCCTGCCATGGGCAGATTGCCAACCCGGGAGATGGCGTACCGCATTTACCATCGGAACAACATGCCCGATTGGCGCAATACTATGCGGCGGTGAATAATATTGATCATCAGATCGGGCGGGTACTGGCCACGTTGAAAGAACAGGGAGAATTGGATGATACCATGGTGGTATACACGGGCGACCACGGATTAAATGGCGGCCATCACGGTTTTTGGGAGAAAGGCAACGCCACCGTACCACAGAATTTTGTGGATCAATCCATACGGATATCATCGATAATATCATGGCCCAACGGCGGCGTGCGAAAGAATGTTTCCAGCGACGCAATCGTCAGCCACCCTGATTTATTCATGACCATTCTGGATGTTGCCAATGCGCATCCGGATGAGGCCACGATGGCCAAAATCAATTCGCCGGGAAAGTCATACCTGCGACAGCTTCGCGGCGAATCGGTTCCGCACTGGCGCGACGCGATTATCTGTGAATACGGGAATGCTCGTATGATCCGCAATGATCACTACAAGCTGATCCTTCGGTATCCGTTCCATTGGGTTGAAGCCCCCAATGAGCTTTATGATCTTCAGGCGGATCCCCATGAACGGACCAATATATATAACCGTCCGGAGCATCAGCAGACCATTAAACAACTGGCCGCTCGAATCGATGCTTTTTTCAAAGTCTATACGGTGCCGGGAAATTCCGGTCTTGACTTGGAGCACCAACCGGAGCCAGACCCATACGCCCCGTGGATTTTAATGGCCCGCCGTGACTCGCAATGGACGATCCGAGATTATTAAACTTACCGCAAAGGGGCCTTGGATTTCTGCTGCGACCCGCAAATTGGGCCGCTGCTTGCTATAGGATTTTGCCTTTTGATGGAATAGCAATTTTTATGTTCTCAAATTGGCCATGATCGCCGCCACTGAAATACTGTATAATTCAATCGCCTGCAAAAAGTTTTTCAGGTTGAAATGAGCCTTACATGATCACAAAACGTAGCATGATTAGCCTGATGTGTATATTGGTGCTAACGCTGTGCATGCAGCACGTTGCATTTGCGCGAAGGTACCGGCGGCCCAGGCCAGTGCCATTAACTCCAGTTGGGCAAAGGCTTGCGGTCGAGTATTCCGCCATGTTGCAAAGCCTAAGACAAAAAATTATAAACGCGCTACCATCCATCAAGCCGGGGATGGAGAAGCGCTTTATGGCTGCGTACCGTGCCGAGACGGCCTGTAAGCCATACCTGCTTAGCCCCACCTGGGTGTATCACGTTGGAGAATCCCGTGCTTTAGCGGCGCGAGAGATTGCTCGTGCCCGTGGCAGCAATAAGTCTTATGCCGATGCACTAATCCGTTGTCAAAACGCGGCCACTCCGATTCTAGACCAAATTAACGGCTTCCTTTCGAGAGACAACCTTGATGCCGTGCTGGTGAAAGCCTCCATTCTTGGGTATGCCACGCCGCGTGGGCTGGCGGCGTTTGCTCAGCAGTCTAAATCGAATGAAGCACTGATCCATTCGTTGCTGGCCAACCCGGCACTGATGAAGCAGATGCAGTCCGCTGACGGTCCACGAAATGGCAACTACGGGCGGGCGATGCAGATTTATAATACCATTGAGAAATCGAGTCCGCAGGCTCGCCACGGAATTCTCCAGCGCGTGGCGCTGGCGGTGGCGCTGGTTCAAAAGCCCCTGCGGGCGACATCCGCATTTAATCCAGTTCGCAGATATTATAATTACCAGCAAGCCTACTTGAAGAGGCAGCTCGATCCGGTGTTTCCGACACTCACGACGTGGCAATGTCAGTTTGTGGTTAACGATTCCTATCCGAACCGGGATATTTCATGGTTTCGCCACATGCTGATGAACTATGAACCCGATTATGTATTCAGCGGCCACTACCTGAATATTGTCCACACGGATGTGGGATACAACGCCATGCATTATGGCTGCGTATTGGGAAACAAGCCTTCTCAGTTGATTGCCGGTGGCGGTGAATGCGGTGCGCGGGCTTGGATTGGCCGCCTGGCGGAGCGGGCATTTGGTATCCCCACATGGGGCGTCAAGCAGCGCGGTCATGCCGCTTTGAGCATCTGGACCCGCAATGGCTGGATTACCCAGTTCAGTGCCGGCTGGCAATGGGTATGGTGGAATAAGCGCGGTGGATTAAATTTTTACTTGGAAACTCAGGCTCGACGATACCCCCGGCAATTCATGAAAGTATTGCGTGCGCAATGGGTCGCCGCTGCGATCGGTGAGCAAAAGCCGAATCCCAGGGTTCCCGGCACGGGTGGCTTTTGGTATGCCCTGGCAATGAAGGAGCAACGCGCCATCGTCGCCTCGGGTGGGCCAACGCTACAAGTCCCAACTAACGCACAGTTAGCCAGAATGTACGGACCCACCCAAGCACAGATGGTAGAAATGGCACCTGTATCACGAACGGATTTGGAAGTTACGACCGATAGTCATGGTGTTATTACCATTCCGGCGGCGGCGTATGACAACCACGCACGACGAGTGCCGGGTGTTACCACGATGAAGAGCTTTTCAGGTGGTTTGCAAATCTATTATCATTGCGGACAGCCCGCGTGGAAAAAACACCATCCCTTCCAATATATTGTCAAGGCAAGCCGGTCTGGAAGGTATGAAATGCAGGCACAAATTGATTCCGTTAAACCTACCGAACATTTAAATTTGTTGGTGAATCACCGTTCGGCCCCGGTCACGATTACCATTCCGTGGACCAATGGCATGTGGCAGCAGACCAAGCCCGTGGAAATCACCCTCATCCGGGGCGATAACACCTTGACGTTTAACCGCGGCCAAGACACGGGGTTTCCTGCAAAGGGAATCTTTGCCTTAAGCATTAAAACATTGGTCCTGACCCCGCGTAGTGTGAATCAGTAGCATGATTCACAAATAACATGTCGAAAATTATATATATACCGCGTCCAGTGCGTACTTCCATTGGAACACACCCAGTAGCCTGCGGCCCGGTGGTTGCTCTGGGTGATTTTTATTCGCGTGCGAGCACTCAAACACTTGTATTCGAATCTGATCGCCACGCCCAATTCCATGTGCGTCGCAAAGTTTCCTGGAAGCTATCTGGCCTCCGCCTTGGCCTTGGATGATCCGCAGCATTGCTTATACTTCCGACCCGAATTGCAGGGACAGGGAGCGTTGCGACCGGGCGGTTTGCCCGCGAAATTACGCGCGGCTGTTTGATTGCGTGCCAGCAGCCCCATGATTTCCGCCGGAGCATGTCCCGCTTTAAGCAGTCGCGCCATGGTTTCCATGTAGGGTCGAATATGATGCAGAAAGTGTTTATAGCCGGCGCACAGATAATTCAATCCCGGTTCACCGTCGGGTGTATGGATAAAGCGATTTTTGGGGCACTCTCCATTGCAGGCAAATTTCACATCGCACCGGCGACAATATTCGGGCAGCGTGGTAACTTTATCACTTCCAAAGGTTTTTTGCTTGGGGGAATCAACAAGCCGTTCCAAGGGTGTATCGTTAATGTTTCCCAGGAAGTATTCCGGAGATACATAATGGTCGCAGGCGTAAAGGTCACCCGTGTGCTCAATGGCTAAAGCCCGTCCACAGGTTTCACCAAATACACACAAGGCTGAACCGTACCCCGCCCAGATTCCCAGTTGGACATCAAAAGTCTGGATATAAATACGCCCTACATCCCGGCGCACCCAAACGTCAAAAATGTCGGACAGAAATTTACCGAATTGCAGCGGTTCAACTGACCAGGGGGCTACGGCATCTTGGGGTTGCAGAATGTTTAAAGGCCCACACTTCGTCAGGTGGCCGGCTGCGCCGCCTATGCGTTCAACCAGCGGAATAAACTGCATATATCCGCTGCCATGCTCACGCAGAAATTCATAAACCTCAATGGGTTGATAGGCCAGTTCGCGATGGACCACGGTTAGCGTGTTGAAGTCCACCTTGTATTCCTTAAGCAACTGCAAGCCGCGCCATACTTGGTCAAATGTCGGCTTGCCGGAGCGCGTGACTCTATAGCGGTCGTGCAATTCACGCGGCCCATCCAATGAAATGCCGACGAGAAAGTGATTCTCGGCAAGAAATCGGCACCAGGCCGCAGTAAGCAGAGTTCCATTGGTCTGAATAGCATTGCTGACGCGCTTTTCCGGTGGGCAGAATCGCTTTTGCAATGAAACCACACGCTCAAAGAATTCCATTCCAAGCAGTGTTGGCTCGCCGCCCTGCCACGCGAACGGAATTTCGTCTCCCGGTTCCGCCGCAATGTATTGACGCACGTAAGCTTCAAGTGTCTGATGGTTCATCCGGAAGTCAGAGGCTTTGTGATGTTCCGGAAACAGCGATTCTTTTTTCAGGTAAAAGCAATATTGACAATTCAGATTGCAGATCGGGCCAATCGGTTTGCTTAAAATATGAAATGGTCCATTTGCAGTCATAAGCACCTAGTGCCCTGTTCCGGCCATACCTTCATCGCAGGTACAATCTAACAGAAAGATCGTATCGAAGTCCACAGTCCGGAAGCAAATGTCTGGCATCTAATTCTCTGTGAAAATCGCTCTCTTCCTGTGAATACAGGAAATTACTTTCCACTTATGCGCGATATGATGCCTATTTTGCGCCAAAAATGGCAACCAATCGTGTATGCTTATAAAAATTATAATAAGGATAATAAATCCGAGTATTTGTGATTTACAACTCCTGACGCGGAGCCGCAGAAGAAGGACGTTTTCATGTTGACGCATACCACGATTGCCATTGGTTTGGCGCTGTACATTCTGGGAATGCTGGCGGCATCGCTATTCTGGATGCGACGGGTGTCATCGCCATCGGATTATCTGGTGGGCGGGCGAAGTTTTCCGTACTGGATTCTCACCGGTACAACAACGGCGGGGTGCATCGGTGCGGGCGTGATGGTCGGGGCATCGGGACTGGCGTACAGTCACGGTTGGGCCGGTGCAGCCTACCCGATCGGTCTGGGTTTGGGTACGGCAATCGCGGGCTTACTTTTTGGCGTCATGCGGCGCTATAAATTCATGACTCTAAGTGAGGAAATAGCCTCTTATTACGACAATAATCGGATCGTTGTCGAATTTTCGAATGTGACGCTTTTTCTATCCCAATTGGGATGGCTGACGGCTCAAATTATTGGAGGCGCGGCGGTGCTTGGCGTGGTTACCACCCTACCGCACGGCTGGTGTGTCCTGGCGACAACATTGGTCACTGCGATCATTGCGATTCCTGGAGGACTTAAAAGCGTTGTGTACACGGACTTTCTGCAGGCCATTATTTTACTGACGGGATTCACTTTTCTGGCCGGCTCGGCACTGCATCACACTGGTGGATTATCCGGCCTGCTGCACGACGTTCCGCCGGACTACCGTTCATTTCTGGGAGTTGCCTCCTACGGCGGATGGAATATCGCCGGTTTGATCGTTACATTTGTGCTGGCAGTCATCGCAGATCCCGGAAGGCGATTAAGCATGTATGGGGCGCGTACGCAGCGCGGTGCCCGATGGGCGATGGTCACTGCGGGACTCATTGTCATCGCCTTTTCCAGCGTTATCGCAATTGTCGGCATGTACGCATATCACCTTGATCCTCACATGAAGAATCCGGATCAGTCGCTGCTATGGCTGGTAATGCGGGTGCTGCCTTCCTGGCTGGCCGCGTTTGTCGTGGTGGCCGTGGCGTCCGGAATAATCTCATGCGCCAACTACAACGTCATTGCATCAGGCTCATTTTTTGTTCGTCACATTTATCCTCTGGTGACCGGGCGTTATCCCAAGCGGCCACTTCCCGCGGTGCGGCTGGCACTGGCCGGGGCCTTGCTGGTAGCGGGTTTGCTGGCCTATCATGCGCGAACAATCGTACAATTTGTCATTGAATTTCTGCCCGTAACCATGAGCGGGCTGGCTATTATTATTCTCGTTGGCAGGTTCTCACGGCGCGGAACGTGGCAAGGTGCCGTCGCGGCCCTGATAACAACACCGATTGCGTCGCTGGCGCTGATGCAACTGCCGGCTTCTGATCCCATGTGGCGCAATCCAATCGTGCCGGCCATCGTGGGGGCTTTGGCCCACCTGGCGGTAAGCGCAGTAACACCGCCAAGCCGGCACAGCTTTGAGGAGATTGCAAATGAACTGGCACGCGATCGCCAGAATATCGAAACCAGCCCGTCAGGTGCCGTCACGCCTGCGATAATATCCGGTTGAGATCGAAACATGCGGCCTACCTACTTAGGCCGCACCGCCTTAACCATCGGTAGGCCTGTCGCATAATCCAATTGGCGAGGCTCATATTGTTCGTTTTCGCGCTGCCGTGTCATGCCTGTGTATTCCCACGTGGCAGCACGTGCATCGGTTCGCCATGCACGACGTTCCCAATAATATCCTCGGAACGGATCACGCGTGCTGTTCATCCAATCAAGCAGACGGTTGTGCAGTTGATCACGAATACTGCGATAAGCCGGGCTTTCTATAAGATTGACCAGTTCGCACGCATCGCTTTCGAGATCATAAAGTTCATCGGAACTCAGCAGATTAATCACCAATTTGTGGCGTCCGTCGCAAACGGCACGCATTGGTTGAAATCCGCCAAATCCGTCATGGTCCACTTCGTACCGACCAAATTCAATGAATACCTCGCGATTCCCCGCGATGGAAGGATCGCGGATTGTTGGTAACATGCTCTGTCCGTCCATATCTTGTGGCACGGGCAGGTCGAACGCGTCGAGAATGGTCGCACTAAGGCCAATGTGGGAAACAGGATGCCGACATACGACATTCCCGGGAGCGTGCTGCGGCCAGCGAATAATTAACGGAACGCGAGCCACTTCATCGTAGGCCACAGGCCCCTTGTTTGTAATTTTGTGCGAATGCAACGCATCGCCATGATCAGAGGTATAAATCAACAGAGCATCGGAGGCATGTTGTTGCACGGCGGTAAGCACCCTGCCAATCTGATGATCAACAAATGAATTGCATCCGAGGTAATACGCCATGAGTTGTTGATCGGTTGCCGCGTCACCCTTCTCATGAGAAACACTGGAGGCCCAGACACGCTGATGCTCCGGCTTATGCTCGAGTGTATCGGCGCAATTGGCCGTGCTCGGCCACTGATAATCTTTATACATTTGTGAGAACGGCTGCGGACACAAAGACGGATGATGTGGCTCATCGTAAGAAACAACCAGGAAGAAATCTTTTCCGGCGTGCTGACGCAGAAAGTTTATTGCCCGGTCTGAACAGCGGTGCGCGTAGGTAAATTCGGATGATAGGTTCGGCTGGTTATTGGTCATAATGTCACGAGATCGCAACCGGTCAGACTCCGAGAGTTCCTCGAGGTAACAGCGCATGTCATACCAGTATTGAGGGTCCCAACCGTCCGGGCATCGTCCCAGTCCGAAATAGTCGCTTCCGTCGAGATGCCATTTGCCCACATATCCGCAGTGTAATCCCTGGTCTCTTAGTCGCTGGCCGATAGTTTTAATATTATCGCCAAGTGCCATGTTGTTGGCCCAAGATCCATTGGAATGTGGCCAGATACCGGTGAATATGGCAGAACGAGCCGGCCCACACACTGGCTGGCAGGTATAAGCTTTTTCAAAGCGCACCGCCTGACGCGACAACGCATCAAGGCATGGGGTCCTCATCGCAGTGTTGCCGTAGCAGCCCAGCATGTCGGTGCGCTGTGTATCCGTCAGGATTAAAATAACCTGTTTAGGTTTTTGCATGAAGATAGGCTCCCACAGTAAGGTTTTATACCGCTCAACGCCGTTCTGGGTTTTCTACCACAGTTGCATAGACCGTATCAGGCGATGCCTCACGCGGAGAAGCAAGGTGTGTGGTATACGACGACACTTGCCCCAACTGATGGCGAAATATTCCCGGTGACATCCCGGTCATGGCTTGAAATGCCAGAAGCATGCGGTTCCGATCCATAAATCCGGCCCGTGACGATATGGCCTTGAGTGGCAAATCGGTTTCGCGCATGAGTTTCTTGGCCAACTCAACCCGCCAACGCAATATTTCCTGATGAATACCGTGCCCCAGATATTTTTTGAATTTTATTTCCAGCGAGCGTCGTGATGTGCCGGTGGCATTGACGATATCGGTCACGCGCAGGCGACCATTGCTATGCGAGCGGATAATTCGGATAGCCGAGACGACATCGGCATCGGATATCAGCAGCCGATCTGTAGATTCACGAACGGTGATCGCCGTTGGAGGAACCGTCAACAAGTGCCGGGTCTTGACCTGCCCTGATAACATCTGGTCCAGAAGCTTAGCGGCTTGATAGCCGATCAACTCAACATTGTAGCGTACGCTTGAAAGAGGCGGATTGGCAAGCGTGCATACCAACTCGTTGTCGTCGGCACCCAAAACGGCAATATCATTGGGTACATGCAGATTTAGAACGCGGCATGTGGACAATACCGCCAGGGCATACTCATCATGACTGCAGAAAATGGCCAATGGCCGCTGACGACGGTCAAACCGTTTGAGCCAGGATCGTAATTTTGGAATCTCGCCGGTCCATTCAACCGGCTGGTTCTGGGAACTGGAAAAATCATGAAAAGCATTGACAAAAAGACTATCGACAGCATGGCCCTGTGCCCGAAGAACGCTAACAAAACCTTCGTGACGCTGGTCGGAAAAAAACAGATTGCCTGTGCCGACAAAGGCAAAATGCTGGTAGCCCTTCTTAAGAAAATATTTAGCCGCGGCCGCACCGACTTTTATGTCATCAGCCCCCACCCGCCCTCCGGGAGCATGGGGTAGAAAACCACCCACATCGACCGATGGAATGTTGAGTCTCGCGATAACCTGGGCAATTTGCGGCATCCGAATCGCCCCTATGATGCCGTCGGGTCGCCGACTTTTTATTACTTGAACCGCTTTTAATTCGGGTGAAACGCCCTGCCATATCCAATGGTCAAAGCCGACAGCATACTGACGGATACCTGTAAGAATCCGCTGCGAATAACCCGGTTTAAGACGAATCAAAAGCATGATATTTCGACGGTTTAGCATAACAATATTGAATCTCACCCGGCCATAATGCAGGCTTTAGTTTTCTCCGGCGACGCCTGCGCGCATTTTTGCGTCTTGCCACCCGTAACGCTTCATTGACTATAACGCTCATGGCATTATTCACCAAGGCAAAATAATGCAACAGAATCTGTGTATTATGGGTGTATAGCGTCCTGATGAGGGTGAAAATTTCCGGAAAAACCGCAATAAATATGGACAAGGTCAATGTACGGGTGGATCTCCGGCCTGGAAAATGGCTTGCGCGAAATGTCGCACTTTCTACGTCAATCGATGTTGTGTATAGGTTATAATACTGTATGCAGCCGTAGGTCAGGGCGTGAAAGCAGAGGTTTTTTAGGCGCTATAAAATGGGGCGCATCGGAATTACTTTCTGAACACGCCACTTTTTCGACATCGTGCCTTGCGGCATTTTTTCTCCGTTAAGGGAGTACTGTTTGTTGTTCAAAATTGCTCATGGCACCGATCAATCAGGCAGTACCTTCTTATTCTCATTCACTTACATCAAGGCGTTTACAGGCAGGAGCAATAAATGATGAAACTTGCGGCAAAGCTACGGCAACACTTATTAAAGCACGGGTCGTTGGATCGTGCCCTGACCTTACTTATGATCGCGTTTAGCATACTCGTCGGAATTTTCAACCGTGTGCCTCGGGTGACAGGTATGTCAATGGCCGGCGGCAAAACTGCCGTAACCTCGGCTCGTTCGGTTCGACTGCTGGACAGCCGCTGGCGGCTGCAGACGATGCCGCACTTCACACGCTGGCCAGCCGGTGAAGTATTACATGCTAAGTATCTTTCCCAACTGCACTGCCCATGGCCCGATGGGGTGTGGACTCCAGTGCATTTACCTGATGATTACGTGGTGGCCGGAAAATTCACCTACCACGGTAGAAAGTTCAGCTATCAGGACGTGCATGCGGCGCACGGCTACTTGCCGGTATATCCGGCGTGGTATCGCCGGACATTCAGAGTGCCGGTCACGGCCCGTAATAAGACCATTTGGTTAAATTTCGGCGGGGTGTATCGGGATTCTGTGGTATTTATCAACGGCCAACTGGTGGGTCAGCATCCCAGCGGTTATACCGGCTTCCGGTACAACATCGGCAAGTTTTTGCATTACCGCCGGCCTAATACCTTGGCGGTGTTTGTGGATCCGCGGTTTGCGGAAGGCTGGTATTATGAAGGAGGAGGCATCTACCGCCACGTGCGATTGATCATTACGAATAAACTCCACGTGGCCCCATGGGGCACGTTTATCATCAGCAAAGTACTAGGGAAAATTCATTGTGGTTCCCCTGCAGGGGATTATGCGTCGGCCGAACTGACCATTCGGACCAAGGTGGTCAACGCCCACCGGAAAGGGCGGAAGTTTGTTCTGAAATCCCAGATCATCAGCCCGGAAGACAAAGTACTGGCGACGATCTCGAGTTATGAACATTTGTCCCCCGGCGGAACCAAAACGTTCATCCAACATGCGAACATAAGAAATGCCGCGTTATGGTCGCTAAAGCATTGTAATTTATATCATTTGGCCACGCGTTTGGAGATCAAAGGCATGGCGGTGGATGCCAAGCGCACCACTTTCGGCATACGCACGCTACGTTTTGATCCGAGTCATGGTTTATTTCTGGACGGTAAGCGCGTGGAAATTAAGGGTACTTGCAATCACCAGGATTTTCCAGCGGTGGGCATTGGTGTACCAGATAATCTTTGGCGATGGCGGATTGCCAAGCTACAGGCAATGGGGTCCAATGCGTATCGGACGGCACATAATCCGCTGGCCTCAGCGTTCTACCGTGCCTGCGACCACATGGGGATGCTGGTGATGGATGAGAACCGGCATCTAGGAGACGTTTACACCCCCAAAACCAAGATGGGTGCCGCTTATTCTAATCTTTCCGACCTTCAATGGATGATTCTCGCGCAGCGCAATGACCCCTGTGTGATATTCTGGTCGATGTGCAATGAGGAAAATCAACTGGAAGGTACGCGCGAAGGAGCCAGGATATTCGGTGCGATGATGCACCTGGTTCACCGTCTGGACCCCACTCGTCCGGTCACCTGCGCCATGAACGGCGGCTATAACAAACGGGGATTTTTCAGCGTCGAGAATTTGCTGGGCATCAACTACCACTGCAATCTATATGCAAAATTTCATAAACAGTTTCCATCGAAAATGATCTTCGGCAGCGAAGACTTCAATTGCTTAAGCGCGCGAGGTGTTTTAAAAACCCAACGAAATACAGGGCTGTGTTCCGAATTCGGTGCTCTGTTGGGCCGTGGTAAGGGGTGGGCCTACAACCATACCCCCTGGCGATCATGGATTCCGGTAGTGACACATCCCTTTGTCGCCGGCGATTTTATCTGGACCGGCTTCGATTATCTGGGAGAGCCTAATCCTTTCGGTTGGCCAGACGTCACCAGTCAAACTGGCGCGATGGACCGGTGCGGCTTTCCCAAACCTTGCTATTATTACTGGCGCGCATGGTGGAACACCGAAAAGCCGTTCGTTTATGTTTTTCCAGCATGGACACTTTCCCGCGCGATGATTGGCCGCCCAGTGCGCGTTCGTTGTTACTCCAACTGCCCAGAGGTTGCTTTAACCCTGAATGGACGAAGCCTGGGCCAAAAGCATATGCCCCGCTACAAATATGTTGATTGGACCGTACCCTACGAGCCTGGCAAGTTGACTGTTCGCGGTTACTCCGGCAATCGCGTCGTCAGTAAGTATTCCACTCAGACTGCCGGTGCGCCGAGGGCTCTCAAGCTGGCCGATGAAGTACCAACGCTCACGGCTAACGACGAAAGTATCGCTCCGGTCGCTTTGACCATCGTAGATTCGCACGGCTTTCCGGTCATTAACACATCCAATATGGTACAGTTCAGCATTTCAGGCCCCGGAAGCATCGTCGGTGTGGCAAATGGAGATCCAGCCTGCCATGAACCCTGTGCGGAAAGTCATATCCCTGTTTTCCACGGTAAATGCCTGGTAATGATCCGTGCGGGCCTTAAGCCGGGCGTCATTGATCTTATTGCTAAAGCGCATGGATTAGCCGAAGCAATATTAAAAATTAGCACGACCACCCGCTAGTGCCCTGTTCCAGCCATAATTACGGGTTGATTGGTCTTAATCCGGCCAGATGCAAGGAGTCGGCGGCGAGAACCGGGTTCGTAAACCCCTTGAGCCGACGCGACGCCGCAGATGGCCGGTTTAAGGCCAACCCTTCGGGCGGGGGCCAAGGGGCCGCGGGCTTTGTCGCTCGTCGTCAACGTATGCATCCATACGCAATCCTCCTCGCTTCGCGCCCACAACCCCTTGGCCCTCCGTCAACCCGTAATTAAGACCGGAACAGGGCGATAGTTTTCCAAAAAGTCAGGAAAAACATGGGGTTCAGGGAAGATCAAGCCGGTGCTAAGCCATGCTGTAAAATGAGGATCGCACCCGCAACAACTGATAGAATCAGGTATCTCCGTGCGGCGAGCGTTGTGTGACATCAGCTCTTTTTAAGAAAAATCGTATCAAAAGTTGCCGGATCAAGCGCGATACAAAATCAGAAGTTTTTGTGCACAAATTGGCCTATTTTTATTTCCGGCAATGGGCTAAATTTCCCTTTGGAACCTTAAAATGGCGTATGAGCGCTGGTGCCGGGACAATCGCAGGATGTTTGGATATTGTCTGGAGCGAAGAGTTAGACCGGCGGTGCACCGCTAGCCTTAATGGGCCGCCGACTTAGATGAATTGAGGAAATGATGGATGTAGTCATGCCGAGAGTTGCGTCCAAGAGTTCTAAGGCTAGGTTAGCCATGTGGTCAGCGCGCCGCATGCTGGTAATGGCCGCTTTAGCGGCCTGCTGGATTGGTGTTGCGCCGACCCAAGTTTCGGCCGACCCTCCCGTACCCGGCTATCAGTTGCTATGGTCCAGCCAATTTAACGGCAATTCGTTGAATCCGCTGAAGTGGAATTTTGGGCAACCGTGGGGCAGCAATGTTCCGCCAAGCAGCAATAGTATTGGCGAGCCGGGCAATGTTACCGTAGCCAACAACACACTGAATCTTACCGCTCAGAATCAGAGCACGGATGGTTATGGATATACCACAGGCTTGGTGAATACCAGCGGCCTGCTGAACTTTACGTATGGTTACGTCGAAGCAAAAATTCAAATTCCGTACACGCTGGGTACTTGGCCGGCATTCTGGATGCTGCAAAATGGATGGCCTCCGGAAATTGATGTCATGGAAGCACCGCAGCAAACATACAACAACCAGGCGGGATCCGTTGGCACATCCTATGATTATTACGCCACGTACCACTACACCAATTCCAGCGGCAATGCCGCCTCCGCCGGAACGGGCATGTACTATACCGGCGTCAACGAAGCTACGAGCTTTAACGATTACGGCATGATGTGGACACCCAATGCGATCAGCTTTTACTTCAACGGCAATCTGGTTGATACCATCAACAGTTCTCAGGCCAATATCGCGCAAAGCCAAAACATGTACCTGCTTCTGGACCTGGCGATCGGAGGCTGGCCCGGCAACCCACCTTCCTGGGCATCCTTTCCCACGACCATGCAGGTGCAGGATGTGAATGTTTGGCAATTGCCATCCTCAAGTGCGATGACCATGAATTTCAAGGCATCAGGCTCGGTGGCTGCGTGGAATAATGCCTCATCCTGGCAAAACGGCAATGTGCCCACGCTGGGTTCTCAAACGGCGGTGTTTGGCCAGAGCAGCGCCAGCGACACCAACGTGCAATGGTCTAACTTTCAGACCGTTGGCAACCTGACTTTTAACGGCGGCACAACCAATTATACACTGGGACAGGTTAATACTTCCGGATTAATGCTCGCCAACGATACGGGGACAGCCAACATCACCGCCAATGCGTATAATGGACACAGCGATTCAGTGACCCTGGCCTCAGAGTTGGAGCTATACAACAACACCAATATTGTCAATAACATGTCCAACTCCATTCAAATATATGGCAATATCTATGGTGAAGGGGCATTAGGCGTACAAAATGGCGGCGTTGATATTCACAGCGCGATTACCAACACGGGCGGGATAAGCGTTGACAATAATGGCAGTATAATGCTTAGCGATGGCAGCATTAATTCTCCCACCAATGATGTCAATTTGAGCACCGCACCCGGAAGCAATGCAAGCATGACCGTGCTCGGGGCCGCTTCATCAGTGAATGCCCGTGTTATTAGAGTCGGTGGGTGGAATGGTGGCCCCGCGACTTTCACGCAAGACGGCGGAACTGTTGCGGCGCAGACCTGGTTTGTCATTGGGCAATCCGGAGCGGCCACGGGGCAAGCTACTATCAATGGAGGGACTCTGGTGGTGAGGGCGGGCGGCGGTGCCAGTGGAGACTTGGAATTAGGTGTATTTAACTCTGCCTCGGGCACATTGAACATCAATGGAACCGGAATCGTTGCGTTACTGAATAATTCCAATATTGTCTTGGGTTCACAGGGCACCAGCGGCAACGGCACGGTTAATCAAAATGCCGGGAGCGTTGGATTTTACTCCGACAACGGCTCAACCGCCGGAGGAACGGGCGCTGTCATTCTTGGCCGTAACGAGTCTACCGGTGTTTACACCTACAACCTTAACGGCGGCACTCTTAAAACCCCGCAAATTGAAAGTTCCAGCGGCACCTCCAATTTCAATTTTAACGGCGGTACTTTGGCAGCTGCCGGAAACAACGCGGAGTTCATGCAGGGGCTTTCCACAGCTTCCATTGAAACGCATGGCGGCACAATCAATCCCAATGGATTTCATATCACCATCGGACAAAACATTTCCGGAAGCGGAGCATTAACCGTCACGGGCGGCGGCACACTGACACTTTCAGGCAATAACACGTATTCCGGCGGCACCACCATTTTGGGAGCCAGTCTGCTGGCGGCAAACACAACTGGCTCCGCCACCGGCTCCGGCACAATCACGATCGGTGCCGGCGGGATGCTTGGTGGCACCGGGGCCATTAGCGGTCCGGTTTCCACTCTCGGCGGTGGCATGCTGTCCCCCGGTGCCGCTGATCCGGGCGGCACGCTGACGATTGCCAATACGCTGACTATCGGGGATGGAACAAACCTGCAATATTATTTTCCCGCACCTTCCAGCGGAAGCACTTCCAACAGCCTGATTACAGTAGTCGGCACGTCGGGCAGCAATGGCAATCTGACCTTGGGCAAGGATGTTACAGTCTCACTGCAAGCCGGGAGCACACTTGCCGCTGGCACCTATCACCTGATTTCCTACACTGGCCAGTTGGATAATTTAAGCGACAATTTTAGCGGCTGGACGCTTTCCGGATTTAATTTACCGGGAATGACCTATAACTTCAGCACACAAAACACCGCCAACACCGTCGATTTAGTGGTTTCCGCTGTGCCAATCCCTGAACCTGCACCACTGCTGCTATTTGGCTTAGGCGCGTTGGCACTGGTGGCAGTTCGAGGCAGACGAAGGTCTCAGTAAAAATTGCGGCTCAAGTTAATGCACATGGATGTTCGTCCCACTGATCCCTGCAAGGAATAAGCAATGACGCTAAAAGGCTATTTACTTGCATCCATACACAACATACAAACTTGAAAGCCCGCACCACCAAGAAGGCTCCGGTACAACATACGGGCAGAAAGCCGTGACCTTTACTGGCTTTCGGACCATATTTACCTTCCCTGGTATAATCGTGTGGCAGGTTCACTACACGCCACGACGCATCATTGAAATCAGGAGCCGCTGATAAATCTTTTTCAGCGTTCAGCAATGCCCGGCACACCAAGCTGCCGACGAGTTCTGACAAACTTCAATACCAGTGGGATGTATAAATTCCCATACTGAAAAATCAAACGCCGATCGAAATGCTTACAATCCCTTGCTCACGGATCGCGCATCCCCTGAAACACCCCGGCTTACTCGGCGAAAACTTTTTCAAAGAATGCACCCCACCTCAAGAAATCTGAAGACTACCTATAAAACAAGCTAAATCGCCCGATACACGAATCTAATACGCACCACAAAAAATACGAGGAACAAGAGATAATTCATAAAAGCAAAATAAAAAAAATAGAGCGATATTGTGATACAAAAACAGAACTTTTTTTTCACAAATTGGCCTATTAATTCTGTTCGCACCGACTATAATTTGAGCATGATTCTCAAGTGGTAACGACACGTCGCCGGTTGCCATGTAAGAACATTCCAGCGTCTTGTGACGCGGGCTTAAGCGGTAGTGATTAGAAAATTGTAGCGCTGGTCGGGCATTCAGCGCAGTGTAAGTTATATGGTTGTTTTTTAGGAGCGGATACCATGAAAACCCGATTAAGTGATCCCATGTTACACAGCGGCAGAGGAAGCGGAAAACCGGGGTTCACGCTCATTGAATTGCTGGTGGTGATATCTATCATCGCGCTTTTGATCGCGCTACTTATGCCGGCGTTGGCCAAGGCCAAAGCGGAATCGCTGAGTATCGCCTGTCTTGCCAATCTGCGATCTCTTGGCCAACTAACTGATGAATACGCACAGTCTTATCAGGATGCGATCCCCTTTGGCACATCAACGGACACGAAGTGGCCCAATCAATGGGGTGAATTCTCCTGGGATGCTCTTTTGTTTTCATTTAAACAAGGCATCCGTCCAACGCCAAATTGGGGGCTTACCTACAGCAATGGCAACCAGTATGGCCTGAATACCCCAAGCATGGCGGTAGCCTATAACGCCTTGTTTGACTGCCCGGCAGAGTTGATCGTGCCACCCTTGTATAGCGCAAACATGTCGTACTCTGCCAATCCGAACTTCTTTATGAATTACACCACATGGAGCAACAAAACGTATACATTCAGAATCTCCCAGATTACCGATCCAGGACAGGCTGTGGCCATTGGCGATGCCAATCAATTATCTCTTAAAGGAGGCTACTCTGGATGGACCTTCGACTGGCAACAGAACTCCAACAAGTGGTATACTGGCCCAGCCAACAAGTACATGAATTACCCGAGTTACCTCGTACCAGCCGACGGGCTAATCGGCGGGGGGACAGCCAATGAGGATGCTCCACTTTGGAAGAGCGGCCAAGGCCTGCGTTATCGTCACATGTCCAATGGCCCCAACAGCGGCTATGCCAATGCGGTATTCTTTGATGGCCATGCCACCAGTATACCAATCAACAACAACATTCCCGGCGCAGCACCGGGCGGTGCCGGCACCATTGGATCGGTCGGCTTGAGAATACTTAATATCATTAATCCGAATTTACCCGAAAGCTATAATCAGAATGCATGGTAGTTCGTACTCGAGTGTTCCAGATCCGGTGGCTTGAGCAGTTTCATCAAGCCACCGGATCATTTAAAAAACTGAAAAGTGAAAGGATCGCGATCCAATAAAAGAAAACCCGCACGAAAAAATTTTCGTGTCGACTTAGCACTACCAACATTGAATGGACAAATCCCAAACCCTTTGCGTTATAGCTTTGAATGATCAAAGCGGCTACTTGGATCAATTATTTCATGCAAGGAGAAAGATTTATGAGACGGAAACACATCACTATTGCGATTGCAGCACTGGCAGCCTATGGAGCACAGACCTCATCGGTCTTGCTGTTTGCCTCAGCGGCAACGTCAACCGCCATCCCCATCATTAACCCGGATTTTAATGTGGTATTGGAATCGCAAGGTTCTTCCGTAACTGGAACGCTTGCCGGGTATTCCAGCGGCTGGGGGGCCACGACATTTAGTTCTTCCATTAATTATACGGATGGCTCATCAAGCACTTCTGGTTATGTTCCCGGTTGGACCGGTGCCGGAGGCGAGCAGATTCTCGGCGCAACAAACACCGCTCCGAATCCGCGCAGCGGAGGCAGCTATGCCTACAACAGCTATGGCGCAACAACACAAACACTTTCCGCCAATGTCCTGCCAAATACGACCTATCTTCTCACGCTTGGTGCGGACATCCGCTATTCGGGCAGCTACCCTTATTGGTACCTGACTGCGGGCGGGACCCAGATTTCCGGCGGACTATATATCGGGAATCCTGCCGGCTACCAGCAGGCACCGAACACCGTCGCCGAACTTGTAACAACCGGGGCAACTGCCTCCGGTGCTCTGGGGATTACGCTGGGCAATAACGGCGGCGGTCAGACACTTTTTAATAACGTATCTTTGGTAGCCAATCCGGCAAATGTGCCGACGATATATCAGAATGCCGTGAATGTCGTCAATCTTGGAACAACCGCTCCAACTCCTGGAGCAGCCGATCAATCCAACCTTGCTCCCACGGCCACGCCGATCACGGCGTATCCGGGAAGCCCCAGCGGCAACACCACCATCAACTATTTTACAAATAACACCGGTGCCCCGGCGGGTGAGACGTTCACCACCGGATCAAACACAGCCGGCTACCTCCTAAATAGTATCACTGTGCTTGATGCATCGGAAAGCGGCGGTTTTGCCGACGGCACATCCATTACCGTCAACGTGAGTTCGGTCAGCGGAAATAATTTCTCGACGTTGGCGATCCTAAGCGGAACAGTGGCGACCGGAACCGCCGCTGCGTCCGGCGATTACCTTAAGATTAATTTAGCCAATCCGATCACGCTCGCTGCGAATTCCGTGTATGGCTACTCGCTGGTCACCGGTGCCGGGTACAGTGGCCTTGGGGTCGATCCAAACGCCGATTACGCGGGTGGCCAATTGGCTATGTTTACACCGGGCGGTGCGACGAACCTGTTCGGCGGAACGCTCACCACCAGCACCCTGACGCCCAATGCCATCTTCGATGCGTCGCTAACACCCGTAAGCGCCGTTCCCGACGCGCCGACACTCGGACTGTTGGCCCTCGGTGGCTTGGCTTTACTGGGGCTGAAACGGCGAGGGCCGCTACAGGCCTAAGGCTTTTTCACACCTGATCGCATCCTAATTTACCGGCCTGCGCCGACACCGGCGCAGGCTGTTTTTTTTTGACCGCCGAACTGGTCTTTTCCACCAATCCGCGCAGGGGGCACGACATTGGGTCGGCTGATTTCCCAATTCCGGGCGAACGCCAGATGAACGGGTAGCACGAAGGCAATGCCTCCCAAACGCACGGCATTCGTTGGTGCGGTTTTCACGCCAAGTTGCGTCAGGGCGCGGACAGTTTCATTACTGCTATGGTGACGCAATACGCCGGAGCGGAGAGTTTTCCGTGTTTGGTCCAACGCCAGATTGGCGTTCGCGACGATGTTCCAGTCAACTGACCGTTTTTGCCGCCGTCAAATGTCATGCCGTCAAGCTTTACACCATATACCGCGGTGATGCTTGGGGCCGTCAGGGTATATTGACGCAGGTAGTTTCCGACAGGGAGATTTAACCTCACTTCCGTTGGGCGGTTGCTTTTATTGATAATCACAATTCGCATGATGCCGTCCGCGGCCCGGGCAGCCCCTATTTTTACATCCAAATGCGTGTGATATGTTACTGGAATCAGCCTTGCGTAATCTTGAATCGTGCGAGCAAACACCAACATGCCGTAGAATAATGACCGCACCCGCAAAGGCTCATGCGGATGGAAATACACCGGATCATAATTGCCCGGAAATTGATCAAACCCCTCGGAAAAATGAATATTCACACCCGCCCCGCCGACATGCGCTATTTCAAAAAGTGTATCAGCTCCCCACAACGCCGAGGCGAAGGTGTTGCTCACACCGAGCTTGCCCCCATTCCATGCCGAGTTCATTTCACCATAACGCACCGGCAAATGGTAAGGCCGGGCGGCGGCCAGCGACGGAAGCATAAGATGGGCGAAACTGGAAGCGGAAGCGTTTTTCAATAAATTGGCGATGCTGCAAAACACCGGAGATCGCGGATTTTTGACCGTCGCCCCAGTCGGATAACGATGCAGTGAAACGATGCCAAGTCGACGGTGCTCCAAGGCGATAAACTTGGGCACGTCGCGCAGCCAGCCGCCGCCGAAGGCCGGCCCTTCAATTTGTTGGCCGTTGGCCAGATAAGGTTTAATGGCTTTGTAATATCGGCTCCAGCGTTTGATGTACAGTGCGAAGCTGTTGTGCGCCCAGATGCCGCCAAAGCGATGAAAGAAATCGGGTTCATTGCCGATCTCATAACCGGCGATATGTCGGTTGCCGATGACCCGTCGACATGCTTGCACAAGTTTTACCGCCAAATCAGGGCGGTTGTCCCCAAGGTTTAAGCCGATGACATATTTACATCCGGTTTGTGCGGAAACATGAGCCAATAGCCGCAGCATGTTGTCCGTAATGTTGACATGGACAAATTTCGGCAATCTATGAGTTTGTGGCAAATTGTACGACGACTCATCCTGGGAGTTACCGCCAATGCGCAATAGCGGCGGCCCGTTGTAGCGCGCCAGCAGTTTAATCAGACCAATCATGGTCGCCTGTCGGTCATAGTGTGGCGTAAAAAGTTGATTTACCAGTGGCCACTCGATGGAAAATCCCAAGTACGATTCCGGAATGGCGCGCCCCGGCTTATGAAAGGCAATTTCCGCGGATATCAGGGCCGGCTTAACCGCGTTGGCGGTGGCGGCGTGCAATTGAGTGTCATCGGGCACGCGACAAAGCAGAGTTGCGGCCGCAATAAATAACATACCAATCCACCGATAATTCTTTTTCATCGTTTACTCCATATTCAGGACTGGATCCATATAATTTTCCTGGTTGACATGGCGATCAAAAGGCAGCGACCCCAGTGGATTCGTTTATTTATGGCTGGGCGTGATTAATGTTTGGGAACTTACCAAAACGAAAACGTCATGTGGAATAACTCACCTATGGCATTGGAATATTTTTCAGATTCAGCGGAATCCGGAGGCTTTGTTGCCGGGTAAAAACCGCCATGCGAAATTCGGCGGGCTTGCCTCCCATCACGTTGACGTTATAGGTAATGCCTTGCGGCCCACCACCGCCGCCACCCCAACCGTTGGTTTGAACGGTGCGGCCGCCCACGGTAATAATGGTCGCGGAATTCAATTGATCAAGCTGGTTGATGATATTCTGCCGATTTGAATTTGGGTTGTAGGCACCGGCGGGTTCCATGATGCGGTAGGTGAAGTGCCACATTCCCGTTTTCCCGGTGCGGTGACTTATGGAAACTTTGATTCCGTCGATGGATGCACTGGCAACACCTTTGGCTTTGAATTTCAAATCCAGCATTTTCTTATGCGAGGAAATAATAACTGGGATGTACCCTCTTAGCACTTTGATGACCGTGCCAGGATTGTGCGGCCACTGCAAGGGTATGTTAAAACTCGCAACGCCACCCATCTGATTGCCGCCATACCACATGTTGCCCGGAGTCGGTGTCACAAGAGAATTGCCATGGTTATCAACGGCTTTGGTCACCACGGTCTGTTGGACTTGCATGGGGCCTGTTTTTCCGGGAATCGACAGAAGCGCCGCCTGAATATTAAATGTTTGGGTTGCTGACGGCCCAGTGGACATAAAACTTACGCTGCGGTTATAGGTAACGCTCTGCGGCGTAATAGCAAAGCCGCCTTCAATATCAATACTGTGCCCTTTGCCCAGCGAGCCATTCGGGATCAGTGTCAACTGCTGCGGATTGCCATAATAGCCCGGTGCGGGGGAAATGCCGGTAAGAACCGCCAACTTCTGCATGACTTGCCAGAACGGTACGTTGTGTGCATGGATGGAAACTTGCGGCATCATGCCGGGATTGGAATTAATAAAATTAGGGACTGTTCCCGCCTGCCGACATACGCTGTCAAACGCCTGCTGGGCGGAAATATCTTTGGCATCCAGAGTAATCAGGGGCCCACGCAGAAGATCGGCGTGGGCGATTTCACGCAGCCCCTGGCGCAATAAATGCCGCATCTCGGGTGTAGTTAACCCGGAAAGAGCTTTTTTCATTGCCGGCACGGCGGCATCGCCGGCGGCGGACAGCTTTTTGGCGGCGGTGTGGCGGATCGAATAGCGATGGCTGGTAAGTTGCGTAATCCATTGTTGAATCTGCTGCGGGGCAGGCTTTGCCTCCGCTGACACCGCCGAGGTCGGTGCCGTACTACCCGCTGCATCAACTGCACAAACAGCCCACGCAGCAAGAGAGATCACCGCCGATGCCAATGCAATGGCAGTGCATACACCGGCCGATCCTCGGCCCCATTTCCGAAACGGCTGCGTCTGCATGCGAGCACTCCTTTTATTGATCTGATTAATTGATATTCGCTGATACCATTTTCGTCAACCGTGCAGTAGATGATGATAAACCGAGGCAGATGCGCCCGCAATGGACAGGCCGTTTCGGCATGAAAACCGTCGGACGCCGCCCCGGTGTATGCCCGGGAAGAACCTTTGGACCATGCGACAAACCATGCGAGTGAATTGTTACCCCGTGAAACACCGCCTATAATCCAGCGAGATCCACGGGGCGCAAACACGCTAAGTTAGCGGGCGCGGACGGGGCAGGATTTTTTATGAAAGGTTATCTGATGAAACTGCAAAACAAAGTAGCAATTGTTACCGGGGCGGCCACAGGCATTGGTCAGGGCATCGCCATTCGCCTGGCCAAAGAGGGGGCGGCCGTTGTGGTGGATTATGTCGGCAAGCCCGGGGCGGCGGATGCAACGTTAAACGCTATTAAATCGGCGGGTGGAAAAGTGATTGCCGTAGCGGCTGATGTGAGCAATCCGCAACAGGTTCAGGCCATGGTGGATGAAGCAGTTAAAACTTTTGGCAGTTTGGATATTCTGGTGAACAACGCGGGCATCGAATTCAAACACCCTTTTGTAGAATTTCCGGTTGAACAATTCCAGAAAATTATATCCGTCAATTTGATCGGCCCCTTTGTGTGTTCGCAAATTGCGGCGCGGCAAATGATTAAGCAAGGCAAGGGTGGCCGGATTATCAATATTTCTTCGGTGCATGAAGACCTGCCCATGCCGACGAACGCTCCTTATTGCGCTACCAAGGGCGGCATACGAATGCTCACACGCACCATTGCGGTGGAACTTGCGCCGCACAAAATCACGGTCAACAACATCGGCCCCGGTGCCATCTTCACACCCATTGATGCGGATGTGGAAGCCAACAAAGCAATGGAAGACGCCCTGATGGCGGAAATTCCGCTGGGCCGCTGGGGCAAGCCCGAGGAAGTAGCTTCTTTGGCCGCATTCCTCGCATCGGATGAAGCGGCCTATTGCACTGGATCGACCTTCTTTATCGATGGCGGCATGTTGCGGCAGGCGGGTTCCCTTTAGGGCCAAGTGTTGTACCCGGAGAATGCGTCGATGGTGCCTACCACGACCGGCGGCCCTTATGGCCTTCTGACGACAATGATGAGCTTCATGTTCTGGGGTGACCAGCGCGTGCTGACGGCAGCTTGCGCGATAACCGAAGCGGAATATTACGCCGAAAGAGGATTCTCCGCGGGGTCATTGCATAAATTGCTGGTGCACTCCATGGCCGCCCAATGGATGTGGCTATCACGATGGAAAGGACACGACCTCCGCCGTCTGGAAGACACCACCGATTATCCCGCACGCGAGAGCCTGCTAAAGCGCTGGCCGCAGGGGTACATGCGGACTTTTCCGAGTTCGTTCTGGCGCAAACGGCAATTACTCTGGCAGCCCCGCTGACCTATCGTAACACGCGCGGCGATCAGTTCACATTGCCGCTGGGCGAACTGATTTTGCATTGCCTGGATCATGGAACCTATCATCGCGGACAGATAAACAGTTTGATTAAATTAGCGGGTGGAGCACCCGTATCACTTAATTATTACCAATTTAGCCTTGAGCACCTGAAGCGTGGTGGGCAGGTATGAACAAGCTGCTTATGGCATCCATTTTGTCCGCAGGAGTATTGGCGATTGTCGGAGTATATTCGTGGCAACAGTATAGCCGTCGCCTGACATGGTCGCAGGTCAATGCAATGATTGCGGGTAGATTTCCGCAAGTACCACAGCTATCCGTGCCGGCGCTGCATACTTGGCTTGCCGATTCACACAAGGTGCAACCGCTGCTGCTGGACGTTCGGGCGAAGGTGGAGTACGACGTTAGCCACCTGCATCATGCGCGATGGATTAACACGGATGAATCGGTCGCCAAGGCGACGGTTGGCATTAAGCACAACCAGCCCATTGTCGTGTATTGTTCGGTGGGCTATCGTTCATCGGCTTATTGCGTGCAACTGATGAACGATGGCTTTACCGATGTGCATAATTTGAAGGGCTCTATTTTTCAATGGGCCAACGCAGGTTTACCGGTCTATCGTGACGGCACAATTGCCCATCATGTCATGTGCATCCTTACAATCGCCATTGGGGGCAACTGCTCGAGCGTTCACTTTGGGCCTTTCATCCACCAAAACCTTAATCACGCCAAAGCGTTATCAGGGGCCTGAACATTCTGTTTTACCGGGTTGACAGCTGAATTCGCGGACAAAGCCACTGGGGGCATACCATCATCAATGCGCGGCACGCTGTTTTGCCAATAACCTCTTTACGTCAGCGGCAAGCTGACGCGGAGAATAGCCGACAATAATATGCCGCAGCACGCCATGCCGATCAATGATAAATTCTGTCGGAAAGCCGGTAATACCAAGCTTTTGGGCTAAAGCGCTGTTTCCGTGGTTATGATTAAAAATCTGCGGCCAGCTTTCTTTCGGGTGCGCTTTTTGATAACGGGTAACAGATTCCGCGGTGGATTGCACCGGCACGCCTACCACTTCCAGACCGTGGCGGTGATACTTGCTGTAGAGTTTCGAGATATAAGGCGCTTGTTTGAGGCACCAAGGACACCAGGTACCCCAGAAATCCACTACGACCACTTTTCCTTTCCACTTAGCGGTATTCAAGCGGCCTCCTCCCAGCAATTGGCCTGTGAGAACCAGCGAATGTCCTCTTCCAACCGCAGAGTTTGCACCAGCAGCCTGCCCATCGCCGCGCTGGTAGGTGATCACGACAAACAACCCCATGAATAGAGCACAAGCCGCGATAAAGATGCTGCCTTTGCGCCAGGGCCGGTTAAATTGATCTGACATAGCTAATTTCTTTTTGTAAGAAACCAAAGGTAACACTGAATCCGTCAACCGAACACCCATCATTATAGCCATCCCAGTATCCGAAATCGAAATAGTTGTAAAAATGTAGGCGATCAAGCCTTCTTGGTTGAACATGAGGGATTGCTGGTTCCCAGAAAACCGGCAATATCTAAACAGGCAATATCTAAAATCACTTGCCAGTTAGGCCCCTCGGACCGGACAATAGCGATTGGTTAATGTTGCGAGGTCTGCCTTGTTTGGGATATTTCGGTTTAGTTTCTGCATTACAGCGATGGTGTTGCTACTTTTTAGCGGCTCCGTGCGCCGAGCATGGGCGGTGCATGTGGTTGCCGGGCCGCTGGTGGGCAGCATCACGCCTGATTCGGCGCGGGTGTGGATTCAATTAAGCACCAGTGACCGGGTCAAGGTGCGCTGTTTTGACGTTACCACAGGGAATCAGGTTTCGGCCATGGGTACCACCGTGCTGGGGCCCCCGCCCTTTATTGTCAACGCCGCACTCAATGATTTGCTTCCGAATCATGATTATCGCATTACGCTTTTGGTCAATGGGCACCCGGTGCCGCTGCCGCCCCCGTTGGTCATTATCCATACCGTGCCGGCGTATGGAACCTTTAAGCCCGTGCATGTTGCGTTCGGTTCCTGTGCCGATACGGCAGTTTATCCCGCCAAAACTATCTGGCAGAGCATCGCACAACTTCAGCCGCAGGCATTTATCTTTGCGGGGAATTCATCCTATCTGCCCCGGCATTTAAGCCAGTTCCCATATACGTATATTCATGCATATAATTTTATACTGACACGCTATGATCAATCGCGGATGTTTAGCGCTTTGCGCGGGTTATTTAGCGTGTGCCCGATCTATGCCACGTGGGATGACCGGGATTTCGGTACGCCGCGCGCGGATTCGTCCTTTGTATTTAAGCATGATTCCTTTCTGGCGTTTGAGCAGTTCTGGCCCAATCCCGGCTACGGCAGCGGTACTACGCTGGGTACGTTCTGTCATTTTCGTATTTCAGATGTCGCTTTTTATCTGCTGGATGACCGGAGTTTTCGCGTTAATCCCACGTCCAAGGCTCCGGGAAAAATGCTGGGCACGCGGCAGCTTGCATGGTTAAAACGGCATTTGCTTAACAGCAGCGCCACATTCAAAGTCCTGGTGGACGGGGATCAGATGCTGGCAGATTATCCGGGGCATGAAAGCTGGGGAAACTTTCCCCGGGAGCAACGCGGCTTTATTCATTGGATTTTCAGCCATAATGTTTCAGGCGTGGTGTTTTTAAGCGGTCATCGGCGCTTCGGTGAATTAACCCGGCGCAAGGCGAATCCCAACGGCCTGGATCAATATCCGCTGTACGATCTGACAAGTTCGTCTCTGGCGGCAAAGCCCATTCCGGCACAGCAGATGGTGGCATGGCCCAATGTGCAGAGACTGGGCGCACCGGTGTTTGAACACAACTTTGGATTCATTAACGTCGGCGGCCCGCCGGGCAATCGCCATATTACACTGCAACTGCGAAACGCCGAGGGAATCATTGTGCTTTCCAAAACCATCTTGGCCAGCGATCTGCAAGGGCAATGACACACAGGAATTGCCAGGATGGCACAGCCGATTATTTTGTCATGTACAATTTTTCAGTGACCGGTTGCGTAGATTCGGGAGACGTGCCGACAACGGCAACAATTCCTCGCGTAGCGTGCGGATGGGTAAAGCGTTGTCGCATGTCACGCAACACGATGCTTATAAAACATTATGTTTGTGAAGCATCATGTTGAGGCGTGCCGGTGTTTATCGGAATTTGCGAGACGTATAAATAAAACCGTGGTTTTCACTGGCACACGGGCGTAGCGAGCGCGGGTTTCCATCCCGATAGTGATCGGGACTGTATGATACCGGCGTTATCCGGGATTGATGGATCATCCGTTGGTTGGTTGCGGTGTGGGAATGGCGCGGAGGCGGTAGAGCAGCCAAAGGCTTAGCCAGATTATGGCGGTGGCCGCGACAAATGTAGCGCCAATCGCGGCAAAGTGATTGTTGAGAATTGTTATCCACGAGACAATTCCGCCAGCCGTGGAGCCGCCGTGAGTCGGCAGGAACAGTCCCCAAGCTTCAATCACGGCAATACCCAGAGCCATGCACACGGTGGTAAGAGTCATGGCGGCATTGTAATACCGGGTGCCACGCGGTGTGGCCAGTGCCCATTTGCAGGCCGATAGAATTAAAAGGTTATCCGCGGTATCAATGAGCGTCATCCCCGATGTAAACAACAGCGGAAACAGCAGACAGTGCCACAACGGCATTCCGCGCGAGGCGGCACCGGCGGAAATGACAAGAATGGCAATCTCGCTGGCGGTGTCAAATCCCAGGCCAAAAAGAAATCCGATGCCGTAAATTTTCCAGTTGGAATCCACGAGCCGCAACACGCGTCCCAAAAGCAATGTAAACAAACCTCCGGAAGCGGGCGGAAAAGTATCGGTTGATACATTTTGCCCCAGATTTTCCCGATTGTTACGAATCGACTTCCATAATGCGATGCAATTGGCCGCCCCCACCACCAGAAGCAGCAGCGCGGATACGGCTCCACCGAAAATACCTCCGAATGTCATTAAGTGACTAAGTGAAGCTCGCACCTGTTGCACGCTTAAAATCAACAATAGCGACAGCCCCATTACCACCGTGGAATGTCCCAGAGAAAACATCAAACCGACGGAAATGCGCTGCCGACCATCGTATAAAAGCCGACGGGTAATATTGTCAATGGCGGCGATATGATCGGCGTCCATAGCGTGGCGCAGGCCGAAGACAAAGGCCAATGAGGCCAACGTCAGCAGCGCTTCATTGCCGCGGAAGGAAAAAATGGTCGCTATCCAGAGACCTGTTGCAATCAGGATCAACAGCGACAGAAGCGATGCTGCGCGATACGCAATAGGACGGGCCCCAGCGCTTAAGCGGCTACCACACTGAAAATAATTACGCAACATCGCTGTTCTCCGAAACGGATGTTACACGGATTCAAGCTGCTTTTCCATTTCCGCCATTTCCTTGGTTTCGTGTTTGGAGCGGTACACGGCCCAGGCGATCACAGCGATCGCGATCACACCGACGGCAGCGGCAATCCATGGATAGGGGCTAAGCGGATGCACAGCGACCGATTTATGCATAGCAGCTTCGGCCCGCCAAAGCGAAGCGTCAAAGGGGAGCATTAAAGGCAGCGACAGCAGCGCCACCATGTTCATCACTTTTAACAGTGGATTAATCGCTGGACCCGCGGTGTCTTTTAATGGATCCCCCACGGTATCACCGGTCACCGAGGCTTTGTGCCGTTCAGACCCTTTGCCGGTGTTGGCTTTCAGATTTCTCGGTTCATCTTCGATGGTTTTCTTGGCGTTGTCCCAGGCACCGCCGGAATTGGTCATGAATACCGCCAGCAATTGCCCGGAGAGAATGGCCCCGGCCAGAAACCCCGCCAACGCCACAACTCCCAGCAAAAATCCCACGAGAATGGGAGATAAAATCGCCAGAAATCCTGGACCGATGAGTTCACGCTGGGCCGTGGCGGTACAGATATTGACCACCCGGGCATAATCCGGTTTGGTTTCGCCGCTCCATATTTTTTCATCCTGGAACTGCAAGCGACATTCCTTCACGATTAAAAACGCCGCCCGGCCCACCGCCCGGATGGTCATTGAGCTGAACAGAAATGGCACCGCGCCCCCCAAAAGCAGTCCCACCAGCAGTTTTGGACTGGCGACGGTCATAATTCCGGAAATAATCTGGTAGGCTTTGCCGCTGATGTGCGCATGATCAGATACGCCGCCGGTGGCCACCAATGTGATAAATGCGGCGTAAAGACTCACGGCGGCAATCACCGCGGAACCAATGGCGACGCCCTTGGTCAGTGCCTTGGTGGTATTACCCGTGGCATCCAAATCAGCCAGTACCTGTCGAGCCGCGCTGTGTTGCCTGGCCCCCATTTCCTCGGGGTCGTAACCCATTTCTCCAATGCCGTTGGCGTTATCCGCAACGGGTCCAAATACATCCATGCTCAGGGTGTTACCGGCAAGCGTCAGCATCCCAATACCCACCATCGCGACACCGTATGCGACAAAAATCGGATTTGTTCCGTAGAAAATAAGACTGCTTGCAGTAATGCAACAGGCAATAATAACAATCGCGCTGACGCTGCTTTCCATGCCCACCGCCAAACCACTGATGATGTTGGTGGCATGACCCGTGGCACAGGACTTCACCAGAGAATCCACTGGCGGCTCATGCGTTCCAGTGAAGTATTCCGTGGATAAATTCAACGTCAGAGCCAGTATCACACCGATAAACGTGGCTTCCGCGGGCCGCATATCCAAACCATGAATACCAAAATTAGCCCACCAGGGCGCTGCGGCTAAGACATGCCGCAAACTTGGATTTTCCGCAAGCGCAGCGCCGCTGAACCGCAGATAGAAAAACCCCACGAGAAGAAAACCAATGGTGCTGATCAAGGCACCGAGGCGATAGCCGCCATTAATCGCGGCCATGGCATCTTTATCCGAACCCTTATCAGCGGCCCGCACACTGAAGGTGGCAATCATATCCGAGCAAACCCCCACCGCTCTAACCAGCAAAGGAAATAGCATACCGATGTGCCCGAAACTGGCCCACCCCAAAATCATGGCCGCTACCATCGTGACTTCATAACTTTCAAAAATATCCGCGGCCATACCGGCACAATCGCCGACATTATCGCCGACATTGTCCGCAATTGTCGCCGCGTTGCGCGGATCATCTTCCGGGATGTCCTTTTCAACTTTACCCACCAGATCGGCACCGACATCTGCGGCTTTGGTATAAATTCCTCCGCCCACACGCATGAACAACGCCAAAAGGGTTCCGCCGAACCCAAAGCCGAGCAAGGCCTCGGGAGCGCGGTCACCGAAGTACATGAAAATGGTCGTCGCCCCTAGAAGGCCCAGGCCGTCGTTAAGCATGCCCGTGACGGTACCGGTGCGGTACCCTAATTGCAGGGCTTTACCGAAGCCCTGCCGCGCCGCGGCGGCCACCACCACATTGCCCTCGGTAGCCATGAGCATACCGATAGTGCCCACGGCCATGGAAAACAAGGAGCCCATAAGGAATGCAATGCCCCGGCCAATGGGTAAACTCGCACCGGCCGCAGTGGTCCAACTGGCGGTTCCGACAAGAATAACGGTGATTATCACAATTAAAGGCAGCAAGGTGCGGCGTTGCCGCCCAAGATAGGCGATGGATCCTTGCCGAATAGCATGGGCGACCTCCTGCATTTTTTCTGTTCCATGATCCGCCCGGCGTATGATCCGCATCAGTATGACGGCATAAGCCAGTCCAGCCAATGCGATAAATAGAACGGCAAAGAGGGCATAACGTTCAAAGGTGGTAAAACTGGGAGTATATAGAAAGCCGAAGGGATGAAATACGCCGGGCGTGCTGGTGATGTGATGAGCCGTCCCAACCGGAACGGCGACTGCGGGATAGTGGCTGCGCGTCAACCCGATATAGACCGCCAGAAACACGATCAGCACAACCGTCATGGCCGCACTTTTAGCGTGCGCGGCGATGAATTGTTTCCACTGCGTCCAAGACATTGGCATAAAGATCGTCCTTTCCGCGCAAACTTTGCGCGACAACCAACCCGCGCTCCATCGCCGGTCATCTTCTCACGGCAGGGAACGCCATATATTCTTGCAGCTTGAATATCATTGTTGGGGGTGGTGAGTTAAAACGCAATAGGTGTTTCAGGTCTGCTTAGACCGATGCGCGATGCCAAGGGCGAGGCGCTGACAACCGCATTTCATCGCAGTTGATCGTATTGTCCGGCCGTCAGTGTAAATGCGCCAATGTGCCGCACCCTAGTGAATACTGGCTCATCATCGTGTTTGAGATTCCACACCGGCTGGGCCAAAAAGAACGCGGTGGTTTGATACTCGCTGTACTTCTGATACGCGCCTAGGAATTTTACGGATAGCAGGACACGGAGAATTACCTATTGGCAATACCGCATTTTTCTGACTATTGCGCACGGTTTGATTCCCGGCAGCAGGCCGCAGCGCGAACCGTAAGAGAATCCCCCATAGAGTTTTTGGTTAAATGACCTATATTCCATAGAGTGTTTGTCCTGATGATCAGCATTTCACCGGCACGATAAGATAGATACATGGAGAGGGAAGGCTGGGCCCGGCGGGTTGTGAACGAACCATCATTCATTCGCCGGGAGTTGGAATGCTCTGACGAGGTTTACGGCATGAACACGCTGTTAAATAACTCGACGATACAACGCCGCCGCTGGATAGTCCGCGGTCAGGTGCAGGGCGTGGGATTCCGGCCGTACGTTTTCCGCCTGGCGCAGGAAGCCCACATCAGTGGTTTTGTGGCCAACGACAATCGGGGAGTGCTCATTGAAGGACAGGGGCCGAAAAGCAATCTTGATCATTTTCTGGAAACACTGAAAAGTAAACCTCCTCTCATGGCGCGAATTGACAGCATGACCCAGGTAACCATTGCCCGAAGAGGGGAAGAACAGAATTTTTATATTATATCCAGTGAACGCCGCGGTTCGGGCCGGACAGATATCACCCCGGATACGGCACTTTGCCCGCAATGTCGGCAGGAGATATTTGATCACACCAATCGCCGGTTTCATCATGGATTGGTCACTTGTACGAATTGCGGCCCGCGCTACAGCATCATCCTTGATATCCCCTACGACCGCCCCGCCACGACCATGGCTGAATTTCCAATGTGCCCAAAGTGCCAAAAGGAATATGACGATCCCGCAAGTCGGCGTTTTCACGCACAACCGATTTCATGCCCGGATTGCGGGCCGCAAATTCAACTGGTCAATTCGCGTGGAGAAACCATGGATGGCGATCCAATCATTCAGGCGGCCGATATGCTGATGAACGGTGCGATCATAGCCATTAAGGGTATCGGCGGATTTCATCTAGCGGCTCGGGCGGATGATGAGGCCGCCGTAAGGCGGCTGCGGCAACTCAAGCAGCGCGACGCCAAGCCGTTTGCCATTATGTGCCGCTCGGTAAGTGATGCCCGACAATTTATCAAACTTAGCCCGGAAGTCCAAGGGGTCATGGAATCGACGGTCGCTCCGATTATTCTGGCGATGCGTCAGGCCGATGCTCTGGTGGCTGAGGCGGTGGCAGGCAATAACTGTCGGCTGGGAGTCATGTTGCCGTATACACCTATCCACCATTTATTGTTCTCATACTTGGATAAGGACTTAGTAGCGCTGGTGATGACCAGCGGCAACATAACAGATGAGCCGTTGGCAATAAGTAATTCCGAGGCCCTGAAGCGCCTGGGCGGATTGTGTGACGGATTTTTATGGCACAACCGCCCGATCGCCCGAAGTGTGGATGATTCCGTCCTTCTCGATATGGGGCCGGGCGGCCCTCCGGTCCCGATACGCCGGTCGCGCGGCATGGCACCATCGGCCATTGCGCTGACCGCCGGTGTGCCAGTCATGGGGCTATGTCTGGGCGGAGAAATGAAAAATACGGTGGCAGTGGTAGCGGATTCTCAAGCGATATTAAGCCAGCATCTGGGGGATTTACATAATCAGTCGGCACGCCGGCAGTTTATTCAGACCATCGATGATTTATGCCGCCTTTACAAAGTCAGGCCGCAGTTCATCGCGCATGATCTGCACCCCATGTACCTTAGCGCGCAGTATGCCACACAGCTAGCCAAGCGGTTTAGCGCGCCGCTCATTGCGGTTCAGCATCACCACGCGCATGCCGCGGCAGTGCTGGCCGAGCATGGCCTGGTTGGACCGGTATTGGCATTTATTTGCGATGGAACCGGATTAGGTCCGGACGCAACCGCCTGGGGTTGCGAACTGCTGTGCGCAAGTAGTGAGACATTCCAGCGAATCGCTTCGCTGAACCCGCTGTTATTACCCGGCGGTGACGTGGCTGCCCAGGACATTTCTCGCAGTGCTTTCGCGGTTCTTCATCAGACGTTTGGTGAGGACTTTGATCAGCATCCGCTGGCGGCGCAACTTATTAAGAATTGTGATGACCGGCAAATGCTTAAGCTGATGATGACACGCAATCTTCATTGCGTCATATCCAGTAGTGCCGGGAGGCTCTTCGACGCTGTAGCCGCCCTGCTGGGCCTGTGTACTTACAACAGCTTTGAAGCGCAGGCCCCCATGGCACTGGAATCAGCGGCAGCCGGAGCACAAAGCCCACATCAATGCGCGAAACTGTGGGATTTTATCTACGATGACAACGGGCTGGAAAGACTTGATTTCCGGCCGCTGATTAAACAGTTGATTCAGCAACAGGACAATAATGTTCCGGTTGCCATGCTGGCGGCAGAGTTTCAACATCAATTTGCCGCCGGGTGGGCAGATATTATCACGCGAAAAGCGGTTGAAACAAATATCCACTTGGTCGCGCTGTCCGGCGGCGTTTTTGCTAATCAGTTGCTCACCGCTGATCTGTCGCATCAACTCCAGCGCCAGGGCTTGAGAGTACTGCGACACAAGAGTGTGCCGTGCAATGATGGCGGCCTGGCACTGGGACAGGCACTGGTTGCGGTAACACGTTGGAACAATGGATTGGACGGCAGAACAACATTGAAAACGGAGTGTGGAACATGTGCCTAGCAGTACCCGCAAAACTTATTGAGCAGGACGGCCACCACGGCGTGGTGGACCTGCATGGAAATCGTCTGCCCGTGAACACAATGATGACACCCGACGCCCAGAGCGGCGACTGGATTTTAATTCACGCCGGATTTGCCATTGAACGCCTTGATCCGGAAGAAGCTCGCAAAACATGGACCTTGATTGCCGATGTGCAGCGCGCAGGCGGTGAACGCGCGGCGCAAGAACCGCCGCAAGGACGCTCGTTGGAACCATCGAACACGCCAGGAGGCCGGCTATGAGTCTGACAGAACATGCCGTTGATGACCTGTTACATCGCCTTAACGTCGCGGCGAAAACGATTGGGCAGGACGTAGCCTTCATGGAAGTCTGCGGCACGCATACCACCAGTGCCTTTCGCTGCGGCTTGCCAAGCGTCATGCCCTCGAACGTGCGACTCATCAGCGGCCCGGGATGCCCCGTATGCGTAACATCGCAGGGTGATATTGAGCGGCTCATTGACCTGGGTTTACGGCAAGATGTTATTTTATGCACCTATGGTGATATGTTGCGTGTCCCAGGAAAACAGGGAACTCTGGAAGCCGCACGCGCCCGTGGCGGAAATATTGAGATTGTGTACAGCAGTATGGACGCGGTGAAGCTGGCACGCCGGAAACCGAGCCAGGAAGTGGTGTTTGCGGCCGTAGGGTTTGAAACCACTGCTCCCGCCACGGCAGCGGCGATCTGCGAGGCCCAGCGGCTTAATGTCAGTAATTTCAGCGTGCTGGCAAGTCACAAGCGGATTATACCCGCGATGCGAGCACTTTTAGCCGGTGGAGAAATTCCCGCGATAAAAGGGTTTCTCTGTCCCGGTCATGTGTCGGTGATTATCGGTTCGGAGGTCTATGCACCGATTGTCAAAGAATTCGGCGTATCGTGCGTGATTGGTGGTTTTGAACCGGCGCAGCTCATTGCGGCTCTGGTGTGCCTGACCGAGTTGGTTGTAAATAATAAAACCGCGCTGGTGAATCAGTACCCCGAAGCGGTGCATAAAAAAGGCAATCGCTGGGCGTTAGCCTTGCTGGAGCAGATTTTCGAGCCTGGGGATGCGCGATGGCGCGGCATGGGCACCATACCCGACAGCGGCTTGGTTCTGCGCCGTGAATATCAACGCTTTGATGCCGCATTACGGTTTAATCTCCCCGAACCACAGGAGCGCGAACCCAAGGGATGTATCTGCGGCAAAGTTATCAGCGGTGCGGCACTGCCCGTGCAATGTAAGCTCTTCGGAAAATCCTGCACTCCGATTTCCCCAATCGGGCCATGTATGGTCAGTTCCGAGGGGACTTGCTCGGCGTGGTTCAAATACGGGAATTTCAGGCAGGCGGCATTGCCCAGACGGCAAGCGAAAGAACTGCTCGAGGTGCAATCATGATTAAAACGCCATTACATAACGAATCCACACAGGCTCCCACGATGCCCGCACGGTTTACGCATGTGGCGTTGGCGCACGGCGGCGGCGGCCAATTGACGGATGTACTGCTTAACCAGATTGTCCTGCCACGACTAAGTAATCCGGCGCTATCGCAACTTCTGGACTCCGGCGTTGTCCCCGGGGGCAAGCTGGCCATGACCATAGACAGCTATGTTGTTCAACCGCTGTTTTTTCCGGGAGGTGATATTGGCCGTTTGGCGGTAAGCGGGACCGTCAATGATTTAGCGGTATGCGGGGCCCACCCCAGAGCTTTGGCGCTGTCCATGATTCTGGCGGAAGGATTGGAACGCAGCGTGCTGGAGCGCGTGCTGGACTCGGTCGCGGCAACCGCCGGCGAAGCGGGTGTACGCGTGATTACCGGTGATACCAAAGTGGTGGGACACGGACAGGCCGACGGAATTTATCTGACCACCGCCGGAATCGGCGAATTATCCGACCAGCCGCTGCCCCACCCGGATCATGTGGAGCCTGGTGATGTGCTGATTATCAACGGCCCGATCGCGGAACACGGATTGACAGTGATGCTGGCGCGTGAAATGCCGGAAGTGCGAAGCGTATTACGCAGCGATGCGGCCCCCCTTAACGGTTTGATAGAAACCTTGCGCCGGGCCGTTGCGGAAGTAGTGTTTATGCGTGATCCGACGCGTGGGGGTTTAGCGGGCCTGACCGCCGATCTCGCCGGGCGAATCGGTTGGCGAATCAACCTGGAAGAATCACAGATTCCAGTAAACCCTGAAGCGAAACATGCGGCCGACATGCTGGGCCTGGACCCGCTGGAAATAGCCAATGAGGGAAAAGTTTTGGTCGTCGTTCGGCCCGGCCAGGCGCAGGCGGCACTGGCGGCCATGCGACAGCATCCACTGGGAAAAGACGCGTGCATTATTGGATCTGTCGCCCCGGAAAAAGATGGAATGTGCGCGCTGCACACATCCATCGGCGGATGGCGCATATTGCAGAAGCCTTATGGAGAACAATTACCGCGCATCTGCTAAGCCCGCGCGGTATGTCACAGGTATTAAGGAGCTTTTACCATGTCAACAGCCACGATTTTGTCCAAGCCTCCGACGGAGGATAAACGGTGGAAAATCATTGAGACCACCATGCGACGCAATGATTTCCAACCCGACGCCCTGATTGAAAGCCTGCACAGCGTGCAGCAGACATTCGGGTTTCTGGATGTTCCATCCATGCGCTGGGTGGCCGGAGCGCTGAAAGTGCCGCTTTCCAAGGTTTACGGCGTGGCAACATTTTACCATTTTTTCACGCTTAAGCCGCAGGGTAAACATGTGTGTGTCGTCTGCATGGGAACCGCCTGTTACATCAAAGGCGGGAAGCAACTCCTTGATGAGGTGCAGCGGCATTATGGCATTGCGGAAGGACAAACTACCAAAGATGGGGAACTTTCACTGCTGGTGGCGCGGTGCATCGGTGCTTGCGGCCTGGCCCCGACGGCGGTGGTGGACGGACAGGTTTTGGGAAAGCGTTCGGCGACCGAACTTTTGGCGGCCGTGGATGACACTTTAGGAAGAAAGGCATAACCATGAAACCCGAAGAATTAATGACAATGATGGAGAAGGCCCGCGCGGACACGTTTGAGCACGAACTCCGTGTGTGTACCGAATCCGGATGTATGAGTCTGCAGAGCGATGTTCTGCAAAAAGCGCTAAGCGACGAGGTTAAACGCCGGGGAATATCGGATAAAGTATGTGTTAAAGGCGTCGGCTGCATGGGCCTATGCTGCAACGGCCCGTTGGTGAAAGCCGATAAGGCGATGTATCAGTTCGTGAAACCCGAACACGCCCCCGCCATTGTAGAGGCTCTGGCCACACAACCCATTAAAGAATTGCTATGTGATACGCAACAGCCGTTTTTCACCCGCCAAAAATTGGTGGTACGCGAACATTTTGGAATTGTAGATCCGGAAAATCTCATGGACTGCATTGCCCATGGTGCCTATCAAGCATTGCTTAAAACCGTTACCACCATGACTCCACCGCAGGTCATTCAGGAAATTTCTGATTCCGGGCTGCGCGGCCGGGGCGGTGCCGGCTTTCCAACGGGTTTGAAATGGGCCACGGTTTCAAAGGCCGGCGGGACCACCAAATATGTGATCTGCAATGGTGATGAAGGCGACCCAGGAGCGTTCATGGATCGCAGCGTGATGGAAGGCGATCCGCATCGAGTGCTGGAAGGCATGGCTATTGCCGCGTATGCCGTGGGAGCGGAAAACGGCGTGATATATGTCCGGGCGGAATATCCGCTGGCCGTGAAGCGCCTGACCAAAGCCATTAATCTGGCGCGGCGACATGAACTGATCGGCCACAATATCTTCGGCACAAAATTCAGCTTTAATGTTGAACTGCGCCTGGGTGCTGGGGCATTTGTCTGCGGCGAGGAAACGGCCCTGATTGCCAGCGTGGAAGGTAAGCGGGGCGTACCGCGTCCGCGCCCGCCTTATCCGGCCAACTATGGTCTATTTGGTTATCCCACGCTGATTAACAACGTCGAGACGTATGCCAACATCGCCCCGATTATCAATAAAGGGGCGGCCTGGTTTGCACAAATTGGAACTGAAAAAAGTAAAGGCACCAAGATATTCGCCTTAACCGGAAAGATCAAAAATACTGGTTTGATTGAAGTGCCCATGGGAATTGCACTTCGGGACATCATCTATGATATCGCCGGCGGTATTCCGGACGGCAAGGCCTTTAAAGCCGTGCAGACCGGCGGTCCTTCAGGCGGTTGTATTCCGGCGGATCTGCTGGATATTACCGTGGATTATGAATCACTGGCCAAGGCCGGATCCATTATGGGATCGGGCGGCATGATTGTGATGGATGAAACCAGCAACATGGCCGATGTGGCGCGATTCTTTATGGAATTCTGCATGACTGAAAGTTGTGGCAAGTGCATACCGTGCCGGGTGGGCACGTATGAAATGCACGAACTCCTGGATCGAATATGTGAAAAACGCGGCACGCCGGAAGACTTGCAATTGCTGAAGGATTTGTGCGACATGGTCAAGCAAACCAGCTTGTGCGGGCTGGGCCAATCAGCGCCTAATCCGGTGCTTAGCACGCTGCGTTATTTTGAGCAGGAATACCAAAACCTCATCGCAGAGGCACAAGCCGCGCGCGGACAGACGACCCATGCCGACACTAGTGAACACATTGAACTGGAGGTGCTCCCATGAGTGCAGTTACTTCAACAACTCAATCCATTACGCTGACCATTGACGACAAAGCGATCAGTTGCCGTTCCGGCGAGACGATTCTGCAGGTAGCGCGGGAGAATAATATTGACATTCCCACACTGTGCTATCTGGAAGGATTGACGGTCTGGGGCGGTTGCCGACTATGCATGGTGGAAATCGCCGCGTCACCAAAACTTCACGCGGCCTGCGCCACAGAATGTACCGAGGGTATGACCGTACGCACCACATCGCCGCGTTTGAAGCAGTACCGCAAGATGATTGTTGAAATGCTCTTTGCGGAACGGAATCATGTGTGCTCAGTGTGTGTGAGCAATGGGCACTGCGAATTACAAAATATGGCAACCAAGCTGGAAATCGATCATGTACGATTCCCTTATCGCTTCCCCCATCTGGCGGTGGATAATTCACACGATTATATGCGGCTGGATCACAATCGGTGCATTTTATGCCTGCGCTGTGTGCGCGTCTGCGGCGAGATCGAAGGGGCCCATACCAAAGATGTTAAAGGCCGGGGCGTGCTATCCGCGATTATCCATGATCTGGATGAACCTTGGGGCGATAGCCAGACCTGCACGGGATGCGGTAAGTGTGTCAATGTATGTCCAACCGGCGCATTAACCCACCGTGGCACCGCCGTAGGCGAAATGACAAAGAAGACCGAGTTTTTACCTTATCTAACCCTGATGCGGGAGGTTAAATTATGACCACGACAACAACTGCAACAACAACCAGGCCAACGGTCGCAACCGTCTGGCTGGACGGCTGCTCGGGGTGTCACATGAGCCTGATGGACCTTGATGAGCGGCTTATTACCTTGGCCGGACTGGTGGATATATTACATTCACCGGTCGTGGATCCTAAGGAATTTCCGCAAAGCGTGGATGTAACATTGGTGGAAGGGGCGGTCAGCAGTGAAGAAGATTTGCACAAAGCCAATGTCATCCGCGCACATAGCAAATTCGTCATAGCTTTGGGGGACTGCGCGGTCACCGGTAATGTTCCCGCGATGCGCAATTATTGGGACCGCTCGGACTTGTTTGACCGGGCTTATGTGGAAAATGCCCAGGAGCCGCCCACAGCCGAAGAACGCAAAGTCATCCTTCCGCTGACCGTTGTACCGCCCTTGCGTCCGCTCGCCACACCCCTGCACGAGGTAATCAAGGTGGACCTGTATCTGCCGGGTTGCCCGCCGCCCGCGGATGCGATCTGGTTTGTGCTGACGGAATTTCTGGCGGGACGCGTGCCCAACGCCATGAGCGTTTCGCGCTTTGGAAAATGAATTGTGCCCGGAGGCCATGGTGCTTAACAAAAAAGGATTTTATCATGACACGAACCATTACCATTGACGGTGTTACCCGCATAGAAGGACATGCCAAAATAACTATTCACCTTGACGAATCCGGCAAGGTGTGCGATGCGCAATTTCATGTGACGCAGTTTCGCGGATTTGAAAAATTTGTGGAAGGCAGACCCCTTACTGAAATGCCCGGCATTATGGCGCGTATCTGCGGGATATGTCCCGTAAGCCATCTGATGGCGGCAGCCAAGGCCTGCGATGATATTCTGGCAGTTGACATTCCACCTACCGCGGACAAACTCCGTCGCATCATGAATCTTGCGCAGATGGTGCAGAGTCATGCTCTGTCTTTTTTTCATCTTTCCAGCCCCGATCTGCTGTTCGGGATGGACGGTGATCCGCTGCGGCGCAACATTTTTGGATTGATCCGCGAGCACCCGGATTTTGCACGTGATGGAATTCTGCTGCGCAAATTTGGGCAGGATGTTATCGCCCTGCTGGGCGGGAAGAAAATACATCCGGCGTGGGTAGTTCCGGGGGGCGTTAATGCCCCGCTGACGGAGGACAAACGCGATGCGATTCTCAAAGAGATTCCGGCGGCCATGGCGCGGGTAAATCGCGCGTTGGATTATTTTCATCAGGTGGAAAATCGTTATCCGGCGGAAGTAGATGCATTTGCGAATTTTCCGACGCATTTTGCCGGGCTTGTAAATCCTGAAGGTCTGCTGGAGCACTATGACGGAGCCATGAAATTCGTGGACCACCAAGGTTTCCCGATTGCGGAACTGGGGCGCAACGATCAGCGGCACTATGGAGCGCTCATTGGCGAGGCCGTTGAGAAATATTCGTATCTCAAGTTCCCTTATTTCAAGCCCCAAGGATACCCCGCAGGCATATATCGCGTCGGTCCGCTGGCCCGCCTGATCGTGGCGGAACGCTGCGGTACAGTGAACGCGGATAAGGAATTAGGTGTGTTTCGCACGCGCCTGGGGCGGGCGCCACAAAGCAGTTTCCATTACCACTGGGCCAGACTCATTGAAATTCTTTACGGCATTGAAATGATTCAGCGCCTGCTGCAATTTCCCGACATTCTCAACACTCATATCCGATCACGCGCTCGGCCCAATCGGCTTGAAGGCGTGGGTATATCAGAGGCACCGCGCGGCACGCTGATTCATCACTACAAAATTGATGAAAACGGTCTGATCCGCTGGGCCAATTTGATTATCGCAACCGGTCACAATAACCTGGCGATGAATCTGGGCGTGCGACAGGTTGCCGAAAGATTTGTGGACGCCGAGCATCTAAGCGAAGGCATGCTTAACAGAGTCGAAGCTGTTATCCGCTGTTTCGATCCTTGCCTGAGTTGCTCGACGCATGCCCTGGGACAGATGCCATTGCGGATTGAGCTGTGTCGCGCTGACGGCGAGGTGTGCGATGTACTGCAACGAGATTAATGCGACGATCCCCCCGGTTGAAACACTGGTTATCGGCTATGGCAATACCTTGCGTGCTGATGACGGTGCCGGACCGGCGGTTATCGAGAAACTGACATCAATTCTGCCTCGGCGACTTGCGCAGAAGGTTCAACTGCTTTCCTGCGGACAACTGACACCGGAGCTCGCAGTGGATATCGCTCCATGCCAAAGGATTATTTTTATTGATGCCAGTATGGCGCTTCCAGCGGGGAGTATCTCCATAAACCCGGTTCAGGAAGAATGCGGTGCGGTGCTCATGGGGCACTATTCCACACCGGGAACCGTGCTGGCAATGGCACGAAGCGCGTTCGGCGCACACCCCCATGCCTGGGTGGCGGCGATCGGATGTCAAAGCGTAGAAATAAGCGATAAATTAACGCCTAGGGTGGCCACTGCTGTTGACCGCCTCGCAAGGCACGTGTACCACGCAATAGCACGATGGAGCAAGGGACAAACATTCCTGCCGGAAATGCTGCCGAATTCGGAACCGGCACTCAAGGCAATTTGAAGATTATGAAAGGACTGATTATGAATACCAAACAGCATCTAACCATTGATGGCAACGAGGCGGCGGCAAGCGTGGCCTATCGGACCAGTGACACCGCCGTGATTTATCCGATTACCCCGTCAAGTCCCATGGGCGAATTTTTTGACGACTGGTCATCACGCGGCCAGAAAAATATTTGGGGCGATGTGCCGCAGGTTGTGGAAATGCAAAGTGAAGGCGGTGCCATCGGCGCGGTCCACGGCGCTTTGCAAGCGGGAGCAATGTGTACCACTGGCACCTCTTCGCAAGGCTTGCTGCTGATGATTCCAAATCTTTACAAGATTGCCGGCGAACTTACGAGCTTTGTCATTCAAGTGGCAGCGCGTTCTCTGGCCACCCATGCGTTGTCCATCTTTGGGGATCACTCGGACGTCATGGCTTGCCGACAAACCGGATTTGCCATGTTGGCCTCCATGAATACCCAAGAAGCCCACGATCAAGCGGCTATTGCGCTGGCCGCCAGTTTGCGCAGCAGAATTCCGTTTATTCATTTTTTTGACGGTTTTCGCACCTCGCATGAGCTTAATGGCGTCGACATGCTTACCGACGATCAGTTGCGTACGCTGATTCCCCAGGCATGGGTCACGGCCCATCGTCAGCGTGCGCTAACGCCAGATGCTCCCGTGTTGCGCGGTACAGCTCAAAATCCCGATACTTTTTTTCAGGCACGGGAAGCCGCAAATTCCTTTTATGATGCGCTGCCGCAAATTGTCCTTGAAGAAATGCGGCGTTTTACCGAATTGACCGGCCGGATTTATCAGCCGTATGAATATCGCGGCCATCCGCAGGCCACGCGTGTGATCATCATTATGGGTTCCGGCGCTGAAACTACCAGCGAAACCGTGCGACACCTGGTGGAAAAAGGGGAACGAATTGGCTGCATCATCGTGCGACTGTACCGTCCTTTTGCCGCCGATATGCTGGTCAGTGCCATCCCCACCACGGCCCGAAACATTGCGGTCATGGATCGCTCCAAAGAGCCGGGCTCCGCGGGAGAACCGCTGTATCTGGATGTTGTGACAGCTTTGGCCCAGGCAATGATGGTGCGTGCATTGCCCATGGGAGAAATGCCGCTGGTGATCGGTGGACGTTACGGCCTATCAAGCAAAGAATTCACGCCCGCGATGGTCAAGGCGGTATTTGATGAGTTGGGTAAATCTAATCCCAAACCGCGCTTTACCGTAGGAATTAATGACGATGTCACCCACCTGTCAATAATGGTGGACCACAGTTTTGATCTGCCCATGGGTGATATGGTGCAGGCATTGTTCTACGGCCTGGGGGCCGACGGGACCGTCGGTGCCAACAAGAATTCCATCAAAATTATCGGCGATCAGACGAATCTGCACGCCCAGGGCTATTTTGTTTACGATTCGAAGAAATCAGGGGCTATGACGATCTCGCATTTGCGATTCGGCCATGAGCCGATCCGTGCGCCCTATCTGATCCGCAAAGCCAATTTTGTTGCGTGCCATCAATTTGAATTTCTCGAACGCATGGACGTTCTGGAGATGGCTGCGCCGGGATCGGTTTTTCTACTCAACGCGCCACTGGACCGTGAAAAGGTCTGGGATCATCTTCCGGTAGAAATTCAGCGGACGATCATTGAGAAACGTCTCAAGTTCTTCGCGATAGATGCCAATAAAGTGGCACGGAATACCGGTATGGGCCGGCGCATCAATACGATTATGCAGACCGCGTTTTTTGCCATATCGGGAGTTTTACCGCGCGATTCGGCGATTACCGCAATTAAAAAGGCAATCAAAAAGACTTATGAAAAACGCGGCGATGAGATTGTCCAACGCAATTATGAGGCGGTCGACCAAACCTTGGCGAATCTGCATGAAATACCCGTTCCCGCCACCGCAACTTCCACCATTCGACAGGAAAGCTTTGCCCAGTCGGCCATGCCTGATTTCACCCGTCGCGTACAGGCGGTGATGATGGCCGGAAAGGGCGACTTGTTACCGGTTAGTGCGTTTCCGGTGGATGGCACGTGGCCGACCGGCACGACCAAGTGGGAAAAACGCAATATTGCTGTAAGTATTCCGGAATGGGACCAGCAGTTCTGCATTCAATGCAACAAGTGTGCTTTTGTCTGTCCGCACGCCGCCATACGAGCCAAAATTTATGATCAATGCGACTTGGCTGGCGCTCCGACGTCATTCAAACACGTGGCCTACAAAGCTCCGGACTTTAAGGGCATGATGTATACGCTGCAGGTGGCTCCGGAAGACTGCACGGGATGTGGATTATGCGTGGAGGTTTGCCCGGCGAAAGACAAAGCCAATCCGAAGCATAAAGCCATTAACATGGCCCCGCAAATCAGCATTCGCGAGCGGGAACGCGAAAACTTCAATTTTTTCCTCAATATCCCGGAGTTGGATCGATCGCGCATCACACGCCTGGATGCCAAAGCCAGTCAATTTCTGCTTCCGCTATTCGAATTCAGCGGAGCCTGTGCGGGCTGTGGAGAAACACCCTATATTAAACTGCTGACCCAGTTGTTCGGAGATCGGCTGATTATCGCCAATGCGACGGGCTGTTCCTCGATCTACGGCGGCAATCTCCCCACAACACCGTACACAACCAACCGCGACGGGCGCGGGCCGGCGTGGAATAATTCCCTGTTTGAAGATAATGCAGAATTCGGCTTGGGGATGCGATTAGCTCTGGACCAGCACATTCGCCAGGCGCAGCGTCTGGTAAAACAACTCGCCGGCCGTATTGGCGATACGCTAAGTACCGCACTTCTCGAAGCAGATCAATCGTCGGAAAAAGGAATTGCCGAGCAGCGCAATCGCGTGTTGGAATTACGAAAGCGTCTGGTGGATATCAAAGAACCCGAATCCACGGTTCTGGGACAAGTCGCTGATTATCTGGTACGCAAAAGCGTGTGGATTCTCGGCGGCGATGGATGGGCGTATGACATTGATTTTGGCGGCTTGGACCATGTATTAAGCCTGCTTTTTGATGTCAATGTTCTGGTGCTGGACACGGAAGTATATTCCAACACCGGCGGTCAAAGTTCCAAGAGCACGCCGATTGGCGCTGTGGCTAAATTTGCCGCCGCCGGAAAAAGCACCCAGAAAAAAGATCTCGGACTGATGGCGATGAGTTATCGCCATGCGTATGTCGCCAGCATCGCGTTTGGTGCTAATGACAATCACACCGTTCGAGTCTTCAATGAAGCGGCGGCCTATCCCGGCCCGTCTTTAATAATTGCTTACAGCCACTGCATCGCGCATGGGTATGATCTCACATACGGCATCAACCAGCAGAAATTGGCGGTGGATAGCGGCGTGTGGCCATTGTATCACTACGATCCGCGACTCATTACGGAAGGCAAGCCGCCTTTGCAAATTGATTCACCAAAACAGAAAGCCAATGTACGCGATTACATGCGTAATGAAACGCGGTTTTCCATGATCGAAAAAATTAATCCCGAAAGATTCCGCATGCTTTCGGAAGCCTCCGTGCGGAATACCGCCGAGCGACTGGCACTGTATACACAATTGGCGGGGTTTGCCTTTCCGGAAACTCAGGCTCCGAGTCAAAGCGAACCGACCACCACCACTGCAAAAGGAGAATAATACTATGGATATGTCTACCAACTATATGGGCTTTGATCTTCCTCACCCGCTGATACCGGGAGCTTCGCCGATGGCCAATGACATTGACACGGTCCGACGTCTGGAGGATGCCGGCGCTCCGATGATTATCATGCCTTCGATTTTTGAAGAGCAGTTAGTTCAGGAGGAAATCTTTGTAGATTGGGCGCTTACGCAAGGGGACGAAAACTCCGGCGAAGCGTCGGGGTATTTGACAACACCGTATAATTTCCGGCTCGGCCCCGATGCCTATCTTAAACAGTTGCAGAAAATAAAATCTGTTGTGCGCGTCCCGGTTATCGCCTCACTCAACGGCCGCACGCTGGGCGGATGGACCTCTTACGCCAAGCAGTTGCAGCAAGCAGGTGCCGACGGTATCGAGTTAAATCTTTACGATTTAGCCTTGACTGCGTTTCGTGACTCCACGGATGTTGAACGCGACATGCTGGCGATCATACGGGACGTGCGCAAGGTGGTAACGCTTCCATTGGCGGTGAAGCTCTCCGGCTTTTACACATCCCCGGTGCACTTTGTCGCGCAGGCCGCAAAAGCCGGAGCGGGAAGTGTTGTGATCTTTAACCGCTTTTACCAAGCGGATATTGATATTGACAATCTGACGATAAAACGCGAACTCAAGTTATCCACATCGGATGAACTTTTGCCGCGCCTGCGCTGGGCGGCGGCCATCAGCGGGCAGGTGGATTGCCAGTTGGCTATCACCGGCGGCGTCCAAAATGCGCGCGATGCCGTCAAATGTCTTATGGTCGGCGCTGATGCCGTACAGGTCGTTTCCGCGCTTCTGGAGTATGGTCCGGATCACCTGAAGGTGCTGCGGGACGCTTTGGCGGAGTGGCTGCGGGCCAATGAATATTTGTCGGTTAAGCAAATGAAGGGGTCCATGAGTATGGCGCGATCCCCGGAGCCGGAATTGTTCGAACGCGGCAATTACATTCGCATTCTCCAGGGATGGAAAAAAATGGAAAGCGGTATGGAGTTATTCTGGAGCTAAGTCATGCATGAAGTTTCGATTGCGGAATCGTTGATCGCGTTAATCCGGCGGCACATGCCGACAAACGGGAAGCTGATCCGGGCCACCGTGCGTATCGGCCCCATGCACGGCGTGGTGTCGGAGGCCATGGGGATGGCGTGGAATATCGCCAGCTCGGAAGCGGGCTGGCCCGCAGCGCAACTGAACATTATAACTCCGCCCTGGCGCTTACGATGCGTGTCATGTGGACGGTGCTGGGCACCTGCAACGGTTGATGAACATTGCGTCTGTGGTTTCACGAAGGCTGATATTATGGGCGGCGATGAATTTCAGTTGGATTCCATCGAAGTGGACTGTCCGGTAAAACATTCTAAGCGAAGGTCCACGGCTGGTGTCCGTGCACGCGGCAGAACCCTCAAAAAAGGAGTTAACCATGAGCACCAAAGTTCCAATTGTTGAAAATGTTCTTAAACTCAACGATGAAATGGCGATTCAGAATCAGCGATTATTTCAACAGACCGGCGTATTTGTGGTGGATTTAATCGGTGCGCCCGGCGCGGGAAAAACAGCCTTGTTGGAGCTTACGCTCCGTCAACTCAAGGGTGTTTTGGACATCGGTGTGATCGTCGGTGATCCGGCAACCTGCCGCGATGGAGACCGTCTGGCCAAGCATTCGGAGCATATCGTACAGGTCAATACCGGAAGCGGATGCCACCTTGATGCCAATCAGATCCGCCATGCCATGAATAAGCTTAAACTTGCCGATCTCGATTTGCTTATTATCGAAAATGTTGGCAATCTGATCTGCCCGGTCTCATTTAATCTTGGTCAGAACTGCAAAGTCGGCATGTTTAGTGTCAGTGAAGGCGACGATAAAGCCGCCAAGCATCCGAATCTGGTCGTATCGGCGGATGCGCTAATTCTTAATAAAATTGATCTATTGCCCTATATTCCCTTTGATCTCGAATGCTTCCGTCAGGATGTGGCACATCTTAATCGAACCGCCCCCCTGCTGGAAATTTCCGTTGCCCGCAATCAGGCCAAAGCCTGGCTGGACTGGCTGACAGAAAACGCAAAACGGCCGGAGCACCTTACGAAGTCCAATTGAGCCGACCAGGCATAAATGAGAGGCGAAACATAAGGTCGGATTTCATAAGAGCTTTTTACAGTTTTTCCAGCTCAGCGATGATGTCGAGCACCGCTTTTTTGCCGTCCGCGAAATACATCAGGCAGTTTTTGGCGGCAAAAAGCGGATTGGGAATGCCGGCAAAACCGGAACTCAGGCTGCGTTTAATCACAATTACCGTGCCGGCTTTATCCACATTCAGAATCGGCATGCCTGCGATGGGACTATTGGGATTATCACGCGCATCGGGATTCACCACATCATTGGCACCATTGACGATCACCACATCCATGTTTTCAAATTCCGGATTGATTCGATCCATTTCCATAAGATGATCATAGGGAATATTGGCCTCCGCCAGGAGCACATTCATGTGGCCCGGCATGCGCCCGGCGACCGGATGAATACCGAATTGCACATCCACCGAGCGTGATTCCAATAGCTCAAATAGCTGCCCCACGGCGTGTTGCGCTTGCGCCACCGCCAAGCCGTAACCCGGCACAATGGCCACACGGCGGGCACCGTCCAAGATGGCAGCCACTTCTTCGGCGTTGACGCTTTTTATATTTCCGCCGTAAATATCATCGGATTTTGCGGCCTTGCCGGCTTGTACCTGGCCGAACAGCACATTGATAAAAGATCTGTTCATCGCTTTGCACATGATCATCGCCAGGATGAAGCCTGATGATCCTTCTAAAGCACCACCGATGATTAAGAGTTTATTGTTCAGGACAAATCCCATGGCGGATGCGGATAAGCCCGCGTAACTGTTAAGTAATGCGATGACTGTGGGCATATCGCCGCCGCCGATCGGCAGAATCAGCATCACCCCAAACAGCAGACACAGGGCGATAAAAATTGGAAATACCAGCGGGTTGGCGGGAATAACAACCACCATGGCTCCGGCGATGATCGATGCGCCTAATACGGAAATACTGGCGACGTTCTGAAAGGGATAATTCATGGGCTGTGTGGGCAGTATTTCCTGCAGCTTTCCCGCCGCCACAAGACTGCCGGTAAATGTCAGGTAACCCAGGAGCGATTCAAACCCGATGGCAACAAGCGTGGAGGTGCCCAATGATGCCCCGTGGGCGTAATATTCCGCGGTTCCCACCAGCGCCGCCGCCAAGGCTCCAAAGGCATGAAATAGGGCAATCTGTTGCGGAACGGCGGTCATGGGAATCAAAAGGGCCATCGGAAGCGCCGCCGCAATGGCGATGGCGAAGGCGATGAAAATCCAGTCATAATGCCGCACTTCCGGAAGAAAAAGCGTGGCAATAATCGCGGCAGCCATGCCAATTTCTCCGGCCAGCACGCCCCAGCGCGCGGTTTTGGGGCTGCTTAGCCACTTCAACGACAGCGCAAAAAGCATAGCCGCAGCCAGATAAATCAAAATGACATAAGCAGGCATAACTTGGCGATGGGGTAAGAATTTGGCCGTTGCGGCGATGATCGATACAGGTAAATAGGAACTTATCACAAGGTGCTCCCGTGGCTAGAGGTTTAAGTAAACGACAGGCAGGCTTTGAGATCACTGCGACTTGCGCTTCTTAAACATCTTGAGCATACGATCGGTCATTAAAAAGCCCCCCACCACATTGATCATTGAGGCCGTCACCGCAATGGTCCCCAACACCACGACCATAGTGGTGTTGTGTCCCGCACCGGTCACCGCAATGGCTCCGACCACCGAGATCGCCGAAATCGCATTGGTCAGCGACATCAGGGGAGTGTGGAGTTGGGGCGAAACGCGGCGCACCACTTCATAGCCCAAAAACGCCGCCAGCGCAAAGACAAACAAATTGGATTCCAACGATGGATTCATACAAGGTTCTCCAACAAAGCAATCATTGCCTATTTTACCGACCGGCTCCGGCGGCTTTGTGTGCCGCACGCTTAGTTCCGGTCCGAGCGTTTAGCCCGTGCTCGCCGCAGCATCCGGGGATTCCAGTTCCGGCAGGCCCAGTAGCTCACGCACACGCGGGTTAAGAATGACACCCTCCCGCATGACCAGCATCTCACGCGTAATTTGATCCTGCAAATCCAGGAGGCATTGCCCATTTTTGACCAGATGCTTTAATACATTAACCATATTGTTGGCATACATTTGACTGGCGTGAACCGGCAGTGTGGCGGTGAGATTTGTCGGCCCCAGAATCGTGACACCCTGATGCACCACCACTTCATCCGGGCGCGTCAGGGAACAATTGCCGCCGCGCGAAGCCGCCAGATCAACAACGATCGAGCCGGCTTCCATTCCGGCAACCATGTCGTCGGAAATCAGAATCGGCGCTTTTTTCCCCGGTACGGCCGCCGTGGATATGACGATATCCGCCTCACTGACGCTATGGGCCATTAATTCTCTCTGCCGCCGCTGCTCTTCGGCCGTTTGCTGCCGAGCGTAGCCAGCGGGAGTTTGCGCTTCCGCGGCCTGCAGGGGCAACTCGATAAATCGGGCACCCAAACTTTGTACCTGCTCTTTGACCGCAGGCCGCACGTCAAACGCACTGACTTGCGCCCCCAGCCGCCGGGCCGTAGCAATCGCCTGTAGCCCCGCCACCCCGGCTCCGATAACAAACACTTTGGCCGGGGTGATTGTGCCGGCGGCGGTAATCATCATGGGGAATATTTTTCCCAGTTTTTCCGCCGCGATCAACACCGCCTTGTACCCTGCGAGGCTGGCCATGGAGGAAAGTGCATCCATACTCTGGGCACGGGTAATGCGCGGCACCAGTTCCATCGCAAGAAGAGTCACAGCAGACTGTGATAACAACTGCATGGCGGATTTATCCGTCAACGGATCGGCAAATGCAATGATCACCACACCACGCTTTAGCTCCGCCATATCCGCACCGGAAGCGGAAGTATTGGCACCTAAGGCATGCACCTGCACGAGAATATCCGTCTGCCGCAGCAAGGTTATGCGATCGGGCACTACCGTTGCCCCGGCCTTGGCATAAGCCGCATCAGGAAAGCCGGCCGCCACCCCTGCCCCAGATTCAATGTGGACTTCCATCCCCTGCTTCACGAGACTGGCCGCTGCCGCCGGAGTAAGCGCTACCATCTGTTCGCCGGGAAAAACTTCTTTTAAAGCCGAGACGATCATAACAGGACTTCCATATCTACAAAGATATAATGATCCCGGTTCGGAATTTTTGCAAGTCAGTACATAGGATCGCCTCAATAGAAGCCTGTCCAAGTAACGCCGGTCGACGGGATGGCCGTAATTCATTCAATGCGGCGGCACTGAGAGGCCGGCAGATCGGCCTAAACAATAAATTTAGATAAATCCTCCCGTCGGGATCGCAGGGTCAGCATCATCACCTGCGGCGGACAGAACAAACGAAGGCGCAATCCCGCTTTGCCAATGCCCCGATTGACGATCAGCCAGGTATCGGCAATGCGATTTAATCCGGTGCACATATTCGCCGGCAGCACATCATGCCCGATGATCGGACTTCCATCCGGATAACATATTTGTCCGCCATGCGTATGCCCCGCCAGACACACATCCACTCCCGCCGCAACCGCGGAATGGATAAGATCCGGATAATGCAACAGCATAAGTTTAAAGTCAGTGCTCTGGACGTTGCGCATGGCGGCGGGAATATCTGTATCGCTGCGCCGATGCTGGGCCACGCCAATTAGCGCCAGTCGTTGGCCACCCCGTTCAATAATGACCGACTCATTGGCCAGCATCACCGCCCCCCCCGCCACCAGCGCCGGCCCCAACTCCAGTGAATCATGATTACCGAGGATAAAGTAAGTTCCCAATGTGGTATGAATGGCGGAAATCAGACGCTGAACGTTAGGCAGCGTCTTTTTCCATTTCCAACTGCGGTGCCCCAGATCACCTGTGATAACGGCCAGATCAGGTTTCAGCGTCGCTATTTGATCGCTCCAGTGCTGCAACTCGGCGGTCCATCGTGTAATGTGCAGATCAGAGAGGTGCAAAATACGTATACCGTCAAACGCTTCGGGTAAGCGATCAAGCATCAGTTCAAGATATTCTACTTCAGGCATAGTCGCATCCAACTGCGCCGAACGTTACTCTCCGGAAACAAATTCCCAGAGCACGGGGCTTACACCTGAAGATTCTATACTGCCGAAGTGTCGGCGGTACAGCAGCCACTCGGGAAGCTCGTCAAATGCTGGATTTACCGCCGCCCGGCAGCTTGGGCCGGCTCAGGCCGCGTGAAATGCCGAGGGGCATAACTTGGCCAAGTAACACTTTTCACAGGCGGGCTTTCGCGCTGCACACACCGCGCGGCCATGCGCAATAAGCAGATGCGAAACCAGGGTCCAATCGCTACGCGGAATCAAGGCCATCAAATCGTTTTCCACTTTTTCCGGATCATCGTGTTGTGACAAACCCAAGCGTCGGGCCAGTCGCCCCACATGCGTGTCGACCACGACGCCAACCTGTTGGCCAAACGCATTGCCCAATACCACATTGGCCGTTTTACGCCCGACCCCCCGCAACGCAGTAAGCGCTTCCATGGTACTGGGCACTTCCCCGCCATGAGCCGCCATAAGATGTTGGGCGGTTTGCTTTATGGACTTCGCTTTTGCCCGGAAAAATCCGGTGCTTTTAATAATGTCTTCAAGGCGTAAAATATCCGCCTTCGCCAACGATGCCGCATCGGGAAATTGCTTAAAAAGTATTGGCGTAACCATGTTGACGCGCACATCAGTGCATTGCGCGGAAAGAATGGTGGCAATCAGCAATTCCAATGGCGAATGATGGTCCAACGCGCAATGCGCATCAGGATACATTTTTTTCAGCAATGCCAGAATCTGATCACAGCGTTTTCGCCGAGCGGCAGCGCTTTCCCGAAACTTATTTTTTTTCCCAACTTTTTTCATAATCAGCCAGACCCTTCACCCGTTCTTAATCGGCTTGTTCATGCGCCTGCCTCAAGGGCCAAAAAACCAAGACGTTCGCCACAAGACCACAAACATACCGCAGCCAGTTGGCGTTTGGGCCTCAGTCGCATGGGCACCGGTGAGAGTATTATAGAATTTATGCGCAGCATTTGCATAAGATGAGGCGTTGGCGGGTGTTGTACCGTATGTATTCTTGTATTAGCATGTCCAAGGCTCCGGAGATACTGCGGGAATAACATTATGGCAGTTCAGTTTGTGATCGGTCGGGCGGGAACGGGCAAGACGCAATTTTGCGTTGACGCACTTTCCGCAGCCTCGCAAGCTGATCCACTGGGGCCGCTGTTGCTCTGGGTGGTACCGGAACAGGGCACATTCATGTCTGAGCAACGACTTATTGCCGGGCAATCCATTACGGGAAGTTTTCGCATTCGGGTGGTGGGATTTCGGCGACTATGCCGGTTTCTTGCTGAGGAACTGCACCTGCCATTGGGGCCCGAACTCTCCCCGATAGGTCGGCAACTTCTGCTGGCAAGGGCGGTACAGGGATGTCGGGAAAACTTGCTTGCGTATCGTCAGGTGGCCCATCTTCCGGGGTTTCTGGCAAGTCTGGATCGCACGCTTAGAGAAATTATGCAAGGCGGTAAAAGCGCGCAGGACCTGCGGGCGGCGGCGGAGCAAATGCGGTCCGGCGTTACGCAGCATAGCGATCATGCGGGGGCCGGGGTATTGGCTGATAAACTTCACGATTTAGCATTATTACTGGAAAGCTGGGACAACGTCCGGCCTGTTAACGCTGTTGACGGGGAGATGCTTCCGGGAATTATTGAAAACGCGCTGGTCGATGACCATTGTCTAAAAAATATCAATATCTATGTCGATTCGTTTAGCTTCATGAGCGTCATGGAAATTCGGCTTTTAGCTCTGCTGGCCAAATCCGTGCAAAACATGTTCATTACGCTGCTGGCTGATCCGGGTAGCCCGGTCGTTACTGATCCGTCGGCGGCACCGGCACCCCTGGGCATTTTCCGCCGAACCGAACGATTATATCAAAGACTCATGCGGCAATTTCAATCAACCGGCGTAGCCGTGGAAAAGCCTATACTTCTTCACACGCCCCACCGCTTTACCCGCGCTGGCGGCCTGTCTCAGTTGGAATCCCAACTATTTGCCGGCCGTCAGCACCGTACCCCGCCCGTTCCCTCACACAACGCGGTAACGTTGCTTTCCTGCGCCTCGCCGGAAGAGGAGGTGCTGTGCGCGGGCCGAAAAATAAGGCTCTTGGCAGCCGGCGGATTGCGCTACCGCCAGATTGGGGTGATCGTCAGCGATTTAGCCCTGTATGAAAAGTTGATCAATACCATCTTCCCAAGCTTGAACATTCCCTTTTTTCTAGATGAACGCCAGGGTCTCAAATTTCATCCACTCACGGAACTTTTACAGGCCCTCATGGCACTGGTCCGCAATAATTTTGCCCGAGCCGATTTATTGTCACTGGTAAAAACTTCTTTGACCGGTATCACCACTTCCGATGCGTACAATCTCGAGAACTATTTGCTTGCGCATGGCATTGAGCACGATACGCTGAAAGCCGATTGGACCTGGGAGCAATTGCCAACGGATAACCCATTCGACCGCCCCACCCTGCCGGAAGCGGAAATTCTAGCGTCGGTCAACGCCGCACGAAGTAAATTGTACCGTGCGCTTGGGCCGTGGATCGCTCTTCATTCCGCGCCTCAACAGTTAAAACCTGTTGCGCACTACGCGCAATCGCTTATCAAATTACTTGAATCCATGCAGGTCGGGGCCGTGATGGAACAGTGGATTGGGCACGCAACTGCCCAGGGCGCGGTTGAACAGGCGCAAATTCACCAGCAAGTCTGGTCGCAGTGCGGCGAGATGCTGCGTGAAATGACCCAGGTGACCTTGGAACATACCCAAACGTCATGGGAATTCTTCGAATTATTGCAAACCGTCCTTGAAAATCTAACCCTGGGGCTTATTCCACCGGCTGTGGATCAAGTCCTGATCAGTTCCGCCCAGCGATCGCGTCATCCGGAATTAAAAGCTGTGTTGATTATGGGTGCCCTGGAAACGCTGATGCCTAAAGCTACCGCGGAAGATGGCATGATTAACGACGCCGATCGACAACGCCTGAAGCCTTTATTCGGCGATGCGCTGAATGCCGACACCTCGCAAGATTTTATAGAAGCCGCGTTTTTTGATTATGTCGCCATGACACGGCCCTCCGAACAATTATTCATAAGCTATCCCGCTGCCGACACCCAAGGGCGCAAGACCGCCCCAAGCGTGTATATGGCCCGTTTGCGCGACCTGTTTACCGATGTTCAGGTGCAACACCTTCAATCCACAGATATAAATTGGCCGGATTTTTCCGCGCTGGATGAATTGATCCGCTGGGTTTTGCTGGCCATGGAGGGTTCCCGTTCCAACCCAGCCCAGACGGCCAATGTGCTTTCAGCCAGGGCGGCGCAACAGTGGCTTAACCAACAGACCGATCCGGCGATTACTCAACGCTGGCACCATGCACTGGATTCAAAGAATCGCTGCCTTATAACCCCGCTGCCGCAGAACCTGGGCCGATTCGCGTGCGGGGCGGCCGCATTAAGTGTCAGTGAACTGGAAACGTATGCCGCTTGCCCGTTGCAGCATTTCTACAGATATACACTGCATTTGCAGCAACGACTTGAATGGCAGGTGGATGCGCGCAGCCTGGGCCTGATGTACCATCATGCGCTGGACCTGTTTTACCGTGCCGTCATCAGCGGAACGCTCGCCTGGCCGAACTGCCGGCAGGAAGATTTTGAGCACACGTTAACGCGAGCCATTGCTGAAAGTACGGAAACTCTCTCGGCCGCAGCCATCGCCGACGCGTTGGAACTTAAGGCCATTGCCAAACCCCTGCATCGCCAACTGGCAATCATCCTTGAGGCGCAACGCCGCGCCGCACAGGGCAATCACTTTCGCCCCATCGCAACCGAATTGCGGTTTGGTAACTTTTCCAACGCCGATCCCGCTGAACTGGTTCTCCCTGCGGTCAATTTAGATGGTGCCGATGCGGCGCTGGAATTGCGCGGCAAAATTGATCGTCTCGATCTTGACCCGACGGGCAATGCCCTGTTGGTGGATTACAAGTCCGGAGCGAAGAAATTTAATCTGGGGAAGTTTGTCCATGGCCTGGATTTGCAGTTAGTGGCATATCTGCTGGCCGTGCGCAATGCGATTATCCCAGGCGTGGGCACGCTGCATCCGATCGGCGCGTTTTATTATCCTTTGCGGCCCGCGGAAATCTCCGTTCACCCCGCTCCAGGCGAAGAGCCACTGAATGTAACTGATCCGGCATATTATAAAACCTGCAAACCAAACGGCCCATTTGATAACTTGGCCATTACATCGCTGGATTCCCGGGTTGAAGCTGGAGGTTCCAGCGACTGGTTTAGAATAACTCTCAAGAATAACGGCGAACCTCATGCCGGTCGCAACGATGGATTGGATCATCCATTATTTTCCGCCATGCTGGAATCTGGTTTAATGACGATGCGATCAATTGCTCAAGGCATTCAAGATGGAAACATCGCCCCGTCACCTTATAAGATAGGAACCTTCATCCCCTGTTCCACCTGTGAATTTAAAAGCATTTGTCCATTTCCACGCCAAGGCGGTTTGTTCCGCAATCTTGATACCACCAAGGAATACGCCAATGCCAAACTGGCCGCCGTCGCACAAACTCTGACCATGGAGTCCCAATGATCGATCCTCCTCATGCGACGAATCAGCCGGCGGCTCTTTCACTGACCGCCGCGCAGCAAAGCGCCATAGCCCATCGCCAGGGAGAAATGGTCGTGCTGGCGGGCGCAGGATCAGGAAAAACGGCTACTTTGGCGCGACGTTGTGCTCAACTCGTGACAGCTACCTCGGACGCCTGCGATGTACGCGAACTTCTCGTGCTGACATTCACCCGCGAAGCAGCCGATGAAATGCGAAGCCGCATCGCCCTTGTCCTGCGCCAGGCGGCCGACAATCAGACGGCCCCTGAACTGTTCCAGCATCTGCATCAGCAGGCAGCCTCGGTGGATACCGCACAAATCAATACATTTCACGGCTTTTGTAACTGGGCGGCAAAAACCTGGTTTATGTTCTGCCGGGTTGATCCGGGATTTACCTTGCTTAATGAGCATGAGTCCGCCATGCTTCAAACCGATGCCCTGCACGCGACAGCCCGCCAGTTCATGGCGGAGACCCACCCCCGGCATCCCGATTTTGTACAGATATTTGATCTTTACGCCGGCGCATCACCGGCAAAATTGGAATTACTTGTTATGCCAATTTTGCAGGTTATGCAGACCGTCGTAGATCCTGACGCCTGGTGCACCCACGCCGCCAACAGCGGCGACGTTGAAATCCAGGCGGTTCTTACCACTTTTATACAACAAAAGGCGCGTCGCCTGGAAGAACTTGCCATCATGCTGGCGGCCAGCGCGGATGACGCAGAATTGCTTCAAGCCGACGCCAAGAAATTAATGTTCAGTGGACTTAGTGAGGCTGCCGTGGCTGCTAAACGCGCCGCCGAAGCGTTAACTACCGCCGGTCCCGCCGAATGGACCCGGGCACGTAATTATTTGATTAGCGTAAAGTTTGCTGCACAAATTCGCCTCCGCGACAGCCAAGACAAGCCACAAACCGAGCACTTCAGGGACGGGACCTACAAACCACTGAAAGAGGCTTTCATCCAATTATGCGACGAATTTGCAGGCTCGGACATCGCGCACCTGCAATCGCTTGAAACGACCGGCCGCCGCCGTATTGGGACATTTCTGGCATTTGCGCAAGCGGCGCAGCGACAGTATCAGCAAGTAAAGCAATGGCGCCGCCAGTTGGATTATTCGGATCTGGAACGCACACTTATCGCCGCACTTTCTGAACCCGGCAACCCGCTGCAAACCCTGCTGCACCAGCGCTTTCGTCATATTCTGGTAGATGAATATCAGGATATTAACCCCGTGCAGCAACGCCTCATTGAATTGCTCTACCGGGGCGACAAGGGCGCTAACCAATTAAAGCCCGGCTCTTTATTTGGTGTCGGTGATGTGCTGCAAAGCATTTATGGCTTCCGCGGCAGCGAGCCACAGATCCTCCATAATATGGCCACGCAACTAAGATTGGCCGGACAAGGCAACAAAATCGTCACCATGCGGGAAAATTACCGCACCCTGCCCCCTCTGGTGGACGCTTTAAATGCAATCATTAAACCTATGCTAAATAAGGTGCAGCTCGATTCGCCGACCTCGGTGATTAATATGGCGGAACTGGCCGATCTCTATCATGGCCGCCCGCCGGCACCACCCGGCTGCTTTCCGGGAATACCTGTGGAACTGCACGTTTTAACCACGTCACGCGAAGATTCCCATGCCAACGCGGACGTTGGTGAAGACGACAGCCAAGCCGATTCAACTGACAGCGATCCATTCAATGAAATGCAGGCCGATGAACTCGAAGCCACGAGAATCGGACAACTCATTACTGAGCTGCTGCAAAGTTCACGCAAGATCGGCAATGAATTACGACCACTGGAATTAAAGGATATCGCCATCCTTTTACGCGCACCGAGCCGGCGGGCACCGCATTATGTGCGAACACTGGGCGCTATGGGCATTTTGGCAAACGCCGCCCTGACAACCGGTTTTTTTGAATCTAGTGAAGTGCTGGAAGTACTGGATATATTGCGGGTGCTGGATAACCCCAAACAGGATATCGCCCTGGTAAGCGTGTTAATCGGGCCGATCGGCGGATGCACCATGGCAGAACTGGCTTATATCCGGCGAAATGTAACCAGCCATGTCCCGTTTCATCAGGCGGTAATCGACTTCGTGCGCGCAATACCTACCGACGCCGCGGCATCTGCACTGGCCGAAAAAATAAAGCACACCCTGACCCGGCTGGAACAGTGGCGATCTGTCATACGCACTGAAACACTGGTTAACGCATTGTCCAGAATCATGCAGGAAGCGGGTTTGCTTAATCAGGCCGCCGCTATGATCGGTGGTCGCCAGCGACTGGCTAATTTACGCCTGCTGCAGCAGCGGGCCATGGAGTTTTCCGGTTTTGAACTACAAAGCCTGTCCCGATTCGTCAACTTTTTTGAGCGCTTGCGCGAAGAGCGCGATCTGGGTGAGGCGGCACCACCCGCGGGTAATACGGTGCGGATCATGTCCATCCACGGCAGCAAAGGGTTGGAATTTCCCGTAGTTTTCGTGGCCGGTTTGGGAACCGCATTTAATAAACGCGACCTTCAACAACAACTTCTGGTAGACCGCGACAAAGGCATCGGAATTAAGGTCTTGGATGCCAACGGAGTTCTGGTGCAGGATTCACCGGGCCGCCGACTGTTGGCCGAAGAGAAATTAGGAAAACTTCTTCAGGAAGAGGCACGCTTACTTTATGTGGCGATGACACGGGCACGCGATCAACTGATTCTCGTCGGAAGAATGGCGGAATCCACAGTGGAAAAGTGGTCGAAAATGAGTTTGCCCGGAATAGCCGGCCAAAACGAACGTATCCCCGCATTAAAATCCCCCAGTTGCCCGCTGGCGTGGCTGGGGCCTATTTTCAGTCAATACTCAAACCTGCAAAGTTCCGGGGAAACCGGTCCTCTGCTGACGTTGCATATAATACCTGAAAGCTCACTATTTTCTGCGGATAATCAGCGGACCAACAGCATTGCCCCCACGGTGGCTGTCGGAGATTTTGCCGATGATGGCGTGGCCCATGCGGATACGGTAAACCCCAATTCCCAAGCCTTAAAGGCCGTGTTCAACCGTATCACACAGCCCTACGCCCATGAGGACTTAACACGACTGGCCGCCGTGGCCAGCGTAAGTCGGCTTAAAGCTATGCGTAATAGCGATATTGACTCGCCCGCAATTATCATCGACGCGCCGCCCAACGCCCATCTGGAATTAACCACAGATAATTCAGGTATACAAAGAGGGTTGCTCATGCACCGTGTCCTGCAGCGCCTGGACTATCAGCGCACCAGCGAAGACACATTAGGCGACGCGTTAGCCGATCTGGTAAGGCAGGGGTTTTTAACTCCGGAGGAATTAGCACAAGTAGATCAGCCCGCGCTGCTCTGGCTTTTCAGCACCCCGTTGGGAACCCGCATGCGCCAAGCCGCGATACAATCGTCGCGCAGTCACCAGTTGCTGCGGGAATTAAATTTTCTCTGGTCGCTGCCCGCGCGGCAGGCGGTCGGCATCAATCCTGCAACCCCGCCAAGCTTAAGCGTTGACACAATCCTGAACCCCGGAACAACAAAACCGCACACCAGTGACATAGATATCATGCTGATTCGCGGCACCATTGACGGCTTATTAATTGAACCAGACTCCCTGGAAATCATCGACTACAAAACCGATGCCGCGGCATTTATCCCCTCGCGTCTGCCCGCCTATCAGCAACAAGTACGATATTACGCCTCAGCCGCCGCCGAAATCCTCAAAAGACCCGTCCACCAAACCTCCCTGATATTTTTTTCCACCCGGCAGATCATCTCCCGGAGCCTGTTGCAATAGCCTGTCCTCCTTGAACATGAACGATTTAAGGCGCTTCCAAACACGGGAACAGAAATCGGTGAAATCGGTGGATCGTCCGTCCCCTTTGAACTGGAATTTGAAAATCATCGACTCACCCAGAAAGGCCAATGCGGCCCGCACGAATTTGTTACCGCGCCCCACCGGCCTGACACGCCGACAGGAGTATCTGATATCATATTATGAGATGGTCGATGCGCAATTGTGGATCGCCGCGCATGGCGTGGCTCGCCATTAATGGAGAATTAAAGTGGCAAAATATCGGAAGCTAAAAGGAAAAGAGAAAGAATTCCTTGCAGAGTCGATAGCTAAATGGGTGCCAATTGCCCGCTGCTACACCCATCCCTTCCGGATTATGGCGCGGCGTGAAATCCGTATGTTGTTCTGGCGATGGACCGCTGACGGAATCGATGTTAAAACAGGGGCGGTTATACCAGACAGCCTCAAGTACTCGGAGAAATTTCAACTCTTCTCGAAAAAGGCGGGCAAGGCCCTTCAAAGCCGGAAGGGGCGTAAACTTCTCAGGCATGAGCACGCCGTCCCCCGTGAGACTCTTGCAGACCACATAATTAAACAACAGATGCGTGTGGACGAGATCGTCAAATTCTTAAACAAGTTTTGTCGGGCGGTGGTCGTGACGCATCGCGAGCACAAGAAGCTCGGCCACCAAACAAAAGAAGCTTGGGATTTCAGAACGGGAAACGCCTTCGTGAGATACCGCGATGCCTTCGGAAAGGACTGGCGGAGTAGTTTTCTCTGCAGCAGAAATAGTCGCGTCCATTTGCGCCCGAGGCCCCCAATAAAGCCGCCGTGAAAGCCATTGTCCGGGGCCGGGATTCCTCGCTTGTGTGCTCTAAAACCACGGCCAATTTACGCCTCATGCACTCCAAAGAGCCAGTTTGCCGGCAGTGGTTGCTTTTTGTTTCCGCGCAGCGTTTGTCTTGCGACGGCTTGATTCGCCAAAGAGGCTGTCATAGGTCGTTTGCGTGCCGAGTTCATTTGCCAAAAGCCGAAGATTCAGCCGGCCCAGCAGATCAACGGTAATGGGGCGTTTAGAATCCCAAAAGACATAGGAGTTGAAAAACTCCCGTGCGATATCGGAATTCAGAAGATCGACCAAGTAATCCGCGGCATGTTGTGTCGGACATGGGAGAAAGTAACAGGTGTCATCCAGAACAAACGGTTTCCCGTCGGCGGAGCCTATACTGACGAAATTAAGTTTCTTATAGAAGCCGGAAATCGCAACCTTCCATGGACTGAACGAATAATCGCCCACGCCAAAAATAGAAAACTTTGGCTTGCCAAGATAAATGGAACTTTTTCGTTGCTTGAATAAATCGGCGTGTGCTTGCAGATAATTCCATGTCAGAGGGGCGTAGTCTTTGATGATGGAAGTGTCATCCCCGACGCGCCTTTGCGGCACCAACATCCAACGCCCGGAAAATTTCGCGCTGCCACCGGAGATTTCAGAGCTTTTAAGCATCGGAAACAGGTAGGTATCCTCCAAGCTTACCAGTTCGGCAAGCCCATTGCGATATTGGTCTCCGTCTCGACGCAGTTCCATAATCCGGGAACAGTCGTGTTTAATCCCCGAGCGCCAGGAGATAGATTCGTCGCCCGTCAGGTGGCACCAGCGACGATGCATATCAAGGTTAGCGATCAGCGTGCCATCCCTATAGGCAACGGTGCTGGTTGCCTCATGCGCTGTGAGACCCGGGTACACGGTCGCCGTGTTATTCGTTGATTGAGAACCAAATTGGATCACCAGCAGGGACGCCTGCACAGCCGCGTTGAAGTGGTAATCAGCGTCTATCCTATACATGGCGGCATTTTTGACACCCAAATCCAATCCCCAACAGTGGGCAAGAATCTTGCGGGCAACTGTGGTTTTACAAAGCATGGCCAGAGAGCCGCCACTGCGGTCAAGTTGCTCGACAATTCGAAGCAACATAGATTCTGAAATATCAAAGTTAGCTTTGCCTGTTATGGCATCACAGCCGGTGCGATTCTGGAAATTACTCTTCACCGGAAGATTCCTACCACCGAAGGTTCCCAGATGTGTGTTGGTCACCCAAGGCGGATTACCCAGCACGAGCAGGGGTTGTGGAAGGGTGCTGAAAATATTGGCCAAATCGGCCTGAAAAAAATCTCCCTCAATCAGGCGAACCTTTTGGTTATCTTTTCTCTGCCCAAGGGCTTCCGCGGCTTGCGCAATGTGGCGCACATTGATATCCATACCAAATGCGCTGGTAACATCAGGAAATTGATCCAGCCCCGCGAACAGTAAATTCCCGCGGCCGCAGGTTGGCTCAAATAATGACGCGGGCCGGACTCCTTGTTCGGCGAGCAACTTACACACCGCGCGGCCTAATTCAATTGGGGTTTGAAAGTCGCCGTACTCAATTATTTCTCTGGTTTTCACGACTACACACTCACTAGCACTAGCGAAGTTTTCTTATGCCCTCTACCTGTCCGGCTTTTTCTATTACACGGCTGTATTGTAATCGCCATTGGAGGGCATTGGATATCGTCAAATATCCCTGGGGCGGTTTGTTTTTCAACAGCTCCTCGGCGATCTTTTTCGCTTCGATTTCATCCAAGGGCAAATTTTTGTCCCCCATAATTGCCATCAGATCATCTTCATTTCCTTCGTTTTCCAATATCTGCCGAATTAAACGGGTTATCTGATAGTCCCCCGTCCGATTTGCTTCCACATAAACGGCATGCAGAATATTCAATGTAGCGGTTCGCGCTTCCGGGATATCCTCTTTATTATAAACAAACACCAGCAACCCGTATCCGAGGCCGTAAATTTTCTGCCGGGCGGATTTGAACGGGCATGAAGACTGTGGTTGCGTTATGGCCGTCACCTTCATGTCAACGCCCAAATCCGGAAAATCAAGGCCGGAGGCGGAATTGCTCCGAGCAAACGTGTATTTGGTTTCGAGATAAGCCCGAAATTTATGCTCCAGGTACGTCCCCACGGCTTTACCATCTGTGACGCCATAAAGCGTCGGCTCGGTATGCGTGGACTCGATATCCGCAAAAATTGCGGCTTGCTCACATAGGATATTGGTGGTAAGGCTTGGCACCGACAACGGCAATACTCCTTGTTCGACCAGATATTGCAGCGACAGTATACCTCAGTGGCAACTCACACGGAAGAAGCCAATTCGATGCCAATTCGATGGGCGTGGCGATAAATCCGTGCAGGTCTCTGGAGTGTGAGCTTCCAAGAGAAACCATCCTCTGAACGCCGGCATTGCTGCCGCCGATTTCGCCGCTCGCCCGGGAATCTTGCCATGCCCCATTCGACAAATCCCGTCCGCGCTGGCACGCTGCCGCCGGTTGCCGTATCTTAATTCGCCGTAGGAATACTTGGAGTGGTTATGACAACACATATTGGATTGCTGGGATGCGGAACGGTCGGGGCGACAGTGGCGGAGATGCTGCTGACCGAAAAAGCGCTGCTGGCAAAGCGATCCGGACAGTCGCTGGCTTTGAAGCGGATTTTAATTCGCGACACCACTAAAATCCGGAATAACAAAATTCCGGCGAATTTATTTACCACCCATCCGGATGATATTCTTAATGATCCGGACATTCAGATTATCGTGGAAGTCATGGGTGGGGTTGAACCGGCGAAAACGCTTTCCCTGCGGGCTGTAAAATCCGGCAAATTGTTGGTAACCGCCAATAAGCACCTGCTGGCGCTGCACGGCGTGGAAATATTTCGTGCGGCGGCAAAAGCCAACTCCTGTGTCTGCTTTGAAGCTTCCTGCGGCGGAGCTATTCCCATTGTTCTGGCCCTGACCCGCGGGTTGATCGCCAATGAAATCGATCAGGTTGTGGGAATTGTCAATGGCACATGCAATTACATTTTAAGTGAAATGAGTTCCACCGGTAAAAGTTACAGCACCGCTTTAGCCGAAGCGCAGGCCGCGGGCTTTGCCGAGCCTGATCCCACATTGGATGTCACCGGCGGAGATAGTGCCCATAAACTGGCTATTCTGGCATCTCTGGCGTTTGGGACCAATGTACCGTTCGACCGGATTTATGTCAGCGGAATAAATACCATTGACGATATGGATTTGCGGTTTGGCCGGGAATTGGGGTATGTGTGCAAGCTCCTGGCAATCGCCGAAAAACATAGCCACGGCATTTCCCTGCGGGTGCACCCCGCGTTTGTTCCGCAGAAACATCTGCTGGCCAATGTGAATGGATCCTTTAATGCCATTGCCGTCGTTGGCCATGCCAGCGGCCAGACCATTCATTACGGCCGCGGTGCCGGTGGAAAGCCAACGGCCAGCGCCATTATTGCGGACATCGTGGAAGCGGCCATGGGAACCGCCCCGCTGCTTTTTAAGCAACTGCCGCTTCTGACACAGCGCAGCACCGCCGGGGTTATTCCAATTCAAGATGTATCATCCCGGCATTATTTACGCATGATGGTACACGATAAACCGGGAATGTTGCATCAGATTACCGGCATACTCGGAAAGCTTGGCATTTCCCTGGCGGCGATGGTGCAACATGAAGCACACGAGGATCAATTTGTGCCTCTTGTCATCATGACGCACGAGGCACCGGACGGCAAGGTGACCCAGGCCGCCGCCAAAATTGACCGCCTAAAGGGGATACGCGGCCAGACCCGGCACATTCGCGTCATTGATCCGGCACCCTAAGCAACCGGAGAACAAGTGCCGATTGCAACAGCGCACCAACCGCTTAGAATACTCTTTAGACTGATGAAGGATCGAAAGCAATACTATGAAATATGCCATTATCATTCCCGACGGAGCGGCCGACGCCCCGATTGCTGAACTGGGCAATAAAACGCCTCTGGAAGCCGCATGTAAACCCAATATGGACGGGGCCGCCCACAACGGTCGCATCGGAACGGTTCGCACCACCCCGCCGGATTTCAGCCCCGGAAGCGATGTATGTACGCTCTGCCTTCTGGGTTATGACCCCGCGCAATATCATCCGGGCCGCGCTCCGTTGGAAGCCGCAGCAATGGGCCTGAAGCTCAATGCCTCAAACTGGGTTATTCGGTGCAACTTCGTCACCATTATTGACGGAAAAATGGTGGATCATTCCGCCGGGCACATCAAAGATAACGAGGGCCGCACGCTTTTACAGGCCGTCACGGCGGCCGTGGGAAACGCCGGCAAAGTTACGTTTCACCCGGGTGTAAGTTATCGCAATTTAATGACGCTGGCCGGCGTTGATTTAACCAAAGTAAAAACCACTCCCCCCCATGATATCCCCGATCAGCCGGTTAAAAATTATTTACCGCGCGGAGCCGGCGCGGAGCCGTTGCTGGATATTATGAACAAGGCCCGCGCCGTGCTTAAAGACCATGAAGTGAATCTGGTACGGCGACAATTCGGCGAAAATCAGGCGACAGATATCTGGCTGTGGGGCCAGGGAAAACCCAAGCATATTCCAAGCTTTAAGGAACGTTACGGCATTTCGGGAGCTATGATTACCGCCGTGGATTTACTGCGTGGAATTGCCAATCTGCTGGGCTGGAAGAATATTGATGTGCCCGGAATCAGCAGCTATCACGATACCGATTACGCCGCTCAGGGAAAATACACCTGCGACGCATTGGACCATTTTGATCTGGTCTGCTGCCACGTGGAAGCACCAGATGAAGCCAGCCATCAGGCGGACTTCACCACGAAAATCAAAAGCATTGAAGCCATTGACGAACATGTGGTGGGACCGGTGCTCAAGAAATTAAAAACGTTTGATCAATGGCGTCTGCTGATCATGCCCGACCATGCCACCCAATGCGCCACGCGCAAGCACCACGAAGCCCCCGTACCATTTCTGATCACTGGTTCGCATGGAAAAAGCAGCATCGCCCGCGCCTACACGGAACAGGCCGCCATGGAAAGCGACCTGCATATAGAAGCCGGCTACGAGTTGATGTCGTATTTTTTAACCAAATGAGGCGATTACCAATGATCAATGAACAACGCCACCTTTTCGTGATTCCGCGTGTTCCAACCAATAGCTGAATCCCCAGATATACATGACCAGCCTAACGCCAGAATACTGCAAGAGTAGGTAGCCGGTTACCTCAAAGGACCACCCTTTTTTTCGGTCCAGCACAAGGAATCACATTCCTCGGACAAATTCCATAACCACACAAGTGAAAAAAGAGGCACCCCCAACAGCAGGAACACAAAATCTTTTTTCACGATTCCCCAGCGGGCACCGGGCTGACCGCAAGGGAAGGGGAAAATGTTGCAAATGCGTGGTATGACAGATACAAGGTGGCACCGTTTCCGTTCGAAAAGTGAATAATTCTATGCTGCAAACACCTTCGGCGACTCATAATAACTCCGCGTTAACATTGGGCACCGGATACCGCAGTGGACGCGAAACAGGTACGGAGTTATTTCACCAAAGTTTGATGGCGTGGCACATACCACACTACACTTCAATTCCAAGACTTTGCAGGTGCTTTCGTTGACGAGCGGTAAGCGGTTTTCCCATGTTGGAACGAACCCGGTGGTACCACAGGAGCGGTATTTCATAGTTGGCTACGCGCACCAAGGCGAACGCGATCATCGCCAAGGCGTCCAACTCTCGACGGCCGGGGGCGTAGCCCTCCGCAATCTTCGCGAGCGTCGCCAGATCGCACTCTATTTTCGTCCGGGCCAATGCCAGTCGCCTCGCCTTCCCCTTAAGCCCGCCACGGGGCTTTTCCCGAAGGAGTTCCAGAAAAATGGAGGTTTCCAATCTGCCGCGCCTTTTTCCCTTCCTGTCGGCTTCCCGCTTCAGGTGGCCCATGTACAGCCCGATGGTATGCATGGCAAGCGCGCCGCTGACAATCGCCGAATGTTTCCGGCTCCGAACAGCATGGTTTTCAGCCATTTTTTCCAGCAGAGCCAAGACAGGCGTTTGCTCCCCGCAATAGGTATTTTCTGCCGTCATATCAAAACGCTCCCGATGCGATGTCAAGCCTATAAATTAGGGCTGCAATCCACAGATTTTTCGGCTTTATATGGTATAACCAGAAACAGCGCCAGTTTGCAAACGTGGCCAACGCGCCCGCAGCGAAACAAAACACGGCGGTGAGCCTCGTTTTCCTCCTTCGTTTACGCCGCGACACGCTGCATTCTGAAGCGAAACATCATCGCGGCAATACCCGCCGAGCACTACCGGCCCAGTATGGCCGCGAACGTCGCCGCAGCCGCTGCGTACGCCACCCATAGTCACGGACTCCTTGTAGGCCCCCTACGCGACGCGGCACGAGGCCACAAAAACCAGCCAATACAGGTCACTTCCGGCCCCCATTCCCGCCAGCACGAGCGCTGCAAATGAGCCTACCGACTTGTCGGGTATCGCCTCGGCGTGGTGCCGTAGCCGCCTCACCGTCATGAACGCCGCTGCAACGCTGGCGGTAAATCCCATTACGACACAACATAGTGCCATAGCGAATGATTCTGGAAAAAACGCGATCCACCGCCCCGGCAGATACCGCCATGCCAGGAGGTAGAGCGGCTGCCCACCGGCCAGCAATGCCAGAGCGCCCAGCATCAGGGGCAGCTTCCCCGTGCATTGGCAAGGCGCTTGTACTGCGAGGGCCTCATCGGCCATAACCTTCTCCATGTATGCCCGAGCCGGAACGAAACGAAGCATTCGAAAGCACGGTCACCAACGCCCTTAAAGCAGCTGGCTGTCCACACAGCATCCCTGTACAGCCGCTGCTCCGAGCGAAACCAATCCCCTCACTGCTCTACCGTCCATGGCAGGCCGGTCAACGTGGCCGCAGCGGCGACAGCCAAGAATTCACGTTTCAGGATGCTAAAATTTCGCATTAGGCGTACCCTGTTCTATCAGCAATCCTGCTTTAATCGGACGCGGAATTTTCTCGCCCCGGCGATAACCACCCTTACGCTCCGTCCTTATTTGCTCTATTGCCAACTTTCTCTGAACTATTTCTCTATCGGGCCGCAGCCCGATTCACGCCATAATTTCCACGGGCGTGCCCACCGGGCATAGGGCGTAAAGCTCTGTCATGTCGGGATTCGTCAGGGCCACGCAGCCGGCGGTGCCGGTTCGGCCTTCCGCGCAACCGTGAATAAATATTTCGCCACCCAAGGGGGTTTTCCATACCCGATTTTGCACCTGTTCATCAGCCATATCACTGTGCCGCAAATCATAGATAAGCTGGTTATAAATATCCGCGGACAGCAATCCCTGCTCCAGACCACGATCCGCATCTTCTTTGTTTGGATAATCCAATCCCAGCGACAGATGAAACTTGCTATGCGGATTTTTGAAGACAATTTGAAAACGTCCCTCCGGAGTTTTGCGGTCCCCCTCAATTTGTTTATCGCCGCTATTGGAACCGGTAATACAGAAATAACTTTTAATAAGCGCGGTGCCATCAAACACATACAGCTTTTGCTGGGACTTAATCACTCGAATATGCGGTTGCTTTGTCATCACGGCACACGCCCCGGACGGTGATAATTCTGATCCAACCAATAGACAGGGTAGCCGACCAGTTCGCGCACGACCGCCCAGGGGTTGGTTTCCCGCCAGATGCCGCGACGGGCTGCAACCGTCCAGACGTGTAAGCCCAGTTGTCGAAAAGCCAGACTGGTCCGCGGTAAATGGTAATCCGAACTTACCGCGATCACGTTATGCCAATGCTCCGCTTTCACCAATGCCATGGTATTGTAAGCGCTGTAGCGCGTGTTATTGCCGTGATAGTCCACGATTAACGATTTTGCCGGCACACCCTGGGCCAGGGCCAGTTTCAGCATGGCCAACGGCTCATTTTTATATGGGTTGGTTTTACCCCGTGGAGCGCGTCCCGTTAGAAGTAAACATTTAGCCCGGTGGTCTTTGAATAGCGCCACGCCCTCCAACACCCGTTGCCGAAGCGTGTAGCCGCACGTGTCACCACGCCCGGTACCGGCCCCCAGTACCACGGCCACATCAGCATCCATTCCCGGCGGCGGAGGATCCGCAAGAAACATACCGTGAAATATCCATAAAAAAATTAGCGCCATGACGGCCATGGGGATCAAATCGTAACTCTTATAAGCGACGGTGCGCCATGGCGGGGAAAGCGTGCGGGTTGCAGCAGCACCAGCGCTAACGGCATAATCCGGCCGGGCGATAAACCAGAGGATCATGACCACCTCAACCGGCAAAGACATGGGCATGTACCAAGGCATAAGTCCGTGCAGGATGATTTTCAAATGATAAAAAGTCACGGTGTTCAGCAGTAAAACCACCGCAATGAACGCCGAGGGCAAAAGCAACATGCGATTAAGCCGCCAAGTGCTGTCGGGTGACATGTCCGTCGGCGGGCGAAAGCGGAGTATCTGCAAAATTATTAGACTGGCAAGCCATATCCAAGGGAGGATGAATGCAATAAATGCCCCGGCAAATCGCAGGTCCAGCCAGCGCCACGATTGCAGCGTAGCGACACTGACCAGAGCACCAAAAAAGATTCCGAAATCCAGCAGGCGAAAAAAAATACCGGCCTTTCGGCACGCAGTATTCAAAGCGACGGGGGATGATTGAACTATCGTGTCATGCATGCCATGAGTATATATCACATCGGCTTTCACGCCAGCGCGAATCGCTCAATGGCTACGGCTACGCCGTCTTCCCGGTTGGAGGGAACAACATGTCGCGCCGCTTTGCGTATGTGCTCGGGGCCGTTGGCCATGGCGGCACTAACGCCTGCCCATTGCAGCATGGGCAGGTCATTGGCATTATCCCCCACCGCCAGTACGTTATCCCGTGTTATCCCATAGGATTTGCAAACAAAGTCCAACGCCATGGCCTTGTTGGTATCCGGCGCTACAATCTGCAGCAAGCGTGAATCACTGCGAAACAGGCCGATACGATCCTCAAAACGCCGTGGCAAAAGCTGACATAATTCTTCGATGATAGAGGCTTTGGCATGGAACATGATGCGCGTTACCGGCACGTGCAGGAAGGTTTCCATGGCGGCAATGACATCCGGATTAAAACTTCGTCCGGTGGGAATTGCATCGGCCGGAACAATCCCAAAGTGGTCCGAATAGAGCTTGTCAATAATTTCCACACTGGGAATGACTTCCGGGCAGCGCAATCGGGCGTAGTCAATGACCCGGCGCACCAGGGCATGGGGCAAACTGATATGCCGCAGGACGCATTTCTGATTTTCATCCCAGATCAACGCTCCGTTATGGCTGATGATCGGCGTTTGCAACTTTAAGGCCCGATGATAAAACCGAACACTTCGCGGTGGACGGGCGGTGGCCAGAACCACATGAATACCCCGTTTGGCGGCCAGATGGATCGCATGGTGAACGCGCGGGGTAATGGATTCTTTGGGGCTAAGCAGCGTGCCATCCATGTCTAAGGCGATCATTTTAATCGCTTTGGCCGGAGCTGCAGCGCTTGCCGCAAATGCCGGCAGCGCCGTGGTGGCGGCCGGAGCTTTCGCAAACGTCACAACATGGCTGGGAGATCTCCCACCGCTGGACGTGCGGCGCGGAGCAACCATTTTTCGCAGCGATTCAACTAATTCATCTACTGACATAATCAACCCGCTCAAACAAGATACACACACTGACGCCGAAACCAACAGCATTTTCAAGCGTCCATGCGGCTCCCTCCGGGAACACGCACTATAAAACAGGCACTTGTATCATCGGTCAGGAATCGATGTTACATGAGTGAACGTCCATAAAATTCCCGTTTCCGATAATGAAGCACCAAACGCTCTATTTTTAAGCGCGTTTCAAACAGTTCCCACGTTTGGAATTTCCCACGATCCGGCTTTTTTCGGACGTTAGTTAAAGCGTCGCATGATCGGTGCGATGCGCGCCGCCAAAGCCGATTTTTCCTGGTCCGACAACTGATCCATAATCTTGGCAACGTACTTGGATATCGCCTTGGCCCGTTGCGCCTGAACTACAGCGGCGTATTGGCGAGCCAGAGTCATGACCTTTATAGCGGCATCCTTTCTCGGGCCGGCTTTGGATACATGCCCTTTGGTCTTCAAAAACGCCTGGAGTGCCTTTTTTATCCGCCCCAGCAGGTTCGGATCAACTAAACCTTCCTGTTGCGATTGATTCAACATCGCCATGGACGTCTGAAACGCCTGTTGATCCAACGCTACAACATTCATCTGACTTTTACTTAGATGGGCGTCGAGCAACCAACGCCGCATTAACCAGGGACCGCGCAACTGCGCAAACATCAGCGCCTGTTCCGCCGGGTTGGAAACCGCCTTAACCTGTTGCACCCACGCCGGCACGCCTGGCCTCGTGGCACGCTGCAACTTAACGGCTAGTGCCCGCGTTGGGTCGCTGGGATAGCTGATAACATCTACAGCACCCTGAACGTCTGCAAATTTATACGTGACGGTGGCAAATTTGGATGATGGGTTGGCCGGATTGGCAGGGCTGATTGGACGGTAGGGGTTGACACCAGCAGGTCGGAATACCTGATAAAAGGCCACGGCATCCGATGCTGGCCGGCCAAAAAGCGTTCCTAAATGCACGACCAGATAGATACCCGCAAACAGTATCAGCAGCACCGCAACCGCTGCTTTTATTATATCAGGTCGTTTCAGGTCAATAAGTTTCACAAAACCACCATTGTTATGCAGCAATATAAACATTCGCCGCATGTCCAATAATAACGACGCATGCGACGAAACATTGCATCTGCGTAACGGCGAGATCCGCCCCATTGACTCGTTCCGCAATGGTTAGAACGCACCAGTTCGCTTGCGGTTGCGGAAATATCGCCCCTTGGACCCACAATATTTCACTATGGCAGTAATTATTCCGGACGCTGTATTACCAACCCGACGGCTTTACCGTGGAATATTGCGGATCACGCGGGATATGAAAGGCGCTTACCGGATCTGGATGGGCCGGGTTAAAGGGCTTTAACCCGGGTCGGATAAATGCGGCCAGCGGTAAATGGTCCTTTTGAATGCCCAGTACCACGCATTTGGCGATTTCATAAGCACCGTAATCATCATTATGCGTGCGATCCACAAAAGCCACTTTCGATCCATCAGGCCCCAGGTAATTAAAAAATTCCGTGCTCATGGCATTGAGATCGATCAGGGGTACATGCTGCTGTTTGGCAATCAGCCGCATTTCAGTCGGAAAGCCGTCAAGACTGTTATATATTTTGCCATGCCGGTAAAGCCGCCGGGCCATGGGGGTAACCAGGACCGGAATAGCGCGATGGGCGCGGGCCTGCGCGATCATCGTGAGCAGGGACGTGCGGTATTCATGTTGAGGCCCGGCATTTTTGCCGCGCTCATGCTGATCGTTATGGCCAAACTCAATAAACAGGTAATCCCCGGGGCGAATCACGCTCATGACTTTCTTCAAGCGATTTTCCCAGATAAAGCTGTTGGCGGATTCACCATCCTCAGCGTAATTCGCCACCACGACGCGGCGCGGTACAAAAAAGCGTGTGAACATCTGTCCCCAACTGCACCAGGGTTCAAAACGCTGATCCGTATCCGTGGAATCACCGGCAATAAAGATCGTGATCGGATGCGCTTTGGTAATGGTCATGGCGCACAAACAGGGACGCGCATTGCTGAATTCAATGGTGAGTTTGTTGTCCCATTCCAGGGAGCCAATCTCCCGCGGCTTGAGTCGAACCTTGCCACCGGTGGAAATCTCCGGTGTGCGCGTATTAACCGTAAAGGTGCGTGTTACAAATTTTCCTGGTGCGGTGACGACTTTTTTGAACATCAACCGCCGCTGTTCCGCTTTTACCGTCATAACCGATTTTCCCTTCAGATCCCCAAGCGTCACAGAAACATTATAATTTCCCGACGGCAATTTTATTGAAAAAAAGAAGGGTTTGCGACTGGTAACAAACGCTCCGCGTACGCCATGGGTATTACTGCGATGCACGCCTTTTACCTTAAAGCCCAGATCGAAACCGTAGCCCCGGGCGGGAGTATAGGCCATATTCGGAAGCACTTGGATATAGCCGGGCACATGCCGACCGGGGCCAAATTGAAATTTCAAAGGAAGTTGCACCTTGGCGGCTCGCAAAGCGCCCGCAGGCAATGCCATGATTGCCATGCCGATTAGACCCGTTACGGCCATGTTAAAAGCCAAAGCTGATCTGCCGAATTTAATCATTCCAGTTACTCCGCAATACCTAACCGCTAATGAGCCACGATTCGGTTAAGAATATATCAGTTGCATAAAGAAATGTCGAGCCAATATCACAATAATTATTCATGCAATTTGCATTAATTACCATGGTGAGACCAGAGATAAATTATTCGTCTTATAAAAGTGTTATTGCCCAGGTTGATGACTTTGAATCCATGCAGGCCCCGGCAGCGCGTAAGGGCGGAATTTTTCCATCACGCCTTGCTCCTCACTGCATGACAGGCCGCGGTAGAAGCCCAGATTATTGGCGGCCGGCGAGTCAATTAAACTGCTGGAATCCGCTGCACTCATCTGAAAAAGCACCCGGTTGTCAAATTCTCTCTGGGCAGATCGTTCAAATGTGCGTTCCAATGACGCCAAGGTATCCACCCAAGTCAAGATGTGAATACCAACTCCTGGGCCATCACGCAGAATTTCACTAAATTCCTTCGCCGGGTTGGGGGCCTTGGCCTCATCACCTGAAGACATCGAGAAGCTAAAGTCGTCCTCGTTTTTCCGCAACATTCGGTAACGCTGGAGAGCGAAAATAAAAAGAAATGTCTCCGGCGCATTGGGCGACTCTTCGGCCAGGCGACGATGAACCTCCTGGTTAACTGAGTGAATCGTATCTCCGATGCCTCGCCATTCGACGATTTGCACGTCCGGGCCTAATGCGGGCGTGAGACGTTCAAATGTACCGGCCAAGCGGGAATCCGCCGCCAACCCATCCATGATATAAAATTTTGCCCCCCCACGCGGATACTGTGCCGCTAAGGAAATCAGCGACCAGACCATCAGTGATAGCGCTTGTTCCTCCTGCTGGCCGACCAGCAGAACATTGGATCCGCTTTGCCGCCGCAGGGTCAGATCGGTAGGCTCTTTAATGGCCACCGGCTCGCCAATCCACGCGCGGGCTGAGGTCGGAATAGTCGTGGGCCTGTCGCCGGCCAGGAGAGCACTTAGTTGTTTATTCATCTGGGCATCCGCCGGAGCATTGCCCTCAAATATGACCGGTGGCTCAAAGTGGAATGAAGCATCCTTGGCACGACTGCTGATTTGATCCAGATAAATTTCCCGCTTTTCATCCGGCAGCCACGCCACCTGGAACGGGCTGTTAGCCTCTACCAAACCACCGGCATCATTGTAAATTGCGGCACCCGGGCGGGAAAGCAATCGCGCCGCCGAGTTATTATCTCCCAAGATTATCTGCGAATCCGCCTCGCTTACTTGCAGCGCAATGCGCACGGCCATTTGGCCGATGGTGCTGCGGGCCAATCCGGAAGTACCGCCGATAGTTTGCGACCCCAGCAGCAGGTGAATGCCAAAGGCTCGGCCTTGGCGTACCAGACGATCCATTAACAATCCGGCTTGTTGGGCCAATTTGTCATCTTCGGAAAAAAATTCCTGAAATTCGTCAATCACCAGCAGAGTTCGCGGCATGGTTTGCGCACCCGCGCTGCGACGATATGACGGCAAGTCCTGGACTCCCGCCTTGCGGAATAATTCACCACGGCGTGCCAATTCTACATCCAGACGTTCCAAAACACTTAAGCCAAACTCCCTATCACTTTCTACCGCGATCGCCCGGGCATGGGGCAGGTGATGGGTGGCATAGGTTTTAAATTCCACGCCTTTTTTAAAGTCGATCAGATACAGCTCAATTTGATCCGGTGAATACCACATCGCCAGATTGGTCACAATCGCGTGCAGCAGCGTGGATTTGCCCGAACCGGTTTTCCCAGCCAGCAGCGCGTGTTGAGCCATCGCCCGGCCCAGACGCAACATCTGCAGCCGCGTAGCCCCCATACGACCGATTGGAACAGCCAGCGAGTCCGAACTGTCGAGCGACCAAAATTCTGCATCGCCCGGCGCGATGGTATCAAAGGAGACTTCAACATTCTGATTGGCTTTGGCGGCCTGGCCAATTTTATCCAAGAGCGGTGTAAACACTTCCTCGGTGGGCGGCTGATCCAGTGCAAGCGGGAACTGGCCGAACACATCATCCTTCCAACTAAATGATTCCGCCTTCTGCACAATATTGACGCAGTGCGCGGCGATATCCTCCAGTTGCGTTGCCGAGCCGGCAGGCATTTGCATATCACCCGCCGCCAGCAGATATACGCCGCAACGCGCGCCCGTCGCGGCAATACTGGCCAGCCGCCGCAGGCAATCTCGCTCAAAACCGGACGGAAAATCAGCAATAACGACAAAGCGGTATGGCTCGGCCAATTCACCGGCCTGCGCGTTGTAATCATCAATGGTGGCAAATTCATTGCGCAGATATTTTTGAATGACTGTTTCCATGTGTTCCGTAAGGTCTGAAAGCCGCTGCTCAATTTGTTCCGGGCGCGTCCAGATTCGCCCCCCCACCAGCGCCTCATCATGATCGGCAAGCCGCATAAACCCCGCAAAATTCTGCCCCAGTCCTACGGGATCAATGATGGTAAATCTGGCCCGGCCGGGCGGCAATTGCGTGAGAATACTGATCATCACCGATTGCAGCATCTGCAGGGCCGCCGGCCGCCCGGTACGGTCATAGCGCACCAGCATGGAGGCACCAAAGGGAAATTCCAGCGCTGCCGGCACCGCAAAGGCCGCCGGGAATTCCAACTTTACCGCATCACCTTTAGCGCCGGCGGCGACCACCCGCTTGAGATCTACCGAAAACTCGCCCAAGCGGATAACTTTTGGAAAAATATTTGATGGCGTCCAGTTTTCCCATGACGGCGTGCCGTGGCGATCAACGTTTTCTTTTATCGACATATTCCCATTGGTGTGCTGGTCGGAAGATGGCTCGGGGATATGCGCCAAACCATTTTTCAACCGGTTTTTCAGCGTCAGCATGGCCTGATCATATTGCGCCCGGTTATCCGCCAGACGTTCTTCGTATTGTCGCTGTGCAGCAAGAATATCCGCGTCGTGCTGCTTCCGTATGGCCTGGTTCTGGGATTCGCTTTCTTCTTGCGCAGCGCAAACCGCGGCGGCGCGTTGCGCATCACTTTCAGCTTTGCTGGTGTCATATTGCTGCTGGGACTCCTGCCGCCGTGCGGTGCGCTTGGCTTCAATGTTTTGTGCCGCTGCGGCGGCCTTCTGCTTTAATTCCTGCAACTCGCGCAATGCTTTGGCACGGGTATCGGCGAAGTGCGCCTCGTGCCGTTGGGCCACCATTTCAGCATGTTGTTTTGCGGCCTGCCGCGCTGACGCAATGGCGACATTCAGGGGTTGATTGATTGCCAGTAAGCCGGCCTTCGCCCATGAACGGAGCACCAATCCAAGAATAATAGCGCCCGCGAAGGTCCCGCCCACCGCCATGGCAATGACATTAACTTGCACCGGGGTAGAACCCGACAGGCCATAAGCCACCGCCCCCGCCGCCCCGCATAGCAATATGAGGAATATCCACGGTGCAACGCCGTAAACCAGCCGCGGCAGCAGTAATCGACGAAGAGCCGCCAATTCTCTCTGGGCGGATTCCAAGTGTGCGGCCATGGCAGCTCTCTGGTCCTGGCCTTCCAGCGCGGCAATGCCTGGGGTTTCCGGTGCTCCCGGCGGCCGACGGAAACACCGCGCCATCAAAGCCGCCGCGGATTGCGCCACTTCCGCCAGAGCCTGTTCGTGCTCATGGAACACTTTGCTTAGTTCTTCATCTTCGGCACGAATCTGATTGCGGGCCGTTTCCACTTCTCCTTCGGCCAGCCATTTGGCTTCTTCTATTTGATTGCGGACTTTCCGCTGCGCATCCGCGTTTTCCCATTTGATGGCCGCTTGGGCCTGATTATATTCTTCCGTGCACTGTGCCAGACGGCCCTGATAATCGGCGGCGATTTTTTCCGCAGTGCGTTCACGTTGCGCCGTAAGCTTTTCAACTTCAAGAGAATATCGGCTCTCTATCTGCGCCAGCGTGTTGTCGCGATCTTTTTTCGCCTGTTCATTGGCGACCCGAAATTGCCGCTCAATCTGGGACTCATCGGTTGTGCATTGTGCGGCCAAACTTAGCAGGTCGCGCAGCACAGATTTTTGAGCATCGCGCCGGGGACACGCGGCACCATGCTTCTCGGTCAACGGCGAAACGCGCGGATCAGTCTTTGGGTGTAACTGGGTCATAGTTATGAATGCCTCGCCGACGGTTTACTGACAATCGCGCCGCACCTGCGTAAGCACCATGGCGATATGTTCCATGGCGTTGGCGGCCGCGTGCAGGTCGGTAGCCAAGGGTTCAAGAAATTTTTTCTCAAAGCGGGCGCTGGCGGCATCATTCCAGCCAAACTTCACTTCCTCCCAGCTTAGCTGGAGGTGATTCAATGCCTTGGCCAATTGCCCGCGACCTTCATAAACACCCATAAACAAGCCCGCCCTTTTTCTTGCACCATTTGTGAACCTCGCAGCGACAGGCTGGTACGTTTACTTTCGCTGCGTGCCGACATCTCGCCCCTGGGGGTCCTTAATCTCTGCACTGCCCTGCAAATCCAATATAACAGAAAAACCCACCGGGAGTTTCAGAATTTTTAGCCACTCCGGACTTTTTTGTGCAATATCAGCCACCGTAATCGACCGCCATGGGCCATGGGCCTTACCCAGTGGCATAAGGCACCAGCCTGTGTCTTCAGGTGATAACGGCTCTGTGCGACGTAGCGTCAGCAAGCACGGTTGGTTATCAGTTGACTCGGCGAAAGTTATCTTCGCTTCCGGGCGTAATGTCGGGTCCTCACCGGCGAGAGGTTCAATGGCACTAAGCTGCGAATCAGTTAACGTCGGAGCAGCAAAAGGCCACTGCTTTTGCGGTGCCGCAATGCGGCGTTCTTCGGAACTGGGAAGCAAGAGGTCGCTTTCAAGGCGTTGTGGGGTTGGCTCTTTGGACCCCGGCGCGCCACGCGACATAACCGCACCCTCCGCCGCCGGGGAGACAAGCGTAAACGGCCCGGCGTTTTCCGAACTTACACCGCCGGGGCTTGCAATGGAAGCGTATGCCTGCAATTCCGCGACAAGCCGTTCCAGATGCGTTACGCCCGCCGGCACCAGAGATTCCACGCTTGTCGCAAGGCGCTGTACCGAACCTTTATATAATTCCACTTCTTTTTGTAAGGCCCGTGTCCAGCGCCGCACATTGGCCAATTTTTGCTCGGCCTCGGTCAATCGGACCATGGCACGTTGTAATTCTTTTTGCTCCTCAATGGCGGATAACGGTTTTCCGGAATGATCCCGGAAAAGTTTCTTCATACGGACCGCCTCCTTGGCCCGTTCAACGGCGGTTTGGCGTTTGCGTGTTTGATCTTTCCAGAAGTTTTCCTGCTCAATTTCCAGCCAGAGCATGGTGCGACGCAATTCGGAGTCCGCATCTTCCATGGCGGCGTTGGCTGCCGCCTGAAACTTCCAGAGCACCGCCTGGAAGCCGACCAGCAAATCCACAGATTCAACCCGAGCGCTCTCGGCCATGATGCAGTCCTATCGCTCGTTAAGGTATTTTTCTATATGCTGCGCTTTCTTCATCAAAACCTTGGCGTGCTCGGTCGATGATTCCATGAACTTCCCCAGATACTGCGCCGCCTGATCAAAAGTTTCGGCAAACTTTTGCTGCTCCTGATCGCGCCAGCTTGATTCCAGAGACCGCAGCCGGGAATTTAATCCCGACATAAGCCCTTCCAGATCATTATTAAACTGCATCAGCCCCTGGGCAAACCGCCGCAACTCCGCCGGATCAACACTCGCTTTGGCCATACGATTCATCTCCGTGTATGCCGCCAATCAACTTAAACATAGCCTACCATTGAAACCAACAGACACCAAGACGTTTCTCCGCTGGTTGCGGGGATGGGCGTGGCAATAATTCCGGGCGGGCATCCGCGATGCGAGTTTCCAAGGCCAAGCATTCTCTTAGCGCCTGCTTTTATGCCGTCGATTTCGCCGCCTCCCTGGAAATACTGCCACGCCCAAGCGTATGCACCTACCCTCCTCCCGCCACGCCTCAACCCGCAAACGCGCAAACCCACAAGCCGCAAATTAACCGATCAATACGCCATTTACCGCCAATCCCAAACCTCCCGCCCCCGTCGGTGACAAATTCCAAATACCAAATGCTCTCCCCGGTTATTCGTTATTCGTTGAGAATATTGATTTGCGATCAGTGTCCTTTGATCAGCGGAAAGGACTCCTGATTGCTCGTCCAACCCCCTGTCCCCTGTAACCCCCGCCGGAGGGCGGTTGTGCCGGAATTTATCCCGTGCGCGCCGGGATGGTGAAATTTGTTATCGTTCAGTGCAACCATAACCCAGTCCATAACACGAAACCGACGATTTCGACACTTTACCGCCGCCAACTCCTCTCTCGGCGAAGCCGTCGCATTCATTAAAACCGTCGTTATTTCCATTAACTAATCACGTCCGCGCATATGCGATCCCTCCGTTCAGAAAACCGCTTAATGGATCCGCAGCGGAGCGGCCTGTTGGGTAGCCTTTCGCATCCACATCATTTCCTTTCAGATGGATGCGTTTTTACCGGTAGCCATTCGACCGCAACGACATGCTTTCGGCCTCGACCTGAAGCAAAGCCAAAGATCATCCCACGCGACGTAATAGCGTAGGCTTGCGAGAAGCTATACCGGAGCGGCAGTAGTTTCTGCAGGTCAGTTGCGCTTTCTGGGGTCCCATTCCATACCATCGCGTGTGCCATGCCGTGAATACGGCTGGTTCCGTACCCCACCTCCTGCCTGCCGTTTGTGCTGTTTGCACAGGACACGGCGCACCCGCTGGGGTTTAAGTCGACGAACCTTTTCCCTGACGTGAACCACAGGATGGCGTGGCCGCCTTTGACACCCTTGAGCCGTCCATAGCCCACTATTCTACCGCCACCAGTGCCCACCGCTTTTGACCAAGCGTATTCTCGAGGATTGAGATCAACCGCGCTCGCTGCGCTTCCCCGCCAAAGCAGTGCCTGATATTTTCCATTTAAGCGTTTTCCGAACCCAACCTGGTGAACACCGTCCGTTGCCACCGCCTCTGATGAAACGAATCCTTTGGGATTCAGATTAATAAAGCTTTGCGGGCTACCTCTCCAAATCGCGGCATAATCCAAATCTCCCGGGGCCTCCACGTAGCCTACTTCTTGGCTAGCTCGCACCGAAATGGCCTGAGAGAATTTAAATCCACGTGGGTTGAGCAGGATCACACCTTGGGCCACTCCCGACCATAGAAGGGCCCCACCACGATCGCCGGGCATTTGGCCTGCGCCTACCTGCCATCTCCCGTTTGTGCCTTCCGCGTCCGACCAGAGAAACCCTTTCGGGTTTAAATCAACGATGCCCTCCCCTCCAACCCCGCCCAATAGCGCGTGGCCGAAGTGCCGGTGTCCCAACCTCAATCCCATACCAACCCATCGGCCGCCACGGGCCCCCTGAGCAACCGCCTGCCAATAGCCGGGAGTCTTCAAAATGACCGCACGGTATTTCGTGGCCGGCGGAACGCCGTGGCTCGTTCTCCCCAACGGCCCGATGTGTCCGCGCGCTGGGTTAGCCGCCAGAGGGATTTGGCAATGCACCGACAGGAGGATGGCCATTGCGACTATACACAAGCGCTGGATCATACCAACAAATCCTCACCATGATTTCGTCGCGTCAGGGCACCACAGGACTGCCGCGACATATCAAATATTGCAGTACCGCAGGTTGGGATATTCTTGGGGAGCGCAATGTTGCGGCGTTGGCGGTCTCAAGTAGGCGGAGGCCACATGTTGAACGATGGCGACGGAGTGGGGGAGGGCGGAGGCATCAGTGATCTCGCCCAATTGACCAACGAGTCCGCTTCCGCCATGAGATCGCGGTAGCTCGGTTCGCAACCATCTTCCAACAGTTGTTGCATTTCCTGGCTTGCGTCGCCTACCGCGTAAGCCATCCCAGCCCCCTCAAAGGGAACGCTGGTGCCACCGCTCTCAAGTGCGTCATTAATATCCCACAACAGGGAACCCAGCGTCAGGGCAAGCTTGGCGGCGTCCGCGGCACATTTTTTATCACATTGCATCTCCAGGGAATGCTCTTGTGATTTTATCTGCTGCCACCTTGCCCAAGCCCATAAATTGCCGCCCGAAAGATTGGGCGGCAGCAAGCCCCAAGCGTCCCTGCCCACCGGGTCTATTTCCGCCTGGCCGCCCACATACTCATACAAATTCACGCCACCGGCGTAGTCGATGGGATCGCGTTGCAGCACCCGAGTCGCCACTCCTGTGGCCCGTCGGGATTTCGGCTCCTGCCTCAACACCGTGCCAGGAATCGAGTTGTGCCTGCGGTTGCGAGCGTAATAGAGTTCCGTTTCCGGATCGTTTAGGCCCGTCCCGATATCCGTTGAAACACGAATGTTATCGGGATACCCGCAGCAAATGATTTCATCGGCACCGACGCTTCGCTCAATGACCAATGAGTAATGATCAATGAACAAATCATTGGAAGTTCGGCGTTTCTGGCCAGTGGTCCGTGATCGTTGATCAATGAAGTTCACCCCAGATTCCCCGTTCCGCTGTAACCCGCAACCCGTAACCTGTAACCTCCGCCAGAGGGCGGTTGTGCCGGAATTTATCCCGTGCGTGCCGTTATGGTGAAATTTTTCGTTCAGTGCAACCATGAATTACCCGCAAAAGAAAGCAAGCCAATACCGGAATTATATCCCCTTGCACCCGGACTGCAGATAAATCCATGCAATCCATGCAACCCCACCGGTATAGTACATTTTGATAGGTGGCCGTCCCTAGCATTCCCGTTTCGCCCCACGCGGTATTTCGGCACGGGGCCGAAGGCCAATCCTTGCGGGTACCCTATCGGTTTTCCGGCGTTTTGGAACCACGGGTTGTGTTGCTGTCGAGGGTATCCCCCTCTGGCCAATTCCGTTGTTCACAGCCACCTTCACGAACGCCCAAAGGGCAGTGAGGAAAAAGGCGGCAACTACAATAACGAGAGCGGTCCCGATACAGCTTATAACGGTCCCCGCAATGGCGAGTCCGCGCGGCTCTCTTTTCAGTCCAAGCGAGCTGAAAATCAGCGCGATTGGCGATGCGATCCCGAAGAAGAATACCAAGCTGACGACGGAGAGGATGAATCCAACCAATCCCATGGTGTTGCCTCCGGCGGAAGCATTGGGTCTCGGCGGTCGCCCCGCTGCGATTACACGTTCCGTTTGTGCAACCAGCGCGCTGTGGCAACCGTCACATACTCGATCATTTCCGTCCCACCTCACGGTTCCAGATTCGGCGAGTTCGCGCCCGCATTTTATGCATTTACCCATCCTAGGTTCCTTTCGCTTGAGCCAATCTATCTAATCCATGGTTTCCGTGGAAGGGCGCTTTTTCTCCCGAGCGCACAAGCCAGCAACACCGGCCCCCAATCCAGCGAACAGCTTGGCCGTCTGTCCGGTGCACGAACCAACTTAATCAGCGAACCGAGCCCATGAAGGAGAGCAGGTTTCGAATGGCAATATTCGCCCAGGTGACCACATGTGGCCATGCCAATATGCACATGGTAGTCAGCCACCCCCAAACCTTCACCGTAGCGGATTGCCATCGCCAAGTTCCCCACGGCCCAGGCCCGAGCGTCCTGCGCCCCGCAGCACCACTCGCCCTCGGCTCCGCCATCGCACCATTGGCCCCCGCGGGTGCACTGGTGCAACAGAGAGCAAGGCACTCCGCCTCATCCTGGCCGCTCTTGAATGCCCTTGCAGGCACAATTATCACAAGGTCATGGCCGCGCACGGCAGATAGTAGAAATAGCCCGTGTTCGTTGGCCTCGAAACATGCTACACCTTCCCATGGTATTGCGAGCGAACCCCCATTGGAACTCGATGAAATCCCCCGCGTACTTATGTTGACCTCGTAGTTGCCGAGCCAAGCGGCAATTCCGTACAATCCCTCTGACCTTACCGCAGCAAGGGATGCGTACGAGTGCGTCACAAACCTCCTGAACTTCATACGCGAAATCACTAAAATTAAAACATAATAGCTGCCAAGAAGGAAAATCGCCGGCCCCCTGGCCAGCAGTGCCAAGGGTCCGGCAAAAAGCCAAGGGAGCAGCAAAATCACCCGGGCAGCTCGCGAGAACGCCGACCGACTTTTTTTGAGCAACCAAGCATTGGCATAGTATGCGTCCTCCGGACGAGCCGAATATTGAAGATTGAACATGGCGCAAACTCCAGAACACCGCGCTGATATCGCGCGGGGGGCACGGGGCTCCACCGACGCAAACACTACAATAGCGCGGGGGCAGTTCCACCAAGCATTGAAATCGCTTGCCGGATCAGCGCCAAGGCAAGCGTCGCGTCCTGCAGAGCGCCCGCAAGCGCAAGTTCAGGAAGTTCGGCCCAAGCTACGGCCGCAACGGCCCCCGCAAGTGCCCACTTGTTTAGCGTGGCTTGCCCCGAAAACATCGCGTCGAAATCAAAACGGTAACAAACGCATTTCTGGTCCGACCAACTGTAGTAACTCCCTACTATCGTGCCACCTTCATAGATCGATACCAATGGCCCGCCGATCCACACGCCGGCCATTAAATTAACTGAAAAAACACCAAAATCTGTGTTGGTGGTGGCGATGATTCCGCCGGGGATCAATGCCGCTGTGTGGAATATCCTTGGGGGAACGATCCATTCGTTCCGGCATTCGCTTTCCGAACGAGAGGTACGCACCTTGGAAACGCCAGCCGAACCTTCGACACCAATCCCGGCTAATTCGTGGCCAAAGAGCGATATCTCGCCTCCAAAGCCGAAGAGCACGTCAATGTAGTGCCTTCCAATTCGCCAGTGGACTGAGGGCTGCCCCCAAGGGTTGAAGCCACCGTGCAGCCCTGCTGCGTCTCCGGTGATCGCCGCCCGTCCCCCCACATACTCATACAAATTCACGCCGCCGGCGTAGCCGATTGGATCGCGTTGCAGCCAGCGGCCAAGGGTCGGGTTGTACGTTCTCGCGCGGACATAGTAGAGTTCTGTTTCGGGATCAAACCTGTACCCGCAATAAATAATTTCATTGGCGCCGTAGGAAGATTGCACATCGTCGTCCGTGAACCAGATGCTATCTGCGCCAGGACCGGTGAAGATCAGCGTATTGCCGTAGGCATCAGTATCTTAAGCCTCGACAATCGCGCCAGATGAATTGGTCAATGCCACAGCGCGATACAAAAAATCTTGCAGCAGGTAGTACGCGCCAGCAGGCAGGGATTGCGGGCCGAGCGGAACCAGCGTGGTGAGCTGAATTAGCTCATCAACGTATGTTCCCCAGATGTACTGCCGGATCGGTGCGTCGCTGGAGTTCCTTTCTTCCATGCACTGCCAGCCAGCCCATATATAGTCTGTCGTGCCATTGGGGATGTTTCCAGTCAAGCCGCCATTGAAATAATTTTCTGCCACAGAGGCCACCGAGGACTCAGAGGCCCCACGATTCGCGGCACCGTCAGATGGCGCGAACTCCCCTTTCCGGCCCACGCTTCGTGTCGTCGTGTCGTTGTTGTGAAAATGTTCGTTTAGTGCAACCATAAGCTGTCCGCAAAAGCCAATTGTTTCAACCCTCAAATCCTGTCCCCTCCGATGCAAATCGCAAAGCGAGATCATGAAAGCTGCGTCCGCAACGCGACACGCGTTTACCGCCTCACTGCCCGCCGTCTTTATGACCGGCCTTGGAGTCGACGGATGCCACCGCCTCGCTTCCCCGCCCTTTCGCGTTCACGGCCAAAGCAACCATATCAAATCCCGTGCATTAACTTAGTGGCGCTGGCCAGCACAGCGCCTAACGACCAGCCCAAACAAACCGCGGACAACTGCAGAACAGCCCAGCCCGCCAGACGGCGGCCCATAGCCGTCGGTTGAGGGGCTGCACAGGCCAGCACGTCGAACGCTGCGCAGAGCGCCGAACCCAACGACAAGACTGCGGCAGGCTCCGGAATCAAGGGCAGCGGAAAGTGACCGGGGGGTACGCCCGCAATCAACAGCACCAGCGAGCCGGCTAATCCAATGATCGCCAGAAGCAGCGCGCCTCCGCCCTTGAACCCTCGACTCCGTTCCATGTTCGGTACTCCCGTGTGAACCGTTCTTTTCAGCCACCGTAGGCGAGACTGCCCAGCACCATGCAACACCACAGCCCGGATGCTCCCAATGCGACCGCAGCGAGGCTGGAGGCTAATACATATGCTCCGACCGTAGCTCGCGCGCCACCCGCGCGAGATATCCGCCAAAAATCGGCGGTACAGCTCGCCACTGCCGATGCGGACAAGGCTGCCACCGCTGGAGGAAGCAACCAATGGCTGCAGGATATGACGATAGGAAACATCCCGCCGAATGAAAACCACGACACACAATAGGGAAAAAATGCGCAGAATGCCAAGAACGCCGCCCAGAGTGCCTTCGCCCGTCTAGTGAAGTTGGTAGAAAATTCCGAGTTCATCGCTTTTAGCTCCTAAATTGCGCGCTGCGGTCAGCTTCGATATCGATCCGGAATCAGCCTAATACGCGGCCCCCCCGTCCTCCCGGTGCTTAGGTGCCCTGGCATTGACACGGCGTCTTGGCGTTAACATCATATCCCTGCACCCAGACTGGAACGGTATCCGCGCCCAGCCCCAGGTTCCAGAATGAGGGACCGGAAAATGGCGACTCGCGGTACCAGGCAAGGTTCCCGTCGAGGTAGAGTTCTGCGTCGGGAAATTCAGTAACGACACCAAACACGCTGATAGACACGCCAGTCTTGGAAGCCGTGAAGTATACCACCAGCGAGTACATAATCGGAGGTGCCACATGCAGGTGGAAGACCGTAAATGGGTATCCGGCCCAGCCCCAGACCGAAACTCGTGTCGTACACTTTCCGGGACTGGTTATGTCTGTGTGGCTCACAACCGACGCCTTCGCGCTTTCGTAAAGCCATCCGGCACCATTTCGCCGGCGCCTGACCGACACACCCACGTCGGTCACGACCGAGGCACCGGATGTTGATACAAAATTCCCATTACCGGTTCCGTTGATTGCGCCGATCTTGGTACTCTCAACCCACCCCTCCGTGAAAAGCTTGGACTCACCGGGGCTGAACTGCCCGAAGCCCCTCCAGTTGGTTGCAAACCACCACCCTCCTGGTCCGGGCTGTCGCAGCCACTGCCCGCGGCGACTTCCATTGATGAAGGTATCGAAGATGAATGGAATATGCCGCAGGCCGTCCGGGTCGGTCGCGCCGGGCGAATTTGAGTCAACGTACTGGAAAAGGCTCGGCCCGGATCTGTAGCCGATCGGATCGCGCTGAATCCACCTTCCGAGCACCGGCGAATATGTGCGATTGCGGACGTAATACAGTTCGCTTTCAGGATCAAATCTATATCCGCAATAGATAATCTCATTCGCGCCGTAGCTGGACTGCACATCATCGTCCGTGAACCAGACACCATCCGCTCCGGGGCCAGTGAAAATAATCGTATTTCCATACGCATCGCAATCATACGCCTCAACAACCGCGCCGCTGGAATTGGTGAGTGCCACCGCGCGATAAAGCAAATCTTGTAATAGGTAATAGGTTCCAGGTGACAGGTTTTGCGGACCCAGGGGAATCAGCGTGGTCAATTGGATGCACTCGTCAATATAGGTGCCCCAGACATATTGCCGGATCGGCGTATCGGTTGAGCCGCTGCCACCGAACGGGTTGCGTTCTTCCGCCACCTGCCAGCCCATCCAGATGTAATCCGTGGTGCCGTTGGGAACACTGCCCGTCAGGCCGCCGTTGAAGATTGTCTTCCTGACACGCCGATCCATGGCGTCATAAAGATATGTCGCAATAATGAGGCCGTCCGATACACGGTTGACCTGAATCAATCTGTTGAAGGCGTCGTAGGCGTAAATCAGGGTGCCGTCGTTTTTCAGATTGCCATTGCTGGCTCCGGCATTGCCATCATATTGGAACGTGACCGCCGGGCCGGTGCCAACGGTCCGCTGAACGATCTCATTGAGCTTATTGTGATTTCTCTGATCGGTAATCTGGCTGCCGCCTTCCGGCGTATACACACTGCTGGTCCAATTGCCCAAGGCGTCAAGGTTATAATTCCGGCTTTGATCGGTATTGGGCAACGCAATGGGCGTAGTAACGCTGCCGCCGCCGGTGGCCAGTACGCCGCGCTGATAATCCAATAGCCGGTTCATGGAATCATACGAATCATAAAGGCTGCTGCGTTCTTCGGCGTGCAGGGGGCGTTCAAAGAGCTTGTTGGAACTCATATCATAAGCACTGGTGAAGCCCACGATGACATTGCTTCCGTTGAAGTACCGCTTGCCGATCATGCGGCCTGCACCGTCATAACCGAGTTGGTCTGTAGCAATACTGCCCCAGGCGGGTGTGGGCAGGCCGGATTGAATCGCCGACCTGGTCTGGGCATTATTCATATTGGAGCACACCAAGCCGTTGCCCAGGGTTACCGTGGCAATACGGCTGGCTCCAAAATATTGCCAACTGGCAATGACGGCACTGGTGGCCGCCTCGATAATCTGTTGCCTGCGATACAGCACGTCGTAGTTGCTGTTGACCGCGCGATCATTGGGATAGGTTAGCTGGGTGCTTGGGTTGGATACAAATGCGGTACTGGTCACGTACCGACTGGCACCCGGCGTGGTCGGAGCTTCCTCAATGGACCTTCCCAGTGAGTCATAGAAGAACGTCACCAGCACCGTTCCGCCGCTGGTGATGTCCTGATTCAACGTCGGTCGGTTTAAGCCATCGTATTGGAAGCTCTGGCTGGTGGTACCGCCTATGCCTGTTGCGGGAGCAATCGATACGTTTGTCTTCCGGCCCATACAATCCCAAGTGTTAGAGAATACCGAACCGTTTTCGTCCGTGTATGTTACCACATCATTGGCTAAATCATAAACAAATTCCCTGCTTGATCCGTCCTGATAGGTTTCACTGATCTTGCGATCCAACGTATCAAACGCCCAGACGGTTGTGCCGCTGTTACTATCTACCAAGCGTATCTGGTTGCCGTTACCGTCAAAGCCGTACTGGGTTAACACCGTGCTGACGATCGGATTGCCGCCGCTGCCGCCGGTGCGGAGATTCTGCTGGATTTGCAGCCTCCTGCCTGCACCATCAAAGACCATGATGGTGGTATTTTCCTTGGGATCAATAATATTGGTCTGATTGCCCCGGCTATTGTAGCCGTGGAAGGTAAAAAGCGTGGATGGATCGGTAAAGTTACCGGATAGTGTGCCATCTGCCCCCTGATCCGCCTTCACCACCAGACGATTGGTGACATCGTACATCAGCAACGAACCAAAGCTTTCCGTGGCGATGGAACTGGATATTGTACATTGCTCAATGCGGGTGACGCTCGTGGGGTTGCCGTTGGCGTCAAAGGTGTACTGGGTAACGTTGCCGGCGGCATCGGTTTCGCTGATCCGCCGATCCGCCCCGTCGTAGGCGGCGGTGCTGCTGGCGGTATTATCGCCAAGGCTTTGCACCGGGCGGTCCGCGCGGTCGTAAACCGTGCGGGTCAGCACATAGCTTTGGCCGTTAGTGGTCAGCGTCACGGTCTGATTATGATTGTTGGCGGTGGAATTGCTGGCCAGTCCGCCGCCGGTATGGGTGACGGTCCGGTCCGATGGTAAAAGCAACGTGCTGGCGATAAACACATCGTTCTGTTTCTCGTATTCCCGCCCGGCTTCATCATAGCGCGTGATCTGGGTGGACAGCAGTTGGTTGGTGGTGCCCGTGCGGTCGGCGGGTGCCGGCCCGCCGATGGTGCCGTAGCGGTTGGTTTCGACTGACCGGCTTCCGGGATCATAGAGCGTGGCCGTGTATTGCCCGACGGCATCGGTGGCCTGCATAACACGGTCAAAGCCGTCATAGATATTCATAAGCTGCCAGTCTCCGGTATGCACCAGACTGGTAGCACCGCCGAAGGCGTCGGCGACCGTAGCGGTGAGGGAATTGCTGGCCGTGCCCCGCTCCGCCGGGCCGATCGCGGCCAGAGAGTTGCCGTTGTTATCGAATATAAAAATGGTTACTGCGGCGATGCCGGGATCTGTGGACGTGTAGCCCACTCTCTGGGCAATGCGAATATTGCGTTCGTCATAATCGTATTGAACGATATTGCCATTAGGCCTGGTGATCTGAATTTGGTTGCCGTTGGGGTCATAGCCGTAAGTGGTCGTGAGGCTGCCGGGGGAAGACCCGGTGGCATCCATATCATCCTGGATTTTCCAGTCCAGAATGTTGAAGGTGTAAAGGTTGGTAAACCACCCTGGCCGCACCGGCCCACCGGGTCCGGCGGTCATGGGCACATTCGCCGTCGCACCGCTGCCGGTGGGGGTGAATTTGGCATAATTCGGATCACTGGGGTCGGTGCTGGTATACAACACCACCATATCCTGCGTATCCACACGGGTGGCATTGCGATTGGCATCGTAAAAGGTTTCCACCAGATAGCTGTAGGGTGCCGGTGCGGTAACGCGATACACTTCGCCCATTTCCGTGCGGTCAAACTTGGTAAGATTGCCCCGGGCATCGACCGTGGTGAGAATATTGCCCAGCGGATCATAGTTGCAACTCGTGCAACCGGCGGCTCCCTGGTGCAGGGTAGTCAGGTTCTGGTACACACCCGGCGTATTGGTGCGGGGAATGATATTGCCGGTAAATGCGACCATATCGCCTTCCGCACCCACCAATGTCATGGCGGTGGAGGGGTCCGCATCAACATGGATTTCCTTGACGCGGCCATATTGGTTGCTGGACAAATTGGGATCGTAATAGTCAAAGTCGCCATCAGGGTTGTTTTCCGGGAAGCGGACATAAATTGTTAAATTGCCCTCCGGATTGGTATGTGTGGTGGTTTGGCCGCGCGCGTTGACGGTGAATAACTCAATGCGGCTCTGACTGGTAATGCCGGCGGAGCCGATGACCGTGGCGGAGGGATGCTGAATTTTGAGCGTATTTCCCAGCATGGGCGCGATAACGGATTCCTGCGGGCCGGCACCGCCGGTACCGTTGCCCGTGCCGTCGCCGTTAATATCGCCAAGGTTGGTCTGAAACCCCGTCGGGATGCCGCCGGTGCCGTTGGTGTTGGTCATCTGAGTGTTGACGTAGGTTATCAAGGTTTGGATTTGCGCCGCGGTCAGCCCCAGCAGGCTTTGCAACTGAGCATTATTTGTAATGGTGGCGGTCTGATTTTTCTGATAATCAAAATAGGTGATCGTGGCGTAGGCGGAACGATCGGCATCGGTGGGGGCGGCGGTACCATTTTGTGGCGCATAGTAAACGTTGACGCCGTTGACCACCTGCACCGGGTTACCGCGCTGTTCAATGCCGGCGCATTGCTGATTGAAGATCGGGTCGTAAAAATAACGCTTCACCAATTGCATCTGCCCGCCGCTGCCGGATCGGGAGGATGGCACATTGTAATTATTGCCCGGCAGGTGGGTTTCAGTCAGCATAAGACCCTGGCGCGGCGGATAAAACACCGGCCCGGAGCCAAAGTCAATCATACCGCTTTCATAGAGGTATTCGACGCTGTTGCCCTCGGGATGAATCACCGCCAGTTCCTGATTAGTGTTGACGTCGTAGACGGTCCAGGTCACCCAGCTCGGGGCCTGAAAACCTGGGTCGTTGACCGTCAGCTTGTTGCGCGTGACGAGTTGCTCCACCCGCACTGGCATCGAGTTCCCGTTGAAATCATACGTGCTCTGGTTGCCGTTGCGGTCGGTAACAATACACCGGAACATGATCGGGTCGTTGGGATTGGTTATATTGACCGGCAGGTCCACCGGATTGGAGGTGTAAATGTACGTCGAGGTGCCACCGATTCCTTGCGCCGAATCGCCGGCGGTGATGCTGATAACGCGACCCCATGTGTCAACGTCCGTCGGATCCTGGCCGTAGGCGATCTGGTAGCGCGGTGTGGCCGAGGTATAAACGGACGCCACATCCACGGTACGAAATCCGCTGGAACCGGGTGTGGCGTTCAAATATGGCTGCACTTCATTGGGATACCATATCCCGATGAGATCATCCTGGCGTTGTGGCCGCGGATTATTTACGTCGTACTGAAATACGTATGCCATTCCACCCGGAAAGGTGTTGCCGACGGCGGCATTATTGATCGATGGCAGCACCAACGCTATCAGATGACCGAATGAATCATATTGGAAGTTGGCCTGCCGCCCCATGAAATCGGTAACCTGTTGCATTTTGTAGCCAAACTCCGGACCGTAATATGCGTAACCGGTCGTTCGGCCATAGCTGTCAATGACGGACGTTAATTGCGCCACCCCGCCCGTCATCGCCCACGTCAATGCTTGCGTATTGCCGTAACGGTCGGTGACACTCTTTACCTGGCCCGGAGCGATTACCCCGGAGCTTAGCCCGTAATATACCGCAACCGTGCCGTCGCCGTCGGTAAGGGTGAATATTTCGTTGGCCGTACCCGCGTTACTCTTGACCAGTGTGGCCCCGGTGTTGTTTTTCGCCGAGGAATATTGGCCGCCGTCCAGGGCGGTAAAGGTTTCCACCGTATTGGCCCCGCCGGCGATCCGCACGCCGCCGGGTATCGCGCTAAGTACGGAATTCTGTGTAAAATTCACCCCCACTCCCGCCACCGTGTTCAGGCCCGCCCCGGAAAGATAATTCAGCGTTAAGCTCCATGAACCTTCGCCTATCGCGGCGGCTCCGAGAAGTTCCATCTCCAGCATCAGTTCGCCGTTGCTCAAAAGCACCGCCGGTGACTGCTTGGGCGCGGTTGGTGCCGGTGAGCTTTGGCCCATCGCAATCTGATTGCTACTTTTGCACTTGCCTTTCGTCGTTGGAACCGGAGTTCCCGGTGAATAATAATAGCTCATTGTGCGTTAACTCCGCTGCGTCATGCCTGGTCCCCGGCCACGCCGGAACCAGAAAAACCCGAATACCTCAGGGAGACTCCGGAAACAAAAACTTCCGAATGGGGCGACGAACCCTCGGCCGCGCGCTCCGGACTGGACCGGCCCGAACCCCTACGCTTTCAATATCCGGCCGCGGCAACAGCGGCGCGCCTGATTCGCCAACGCCCGCGCCGCTTCCTCGCGTTGCCGCTGGATCAACCCTTCCCGTTCCCCCGCCCGCGCGGGCAACCGCTTTTCCACAACCGGCGACACCGCCATTGCCAACCTCCGCCCTTGTTGTAACGGTCTTAACCCAAAGCCGTCACTAAGCCGTCATTGAGCCGCCATTGCGCCGTCAGTCCGACCGCTCAACGCCAATATCCTGAACTATTTTGACCGAACCACCGGAGACCCGCGCCGTTCACTTATGGCGTCCGGACAAAAGTATGGTGGCGTGATAATACAATGACGAAAAAACAGTGTCAACTGAACAATATGTATTTTTTTTATAACCATGTGGAATTTTTATGCCACACGCTTTTTACCATCGCACCAACTATACTCCGCCCGGCCATTGATGATACATGGAGGCCAAGCTGGGGGAGGAAGATCGCAGGCGTCCCGCCTCCCCACGTCGTGTTTCCCATTCCGGCAAGATGCCTGCGGTCCAACGTATACCTTCGCCGATTTGTCCCGTTAGGAGGCGCACGGAGTATATGATCCGCCTAAAATGAGTACCCAAATGCTTCTATGTCCCGAATGTACAATTTGTGGACGCGCTCGGCCAGTTGCGTTTCGTAGTAATCACGATACGGTGCGCGGCCACGCGACGCCGCGCAATGCGGCAATTCGTCAATATTTCCCAGAAAATCGGCCAGAATCTCGCGCACGTCGTACGCGAAGCGTTCAAACCGGCCCAGGCGGTCCACGCTGATTTCTTTGCCGTCGCGGGTGAGCAACGCGTGCTGCGGTAGCGCATGGACATCGGAATATTTTGGAGAACCTGCCGCGTTGACCGCCTCCGCCCAGTCGACGTAGTCCCGCATATCGCGAATTCCGAAGCGGGCAAACCGCGCACGCCACAGCATCCCCGAAACCGCCCGATCCCATGGATTGCGCACGAAGGCAAATTTGAAATATGACCCGAACTGGTCCGGCGGCAATATTCGCGACAATTGCGCCGCAGTCAGATGCTGAAGTTCGGTTGTCCCGGACAGCCCGAATAATCTGTGCGTATCGGGCGAACGATAGCGCCCCGACAGCCCAAGCAGCGCCTCGATTGTGGTGCCACCGGTCTTCGGAACGTGAATAAATATCACCCTTCGAGCATGATCTACCGGCATTGTACGTCCGTCCCATTGATTGCCGGTCCCCCGGCCACTTCACATTCAGCCCGAGCCATCGAACCGCGACCTTGCATTATAATATCAAATCACGTATACCATTGCGACGCAACCGGTGGCAAGACGACCTGGTATTTTGCCCGATTTCATACGGGACTCCAATGCTGCAAATTCTACTTTTCCTGACCCACCGCCTCGACGATCACATCTTGGACCGCTTCGACAACATTGCGATTCCATCCGGATTTGACCGCCGACTGCTCGTAGATGCCGCCGCCGCGGGATCCTGTGGACAGCGGAATACCTTCCCGTTCCAGTTTTCCGAGCTGATAAAAACCGGCTATCGGCCCATCGCCGCCGGCGTCATTCCAGGCAGCAACCATTTCCCGGTCCTGGAATTCTGCCACGCGTTTCCCCGATATGACTACATTTGGGTGATGGAATACGACGTTGCGTTTACCGGTGACTGGCGGACGTTTTTTTCAGCTATTCAAAGCCGGGCCGATTTGCTCTCCGCCTTCCCACGCACATTTGCTGATGAGCCCGACTGGTACTGGTGGTCCACATTGCACATCCCCGGCCGCAATCGCAGCCGCCCCGCCAAGCGCTACCGGGCCTCCTCTCGTCCGGTTGCGCCCATGGCCACATTTAACCCGATATATCGCGTCTCACGCCGCGCTGCGGCCTATTTGCGCGGACGATTTCTTGAAGGCTGCATCGGACACCACGAGGTGGCGATGCCCACCCTGCTAAACCTGGCGGGAATGTCGGTCGAGGACCTCGGCACCGCCCCCGCCGGATGTGGAGTCGCCGGAAGATGGTACACTCGGGAGACATTCCGATATGTCGCCCCCGGACATCCGCTCCCGGTTCCGCGGTTGCACAATATGCTTTATCATCCGGTCAAGGATTTTTTCCCAATCCTGATCCCCTGATCCGTGGTACCACGGCGCGGTACGCACCGGGTGCGTGACAGATTCAGGGTAATAGCCCGTAATCTCCCGTTGAACCATGCCGCCACAGAATGATCTTCGGAACTATTAGAGCACCGTGGTGATAACCCGGTGCCGGGCTCGCGGCATAAGACCAATCCCGGTGCGCCATAAGATTATCATCCGGTGCTCGGAAACCTTGTTTTCATTGCCCGCGTAAAGCGAATTTACCCGCACGCACCCTGATCTTCCGCAAAGAGACTATCGCGCGAGTTGCGCCCCGAGCCGTTCAATCGCGCGGAGATACCCATGCCGCACCACCAGCGGTGCAGGTACGCGCGCTCCCCCGTGCGCTTCCATCGGTCGATACATCCTACGAGCGTTGCTCCGCCGTACCACGGCATTGGCTACCGTCGGACGGTGCGGCTAAAGCGCACCCAAAAAGCCGCACCACGCGTCGCGCCATTGCAGGCGCGCCGGACCACTGAAGTGCAGCACGCCGGGCCGCGCACCGGTCGCCCGCACGATAACCTTACCGTCCTCAAATTGAAAGTCCCGGTTTATCGGGATGCGCTGGTCGGAGCAAGTCACATTGCCAAAGAGCCGCGCCTCGTGGTCCACATGCATCCGAAATATCCGTTTTAAATACCCCGCCTGCCACAGGAACTGGTCATTGGTAATGTGGCGGCGATACGGCAGTAGATCTTCATGCCCCGGCAGAGGACGCGATGGGAGCAAGCCGGCATACAGCTCGTCAAGCTGGCGCAGGCCGGCCAGCAACGCCTCACGCCGGCCCATCCAAATTCCGGCGTTGATCCAGCGGCGGCCCGTCGGGTGCGCGGGAAATCGCTCCCGCCACTCCGGTCCGCGCACCGGGTAGCAGCTACCCTCGGCTGAAACCACAATCGGCGAACCAATCGCGTTGAACTCCCGGCAGATATGCTCTAACGGCTGGATCAGCACGGTATCCCGACCATCAAGGTACAGGACGTGGTTATATTGCGCGGGCAACGCCGCCAGCCATTGCCGCATGCGGTTGATCTTGGCGCTGAAATGATTTTTATATCGCTCACCCACGCCGAACACGTTCAGCCACGCACCCTGCTTATGCGCCGAATACGCCAGGGCACAAAGTTCATCGGGAACCCGCTCGGGGGGGTATGCACCAATCGTCACCACCGCCGTATTCGCGGCCTGCGCAGGCCCATGGAGCGGTGGTATTTCAGCGACCGTGGGCCGCAATGCCCAGATTGCGTGGCGCGTGGCATTCCGACCCGGTGCGCACCGCGCCAACAATTGGTGCTCCCCGGCGTCAAGATAGATCGCCGGCGTTCGGTCACCGGGCAGCGAACCATCCCCGATAGAGTTCCAGTCCGCCCAGAAACTCACCGATTGCCCCTGCGGAAGTATCGCCGCCGAGCAGTTCAAAAATCCGTAAACCATTGCGGGGCGTCTCAACGTAAGCCTGACCGCTGACGGTGCGTGGGCGGAAATGGCCGTCCAGCCAGCCAGATCGTCCCGCGCCAGAATCATTGTCGGAAACGCGTCGCTGTAGCCTAGACGATTGACGGCCAACTCGCCGTGTCCGACCGTCCCGGCAACCGTATAAAAATCCGCATTCCCTATCACATTCGTACCCGGGTCCGTCCGCACCGAAGTCACCGGCGGGCCGGTTACCTCCCCATTGCATTGCGCCCGCAGCGGGCGGTGCAGCCGGCGCACCGACGACGGCGCAAGCTGGACCGCTCCGTCCCCGTCGCGTTGCGGCGCGGCAATCCGCCCAATCGACATGATCTGGTTTTCCGGAGAACCGTTGTAAAGCATCGCCACATTACTATAGGACGACGCAGCCGAACCGATGACGAACCGGCACGATGCCAGGAGCCAGAGGTCGATCAGATCTTCGAGTGTCGCTTCGAAGTCAAAGCGCCTGCGCGGCCAGCGCTTCGGCAAATTCGTGACCTTGGGATATTGCAATATGTGTCGGCCAAACCGGCTTGTCATTAACCGCAGCGTCTCATCATTGTCCGTCGCCAAAAAGATGGTACGCCCCTTTTCGATCTGTTCCTCGGCGGCTCGCAGGAACAGATGGTCGGGTGCCATCAGGGTCGCCTGCGCGTGATCCGTGCGCCGAATGTGCATACCGACCGTGAAGGTTCTGAAACTTGCGCTTTGAAATGCCGCCGCCGCCCGGCGCACCGCTGCCGCCGGGATCGGCAGCCAGGGTGCCAACTCTGCTGCACGAATCGGGTGCGGCTCCTCAAAGGCGTTAAACACATGCTGCGACCTAAGAAGAATGTGTGATTCGCGGGTTATCCAGACGCGTCGATTGGTTCCATTGCCGCCCTCGCCCGCCCGCAGATGGCGCAGTTTGATGTACTGACCGGCGGTTAATTCCGGAGCCTCCGCCGTCCATTGCACGTCGGGTTGCGCTTCGATCAGCCGGTGATAATCGCCCCAATCCCAGAGCACGGTGCAACGCGCGTTGGCACGTTGGCAGACCCGCCGCGCTGCGGCAATCGCCCGCAGCCGGTTACATAACCCGCCGCACGGTTCAATTATCAGATGTTGCAGCACGGTTGCCCCCGATTCCAAGCCGGCAGGTGATCGTTGTGATAGGAAACGTTTAAGCGCCTGTCTACGAGCGTGAAGCCGTATTCCCGCTGGGCCTGATAGATCAATACCGTCAGCACCGCCTGATCATAACGGTGGTTGGCCAGTGATGCTCCCGCCGGTGCAATACACCGCCGGTCCAGACAGCTTTCCCGCCAGCGCCTCGCAATCTCCCGGCCGGCCGCGCGGGCGGGGTTCAGTCCGATGATCGCGGCGTTGCGATTTGGACGACCGAGCGTTTCCGAGCCCGCCAAGAGCCGTTCCAGCGTCTCCGGATGTGTCCACCGCGCTACAGTGCCGTTGCTCGCCGGGCTATATACCCCCTGTGAGTCCAAAACCCGACGAAGTTCATCCAGTGCGCCGGTCAGCAGGTCTCCCGCGTCCAGCCACAGCGCCGGGCCGCCAAACTCCAAAAGGGCATCCTGCATTATCACCGGTTTCCACGCCCAGTAACCGCACCTTGACGCCTTTTCGCCGCCATTCTTTATCTTAATCCATCCCGGGTGGCGCTCGAACGGAAATGCCCGAAGCCACTGATTCGCGTGACGCGGAAAGGCCGCCCGCTGGGGCGCCGAAAGGCCGAGGTCATAAACCAGCGTACGGACGACCGGCTCAAAATGGGCGATCGACGCCAGCAAATTGCCCAGACAGCGAAAATGGTTGCCGCTGGCCCCGGTCACAATCGTCAGGTCGCGGCATCGAACCTCTCGACCCGGCCACATCCCCAAGGCACGCCCGCGTTGGCGATGAATCTTCCTGCCGCGAGATTCTCCGCCGATCGGGCCTGATTCGCTGTTCGAAACTGTTCCCATGACATGTCCTCAATGCCGCAAAATGCTATTGACTCAGCCTTCGTATTCCTCAGTGCCAGCCCGCCCGAACAACCCGCCCGCGCAACGTTTAAGCCCTTCGCCTCTAGCCGCCTCAGTAGATCAGTGTCTTGATAACCCATCGGAAAAAAACGCTCATCGTACCCGCCCGCCGTCAAGAATTGATCCTTCGATAACGCGATGCGACCGTACGTGCCGTCCCCGTGATCCCCGCTCCACAGGTGCAGAACACCGGAAATCGGCACCGGTGCACTGCGGATTTTTTGCACCGCGTCCCCTATAAAATTGTCGCAATCCAGATTCATGACAATTTCGCCGTCCGCCGCCTTATGCGCAATGTTCTTCGCCACCGATGCGTGCCAGTGCCGAGCCGAGGTTTCCCGGAGATAGATGATTTTTCCACCGCTCTTCGCGATGCGCCGGGATAAAAATTCATGCAGGTCATCACGCGAATTGTAGTTCAGAATCACCCATTGCACCCCAGGCTCCGCCAGAACGATTCCTAAATTTGCGGAAAACACCGCTTTAAGCTGATGCGCACGGTTGTGGCACGCGGTGCAAAATGAAATCAGCGGCAGCGGGCCGCGCGAACCGCCGTCACCTCCGAAAATGCGCCTGCCCGATGGCGAACCCAATTGCTTTCTTTCCTTTTCCAGATGCACGCAGATGTATCCCCGGATTCCATTTGACTTTCTTGCATTTTAATGCCACTTGGTTTATACCATAACACTACGTACCGGGGCAAGCGGAAATTCCCCGAAAAATGTTTTGACGGCATTTACCCACTTGCGAAATCCTAATGAGAATCTGTAATTATGGAAATTTCGTCACCTGCTTCGCTGCAAATTAATAACTTCAACCCGACCGCCGGGAGGTACCGAAGATTCCGTACCCACCCCGTGGCGCAGCCGCCTTCGGACTATGGTCCGCAAGTGACCGCAGTCGTTACCTGCAAGGGACGCCTATCCCACTTGCATCGCACGTTACCCCTGGTGCTGGCCCAAGACTACTACGGGCCACTCGCAGTGGCCGTCATTGACTACGGCGATCCCGACGGCTGCTTCGAGTGGTGTGCCGCTCTGCGCCACCAGCGGCTCTCCTCAGTGCGGATATTAGATAACACCCAAAGGTTCAACCTCAGCCGGGCTCGCAACTGCGGTGCCAATCTCCTGCCCGCGGAATTGTACTGGTTCGTGGATGCCGACTCGTTAGTGCCCACGCGATTTCTACAACACACCGTACCGCTGCTTCAGCCCCCCGGCGCACTGCTGGCACGGCGGAATTTTCGGGACCGAAACACTGATACATGTGGGTTATGCCTCGTCCGGGCACGCGAGTTTCACCTCTGCCGGGGTTACGACGAACAGTTCGAAGGCTGGGGTCCCGAAGACTCCGATTTCTACGCCCGCGTGCGCCTGCGGGGCCCCACGGCCTGCTTTCCGCCGTGGCTGTATCCTGCCACAATCCGTCATTCAAACGCCCTGCGGACTCGGTTCTATTCCCAGCGCGATATTTCCGCCAGCGCCGCCGACGGGTGCCGCCGTCTCCTGCAACCCGACAGGGTGGTGAACCCGACCGGCTACGGTAGAGCAAAAGCGCTTGTACAATGCGCGGACACAAATCATAGTGACGTGAAAGCCATCGACATTACCGAGCCCATTGATGCCGGGATCAGACCTCAGGCAACAGATCAGCGCGGTCTTCGCTGATATTGATCTCCCCCGGCCGCTGAAAGCAGCAATTAGGGTGTTCGGCGCAAACCTCCTGCACAACCCGCGATTTGAGGCCCTCTGCAATTGCCCGCGGAGAACTTTGGTTGCCGATGAATAATTGCGCCCCGGCGATCACCCGTGCTACCTCAAGGAGATTCGCAGTGCGCGCCAGCGGCAGGCTCCCGAACTCACGGCAGAAATCTCGATGCTCGTCCGGTGTCCCGACGAAGACACAGCGGTCATTGTACTTCCGCAACACAGCCCGCCACGGAAACCGTGGATTTCTATACCGCGCCGACCGGGCGATCACCACGGGCGCAGTGGGACACGCGCGATCGACATACAGCCATACCCGCTGACACTCCCCGGCAGGGAGCCCGAAACAATGCAATACTCGGTGGGCCAGCGTGGCATCATGCGGCAATTCACCCCACCGCCAACGAAAGGCATTCACGTTCACGGCATGCGAGGGCTGCGTGCGGCACCACTGTACGTCGAATATATAAGGCTGGGCCACCAGCAGAGGTTCAATGATTTTTACCGCCTCGCGCGTCATGGTCATGCCGCTTGCCGCCGCCCAGTCGTGCAGCCACACGACACCGCCCCCCAAGGCGCGGATCGCCGGCAACGCGTATATAATGTCGCCGAATTTGCCCGCGTGCGCGAATCCACGCACCCCGACGGTTATGATTCGCGTGTTACGAAGCCGAACATATCGCTCCATGCGTTCCCTTCCCGTTTTCCACGCATCGGGCCGTGCGAATTTCCATCCTGTAACGCCTATTGGAATGTCCGTCAATCCTTGTTCTAACCGGACGTTCCGTAGATCCTATCCCACCGTTTGCCCGATATTTCGGCACGCCGCGCGGAATCGCCTGGGGGGGCCAATGGGGCCAACCGGTTTGAAATAGCAGCACAGCGTTGTGCCCCGCACCTTGACAATTTGTGAAGCAAACGGCAATCTCCCCAATGCCCGCTGCACACACTGGCCCATAGGATAACGATCCGTACAGTCGTGCCAGATCATCACGCCGCCCGCCACCAATGCCCCCAGCGTCCGCATCGAATCGCAAACGACAAACTCCTCGTGGTGGTTCCCATCAATGAATACCGCGTCGAATTTTCCCAAACCGGCAAAGTCGAAATATCGGCTGTCGCCAAAATGCTGGACGTATCGGACGCCCACTGACACGGCATAGGCACCGATTTCCTCCCGCGGGAGAATTTCCGTCCCGCCGATGCCTGCCTGCTCCGGGAGAACATTGAGGCTTTCCAGTCGAGCCGCCGGGAACATCGCATGAAAATGTACCAGCCCGCATCCGCGATAGGTGCCAACTTCCAGCAGCCGAAAGTCGGGCTTTCCCAAAATGCCAAGAATGCCGCAGATGACTGCGGACTCCCCTTTCCAAAAACTGCAGGTATCGCTTATCGGGAATGCGGGCTCCTGGTATTGCCTTGCCAGCGCCTGGGACGGCACCTCAATCATTCCATAATCCCCCGTTTTCAATCGACTTCAGGAGTTTGACCGGATTCACCGCGACAAATCCCACCACCTTGCCATTATTTCCACTTGCCCATAACCAGCCACAACACCGCCGGAATCATCAGGCAACCAAACCATATCCAGCCTTGGCGGTACATAAACCACCAGGGAACCGACAAAAGCAGCCCCGCCCAGAAACCAAAACAGATGTAACAATCCAGCACGCCATGCGCAGGTTTTGGAAGCAGTTTTCTAAGCAACTTCTCGCGCACGAAAGCCCCCGGTCCATCTTCCGGCCAGACAACCAGTATCGCCAGACCCACGGCCGAGAGAAAGTACGCAACCAGAAGCACAAGTTCCCGCACACTTCATTTTCTCCAAACACGCAAAGAAAAACGTGCTGCAACGATTACCAAACAAAAGTTTAGTTTACCCCCTCCCAATGTCAAGAAAAAAATGGAAAGATTTCTACACTGCGATCCGTGATCGTTGATCAATGAAGTTCACCCCAGATTCCCCGTTCCGCGGTAACCCGTAACCCGTCCCCTGTAACCTCCGCCCGCGGGCGGTTGTGCTGGAATGGCGAAATTGTTCGTTCAACGCAACCATGGGCTGCCCGCCAATACACAATGGATTCGACGCCCACATTCTAACCCCCCGCCCCCGTCTATGCCAGATACCAAATACACTCCCTCGTTGTTCGTTGAATCGCAGCGTTAATATACTCTACTGCTCAACTCTCTCCTGATCAACTGCTCTGCGGCGAAAGCCGCCGCCCCGTCACCAAGCCTACTGGCAATACTGGCAAATACTGTTATGACTGCCAATATTGACTAATACTCACCAATACCGCCAATACTGTAAAGGGATTGATCCGTGACAAAAGCCCCTGTAACCTGTCCCCTGTAACCTGTCACCCAATTCGATCCGTGATCAGTGATCAGTGAAAATTGTTGTCGCCGCCCTCCGTTGCGCCAGCGGTCTTGTCCCCTGTCACCCGTAACCCATAGTCGCCTCCCGCGTGCTGAATACTAACGCTTGCGACCATAAGGCACCGAGGTTGCGTGGCTGTGGGCGGTTTTGGCTTGACGGAGTCCCCACCCTGAAACCTTGGTGTGACAGGGTGCCGGCGCTTTGTTAGCCGCCGCGATGTATGGGGCGCTCAAGGGCGAGCATCTGTTTTTTTGCGGCAATTTTGCCGTAGCCGGAAAAGCCGGTCAGGGCACCGTTGGAACCGATCACGCGGTGACAGGGAATCAGCACCGGCCAGGGGTTGCGGGCCAAAGCTCCGCCGACGGCACGTGCTGCCCCGGGGCGTTTAATTTTTCCAGCCAGAGCGCCATAGCTTATTGTAGTGCCGCGTTTAATTTTAATTGTTGCCTCCAGCACATGGCGGGAAAAGGCGGTCTGTCCCTGCCAGAAGAGAAATCGTTTCAGCCAAGGCCAATCCGGCTGCGCGTTCACGGACTTACTTGCATCGCCGGAATAATACGCTTGGAGAAAATTCTGCGCGCGGTGAATCCACGGTGGGAGGTCTCCGATATACGGCGCAGCATTTGGATATTCTTTCCGAAGTGTTTTTAACAGAATGGCGGAATTCGGGCACGCCGGATACACGCGTAACAACTGTGGAGAAGCTTGCCCGTTTTCCTGCCAGAGTAATCCGCAAGTGCCGGCGGGCGTGGAGAAAATGGTGTAATAACAGTTTTCCAATCTGATGTTGTTGGACATATTTTTACTCCGCATTAGATTACGCATATATGTTTATACCGCAGCCTGCACTGCGGAGGCAACGTAACAGGAGCATCTGCGATGACGATAACGCGAAATCCCGAGGTCGGTAAGGCAGCCGCCTCCCCGGTTCCGCCGCCGGTGGCACCGGAACTGTCACGGCGCGGCTTTCTGGGAACGGCATTGGCGGGAGGCTTATCTGCCGCAATTGCCCCCTTATCCGCACAACGCGCCGCCGGCGCATTGCCCGACGAATTGGCACAGCGGGCGGAGCCATTTGCCGAACCTTCGGCGGACCTGCTGCGGGATACGGGCCTAAGCAACATCGCGACGCTGGAAGCGTATGAGCGGGCGGTGAATTTATGGGCGGTTACCGATGGCAAGACGCGCAACAGTCACATTGTTCCGCATTGGCTGCCGGATGGCAAAAGATTCTGGTATGTGGCCACGCGCCAGGGTGGCAGGAAAGAGTATCTGCTGGTGGATATGCCCGCGGGTACGCGCATGGAAGCGTTTAATCATTTTCGCCTCGCGGATAGTCTGGGCCGCCTAGAGAGGGGAAAAATAAATGCCCATAACCTGAACATTACGATCACGGCTATCACCGACACCGCGATGGCGTTTAATATGGGAAAACGCGGCTATAACTGCCAACTTGGCGATTACACGATTACACGCCATGCGCTGTGGAAGGCTCCGGCGATTGCTCCGGCATTTGCCGCAACCAAGCCGAATCGGTGGTCGGCGGAATCTGCACAGTCACCTGACGGCCGCTGGGTTGTTCATATCCACGATTTCAATGTGTATCTGAAATCGGCAAAGGGCCAACGCGAACAGCAATTAACACATGACGGCAGCGCTGATAATTATTTTGAGCCGCGCGTGTTCTGGGCCTCCGATTCCCGTAAATTTCTCGTCCTGCGGACTATTCCCGGATTTGATCGGCAGGTTCGGGAACTTGATTACGCGGTGCCGGAAAATGAAGCGAAGCTGGTTTCATTTTTTTATCAGAAACCGGGAGACAAAGTAGCCATTACCCGCCCGCACCTTTTTGATGTGTCGCACGCAAAAGAAATTCCCCTAAGCACGGATTTAGCGCCCAATCCATGGAGTATTACGGAGATACGGTGGAATCGTGACGGCCGCTCTTTCACCTATTTATACAATCAGCGCGATCATCAGGTGATGCGGGTTATCGGCGTGGATGCGAATACCGGGATTTCACGACCGCTGGTACAGGAGATATGCCATGATGGTAAGTCGCCGAAGTTTTTTGATTACTCGGGAAAACAGTTCACCTTTTATCTGCCGGAAACAGATGAAATGATCTGGATGTCGGAGCGCGACGGATGGAATCATTTATATTTAATTGATTTGCGCAGCGGCACCGTGCGCCATCGCATAACTTCAGGACAATGGGTTGTGCGGCACGTGGAGCATGTGGACCCGGTGAGGCGACAGGTATGGTTTCAGGCCGGAGGAATATTTCCGGATCAGGATCCGTATTTTGTGCATTATTGCCGGGTTAATTTCGACGGATCAGGCCTGACGCATCTCACGACAGCCAACGGCATGCACAACGTCGAATTTTCTCCGGACCATCGCTTCTGTATTGATACGTGGTCGCGGGTAAACGCGGCACCGGTGATAGAATTACGTAGCGCGGAAACGGGAGCAATGGTGCGCGAGTTGGAGCGGGCGGACCTGGTGGAATTGCATAAGACGGGACTGCCGTTGCCACAGCCATTTGTGGCCAAAGGCCGCGACGGGACAACCGATATCTACGGCGTCATATACCGCCCCACGCACTTTGATCCCCGCCGACAATATCCGGTGATTGAACATATTTATGCCGGGCCGCAGAGTGCTTTTGTACCCAAAGCCTTTAAGCCCTTCCATTGGCCGCAAACCATGGCGGAAATCGGCTTTATTGTGGTGCAGATTGATGGCATGGGTACATCGCACCGCTCGAAGGCCTTTCATGATGTGTGCTGGAAAAATCTGGGAGATTCCGGTTTCCCGGATCGAATTTTATGGATTAAGGCGGCGCAGAAAAGTGTTTGCCCGCAAATGGATTTAACCCGCGTGGGAATTTACGGCACCTCCGCTGGGGGACAAAGCGCGTTGCGGGCGTTGCTGGCGTTTGGCGATTTTTATAAAGTCGGCTCGGCCAACAGCGGCTGCCATGATAATCGCGTGGATAAAATCTGGTGGAATGAACAATGGATGAGTTGGCCCATCGGCCCGTGGTACGCCCAGCAATCCAATGTCACCAACGCGCATAAGCTGGTCGGCAAATTGCAGCTCATCGCGGGCGGGATGGATCATAATGTGGATCCATGCTGCACCATGCAGGTGATTAATGCGCTGGAAAAGGCCAACAAGGATTTTGAATTTTTGTTTGTTCCGCCCGGGCATCACGGTGCCGCGGGCTATCATTGGCAGTACACGTGGCGGCAGGTGCGCGATTTTATGGTGCGGAACTTATGGGGAATTCAACCGCGGCGGGGGAAGGTTCTACCGTTGGCACAGGCACCATTATCAATTCCCGATGAATTGGAAATAACCGCTCACGAAGCATAACCTGCGCCTGTCCGAAGATCGACGCGCTGCAAGATATTCCGCAAACCCATGTCCGATGAACTGCGGCCTTATTAATGTGCGGCGCCGGGATGCGATTCCTCCGCGGTGGGTTCAATTTTTTCCTTGCGGCTGGCGACAAAGGTGTAGACTACCGGGATCACGTACAGCGAAAATAGACAGCCGATGGAGAGGCCACTGGCGATCATCAAGCCCATATCAAACCGGCTGACCGCGCCGGCACCCGATGCAACTAAAAGAGGCACTACGCCCAGCACCATGGCTCCAGTGGTCATGAGAATGGGCCGCAGCCGAACGGCGGAGGCATGGATGATAGCCTCCGAAAGATTCATGCCCTCATTTTCTTGGAGCTTGTTGGCAAATTCCACGATCAAAATGCCCTGTTTGGTAATTAATCCGATCAGGGTAATCAGACCGACTTCGGTATAGATATTTAACTTTGCCACACCGATGAACATGAACAGCGCCGCACCAAAAATCGACATCGGCACGGTAAACATAACAATAAGCGGATCACGGAAGCTTTCAAATTGCGCTGCCATGAGCAAGAAAATAAGTATAATCGCCAGGATAAAAGTGATGTAGATGGCATTTCCTTGCTGCTCAAATTGTCGGGACTCTCCGGCATAGTGCGCCGCATAACCCGTGGGAAATAAGGATTGAAGCGTGGAATGCAAATAGGCCAACGCACTGCCCATGCTGGTGCCCGGTGCCGGGACAGCGGAAATAGTCACAGAATTAAGCTGTTGAAACTGCGGCAAAAATTCCGGCTCAACGAGGTGGTGGATCGTCACAACGGTGGAAAGCGGGACCATTTGGCCGCCGGCCGTCTGGATATAAATGCGTTTGAGCATAGAGGCGGTGGCCCGCAGATTATCCGGAAGTTGGGGAATGACCTTGTAGGTGTGTCCCTGCAGATCAAAGCGATTGACGTAATTTCCTCCCAGCAAGGGCTGGAGATCTGCCGCCAACTCGCTATTGTTAAGCCCCAGCGCCGCCACCAGGCTGTGATTAATCGTTAATTTAACCTGCGGTGCGTCGTATCTTAAATCCTTCTCAACAAATAAGAATTTTCCACTTTTCTCGGCAGCGGCAATGATTTTTCCGGCTGCCTGATCCAAGTCTTTATATCCCTTGGTGGAAGTAATAACAAATTGCACCGGCAAGCCAAATGGTGCCCCCGGAATGGACGGCAGGGGAAAATCGGTGGTTTGTAAACCAGCGACCTTCGAAAGCTTCTGCTGAAATGGAGCGGTGAGCTGCATTTGCGTAACCGTCCGCTGATTCCATGGTTTCAGCAACATGCCCCCGATTAAGCCGTTGTAGCCGGGCGTTAAAGGCGAAAACCCATTAATCTGAAACACCTGTTGGGTTTCCGGGAAACTCTGGCAGATCTTTCGAATCTGTGTCGCATAAGCAGTCATGTAATGCAGCGTCGCAGTTGGAGGGCCAATTCCAGAGAAAAATAAAATCCCCTGGTCCTCGGTCGGTGCCAGTTCGCTTTGGCTTTCCATGAGCATAAATGGAATACTGACGAATAACACCAGCGCCATTATCAGCACCAGCCAACGAAAAGCCAGGACGGTGTGCAATGAGCGCTCATAACCATGGCGCAACTTCATGAACAGCATGTCGAGAAAATGAACCAGCCCATGCTCAGAGGTTGGTTTAAGTGCTCTGCTGCTAAGCATGGGGGAGAGTGTTAATGCGACAATCATCGACATAAACACTGTGAAAACAAGAGTGAATGCAAACTCGGTGAACAGACTTCCGGTTAGGCCTCCCATAAATCCGATCGGTGCGAAAACCGCGGCAAGACTTGTGGACATAATAAGAATTGGGCCGGCAAGTTCGCGAGCGCCTAAAATCGCAGCGCGCACGGGTGGAAGGCCCTCATCCACATGTCGGTGGATATTTTCGACGATAATAATTGCGTCATCCACCACTAGACCGATCGCCAGGATGACCGCCAGGAGTGTCAGCAAATTGATGGTAAAGCCGAAGGTGATCATCAGGATTCCGGCACCGATGATAGACAGGGGAATTGCCACCGCCGGAATTAACAGCGAGCGGACAGATCCCAGGAACAGAAAGATAACCAATACAACAATGCCCAGCGTGATCAGTAGCGTGTGTTCGACTTCCGAAATGGCGGCTTTAATGTAAACCGTGCCATCATAGGGAACTGCGGCGTGAAGACCGGCGGGCAGATTCGCTTCGATCTGCCGCAGCGCGGTGTGCACTTCGTGGCCAAGGGTAAGACTGTTGGCGGAAGGCGATGGAAATACGCCAATAAATGTCGCGGGGACTCCGCTCATGAACACGCTTTGATTGTAATTCTGCGCGCCGAGTTGCACATCGGCCACATCTTTAAGGCGAATGGGGACAGCATTGACATATTTCACCACGAGGTTTCGAAATTCGGACAGATTGCTGATGGATGTGTTGGCCGTAATGACTTGCGCAATATTTTTCCCGCGAATCCGACCAATCGCGGAAACGAAATTATTACTGGTCAACGCAGCTGAAACATCCGCCGGTGTAAGTCCAAGGGCCGCGAGTTTAGCCGGCTTAAGCCAAACCCGTAAAGCGAAACTATTACCGCTGGAACCGGTGCCCGAGGGTAATATCTGCGCTTGACTGACGCCGGGAAGCGATTGAATTTTAGGCTGAACCACCCGTAGCAGATAATCATCGATTTGCTGCTGGTTCATGGTCTTACTGGCAAATGCCAGATACATCAAAGCTCTGGCATCTCCGACTTCTTCGTTAATGACCGGAGCCTGACTGGCGGGCGGCAACTGGCTGGCCACCTGCTGTACTTTGGCCAGAATTTGTGCCACAGCCGCATTCGGATCGGAATTCAACACCATGTTACAGGTAATGGTGGACGTACTTTCCGAACTCGATGTGGTCATGTAATCAATGTTCGGTGCCTGGGCGACAGCCTGCTCAAGCCGTGAGGTGATATAAGCTTGAACCTGTGCCGGGTCCGCTCCGGGATACGAGGTGCTCACTGTGACAATCGTGCTGGTAATCGTGGGGTATTCCTGCGTAGTCATGCTCATCCATGCGCGCAATCCCAATACCAGAATGATGAGATTAATAGCGCTGGCCAACACCCAACGCTTGATAAATAAATCAGTGAATTTCATTTAAATTCAAGCCTTGCCTTATGGTTTAATTGTGTTATTCACTGCGACTACCGCGCCAGGGCGCAGTTTCACCTGACCGGCGATCACTACCACTTCGCCGGCCTTAAGCCCCGACATCACAACAACGTCATTGCCGATCGGGTTGCCAGCCTTGACCAGCACGGACTCGACCGTCAACGTCGGTTTTCCAGCTTTCATGGTTTTATGAACCACATACACGTAGTCCCCGAATGTGTTATAGGTAATGGCGTCAGCATTGACCACCAGCGATTTGGTGTTTACGCCCGTAAGCAGGGTTACGCGGCCGAATAAACCGGGCTTCAGCAGCAGTCGCTTATTGGCCAGGACAGCCTGCATCTGAATATTACGGGACGCAACATCCACTTGCGAGGATAGGGCTTCAACCTTCCCGGTAAACACCTGGCCTCTGTAGGCATCCACCTTGAACTTAACCGTCTCTCCAATGTGTAGTTTATCCAGCTCATTTTGTGGAATTGAAAAATCCAGATACAACGGCGTCCAGGTGTTGAGAGCCACAATCGGCGTCCCCGGTGACACATATTGGCCCAAGCTTACCTGCCGGAGTCCCAAATAACCGGTAAACGGAGCGGTAATCGCCAGCTTTTCGAGCGTCGCACGGTCTCCCGCGACCTGGGCCTTGGCCTGCAGCAGTGCGGCCTGATTGGCATCCAGCGTGGCCTGTGCGGCTGCGCGGTGCTTCATGAGATTCTCTGTACGCAACAGGTTGGTTTTAGCAAGCGATTCGGCGGCCAGGTCGGCTTTCAGTTGCGCCAACTGCGTGGTGTTATCAATCTGCACCAGCTTCTGGCCGGCTTTAATCATCTGGCCGGAATGAAAATATATGGCCGTGACATTTCCGGAAATCTGGGCTGACACCTGCACCCCTTGAACCGCAGTAAGGCTGCCGACAATGTGAATGGCCTGCGGCACAATATCCGATCTTACAATTCCGGTTGAAACCGTGACCGGCGGCACCGGCATATGGGCAATCGCGTAGGCAATCTTTCTGTTGACCATCAATTTGAATTCAAACAAACCGATGATTACCGCAAGAAATATTGCCAGCACAATAACGGAAATAATAATACGTTTAGCCATAATCTATGCGGACCTCCGCTTTACTTTCCAACCGTCGGCTGCGTTGTTGCAGGCCGGGTCATCTGAGTTTTGGAAACTTTAACCACCGAATCTTTATGAATCGTTCGATATTGCTTGGGCCACCAACCCCCGCCCATGGCCACGAATAATGCGGCGGTATCCTGGTAACGTTGGGCTTGCGCCGTTACCACTGCCAGGCGGGATTGCTGATATTGCACCTGAGCCGTCAGCAACGTGGTGTAATCCACCGAGCCGGCCTTGTATTCCCAGCGTGCCAGCTTGTAAGCACGAAATGCCGATACATAAGCCTGTTGTTGGTATCTCAATGTTTGGGCATCATTTTGTACCGCACGCAGGGCATTGGCCACTTGGGCAAAATCATTGAGTATTGTGGACTGGTAATCCGCCACAACCGCCTTGAGTGCGGCCTGGGCCGCCCGCTTATTGGCACGCAACGTACCACCGTCAAAAATTGTTTGCGTCAGGCTGCCGGCAATAGACCAGATTAAGCTCGAGGCATCAAAGAAATTGGCGATTCGCCCATTTTCAAATCCGATATCCCCGGTAATCTGTATCAACGGATACATTTTTGCCACCGCTTCACCCACCTGCGCATCACCTGCCTTTAGCTGCGCTTCGGCTGATAATATATCCGGCCGCTGATGGACCAGTGCGGACGGCAGAGATACCGGTAGTGTGGGCGGAAGATTTAATGAATTCAAATTCAATACAGGAATATGGGCTTGAGATGGAATTCGCCCCAGCAAAATAGCCAACGCATGGCGCGCCGCTGCTAGAGACTGCTGCAACGGAGGCAATGTCGCCTCTGTGGCGGCAACCTGGCTTTCCTGATTGACGACATCCAAGTATGTCACCGCACCAAGGTGGTATTGCTGCCGGACAATCTTGAGAATGTTTTGCTCATTGCGAACCAGTGACTGGGTGGTTTTTACTCTGGCTTCCAGTGAAGCCACCTCGATTGCGGTGGTCACCGTATTGCCTTCCAGCGTTAAATATGCTTCCTGCAGAGCATAGCGTTGCTGATCTTCCTGTGCCTTGAAAGAGTGCATGACAATGCGGTTAAGACCAAATATATCCGGATCGTAACTGACCTGCAGATCGCCGGTATAAAGGGAAAATGTTCGTGTTGGACCGCCAAAGCCCGCACCGCTTTGTCTTTGCCGCTGAGCATTTGTACCCAGCGAAACCTGTGGAAAAAAAATTCCCTCCACAGACTTAAGGTTCTGGTGGGCTTCTTCCAGTGTGGCTTGAGACGCCGCCAGTGTGGGACTGTTTTTAATAGCCCGGTGTACCAGAGTATCAATGGCGTTGGAGTTATAAAGTTTCCACCAGCGGGCCTCAACTTTTGCGCCATACGCGAATGCCTGTGCTCTACCGGCATGCCCCACTCCCGCGATGGCTTTAATTTGCTTTGGCCCCCTGTGGGACGTGTACGATTTTACAACAGGTGCCGCGGGAACTTTTAATGGTGGCTCAAAAGAGCACCCCGCAGGAATCGCCAAAGCCGATACCATAAGCAACATGAACCGAAATTCCGACCTGCTGCGACGGAGGAACGATGGAAAATTTGCTTGGGTGGGAAACAGCTTCATCCCCTTAACGAATTACCCTGCCAACACCTAACTCCCCGGTACTTCCCGGAGAATCATTTGGCGGAAGTATAGTCGCGAAAGCGACAGAGGTCAAATTATCATTTGAAATCTCTATTTTGTGCCTTTGCCGTCATCGTAGACGCTAGAAAAATAAAGGGCAAGTTTCATAGCAACGGGAGAGCTTTGGGACACATTTTTTGCGAGTTTTGAGATAATATCAAGCAGGATCAGCGAAGCAACTGCGATGCTCTTATCGGTCGATAATACAGATTGCGGGCAATATTGCCGATAATGATACTGGTGATGGTGTCCAGGTGCGGCTGTCGCCGATGCGCTATCGATAGTGGCGAGCAAGCCGCCGGCGGGAACCCCGGGTTCGCGTTACTGATGAGCGTGAGGTTGGCGGCTTTTCCATTAAGCCAGCGGATTGGAATAAAGAAGGGAATGAGGTTCATTCAGGCATGAGCGATCCATTAACAGCCTTTATGCAACGGCTGAAACACCCAACGAAATTTGCCATCGTAGGTTTTGCGCTTTTGCTGACCGTCGCGATTCCGCTTTATCAACTGTACGAATCACAGACCAGCAAAATACACACCGCGCAAATGGAATCCACGTGGGCGCGCTACAGCCAGTCGATTATTAAGTTAATGACTTTGATCCAGGCGCATGAACAGGCCGTTGTCGCCGCGGATCGGCGTGAATTCCTACCCTCCGGAAAAAGGGCAACCACTGGTGATGAAATTGACTATCTGATAGTGAATATTGGGCGACAAAACCGAAATCTTTCCGGTGCACTACATGTGCACGGATTATGGAAGGTCGTCATTAAGAACTGGTACAAGTTGAAATCAGCCGACAACACATTACCACCGCGGCTTTTAGTTCCACGATACACGGATGAATTATCGCATATTTGGAATATCGCTTTGGTCGCCTCGGATTATGCCCAACTGCGGCATGATCACGATCCGTCGACGCTTGGCATGATACGCATTGTGCGCAAGCAAATTCCTGATGCGCTTTCCGACGTTGGCAAGCTGCGCATGTTATTACTTGAAAATCCGCGAACGCTCACGCAGGCGCTGGCTCAAAGTAAACGCATCCGCAACCTGATCGAGCGTCTTCACTGGGGAGATATAAGATCACTTCGGCACAACCTTCAATTGCCGGTGCAAACAAGTCCTGATTTCCTGACACTCATGACCTCTCATATATCCCAGCTTTCGGTCCTTAGCCGAAATCTCATGCGGCTGTCGGACAAGCCGGGTATCCTCGACTCGGACACGCGGCTCCGACTACTTTTTGTTGCTGACAACATTGCGGAAAATATTTCCGGCACATCAACTCTGGCCATGCACTGGTTGCAAAATATGCTCACCGCCAGACTTGCAAACTTACGCTTCTGGCTGGCGGTCACGGTGGGCATGACCCTGACGATTGCCGCAATCATGGCGTTTTTATTTATTTCCATGTATCGGTCATTAATTGGCGCGATCATGGAACGCAGCACAGCCGAGAGGCGGGTTCGCCAAATACGCGATTTGTATGATGCCCTTAGCCAGACCAACCGGCTCATCGCCCATCATTGCCGTCAGGAAGAACTATTTTCAGAGGTATGTCAGATTATTGTGAGGCTGGGGCATTTTGATCTCGCGGCAATTGTCACGTTGGATTCGACCACCAGCCATCTGGTACCGGTCGCCAGCGCCGGACCAGCAGTGAGCACGTACTTAAATCGCATCGTGTCGGCTGATGACAATTCGTTGCCCTCGGGCTGCCAGCCTATCGACAATTGCCTAACAACGGGCAAACCCGTCATCATTAATCGACTGGAGTTTTTGTCACCGTCGCGTGAATGGGAAATCCAAGCGGTTCAAGCGAACCTTAAATCAGCGGCCGCATTTCCCCTGGTCCGCCATGGCGCGGTCGTAGGTGCCCTGGCGATTTATTGTTCCGCGCAGGAAAGATTTGACGACCAATTCACTAATTTGCTGACGGAAATTTCCAATGGAGTATCATTTGCCATCGAAGATAGAGCACGCGAAGATTTTCGCAAGGCTTCCGATCAGGCCCTGCGAGATTCTGAGCAGCGTTATCACGTGGTCATGGAGGCTGCCGGCGATGCGATTATTCTGTCGGAAAGTGATGGGCGGATTATTGAAGCCAACCGTCGGGCGCTGGATCAACTGGGATATACCCGCGAAGAGCTTTTGCGTATGCCCGCGACCGCCCTGTTCCCCAAAAATCAGCACTCAGAAATCTTAGCCAGATATGTCAAAATCCTGCTTACCGGCCGAACGGTGGATTCTAATGTCACCATTCTCCGCAAAGATCAACGCACTTTTCCGGCCGATGCCGTTGAATCGCGCGTGGACCTTCAAGGCCGTCATTTGATATTAAGCATTTTCCGGGATGTCAGCGAACGCAAGGCGGCGGAAGAACGCATACATTATCTGGCCTTTCATGACGCCCTGACGGGTTTGCCGAACCGCACGCTGCTAATCGACCGCATTGAACAGGCCATTCGGGAAGCGCAGCGCCGGGACAGCCTGGTGGGTATTCTCTTTCTGGATCTGGACAATTTCAAAACGGTCAACGATACCCTGGGTCACGATTTTGGCGACGAACTTCTGCAAGGTGCGGCCATGCGCATTCGCAGCGCATTGCGCGCCGAAGACACCCTAGCCCGATTGGGCGGTGATGAATTTATTGTTCTGATAACTGATCCACAGTCACCGGCGGATGTGGCGGTGGTTTCCCAGAAAATTATCGACGCCATGAATGTCCCGTTTGTCATAGCGGGCCACACCTTCCATATTACATGCAGCATCGGCATGAGCGTGTTCCCGCGGGATGGCAAGGACAGCGGCGTATTGCTGCGGACCGCAGATGAAGCGCTTTATGAAGTGAAGAAAGAGGGCCGTAATCGTGCGACATTCCATACCCCGGAAATGCACGAAGCGGCGGTTGAATCAATCCGGCTGGAAAATGACCTGCGCGAAGCGATCAGGCTGGATCAGTTCGTCCTGCATTATCAGCCGGTGATAAATCTTCAGACCGGGCGGATCGTCAGCGCTGAAGCCCTGATTCGCTGGCTGCATCCTGAACGCGGACTGATTTCTCCCTTGCGCTTTATTCCGTTGGCTGAAGAAAAAGGATTAATACTTATCCTGGGCGAATGGGTCATGCGCACCGCGTGCGAACAAAATCGACAGTGGCAACTTGCGGGTCTTCCGGTGGTTCCAATTGCCGTAAATCTTTCCGCACTGCAATGCCGCGAGCCTTCACTGGAAAATACCGTTCGAACTATCCTGAAGGAAACCGGCGTGGACCCGTCACTGCTGGAGTTGGAAATCACCGAAGGAACATTGATGCAGCAGACCGATGCGTTGCGCGATCGTATGCAGGAGATCAAGAAACTTGGCATTCGCTTTTCACTTGATGACTTTGGCACCGGCTACTCCAGTTTAAGTTACCTCACGCGTTTCCCGATTGACACTTTGAAGATAGATCGGTCCTTTATCCGCGATATGATGGATGACCCCAAAGACCTCGCCGTGGTGGACACCATTGTCGATTTGGCGGACAACCTGCAATTACGCACGATTGCCGAAGGCGTAGAAAAAATTGAACAAGTGACGCTGTTGAAACTGCTGGGTTGCCATGCTATGCAGGGTTATTACTTCAGCCCGCCGGTGCCGGCGGATCAATTCGCGCAGTTTTTACTTACGGATCGGCGATTGGAGGATGTAACGCCAACACCCCATGCGCAGGGCGTATCTCCCGCGACCGTCGCGTAAGTGACGCCACGGTGAGCGCAAGCACCGGCAAATCGCATTTAGTAGCCCCCGAAGCAGCGAGTCTGAACCTTTCCTGCGGGCGAGGAGCCTGTCCGAGGAAAAAGAAACAAAGCCGATCCATGGCGCGTTTATCAAAAGAGCCGCTATAATAGAACAAGGTTCGGGTGAGGGAGTTTCATTCGCGGCTCAAATGCTTGCCGTGTAAAGCGGACCTGATACGAAAAACAATGGGAATAACATTGTCTTTTTTGTTTGAATGATCGCATAAAAAAGCATCTTGTTGGTGCAGCCCATTTTTATGCTGTATCCGGGATTTTTGACATTTTTAAGGATGATACGCAATGGCTAAGAACATCGAAACCGACAATCCGCTTTATCTGGTGGCAACCGATCCAGTAAATCTGTGGCAGAATTGCCGCGGCAAGCCCGTCAATTCGTGGTTGACACGCTTTGATCGCTCCGTTGAAGTTCAGTTAATCCATAGCCGTGAACAGAAAAAAGTGACCTTTGAGCCTTTTGAGGGAGGCGAAAAGGAAAAGGGCCTGCGCATCAGCGCGACCGATCAGGCGTTTTGGACCAATCTGGTCAGCGGTGCCAGTGCCAAGGATCACCGTCGCTTTCAGATTTCCTGCCGATTCACCGGTTGAATTCAGCGGGCGGCTCCATGGTTCGGTCACACCCAGAGTTTGGCGGGATTTTCAATGGTCAGTTGATCGACGATCTTTTCGCCGACCAGTGTCTGGGCGCGTTCTAAACCATGCAGCCGGGCACCGGCATGGGCAAACCGGTGGCAATCGGAACCGAGCATAAAATATCGCCCCTCTTGCAGAAAACGCTCCGCCAGAAGTCGTTGTGCTTCCGGCTCTGATCCGCCCAGAGGCCCCAAATTACCTTGGAACAACAGCCCGCGCTTCGCCAGTGTTTGAATAAGACTGGGATTTTCCCGCATCACCATCATACGTTCAGGGTGCGCTAAAATCACCGTAAATTCATTGGCCTGAAGCCAGTCAACACACCGATCGGCCCACGCAGGCCAGTCAGGCTCCCAGAGGTCCGCCAATACATAGCGTGTATTCATTCCAAAGGTGGGAACGCCGGAGGTATCTCTCCACCGGGCCATTTCCGGAGACAAACGCAATTCACCACCGGGCCGGAATTCCGCCGTTATTCCGGCGGTACGCATCTGTCGACGAAATTCGTCGATGGCCGCCAGCGTGGCCTCGGGGCGGATGTCGCACATATCAGTCGGGCCGGTGTGGGGGGTAAGAAAAAACCGGTTATACCCCTTTTCCATAAACGCTTTGATGCACGGCACAGCGTCCGCATAGGTGCGACAACCATCATCCATGCCCGGCAGATAATGGTTATGTACATCAATTCGGCCCATGGCTGATTTCCTGTGCTTCGACCATAAACGCAGACGACGGCCCGATCTCAACCGGAAACCGCTTCCATTGCGGCATCCGACCGCCCCATGCGCTTGCGATCATTTTCTTTGAGATAGCGCTTGCGCAGGCGAATGGTCTGCGGCGTAATTTCAACAAGTTCATCATCTTCAATATATTCCAGCGCAATTTCCAGGGACATATCCCGGGGTGGCTTGAGGATGATGTTTTTATCACTGGAAGTCGTGCGCATATTGGAAAGTTTCTTTTCGCGGCACACATTGACGGTGATGTCGGTGTCTTTATTGTATTCGCCGACGATCATACCTTCATACACTTCGTCGCCGGGCTTCACGAACATCACGCCGCGATCCTGCAGGGTATCAAGGGCATAGGCATTGGTGGTGCCCAGTTCCATGCTGACCATGACACCATTCTGCCGCCCCGGCAAGGCTCCGCGGATAAACTGATAATCATGAAACGTATGGTGCATCACGGCTTCGCCCTGCGTGGCATTTAGCAGTCGCGTCCGCAACCCGATTAAACCGCGTGCCGGAATGGTAAATTCCAGGTGAGTCATATTTCCTTTGGAGTCCATACGGACCAACTCGCCTCGGCGGTTACCGATGGCTTCCATCACGGAGCCTACATGCTGCTGCGGAACATCAATCACCAGATTTTCCACCGGTTCGCACTTGTGACCGTTGAGTTCTTTGAAAATTACTTTCGGTTTGCTAACTTGAAGTTCGTACCCTTCGCGGCGCATGTTCTCCAGCAACACGCCCAGATGCAGCAGCCCGCGACCGCTAACGCGCAGCGAATCAGCCGAGGACGTATCCTCCACGCGCAGCGCCACATTGCTTTGCAATTCCCGATACAGCCGATCGCGGACATTGCGGCTGGTGATAAATTTGCCTTCACGGCCGGCGAACGGTGAATCGTTGACGCTGAAAATCATGCTTAAAGTGGGTTCATCAACATCAATAAGGGGCAACGCCACAGGATGCTCCGCCGCCGCAATGGTATCTCCAATATCGACATCTTCAATACCCACGACGGCACAGATATCTCCGGCTTCGACATGTTCGGCCTTTTCCCGGCCTAAACCCGCGAACAGATATAATTCAGTGATATTATGCGATTCATTTTTGCCGTCGCGTTTTAATAGCGCAATTTTTTCGCCCTTACGCAGATAACCGTTGAAAACGCGGCCAATACCGATACGACCAACGTATTCGTTGTAGTCAATATTTGTAATCTGCATCTGCAGCGGCTTTTCCAAATCGGCCACCGGTCCGGGAATTTTCTTGACAATGGTTTCCATTAGCGGGCGCATATCCATATTGTTGTCGGCGGTCTCAAGCCGCGCAAAACCCGCACGACCCGAAGCATAAATGACAGGGAAATCAAGGGCATCATCATCCGCCTCCAGTTCCACAAACAGATCGAAGATTTCATTAAGCACTTCATCGGGCCGCGAATCCGGCCGGTCAATTTTATTGATCACCACAATGGGCTTGATGTGATAGTGAAAGGCCTTCTTGAGCACAAAACGGGTTTGCGGCATCGGGCCTTCAAAAGCATCGACCAAAAGCAGCACGCCATCGGCCATTTTCAGCACGCGCTCCACTTCCCCGCCAAAATCGGCGTGGCCGGGTGTGTCGATGATATTAATCTTCCGCATAACCCCCGCAGAATCGACATAGTTCATCGCCACATTCTTGGCCAGGATGGTAATGCCGCGTTCGCGTTCCAGCGGGTTATTGTCTAAAATCAGTGTGTCTTCCGACATTTGTCCCGTGCGAAACATGCCGGATTGCCGTAACAATGCATCGACCAATGTGGTCTTACCGTGGTCAACGTGGGCGATAATGGCGATATTTCGTAATTCATCTCGGCGTTTCATGATAGAAATTCCAATATTTCAAGGTATATCCGGCAGCTCTATGCCAGCCGCCGTCCAGTCCGCTTCGCGCGGTTACAGCGCTTATGTGACCCTCACGCGGTCACAATGCCAAAGACCCTCATTATATCGCATTTCAGGGCAAATGACCAAGCAACGCGGATAATTCATGAATCAGGCGAATTTTCACGTATTCCCAGCTGGGGCAACGCTCGCCAAGCTCCGCCTGAAGCGAGGTCACCGGACGGGACAGCCCGCAGGGGTTTATCAAATCAAAGAAACTCAGATCCGTGGTTACATTCAACGCTAATCCATGCAGCGTAGTCCAGCGCCGCAACTTGATGCCGATGGCACACATCTTTGCCATCGCGTCCACGCCTCCCCGTGTGGATTTCACCCAAACACCGGTAGCTCCGGCTTCCCGTGTTGCGGATAATTCAAGTGCGGCCAACGTCTGAATCACCGCCTCTTCCAACAATCGCATGTAGTCATGTACTCGTAACTTGTAATGATTCAGAGGAATGATCGGATAAAGTACCAGTTGCCCCGGACCATGGAAGGTAATATCCCCCCCACGATCGGTCGATTCCACCGCCACGCCCCGGGCGGCCAGTGTCTGCGCATCGGCCAGCAGGTGCTCTGAGGCGCCGGGATGCCGGCCAATGGTAATAACCGCCGGATGCTTCACAACCAGCAGCGCCCCGGCGGGATATAAGCCGTTAAGCACTTTTTCATGCCATTGCAATTGGACGCTCCACGCTGCGCGGTAGTCCAGGACGCCCAAGTCCACGGCAACCAGATCGGCAATCGGCGCGGGCGGCGCTGTGCGGCCACCCACGATTGTCGCGCGGTGATTTGCGCTGCCCATCGCGATGGAACTTTCGTGGCTCATCGCGACGGATTCTCCATGGCATGAAGTGCGGAGGCGGCGGCGCGTTTCGTCTTTTTATGGATTAATCCATTGCTTTTCGTCAGATTAGCGGATGGCGATTCCGAAGTGTTACCGTCTTTTAGTGCCGCGGCCAGGACTTCGCCAACCGTCTTAACAAACACAAACTTCAGATCTTTTTTCAACTGCTGCCGGACTTCCTGCAGATCCTTTTCATTGCGTTGCGGCAGGATAACGGTTTTGATGCCGGCATGTTGCGCCGCGATGACTTTTTCCTTCACCCCGCCGATGGGTAATACCAGGCCGCGCAGGGTAATTTCCCCGGTCATAGCCACGTCAGGCCGCACCGCCTTATTGATGAACAGTGACGCCAATGCGGTGTACATGGCAACGCCGGCCGATGGTCCATCCTTGGGGACCGCCCCCGCCGGTACATGTACATGCACATCGATATCACGGAAAATCGCCGGCGTTATCCCTAATTTTTCCGCGTTATTTTTCAGCAGCGAAAATGCGGCATGCGCCGATTCCCGCATCACGTCTCCAATTTGGCCGGTAAGCCTCAGCCGCCCCTTGCCGGGCATCCGCGTGGCTTCAACAAATAATATATCTCCCCCGGCGGGAGTGTACGCCAGGCCAGTGGCGACGCCTGGCGTTGCCGTGCGCAGAGCCACTTCACTTTCAAATATCAGCGGTCCAAGATATTTTGCCAGATCATCAATCTTCACAGTTATTTTGCCCACTTTTACGGGGGGCAATTCACCCGCCTTCGACTGAATTTTAACGGCGGGTTTCTTGCCTTTTCCAACGGCTACGGGTTTCCCGGTCGCACCAACGAGCGTTGCCGCGACGCCACGCATGACCGAGCCGATCATACGCTCCAGATTTCGCACCCCGGCTTCGCGGGTGTAGCGTTCGATAAGCGCTTCGAGCGTGGCGGCGGGAATTTCGCAGTCTTTGCGTGTAATGCCGTTCTCCTTGAGTTGGCGCGGCACCAGGTATTTTCGCGCGATCAGCAGTTTATCCTGCTGCGTATAACCCGGAATTTCAATAACCTCCATGCGGTCGCGCAGGGCGGGCGGAACCGGTTCCATATAATTGGCGGTGCAGATAAATATGATTTTGCTTAAGTCAAATGGAACACCCAGGTAATGGTCCTGAAAGCTGTTATTTTGCTGCGGGTCCAGGACTTCCAGCAGAGCCGCCGATGGATCACCCCGGAAATCCGCACCAAGTTTATCCACTTCATCAAGCATCATGACCGGATTGTTGGTGCCGACTTTCCGCAGTTCTTGAATAATACGGCCCGGCATGGAACCAACGTAGGTGCGGCGGTGGCCGCGAATGTCGGCTTCATCCCGCACGCCGCCGAGGCTCATGCGCACAAACTTTCGCCCCAATGATTCCGCGATGGACTTTCCCAGACTGGTCTTTCCGACGCCCGGCGGCCCAAGAAAGCAGAGAATGGGTCCGCGGCCCGAAGGATTGAGCTTGCGGACCGCCAGAAATTCAACGATGCGCTTTTTTATCTTTTCCAGATCATAATGATCGCGATCTAAAATCGCCCGCGCCCGATTAATATCCAGATCATCCTGCGTGGATTTACTCCAGGGCAACTCCGCAACTGTTTCCAGAAATGACCTTATAACGCCATATTCCGGCGACGCCTGCGGTACCGCCGCCAGGCGGGCCAATTCACGATCCGTCTCTTTTTTCACCACGTCCGGCACTTTGGCTTCGTCAATTCGCTTTTTTAGATCAGCGAGTTCCTGGCTTTGCTCATCAGCCTGTCCGAGTTCTTTTTGTATGGCCTTCAACTGCTCCTGAAGAAAATAGTGCCGCTGATTTTTATCAATACTGGAGCGCACCTGCGATTGAAGTTTCTCTTCAAGCTCCAGAAGTTCTATTCGCGTTGCGAGCTTTTGACGGACCATTAACAGACGCTTAATGACATCGGTTTCCTCCAGCAGCGCCAGTTTGTCCGCAACGGAGTCATGCAGATTAGCCGCCAGAAAATCCGCCAGCGTGGACGGAGAATCAATATCATCAAGAATCGTCGCCGCCTCATCGGGAATGTTGGGCGACAATTCAATCATTCGTTTGGCGGCCTGTCGGACGCTTCCCACCAGCAATTCCGTTTCCGGCCCGACGTTTTCCGCGGCATCAGGCAGAGCTTCCACGCGGGCCTTCAGGTAGGGTTCCTGTTGTACAAACTCCAGGACGCGAAAACGCACCAGACCATGGACAACAATGCTCTGCTGTCCATCCGCCGGGCGCAGCATTTTTAATACAATCGCCACAGTTCCCACCGCGTGCATGTCACCAGGCTGCGGGTTTTCCACGCTTTCGTTTTTCTGCGTGAGCACCCCGATAATTTTGTCGCCGGGCATCACATCATCCAGCAGGCGGCGGCTTTTATCGCGTCCTATACTCAGAGGTATGACCGCCCCGGGAAAGGCCACCGCATCGCGCACGGGCATGATGGCAATAATTTCCGGAATCCGCACCTGATGCAGCATAGGCCCAGTGACATCCGCGGTTGTTACACCGGGCGCATCGGGCGCTGCGGGGCCTTTAGACCCTGACGGCTTATTTTCGCCTGACTTGGGGTCCGGTGATGATTGTGTCTTTTCTTCCGCCATAGATTCCTGCTTGTAATATCCGCTACTTTCACCATACATGAAGCGCAATTCTCGCTTCCATGCTCACCGCGCTTTTGGCAATGTAATCCAAAGCATTCCCGCATCGTAGTGGGCGGAAATTTTACTGTGATCCACATTGGCCGGCATTTCAATGCTCCTGCCGAAACAGCCATGATCAATTTCCATCAGATGTACCGCAACCGCCTTTTCCTTACCGCTGGGCATAGGACAAATCCGATGCCCCCGGATGATCAGTTGATTGTCCGCGACGCTGATCTGAATGGCATTTTCATCCATCCCCGCCAAATCCGCACAAACCATAAAAGCACTATGCGTTTCGTATAAATTCACTTCCGGACGCCATGAATCCGTGGCCCAGGATTGGAACATACCTCGACTTATTACCGTATCGGCCAAAACTTTAGCCATGCGATTGAGCATGGCCGATTCCTCCAGACCTGCGAATTCAAGTTCACTCACGGTAGACTCCTTGGCAATGAGAGCGCCGCCGGACAATCCGTCCCACGGGTTGCGTATGGATACTATTGTAGTTACTTAGCGCCGCTTGGCCAATCCAAGGCTTTACCGGGGCTTAACCGGGGTTTTACCGTTCTGCGGTGTCGCCGGTACAACAGCGTAAAACTCATGGAATCGCCGCAAGTCCTTCAGCGGTTGCGGAAATTATTGAGGGGTTAAACTTCTGTGATTTCTTTGTGCTTGGCCTGCACAAGTTCATCCACTTTGGCTTCAAATTTTTTCAGCAGTTCCTGCACCGCCTCTTTGGCCTGTTTGGCCTGGTCCTCAGGAATTCCTGACTCTTTTTCATCCTGATCAATTTGTTTGTTGGCATCCCGACGCACATTGCGCATGGAAATTCGCGCGTGTTCCGCCGCTTCTTTTACTTTGCCCAGAAGCTGTTGGCGTCTTTCGCCGGATAACGGCGGCAGCACCAGACGAATCTGCTTGCCGTCGTTAATTGGGTTGATACCCAAGTTGGCAGCCTCAATGCCCTTGACAACATCTTTGATGGAGGCGGGATCAAAGGGTTTAATGAGAATGGATGTCGCATCCGGTGTGGTTAAGGACGCCAGTGAGCGTAAATCTGTTGGTGCCCCGTAATAATCCACTTTGATGAATTCCACCAGCGACGTACTGGCGCGGCCCGTGCGGAACCCACGCAACTCATGCCGCAGGTGCTCAATTCCTTTTTCCATGTGTTCTTCAGCGTTGAAAAGTATTTCGTCAATTGGCATTTTTTGACACTCCGGGATTCAGGGATATATTTTCAGCGCGCAAATGCGCAATGATGGGTTGGCCGTTGCCGTCGGTGTGGGTTATCAGCGTACCAATGGGTTCTCCGGATACAACCCGCATAATATTACCCGACTTTTTTAAATTAAAGACAATAATTGGAATCTTGCTTTCCATCGCCAAGCTGATGGCGGTCATATCCATAACCCGCAGATTATCCGTAATCACCTGCCGATAAGTTAATTCGGTGTAACATTTCGCGTTGGGATTTTTTTTTGGATCAGAATCATATACGCCATCCACCTTCGTGGCTTTTAACAGCACATCGGCCTGCAACTCCGTGGCCCGAAGAGCCGCGCAGGTGTCGGTGGTAAAAAAAGGATTACCAACGCCCGCCGCCAGGACAACCACGCGGCCTTTTTCCAGATGGCGCAGGACTTTTCTACGGATAAACGGTTCGGCAACCTGAATGACATTCAGGGCACTAGCCACCCGCGTGGGTCGCCCCAGGTGCTCCAGCACTTCCTGCAAAGCCATGGCGTTTATTACCGTAGCCAGCATGCCCATATAATCCGCGGTGGAACGCTGAATTTCACCGGATTTGGACAGCGCTTCGCCACGGATGAAATTTCCTCCACCGATCACCACGGCCACCTGAACGCCCAGTTGGGCTACTTCGGCAATTTGCCGCGCAATGGCGGTAAGTTCCGCCATATCAAAGCCAAAACCACCCTCGTGGCACAGGCCTTCGCCGGAAATTTTCAACAGAACGCGGCGGTAGCGCGGTTGGGTCATGTAAAACTCCAGCCAAACCAGATTAAAGTATCAAACTTCGCCAACTTTAAAGCGGGCGAATGCGATCACGCTTAGCGGAGCGGCCACGGCCTTGCTCGTTTCCGCCACCAGGTCGCTAATGCGCTTGTTTTCGTCTTTCACGAATGGCTGCTCCAGCAGAACATTATCCGCGAAAAATTTATCCAACTTACCGGTGACAATTTTCTCAACAATATTGGCTGGCTTGCCCTTGATGCTTTCGGCGGCCAGTTCCTTTTCACGCTGCACCACGGCCGCATCTACCCCCTGGCGGTTCACCGCCAAGGGCACAAAAGGCATTCCCGCGGTGACATGCATGGCAATCTCGCCAATGAGTAAGCGAACGGCGTCATCAGAGCTGCCATCCACCTGTACCAGCGCACCGACTTTGGCATTGTGATGCACATATTTACCCACCAGGCCGTTGGTGGATGTATAGCGTGCCAGACCGGTGACAGCCATGTTCTCTTTGATGGAGCCGCCAACCAGCTCTTTGATGACAGCTTCCACCGTTCGCCCGGAGCCATCCGGATATTTGATCGCGTTGAGCTGTGCGGGCGTGGAAACCTCATGCGCAAACGCCAGTTCCACCAGGTCATGCAGCAATTTCTGGAAAGCTTCATTGCGGGCGACAAAATCAGTCTGGCAACCCAGACGCACCATGACGCCCAATTTGCCGTCCTCGCTGATTTTTCCGCCGACCAAGCCCTCTTTCATCTCATTGGACGTTTTGCTTTCCGCCCGGCCGGCCCCCCATTTACGCAGTAACTCCCCAGCCGCTTCCATATCGCCATTGGCCTCAACAAGAGCCTTTTTCGCATCCATCATGCCGGCATTCGTCCGTGCCCGCAGTTCCATGACATCTTTTGCGCTGATTTCCGCCATTGTATTTTTCCTTCGGTGATCTAAACCAAAACAACCCGTTTCAAAAAGCCGGCGCATCAAAATTACGCCATAGCCCGGAAATTTTACGCCGGTTCGATCAAAACGTCCACCCACGCTCGAATTCGGCTGGTTTTGATTTTTTTATGTCCTCTATTTCTTGACAAATGGCTGAAAACGTAACATAATTTGTTGCTTTGGCACAAATCCATATAGGATTTATAGCCGTTGCGTAATTAATTTGGTCTTTGTCGCTTGTTGTTTCGCTTTTATGCATGGCGAATGGTTTCGCCGGAGGTTACGACTATGGCAACCGTAGTAGGCAAAATCAAATGGTTCAATGATCGCAAAGGCTTCGGCTTTATCGTAGGGCCGGAGAACCAGGACATCTTTGTTCACCAGTCGGACATCATTGCCGAAGGCTATCGCTCGCTTGCGGATGGCGATACGGTTGAATATGAATGTCAGCCCGGCCCGAAAGGTATAAAAGCGGTAAGTGTGCGCCGGATACAGGCCGCAGTTGATCAGTCGGCGTAGACGCCCCAACGGAAATATGATCGTCTCCAACGCCGCCTACCAAAAAACCAGAGTAAATTTGCGATGCTTGCATCTTCAGTGCCCGTTGGTACTGATTCCAGCGGAACTGCGCCGCTTTGAATTGTGCCACGCCCGCCACTACCGCATTTACATCGCCGGCTTTCATCTCCCGGCTTATAAACTGTTTGAGAATGGCGACGCGTTGCCTTTTCTCCACATGTGGCATTTTTGCGTTGCAGGACTTAGAATCCCATCGAGCGCTTTTAGTCGTGCGGGTTCGCTCCCCGTAACGGGCAGTAGCGGCACGGGGCCGTGAGAAAAGATGTTATGGCACGGACGTTTGTTTTGATAAAGGCATTGCATGGAGCCTGAATTGGCCTTACCGGATTTACGTGGCAATACTTCCATCGTCGGCCTGCAGTGGGGTGATGAGGGCAAAGGGAAGATTGTGGATCTTTTGACCCCACAATTTGATTTTGCCATTCGCTGGAATGGCGGCAGCAATGCCGGGCATTCGGTGAAAGTGGGCGATAAAAAATATGCCTTTCATTTAATTCCCAGCGGTATATTGCATCCGCAATGTACGTCGGTGTTAGCCAATGGCGTAGTTATTGATCCGGTGCAGCTTTTGCAGGAAATGGATCAATTGGTCAGCCAAGGTATTGCGGTGGAAAATAATCTGCGCATCAGCAGTCAGGCACATGTCGTGATGCCCTACCACAAATTACAGGATCAGCTTTCAGAACAGCGACTGGGAGACAACAAAATTGGTACGACCGCACGCGGCATCGGGCCTTGCTATGCCGATAAAGCCGGGCGCTCCATGGCAATCCGTATGGCGGATTTACTGGATGAAACGCGACTAAGCGACAAATTGCAGCGTGTGACGGCGGAAAAAAATCTGCTGCTGAAAGGCGTTTATGGCGCTGCCGCTTTGGACTGGGTGTCAATGTTTGAACAATATCGCGGCTACGGGCAATTGTTGCAGCCTTATGTGTGTCACACATCGGCGCTTTTGCATCGGGCGATGGACGATAACAAGCGGATGCTCTTTGAAGGTGCCAACGCCGTACTTTTAGATCTGGATCATGGCACCTTTCCATTTGTAACCAGCAGCAATTGCGGTACCGGGCTATCGGCAGGCACAGGCGTGCCGGCCCAGGCGGTACAAACGGTATTGGGTGTTGTTAAGGCCTATTGCAGCCGCGTGGGTTCCGGCCCCTTCCCTACCGAGCAGGATAATGCCATTGGCCAGCGCATCCGGGAGCGCGGGCATGAATTCGGTACGACGACGGGACGGCCCCGCCGTTGCGGCTTTCTGGACCTTGTGGCGTTGCGATATGCGGCACGCGTCTGCGGCGTGACGGGGCTGTGCATTATGCTGCTGGATGTGCTTTCGACCTTTGATACGTTGCGCGTCTGCACAAGTTACAAAATCAACGGGCAGACCACCACCGAATTTCCCGCCGACGCGTATGAACTGGAGAAGGCCGAACCGGTTTATAAGGAATTGGCCGGTTGGCATGAAACGCTTGATGATGTCCGAGCACTGGCCGATTTACCGACGAATGCCCGGAACTATCTCGATACCATCGCACACTATGTCAACGTGCCAATCCGAATTGTCAGTGTCGGGCCGGCCCGGCATCAAACGTTGATTTGTCCGGCGCGGTGATTACCGCAATATAATATAAAAATGTTTTGGCGCAATGGATAATAGGCGGGGCGTGATGAGCAATTCATCTTCAGATAAAGAATCGCAAAAGCGTGCTGATCCACAAATGCCGCGGCACGTTGCGGTGATTATGGATGGCAACGGCCGCTGGGCCAGGCGGCGGGGAAAACCGCGCACCGAAGGCCACCGCGCGGGAGCCATTGCAGCGCGAGAAATTGTCGAACACGCGGCGCGCCTGGGCCTGAAACAACTCACGCTGTACAGCTTTTCCATTGAGAACTGGAGCCGCCCGGTGGATGAGGTCAACACCCTCATGCGGCTCTATATAGAATACCTCATCAGTGAACGTCCGGTGATGCTGAAGAATAACATCCGATTCCGCCAAATCGGCCGGCGGGATGGACTGCCGCCGGATGTTCTGGAAGAATTAGACCAGACCATCGCCGCTTTGGATCATAATACGGGCATGACGTTGTGTCTGGCGGTCAATTATGGTTCGCGCGCGGAAATTGCGGACGCGGTGCGGGCGATAGCATCTAAAGTGCGGGCCGGCACGCTTGATATTGGTGCCATCACTGAACAAACCATTGCGGATCATCTCTATACGGCGGGCATGCCCGATCCGGACTTATTGATTCGCACCGCGGGCGAAATGCGCGTGAGCAATTATTTGCTATGGCAAATCAGTTATGCGGAATTATTTGTCACGGATGTCTGCTGGCCTGATTTCACCGCCGCCGAGTTTGATCGCGCACTGGCGGATTATGCCCGGCGCGAGCGCCGCTTCGGCGGATTAAACCCGGCAACATGACGGCATTTTATTCCTCAACGCCATATTCTTTTATTTTGCGATAGAGCGTGCGCTCGCCGATACCCAGCAATTTTGCCGCGTGCTCGCGATTTCCGCCCACCATTTCCAATGTTTTCTGGATGGCCTCTTTTTCCAGGTCTGCCAGACTTACACCCGCGAGGCTGGTAATGGCGGTTCCGGTATTGCCCGCTCCACTAAGGGTAATGGGTGCTAACGCCGTTGAAGAGACGGTTTCCACTGAATAATGTCCAAGAATTTCCGGCGGAATATCTTCGCTGGTCAGACGTGGGCCGGCCGCAAGTGCAATCATGTTTTCAATAACATTTTCCAATTGTCGGATGTTTCCGGGCCAATTATACGAAATAAGAATATCACGCGCTTGATTATCCATGCCGTCAACAGCCTTATTCAGTCGCTGCGAACTTTTCTTAATCATGTGGTTGATCAGCAGGGGAATATCTTCCCGCCGGTGCCGCAAGGGCGGCAGGATAATCGTCGCACCTTTGATACGAAAATATAAATCATCTCTGAATTCGTGCTTGCGAACGGCCTCTTCCAAATCTTTATTGGTGGCGGCAATGAATCGGACATCCACATGTATGGGATCGTTGGTTCCCAGACGAACCACCTGCCGGTCCTGCAATACCCGCAGCAGCTTGGCCTGCATGGTCAGGGGCATGTCACCAATTTCATCCATGAATAAAGTGCCGCCGTCCGCATATTCAAACCGCCCCAGACGATCCGACCGGGCGTCGGTGAAGGCTCCGCGAACATGCCCAAACAATTCATCTTCCAAGGTACTGTCATTAAGGCCGGCACAGTTTAGCGCTACAAACCGCCCGGCCCGCCGGCGGGAATTCTGGTGCAAGGCGCGGGCAATAAGTTCTTTGCCTGTGCCGGATTCCCCCAGCACCAGAACATTAATATCCGTTGGTCCGATTTGCCGCACCAGTTGCAAGGCCCGCTGCATGGATGGCGAGTTGCCGATAATGCCTTCCATGCCGTACCGCTCATCGAGAGCCAATTTGAAATTTTCATTCTGCCGCGCCATGACGACTTTTTCCGCGGCGCGCCGGATCTGGGCACGGATAAGATCCAGATCCAGCGGCTTTTCAATAAAATCATAAGCGCCGTTACGCATGGCTTGAACGGCGGTGGAGACATCTCCATGCGCAGTGACAACAATGACCTGCGTTTCCGGACGCGTTTTGTGAACAAATTGCAGCAGCTCAAAACCATCCAATCGATCATCCATGCGCAAATCGGTGATGACAAGGTCGAATTCTCCTTCGACAAAATAGCGCTTGGCATCGACGAGGTTATGTGCCTGTTTTACGCCATAACCGATGCGGGCGACGGCTTCGCTTAAGGCGTCCGCGTGGTCAATTTCATCATCCACAACCAATACACGAATTACGGGGTCTTTACTCATGTGATAAAAGATAGCGGCTGTCGCGGATGCTTTCCAGTGCCGAGGGAAGGCGCGTTGGCCGGCGCATGGCCGTATTTCCCGGCAGGCTTGAAATAGCGCTATAGTCTGCGAAAAATTGCGGCACCAGGAGTCTGTCCGAGTAATCGCCGGGTTGCGACGGCCATTACTCGGACAGCCCCATAGAGCAACACCCCGCCCCTCGCGGCGATTTTGCTCGCGTACTACCGGAGCGTGTGAGAATTTTCCGAGTGAGGGTGTAAAGGAAAATAGGGGTGCGTCCGGCGTGGATTGCGTTGCTCTTGTGCTGTTCTTGTTTTTATTTTCCGGCCTCCATACGTTACACTATTTATCAGGCGGTTTTTGTACTTGCTGTTTACGAGGGTTTTAGGCCATGTCTGACTCTTCTTCCGGCGGCGTAAAAGTTATGGGGCTGATCATCGTGGCGGTGATTGTCATTGCTCTGGGTTTTTGGCTATTTCAAACCCCACCGGTCAGTCCGATTCTAAAATATCCCACCAGCCGCAGCGCCCTGGTGCGCCGATATATGAAATTGGTCGCGCAGGGGCGAACCAAAACCGATCAGGAGGCGTTTAAGCTGATTTCATGGCCCGTTCGGCAACAACATAAAAATCACCCCGGGCGCGTTTGGCAGACCATGGAAGATATGAACCAATATCTCACGGGACTATTTGGTAAGAACTGGGGCAGTGAAGTAAAGATTGTTCCGCCATCGGATACCGCCAGTAATCAATATGTGGTTACCGTGCGAACCGAGAAATTTCACTTTACCCTGGCACCGCAAAATAAATTGGCTTCTCCCACATTGGGTGGCACAGAGCATTGGGGAATTGCGGCCATTCGAGAATTTCCGTTTACCGGAGGAGCGCAGGCCCAACACGTTGCGGCTGTAACATCCGTACTCGGGGCGGTAAACCCTGGTGCGGCGGCTAACGTGGCAGGAATTGCCGCAGCGTACAGCGATGCAGACAACGGCACCGCCTGGCAGATTAAAGAACGGTTGTTGCCGACGGTGGAAGACCCCCATGCAGCGGCATTACGGCAATGTATTTACCAATTATGGCCGGTAAGAAAAGATCCGACCGTCATATGGATGCTCAAAAAAATAAGTCGGGATCCGGCGTATGCCCCCAACATTCAAAATGATGCCAAGGCCGTGCTGTCCGGCCGTGTGTCCAATGCCATTCTCATTGGCAATCAGGTAACGCACATTCATACTCCCCTGCCGAAAGAACCGCAGTGAGTTATTGGGGCTTGATAGGCCGCTGCTCAACCACGGTAAGGTCAAAACCCTCAAGGCCGTGGAGTTTTTTGGGCCGATTGGTCAATATGATTAATTCCCGCAGGCCCAAGTCACGCAGGATTTGCGCCCCCATTCCGAAATCCCGCCGCCCCATGACACCGGAAGTTTCAGCGGAGTTGGCGGGCGCTTCAGATTTGCGCATTTCACGTAATCGGGCCAAAAGCGCCAGGCCACGCGACTCCTGCCGCAGATATACGACCGCTCCTTTACCGGCCTGTTGAATAATTCGTAAAGAGTTCTGCAGTTCGCTGCCACTGTCGGTAAAAGTTGCCGCAAAAACATCGCCCAGCAGATGTTCGGAATGCACGCGTACCAGAACCGGATCAGTTTGAATAACCGATTTGCCCGTGGCCGGGTCGATAGCGCCCACCCCGCCAGTGGTAATAGCCAGGTGCAACAGCGGGTCATTGAGGGTTTCATACACATGCAGATCAAACGTACCGAAGGCGGTCTTCAGTTCCGTTGACTCAATGCGTTTTACCAGCGCATCACGCTGCAGACGGTATTGAATAATATCCGCATTGCTGCACATCAGCAGACCGTGTTTGCGGCAAAATTTCTCCAACTCCGGCAGCCGGGCCATGGTGCCGTCTTCCGACATAATTTCAATGATCACGCCGGCAGGATACAGTCCGGCCATTTTTGCCAGATCCACCGACCCTTCCGTTTGCCCCGCCCGCTCCAGCACACCGCCGGGTCTGGCGGTCAAAGGGTTAATGTGTCCCGGACGGCAGAGATCCTCCGGACCGCAGTTGGGATTAATCAGCGTCTGGATGGTCAGTGCACGTTCCGCCGCTGAAACACCCGTTGTAATTCCCAAGCGCGGATGAGCATCAACGGATACGGTAAATGCGGTGCCTAATGGCGCGGTGTTATAAGCGGCCTGCGGGTATAAGGCCAATCGTCGGCAGTCCTCGGGAGTCATGGCAACGCACAAAACGCCCCGCGCTTCTTTAAGCATAAAATTCACAATCGCCGGTGTGATAAACTGCGCTGCACAGACTAAATCACCTTCGTTTTCACGATCTTCATCGTCCACTAGAACGATCAATTCACCGCGTTTTAACGCCGAGAGCACCTCTTGAATTGGAGCAAATTCCATTGTCAGATTATCTCCGCCGATAGTCCTTTAAATCCGCATCGGCATGCGGCATGTCGCCGGGCACGCGCATTGGCGTTAACGTTATCATAACGTGATTTCAGCGTCTTAAAAGAAATTGCCTGCCGAGGAGTCGTCTTCTCGGCAGGCAATTATATTCTTCGAACAAGCCACGCCCAGCCCTTAGCTGGGGTTGCAGGCTTTAAGTTGACCCGTGGAACAGGCCGGCGGCGTGGCGATCTGCATTCCCTGTGGAGATTCCAACGGATACCACTTGGAGCCTTTCTTGGGGCTGCGTACCAGAATTCCGCCTCCTTGCATCGCCATTTGCATCATGGCAAAATTGGGCGGCTCGCCCTTGGTCTTCGGGTTACTCTGTTGGGCCTGAAGTTGCTCCATCGCTTTTTTTGCCTGAGCCGAGTATTTTTCCAAATAGGCCAGAGTCTTGTCTGAGCAGGATGAGCAGGAATAGTATTCCGCCCAAACCAGTGTCGGTTTCCCTGTCTTGCCGATTAGCGGCGGATATTTGGATCGTGGCAGAACCTGAACGCTGCCATCTGAGGTGTCATAGTAATAAGCTGTTGTGGGGCCGTAATTGGTGCTGTGGAACATCGTCTTGACGATAAATGCGATTGCCACAATAGCCACCACGGCCGCGATAATGCTCATCACCGCGGAGTTTTCATTGATGGTGTTCCGAAGATTTGACGGTTTGAGCTTCTCTTTCCAGTTGTATGGGAGAATCATATATAGCACCTTCCTAAAAAAACGAAACCAATCACTTACACCAAACAGGCCAGAATAATTGGCCGAAATAAAGCTCTAATTCTCAACGCCGCGGAGTTGCCGGGCATGAATTAATATCCATCCCGATCTCGCACGTCATGACTTTAACACGTTTTTATAAAATTACAAGCTATCATCGGCCATACGGCGTCTACCACCTTTAGCACAACTTCGCATGAAGTCCGGAACGGCAACAGGCTATCGTTCCTATGCTGTGCATGTGCTCATGGAACCGGCGGAACGCCGGGGCAATAAGATCGCCATTTGCCATCACACCAAAGAAAAGTATAGTTTCTTTGGCGTGCCGAAAATTGGAGTTACGTCCATGATGCGATTACATGTAATTATTTTGTCCGCAGTTCTTTTAGCGGCTTATTGCATGCGCCCCGGAAGCGCGTTGGCGGCGGCAACGGCCATTAGAACACCCCACCACTTTATTTTAACTAATGGCTTACTGCAAGTATCTATTGCTTTACCCGGCGGCGAGTCGGATGGGATATTTCTTCTGCGGGCCGGCCGAAAAATTCGATTAGCCCAGAGCATGTATTTTGACGCCAATGGCGGCCCCGACATAATTCCAGCATCGCGTTTAAATCAGCAGACAAAAAAAGGCCATTTTGCCTTATTTCATCGGCATGATACCGTGCGAATCGTGCCGGCGGCCTTGCCCGGAGCCGCGGAAGTCGCGGTTACTGTGCGCCCCCACTTCTGGTTCCCCTTCCAGATCAAACTTCATTACATGCTCCCCGCCGGGCAGAGCGCCTTTTACGTCTGGGCCCAGGTTTCACATGCGGATTCAGCCCCGGCGGCAGGATTTGTGCAATGCCGATTTGTGATTCGAAATAGTCGCCAATTTACTCACGCAATCATTAACCACACTCGCATGGGCCTGATGCCAAAAATGGATGTTGTGAAAAAATTAATGAATGTGACCTACCTGCTGCGAAACGGGCACATCTACACCAAATACGATAATTGCATCTTTGAAGCTCATCATTACCTGCATGGCGTGACCGGCCATGGCTTAGGATTGTGGATGATTTTTGCGTCTAACGAGTATCTCAACGGCGGACCGCTGCGCCAAAATTCAACCGTTTATATGCCCAATGTGATGATCGCGTTATTTCAATCAACGCATTATGGTGCCGGACCGGTACATGTAAACAAGGGACAGAAATGGTCTAAGTTTTATGGCCCATTTCTGATATATGTAAATCATGGTAAGTCCATGCGTGCCATGTATGCCAATGCCAAACACCGACAGATCATGGAGGCGGCGCATTGGCCATATAAATGGATACACAATGCGGATTATCCACTGGCCCGCGGATCTGTTTCGGGAGTTATCCAAACGCCGCACAACCGGCCGGTGGCCGGCGCATGGGTGGTGCTGGCAGCGCCCGGAAAACCCTGGGCCATGCAGGCGAACGGCTACGAATTCTGGACCAAAACCAATCGCCATGGCCAATTTCTCATTCAAAAAATTCGTCCGGGAAATTATACGCTCTACGCCACGGGCGCAAATCATTTTGTCAGCTTCCAAAAGCGTGCGGTAACGGTTTCCGCCGGAAGAACCGAGGCCCTGGGCACGCTGGTCTGGAAACGCCGCATGAAAGGAACCATGCTGTGGGAAATTGGCACAGCGGACCGGTCAACGCGGCACTTCCGGCACGGAAAAAACATCCGCCACTGGGGCAATTTCCGCTGGTATCCCAAAGAATTCCCCGATGATGTGAACTATACCATTGGAAAAAGTACTCCCGGTAAAGATTGGAACTTTGCCCAGTGGACCTGGTATTGCAAAAACCCCTGGTGGGCGATCCATTTTAATTTAGTCGCAAAGCCCACCGGAGTGGCCACGTTGACCCTGGGTATTGCCGCATCCTGCCCCCCGCCCCACCATAAATTGTTGCATTTGCGAGTGATGGTAAATGGGCAAATTGTGCAAAATATCAGCCTGAAAAAATCCGGCATGGCGGTTTATCGCAGCGGCGGACAAGACAGCGATTATCGCGTGCACTACGTCCGGTTCAACGCAAATATACTCAAAGCCGGAACCAACACGATCCATCTGGCGCTACAAGGCTCCACGAAATTTCCCAAATCAGCCACGGCCATCCAACACGGTAACGTCGGCGCAGTGATGTACGACGCCATCCGCCTAAGCGATTCCGCCCGATAGACCGCACGGTCGCACCGAGACAAACCCACTGCGCAACCACCGCAGCCGAATTAAAGCACCGTGCCTATGAAACATAAACAGCACGCAAGCAGCACGCTTTAAGTTTTTTTCATCTTGTGTTAAGCTAATCATTAAATCGGGGCGTAGCGCAGCCTGGCTAGCGCACTTGACTGGGGGTCAAGGGGTCGCAGGTTCAAATCCTGTCGCCCCGATTTTTTCGCCCGCAGGCGAAAAAATAGAGCAGGTGTTTGGAGAGAGTAGGTAGTAGAGCAAAATAAGGCCGTCGCATAACCCCATCGAACACCGCTTGTTTCCGCATGTGACCCGGGACTGCCAAGGCGTAGTCTTCCAGACCACCGAGATCGTCAAAGGACTGATGGAAAAAACGACCACCCATACCAGCCTGCATGTGGCGGTGGACATTCTCAATAAGAGCTACGGAACCGGACTCCAATGCACTAAGGAAATCAAACGCGACATGAAAATCTGCTTCGATTCGTTCCTGCCCCAATGGAACCACCGAGCCGCACCTGCCACTCCTTAAATCGGGAAGTTATTTCGGGCCCGTTCCTTCGCTTATCGGACGGATTGTGAGAAATCCTGAAATACCATGGGCAATTCTATTCCTAATGAGGTAATTCGCTTGTCTTCCCGGGGGTTTACGTTACTGGCGATCACGCTCGCGCCTCCGCCCTGCTCAGTTTTACATGGCAGCTGTCATACATGGCAGCTTGACAAACGGCCATATCTGTTGTACCATTCCAGCGAAACGCTTGGTCTTCTATTGTAACTCAATTTTGGCTCCGATGAGAGAGGAATTCAGACTATGGATATTGTAAATAATTCTGGAATCGGCGCGCGGCGGTATAGCCCATTCGGGCTGACCGTGGCAGCGGCCATTCTCCTCACGGCTACTTCCGGCCCAGCCTTCGCAAACGGGACACTCACAACACTGGCGTCGTTCGACCGTGCGAATGGAAGTTACCCTGAGGGGGGCGTGATGCTATCGGGCGATACGGTTTATGGCACGGCGATGGGTGGGGGTGCGTATGGTGATGGTGCGATATTCTCCGTACCGACCACTGGTGGAAATCCAATGCTCATCGGCTCATTCAACGGTGTGAACGGTTCCGCGCCATACGGCAGCTTGGCGATGTCCGGTGGCTTTCTCTACGGGACAACCTATTCCGGCGGCAGCTACCGCAGTGGCACGATATTTATAGACGGGCTCACTGGTGGTACTCCTGCGGCGACAGTGACATTTAACGGTACAAATGGAGATAGGCCCTATGCCGGCCTTACGCTCTCCAATGGCATTTTCTATGGCACAACGTCGATGGGCGGCGGCGGTGCTTCCGATGGCATAGTGTACTCGATACCGGCGGCTGGGGCCCCAGTAACGGTCCTAGCCACGATGCCTACCACCGCCGGCGGGCAAGGTCCACGCGCGGGTGTGATTGTCGTGGGCGATAATTTGTACGGTACAACGACTTCCGGCGGTGCCTACGGCGACGGTACCGTGTACTCCGTGCCGATTACCGGGGGCACCGCTATCGTGCTGGCCTCGTTCAATGGCACTAATGGTTTCATGCCCTATGGCGGCGTGATCGCCGTTGGAGACATGCTTTACGGAACAACCACTTCCGGCGGCACCAATAACGATGGTGTGTTGTTCTCCGTGCCAATTAGCGGAGGCAAGCCAACCACGCTGGTGTCGTTTAACGGCACCGATGGCCAAGACCCGTGGGGCGGCCTGGCTGTCTCAGGGGATACTCTTTACGGCACAACGGTATCGGGTGGTTCTCTCGGTTATGGCGAAGTGTTCTCCGAGCCGATTAGCGGCGGGACTCCGAGTGTTCTGGTCTCGTTTAATGGAACTGCCGGTGCATATCCGGTTGCCGGCGTGACCGTTGCCGGCAACACCCTTTATGGCACGACGGAAGAGGGCGGAACCAACAATCTCGGTACCGTGTACGAACTGACCATACCAGAGCCGACATCGGTGGAGCTTTTCGCCGCCGGAGCGGCAGCAATAACACTGTTGAGCCGCAAGCGGAATAAGTCGGCGGGGAATCGTGTGGGTCGATGAGTTCGTCGGCCTGGAGGCCGTCGCCAAAACGATGTAGATACGTTCGAGAAGTTTCTCATATCGGCGATTGTGGCATAACAGCCCCCCCACCGTTCAGGGTCCACGGGCCGTCCCAAACGTAACCCAGGAATCTCCCTGTACCCACTGGCAAAAAGTTTTATCGGTGTCCTGTCGCCCCGGTTTGGCCGTAGGCCAAAATAGAGCAGATGAAATTAGAACAGGAGATCAGGAGAGCAAATAGAGCTGGGACAAAAGAGGAGCTGCCGCCGAGACCCCACCATGTTCTGGTCGATTGGGATCTTTCGGTGCTACGCCAAGTCGCCGGGGTAATTCAGGCCGGGACAAGGCCAGCCAGTCCAACCTGCGATAGGCCCAGCCCCTTTCGTTCGCGAATAATCTTGCGGGCCGAGCTGATCTTGGCGTACTCTATCGTGGGATAATGACCGTCCGTCCCCGGGGTTCGGCGACGCCGGCAGTTTACTATCTTGCTTGTGCCGGAATCACGGCGTGCCAGGGCGAGCTTGTCCTGCTCTTGTGACCGTGAGATTGACTTCCTGCGGGCGCGGCGGCACATGCAATGTGCCGGCTAACATCATGGATGGGGTCGCCCGGAAAAATTGGCACGGCCCTTCCTGCCCCGTGCCACGCGACAAGCTGCGGCGGCGGGGCCTGTGACAAATTCTGCCAGGCCTTTCGGGGCCAAAGCCTTAACGTTTTAGCGCTGTTGCGCATTATCCCTCTTACTGCCACCCAATAGCCTTCCCGATAAATAGTTCAGACCTGCTGAACAATGTACTTTGACAAATGAATAACATGCCGCCACAGTGATCGCGGAAAAGAGTCCTGAACGACAACCGGTACACACTGTTGCCACGCAACCCTGTTGCTCGTTGACCGTTGCAGCGCTTCCCTGTTCTCCTAACTCCTCGATTCTAAATGCTGGCGGCCACAGCCGCCCCAAAACATCTTGAGCATCTTGCGCACCTTGCACCAAACCCGCTAAAATCAACGCTCCCATCCACATGCTCAACTTGAGCACCTTACCCTCTAACTTGAGCATGTTGAGCACCGGTAGCCCGAAAACTCGCCTATAACCTGAAACCTCAACTGCGGCAGCCCCTACTGATCATGACTGAAACTACTTAACAATTCTGATAAATACTGTAAAGGCCTTTTCGATTCCGGATTCTGGATTGTTTGTCGCCCGTCGCCATATTGATTCGCGATCCGTGAAATCCTGAAACATACCCCCCCATGATCGAAACGCCGCCACGTTGCAAAATCGGCCACAGGCCCATCGGCTGGACAGCCGCCGCGCGGCGCTTGCGTGGGGCGGCGAATGGTGGGATACTACTGAATTATCGCCACCGAGGTAGAAAGCCATCGGGTGTAGGCGGAGCTGTAGTAGATTTTTGAAGTAAGCTAAGGAGCACGTAAGTGGCACATTCCCTCTCGGCCAAGAAACGAATTCGGCAGACCGCCAAGCGTCGTCTGCGCAACCGCGACCGTAAGAAAATCGTTCGCGTGGAAATCAAGAAAGTTACCAGCGCCCTGGCGAAGAAGGACGTGGCCGAAACACAGACGGCCGTTAAGGATGCCATTAAGATTCTCGACCGCATGGCCTCACGCAAAACCCTGCACCCCAACACCGTGGCACGCCGCAAAAGCAGCATGATGCGCAAGCTCAATGCCCTGAAAACCGGTAAATGAATGATGATCTTCCAGATCGGCCAATGCCCCCCCCGGCAACGGGACTGGAAGAAAGTTTTGTTTCGCGAGCGGGCTTAAAGTTAAGTGCTGCGCTAAGAAGTTTTTCACTGAGTGTCACCGGCCTTGTTGCCGCCGACCTGGGCAGCAACGTGGGTGGCTTTGTCGACTGCCTGCTGCGCAATGGCGCGGCAAAAGTCTATGCCATTGACACGGGTTACGGCGTACTGGCCTGGACACTTCGCAAGAATCCATGCGTCGTGGTCATGGAGCGCCAAAATGCTCTGCATACGCAACTGCCGGAACCGGTGGATATTGTTACCATTGATACGGGCTGGACACGACAATCTAAAATTCTTCCCGCGGCTCGAACGCTTCTTAAGCCCACCGGCGTTATTGTTACACTGATTAAACCCCATTACGAATCACAAATTGCGAAAATTCAGCGCGGCGTGCTGACGCCGGAACAGTCGCAGGCGGAATTATCCCATGTCATTGCCGACATTCAACAAAACGGATGGTCGGTGGAAGGAATTGTCCCTAGTCCGATTGTTGGACAAAGCGGCAATAAGGAATATCTGGCGATGCTCAGGATGCGGTAATGGCCGGCCCTTATTGAATATACAAATATTCCACGCGCGGCTTAAGCAACTCATAAATCAGATGGGGGCTAAGTTGCATTTTGGGCTGGCTTGCCGCAGCCTGCGCATTAATCAAATTCAGAAGACTCGCGGGCCGATGAAACTCAACGACCGTGGGATTATAAATGCCGGCCAGCTTAGCGGCCGCGTGATAGGCTGCGGATAAATAGCCGATGTGATCCACAAGTCCCAATTTCAGCGCCTGCGCAGCGGGCCAGATTTTCCCGTTGGCCACCTGGGCTATGGGCACCTTCAGATGCGTGGATCGGCCGGTCTGAACAATACTGATAAAACGGGCGGCGTCGGTATTGAGCATATCAATCAGATAGGCTTTTACCGCCGGTGTGTAACTGGAAAATGGTGACCCGGCCTCTTTCCAGACCGCGGCCGAACTGGTGAGAAACTCCGGTGTAACGCCAATTTTTTTCATTAAATCTGTCACCTGGAACCCCGGCATCATAACGCCGATACTGCCCACGATGCTGGTCGGTTCCGCGAAAAGCTGCTGGCCGGCCATGGAGATGTAATAACCGCCGCTGGCATCCAAGGCTCCCATACTTACCACAATGGATTTTCCATCGGAGCGAAGTCTTTGCAGAGCGTGGTAAATTTCGTCCGCGTCGGTCACGCCGCCACCGGGTGAATCCACCCGCACGACCACCGCCTTGATGGTTGTGTCGCGATCAATCGCCCGGAGTTGCGCCGTAACTGATTTTACCATTGCCCCATCCACCAGGCCGCTGATATGCACCAATGCAATCTGATCCGAGCTGCCATGGCGGACAACCTTCATTTCCAATTGATCCGAGGGCATCAACCCGGTTTTCAGTGTTATAGTGCCCGCCAAAGCCAGAAATAACACCACATTGGCCGCCAGCGAAAGCAAAAGCAGCACAATCAGAAGCGCTCTGAAAACAGGGTTGGGTCTAGGTGCGACGTTTTGATAAACAACTGTCGGCGGTGATGATTGACTCATGGATAGACTCCGGAAGACTACTTTTATTATTTCCCGGCGCTGCGGGAAACAATTTTTCCATCGCGTTTACTGAATCGACTTTAAGTCAGATTCATCTTCATAATATTGTGCAGGGATTCGGCAATAATGTCGAGTGGAGAAGCGCCATAGCAATCATCCTGCTCCACAATGAGCCAGGGAATGTCGGCGGTCTTGGCGGCCCGGAAAATGGCCGACCAGTCTAAAATCCCCGCCCCGATCGGGGCGAACTTTTTTTCCGGCCCGGCGGCCATATCTTTTATGTGCAGAAGCCCAATGCGACCGGCATAACGCTTGATATATTCCACGGGATCTTCCCCGGCATACTGAATCCAGAATGTATCAGGCTCCCATTGGAGACTGCGCCCATCAGCGGCGCGCAACAGGATATCAAGCCCCGTTACGCCATCATATTTTTTCATTTCAAAATCATGGTTATGGTAGCCCAGAATCATACCGCGCTCACGGGCGCGAGCGCCGGCATCGGACAAGAATCCGCCCAGGGCCATCCAGTCGTGGGCCGTCTGCCGCCGCTCGGGTGTGATATAGGGAATAGTAATGTGATCGACGCCAACTTCACTGTAATAATCCAGAACCGCGTCCAACTCTGATTCAATTTGCTCAAGGCCGACATGCACACCCACCACGCAGAGGCTCATGGTTTCCAAGCGGCTTTGCAGGTCTTCAGCCCGCATGATGCCGCGCACGTCCGTGAGTTCCACACCGGCGTAACCCAGAGCCGCAATTTTTCTCAACGTGCCCCAAAAGTCACTGTTCATCTGATCGCGCAGGGTGTAGGTTTGGACAGCTAGACGCATGGAAAGCTCCTTAGCAGTGGGTTCAGCCAAACGACATCATACCGGATTTTATCCGGAATTCCTCAACATCGGGACACGTATTTCCCACGATTTCGAATAAATTTGCGATTTGAATAAAATTTTTGTCCCTTGACCGGAGTTCCGGCGTATAGTTACCATGCGGATTCCAGTGCGCGTGTGCGAGGAAAAATGCGACGGCACAGGATTGCTTACTCAGGCGGAATATTGGAATTCCGCGGGTTTATGTTCGTCTGATCAGGTGATTTTTCATGCAACAACGCACGCGATCTGGGGTTCAACCCTTTGGGGCCAGTAGGGGAATGCCGGCCGGACTTTTAGCCCTGGCGGCTCTGATATTTTTGACGAGTTGGGTGGCGAATACATCTCACCCAGCGGCGGCGGCACCGGCCACAACAATATTGACCGCCTCACCTGCCGAAAGCTACGCTGAGAAGGTTAGCGAGCTGATTCACTCCCAGAATCTGGCGGCGTTGGCGGCGTTATCTCCCGCGGCTCCGGCGACAACGGATGCGGCAATGATCAACCGCTGGCGGCAGGCTTATGTGACCACGATGGCAAAGGCGCGCGTGGCGAATCAGAAGTTTTATAAAAAATGGCTGGCCACCGGAAAAAAGGATTTTAAGGCGAAAAAGCTGATTCCCGCCTTTGAATATATGCTCACCGCCTACGGATTTTCAACGGATAAGACCGCGTTTAAAAAGCAACCCTGGGTCGGCACGCTGACGAAACAAATTGCCGCCAAAGCGGCGCAGTTTGATAAGCAGCATCGCTGGCTGGAATCCTTACAGCTTTATAATCAGCTTAACACCATGTACCGCATTTCCCGGATATATCACCGTGATCTGCATCGGGTGATCCGCCGCACCATGTTGCTGGCGACTTACACACCCAAAGAATTTTTTGCCATGCAGGCCCAGTTGGCCAAAGATCATGCCTTCAAAAAGCCCTCGACCACCCCCAAACCGAAAATCAAAGAGGAACAGCAAAATCACGCTCCGGTTTATTCGCGTTGGCAGCACACGGTAAAAGGCATTCATCAGGATATGCTTGTGGAGTGTCTGGAACTTACCGAGCACGACTGGGTATTACCGATCACCTACAATACGCTGCTGACCGGCGGGTTGCATTTGGTAAAACTTATGGCCGATACGCCGATGCTGGGCGACACCTTTCCCGGTTTAAAGCAGACCGCCCGGCGCGATCAATTTGTCTCGGAAATCAACACGCTTCTTAAACGCACCGCTTCCAGCAAACCCATTGACTCTCTGGGCATGATTCGCCTGTGGAGTGAACTGGTGACAATGAACCAGAGCACTGTAAAATTGCCGTTGCCCGTGCTGATTAAAGAATTTACGGAAGGGTGCATGGAAAAGACCGACAAGTTCACCATGCCGTTCTGGCCCAGTCAGGTGCAGGGCTTCAACAAGGAAATGGAGGGACAGTTTGGCGGCGTGGGCATACAGATCCGAATGGACAACGGCCTCCTGCAAGTGGTTTCCCCACTTAGCGGCACCCCCGCGTACAAAGCCGGGATTCAGGCCGGGGATGTTATTGTTACAGTCAACGGGCAAAACATGATGGGGCTGGGCATTAATACAGTGGTCCGCAAGATCATGGGAAAGCCGGGCACAAAAGTCGTTCTGGGCATTCGCCGGGGCACGGATCCCAAACTGCTGATTTTCCATCTTACGCGCGCGATCATTCATGTTCGTTCCATCAAGGGATTCGCCCGTAACCCCGCCACGGGAAAATGGCGATTTATGATTGACCCCAAGGAAGGCATTGCGTATGTCCGGGTAACACAGTTTCAGGCGGATACCGCACAGCAGTTAAAGAAAGTTCTCAAACGGTTACTCAAAGAACACATGCACGGATTAATTATTGACCTGCGCTATAACCCCGGCGGCTATCTGGATACCGCGGTGCGCATGTGCAATATGTTTATCAGTCAGGGAACCATCCTATCCACCCGTGGGCGCACGGCTCCGCCGGAGGCCTGGTCGGCCCAGGGTTCCCCGCTGATTCCACCGAATATGCCGGTAATTCTGGTAGTCAATCAGGATAGTGCCAGTGCCTCGGAAATTTTCAGCGGGGCCATGCGGGATCACCACCGCGCCCTGATTGTCGGTCACCGGACGTATGGCAAAGGCTGTGTACAAAATGTAATCCCCATCGGAGAACACGACACGGCAGAATTCAAACTCACGGAACAATATTATTATCTGCCGGATGGCGAGTGCATTCAGCGGCAACCGTACGCCCGCGTATGGGGCGTAAAACCCAATGTCGCGGTCTGGTTTTCGCCGTTGCAACTGCAGGAACTGCAGGCAACATGGTTGAATGATGACCTGATTGCCGGCCCCGGCAAAGCCGCGGCCAAGACCAGCCCCTTTGCGTTTAAGGTTCCGCCGCAAAAGGCGTTTGATACGCAATTGGACACCGCGGAAATATTGATGAAGTTGCAACTATTAAAGTATTATCATTAAAGCCGCCGACATAATGGCGAAATAATGGAGTACGTGATTATGAATCGCAGACGCATAATTGGAAATATTCTCAGTTGGGCGATGGCCTTGCTGACAGCGGTTGCCACGCTCTATTTAAGCATCCACTATCTGGCCAAGCCCCACGGCTGGATTGACTGGATGGTACAACTTTCCGGCGCTGCCACAACTGCGATCATTATATTCTTTCTGACTTGGGGCCATTTTCAGAAAACGCCCGTCGCGCCGGCACCGCAGAAATCCTCGTCGGCCAGTTAGCCCCAGGCGCGGAACGCTGGGCAGGGGACAGGTGACAGGGTATTGGGGTAGGGAAGACACTCTGCCCTTGCGTGCGATTGGTACGCTCACGTATCGCGTCCCGCAGCTTCTTCAGGCTTTTCTTGCGTGGGAACTTGCGACCGCGTTCAAAGCGGTATCCCAGGAATTCAAACCTTTCCGTGGCCGCGTGGGCAATGCGTGTCTTTTCCGGGTGTAGCGTCAGTCCGGCTTGTGCCGTCCATTGCTGCACCTCGGCCAATGCCTTCTGGGCTTCTTCCTGCGTTTGACACAATATGACAAAGTCATCCGCATACCGCACCATCTCATATCCCTTCCGGACCATCAGGTTATCCAGATCATTGAGATAGATGTTGCTTAACAACGGTGACAATACCGCCCCTTGCGGGGTGTCACGTCATATCCCGGTTTTGACCTCGTCTGTCTATTGTTTCGACCCTTCATCAGCGGTTCACTTTCGTTCGCCTTCGCGGACCTTATCCGACGCTTTATTGCCACACCTTTTCGCTCGACGTTCACCACGGCGGCTCTTAACCGTCGCAGCTCGAACTGATTTGCAGTCTGGTTCTGCCACCCGACTGCGAGAGACCTTCTCTCATCTTGAACACAACTGCTCCTTTCACACGGCCTGGCAATTTTTCCGGGCAGGCGGCGAAATCGACGGCATAAATGCCGGCGCTACGAGAATGTGTGGCCTTGGAAACTCGCACCGCAGCAGCTTGCCCGGATTTATTGCCACGCCCTTTTAGAACGGCGCGCCGCAATCCCGGTAAATCTGGGCAATTTGTGAGTTATAGCATACTTAGCTGCGCCCATCAGCTTCGAGGCATGTCAGTGTTTCCTCAATGACGCTTACTCCGCTGGACCAGACAAAAAAGAACATGGCTTCGCGCATCCGTCGCTGGGCGGGATGCGACATCATCAATCCGCGGCCTTTGGCCAGTTCCAATGTCGCCGCTGTGCATCGCCAGCACAGGTCATTGCATTGTGCCCGCAAAATTGCCGGCTTAGAAGCGCTGTCCGCTTCCACCTTATCCGCTCCGTGTCTGTACACCTCACGCGATAGCGCCGCGTGCTTCCGGCGCAGGCCGGCAACGGCGGCTTTACACCGCGCAGATCGCGTGGAGACCAGTTCCATCGCATCACGTAAAGCTCCCGCCGCAACCCCCAGCGGCAGAATACAGGTATTGAGAGAAAACCGCCGATACTTGTTGCGAACGGCCAACGCATTAGGACTGGGACCGGCTAAAATATCCTCGGGCTTGATTGCAACTCCTTTAAGTTTAATAGCGACAGTATTGCCGGCATTGAGCACGGCGATAGGCTCGGGGGAAATTATCCGCACGCTTGGTTGCTTCATGCGGAGAATAAACAGGAGTTGATCACCCGTTTCGGTGCGAGCGCCGGCGATAATATAATCGCAGTGACCAGCGCCGGTCGACCAGGGAATAATGCCAGAAATGCGCCATATCCCGCCGTGTTGCACCGCCACAACGCCTCCATTTTGATGCTGCCCGGATGTGGTTAATTGCGCAATTCCAATGCTAGCGAATATCTGATTCCTGGCAAGCCGGGAGAGTATCTTTCGGCACTGCGGTCCGCTGGCGGGAGCGGTGGCGGCACAGATGAGAAATTCCAGCGCGGCATCACGCTGGGTAAGAATCAGGGCCGTCGTTAAACATACTGAGGCAAGCTGTTCATACCGTCGATGTAACTGTATCTGCGATAAGCCGGTTCCACCATACTGTTTTGGAACCGACCACGTCAACGCGCCACAGTTCGCCAGATCTTCAATATTTTTGCGCGGCCAGCGGCCCGCAATATCGATATCCTGCGCCCGCTGCGACAATCTCTCAAGTACTGCTGACCACGTGGCTGATGATGTATCCATCGTTGAATTGTAGGAGCGCTGCCAAAGAATCGCCAGCCTGCGAAGGTCTGTTTTTTGGCCCCATCAATCAGCGGCGACATCGAGAACATTCATTGGTCTTCGTCCACTGGTCTTACCGGTGCGGGACGCCGGAGGAAAAGTATGATCAGCGTGGCGGTATCCGCCTAACTGCCACCCCGTAACCGCGCGCGGTCCACCATGTCGTCATCCGCCAACCACGTTCGGATGATCATCTAAGGTATGCTCTGCGTGCGGACCCGCGGAAGAATCGGCTGCGGGTGCCGCAGTGGTTCCGGCGACAAGTTTATTAGGCCGTTGAATTTTTGTTTTGCCGTTCAGGCACGCATCCATCTGACGCAAAGCCTGCTTGATACGCAATTCATTTTCCACCAGGGCGATGCGAACAAATCCTTCGCCGTTGTCGCCAAAGCCGCGACCCGGTGCCACCGCGACATCGGCTTGGTCCAGCAGTCGAAGAGAAAAATCAATGGTGCCTTGGCCGGCTAAATGTTTTTCTGAAACTTTGGCCCAGACAAACATGCTGGCGCGCGGGCACTGTACATCCCATCCGATTTTCCGCAGGCCGGATACCAGAACATCCCGCCGCTTCTGATAAATTTCAGCTTGCTGACGGACAAATTCATCTCCGTTGCGCAAGGCCAGTATGCTGGCGATCTGTATGGGGGCAAAGTGGCCGTAGTCGTAATAACCTTTAATGGTTGATAGCGCCCGGACCATTTCACTGTTGCCGCAGCAGAACCCCACACGCCAGCCGGCCATGTTGTAGGGCTTGCTCATGGTGGAGAATTCCACTCCCACTTCTTTGCCGCCGGCCGTGGCCAGAAACGACGGTGCCTGATAACCGTCAAAGCAGGTTTCACCATACGCAAAATCACTAATTACCAACACATTGTATTGCCTGGCCAAGGCCACGGTCTGTTCATAAAACAGGCTATCCACGGTCATAGCTGATGGATTGTGCGGATAATTAAGAATCAGCAGCTTGGGCCGAGGAAACAAGTTTTTCAGCACATGTTCAATACGCTGCAGAAACGCTTCATCGTTTCCCAGTGGCACGCTGATCACATTACCACCGGCCAGAGCAACGGCATATACATGAATTGGATAGGCCGGATCACCCACCACCACGGTGTCCCCGGCCCCCAATAGAGCCAGCATCAAATGAGAGAAACCTTCTTTGGATCCGATGGTGGCGACCACTTCCGTTTCCGGATCCAGATCCACGCCATAGCGACGTTTGTATTTGCGGGCCACTTCGCGGCGCAGATTATACAAGCCGACGCTTACGGAGTAGCGATGATTGCGGGCATCATGGGCAGCCTCCGCGAGTTTATCAATGACAAAAGGCGGTGATGGGTCAATAGGATTGCCCATGCCCAGATCAATCACGTCATGCCCCGCTTGTCTTTTGGCGGCTTTTAACGCGTTGATACGGGCGAATAAATACGGGGGCAAACGCTTAATGCGCGTGGACACATCTATTGTAAAAGGTTTATCATTTCCGCCGGCCATCGTCCGGCTCCTCTCGTAATGCAACGCTCGGAAGCCCGATCGCCTTTCAGCAGACCGCGGCTTCAGAGAGTTTTATGTATTATAACCTATCATTGCCTGACGAGACCATGCCGTCAGGCAATCCGCACACCCCACGGTCCGCCGCACGAAAATATCAAACCATTTACTTGGCCGATTTTCCCTGCGGCTTAGTCGCGGCGGGTGCCGGCGCGTTAGCCTGCTGCGCTTTTTGCTCATTGCGCAGAGCCTGGGCCTGCTCGGCATACGCTTCACGCAGAGCGGCGAATTCCTGATTTAAAATCGGATTGGCAATGGTAATTTTGGACTGCGCCACCAAACGGTTTAATTCAATTTGTCCCCATTGCAATTCGCCTTGATTTAACAGATCCGCCTTCAGACCGGCCCGCACTTTTGAAAGCGGCACGGTACTGGCCGGGACTTTTTTCACCAACCACAGCAGATGCAGCGTGCCGTTAATGGGCACAGCGGCGGACAGCACATTAGGTTGAAGTTCTCTGGCGGTGTCCAAGAGAATTTGTGGAAGGGCTTTGTCTTCCAGGGGAATAACTTCCAGGCCGCCATTGGCAGCATTTTGCGTATTAATGCTGTGCTGCTGCGCTACCACCGCAGGATTTTCATGTTTGTCCATGATTAAATGGCGAACCGTTGCGGCGTCATCAAAGGAGTTAACCACAATATCCCGCACTTCCACCTTGGGGCCGAAGTTGGTTTTGTAAGCCAGCTTCACGTCGGCATCGGTGATATGCACATGTCCTTTGGCCAGAGCCAGCATATAGGTTGTTCGGGCCAGGGCCATGCGGAATTCCGCCAGCGATTCGCCCTTGCGGGCCAACAATTTTTCGAGGACAGGAATCCGTTGTTTGGCGGGAATGTGCTGGGCCGCGAGTTGATTGAGCACCCCTTGTTCGGCGGCATCAATCTGCGCGTTACCCACATGCAGGCCGGCCTTGACGCAAGCCTGCTTCAACACGGTGAGCTGAATCCATTTTTCCAGCAATCCCAGACCGTTGAGACGCAGCAGCGAATTGAGAAAATGTTCTTTGCTTAAAGCCACACCGTTGACCATGGCCACCGCCGGATTGCCCGGAGCCGGGGATCGCGGCATGAGCACATCCTGATTCAGCACAGGTAAATGTGCTTTTACTGGTTTAAGTCCCGTGGAGGGTGTGGTGGGAAGCGTTACCGCGGCGGAAATATTTCCGGCGATGACACCCATAGAGATTCCAACCGCTAATGCGGTCGCCAATGAGAGTTTTCCGATGAGGTTCTGTCGCGTCACGCGAATCTCCTGTAAAGGGTCATGGTTCAGTACGTCCAAACCAGTATTGTTATCGTACCGCAAGCTTTAGTTATACGCCAATAGGAACTGAAAAGTTTCAAATCGCCGATCACAGTACCGGCCATTACTCAGACAGCCTCCTGGCACTGTCAATCCTTCAAATGGCGAATGGTAGACCGCAATGCCTGAATTTTACCCGACAAAACCGCTTTTATGGGAGCCGAGGAAACTCTTTAATTTACCGGCATGAATCACCAAAGATTCTTCGGGCTTTTGCCGATACATATTGCCAGTGCTTGAGAGAATCAGATCGATCAGGCAGTGACTTATCGCCAAGCGTCCTATCAGCCAGCGCGGTAAGAACTTTGGTTTGACGTAGTTTTGTGTGTTCGATCGCTTTGCAGCGTTTTGAACAGTGTTTTTAGCCGCTTCGGCGGTATTTCGGGAGCCAGGGTATATGTTGTACGGTCATAACAATAACACGTTTCACAATCGTCGCGGCTTTACACTCATTGAGCTGCTGGTGGTCTTGACGATCATCGCTCTGATGATTTCGCTGCTGCTGCCGGCTTTAAGCCGGGCACGGGGTCTGGCCCAGCGCGTACAGTGCGCGACAAATTTGCGATCTATCGGGCAGGCCATCTTGATTTATGCCGCCAATAATAACAATCAATATCCCTGTAATTCCGCGCTGGCCAAAACCGGCTTTGGACTTCCGTTTCTTGCAATGACCAACGGGCAGCAGCAGAACGGACAAGCGGCACCGGCGGGCCTGGGTTTGCTGTATACGACACAAATGATTGATAATACCACCATGTTCTATTGCCCCCAGCCCGGCTACTACGGCCCCTATTGCAGCGTGAACGGCCAATACCTGCCGACGCTGGTTAAAAACGGTGGAACCATTAACTGGGGCAGCGTAGCGTATGGCTACTGCTATTACTATCAGATTCGGCAATCGCAGTTCGGCGGAAGTCCGGCGAATTTCAACCCCATTGAATTTACACAAACCCCGCAGGATTCCAGTTCCACTGTGTTGGCCAGTGATCTTACGGTTAATCTGGCAGGCAACTGGACTTGGCCTGGACCTTTGCCGGCATCTAATCACAGCTTGTCCGCCGGTGGGCAGCCGGATGGCGGAAACACGCTCTATAACGACGGATCAGTGAGCTGGAAAAATCTTGGTCAGATGCATGTCGGATACTCATGGCTGGGACTGATGAACTTCTACCAGTAAGATAGCGGGAACGCGGTACCGGGTATTTTGCCCCTCCGCCAGCGCTGAAAAGATAATGAGTACTTTGTCAAATCCGTAAATTAGAGTTGCCGAAAAGAACAGCATCGCGGCTGGTTATGGAACAGGCTTGTTTGCCCCCATCGTTCGAGCATCCGCGGGCACTGAAAAATTTATAACAGCCTCGGCGGGCAATTTCTTGATGCGTGTGATGACCATTCGGTCGATAATCCAATTCACTTTATAGGTAAAGGCTATTTTGTCGCCTGTAGCAATACCATGAAGTGTTACCCCAGTCGCCAACTGATACGGCATGGTCATGGCCATCATGGGTTCAATTTTTCCGCTCATACCAACCCAATGGGCAATAGGCGGTACTTTAATAGAAACAGATTCCGGCGACTCCCCCGGTACCGGCAACGCTTTGACAATGCCACGCAGATGGTAGGTGTAGGTAATCCCTGATTGCGTTGTAGAGCTTTGGGTTTTACGGGAATGCTTGGAAGCGCAACCGCCCATCAGAAGCGTTGCCGCGACCAGGGCCGTGATAAATAATTCAGCAGGAGCGGACTTTTTCATAAAGAAACCCTTTTTCTGTTCAATCCGGCACAAGCCTAGCCGTTGAGCGATACAGACCCAACTGACGACAGCCAGAACAAATTATATTCATGATGAAGTTTTTTTCTTTTTTTTGCTTTATAATCTACGGTCAAACGATTAAAGTGCGGGTGCAGCGGACGGGTCCGCGCCACGATCAAGCATAGGAGATCAGCATCATGGCGGAAAAACTCAACGGCAATGTCACAGCGTTTCTCAGTGAGCCATTAGCACATTACATCGGCGGCAAGTGGTTGCATAGCGCCGATGGCGCTGTGGACAAGGTGATCAATCCATCGGATGGCACAGTAATTGCGCAAGTTGCCATGGCGTCCGCCCATGAGGTGGATGCCGCCGCTAATGCCGCACATGGAGCTTTTCCAGCGTGGGCTGCGACGCCGGCTAATCAGCGTAGCGTGCTGCTGCACCGATTGGCTGACAGCATTGAGAAGCACGCCAAAGATTTAGCTCAATTGGAATCTCTGGATGTGGGCAAGGCCATTGTTAATAGCGAGGCATTTGACATTCCGTTCGGCGTTGAGGGCATACGCTACTTTGCCGATCTGGCCCTGCATGCGCATTATGATATTCCCCTGGCGGTCAAACACATTGAAGCACGCATCCATCGGGTGCCTTACGGTGCCTGTGGCTTTATCTTCCCATGGAATTTTCCTTATGACCTGCTGATCTGGGGCATCATGCCCGCGTTAGCGGCGGGCAATACGGTCGTGGTGAAACCGTCGGAAGTGACGCCGTTAAGTACGTTGTATGTATGCAAACTGGCGGCGGAAGTCGGCTTTCCGGCGGGCGTGATTAACGTGGTCAACGGCACCGGATCTCAGGCGGGAGCCATGCTCACTGCCCATCCATTGATCAAACGCATGTCTTTTACAGGCTCGCCGACGGTGGGCAAGATCATCGGCGAAACCTGCGGGCGGAATTTGGTGCCCTGCAAGCTGGAACTTGGCGGCAAGGGAGCTGCGGTTATTTTTGATGACGTGGACATAGATGCAACGGCCCAACAGCTCGCGGCGGCCATTACACTCAATACGGGGCAGGTATGCTGCACAGCCACACGCTGGATTATCCATGAGAGAATTCATGACCAACTGTTAAGCAAAGCTGTGGAAATTCTGAAAAACACACGCATCGGCCCGGCCCTTGATCGCAACACGCAAATGGGGCCGCTGGTAAGTAAAGTCCAGTTAGAGCGGGTGAATCGATATGTGGAAAACGGAAAAAAGCAGGGCGCAGTGGCCATTCTGGAGCCGCAGACGTTGCGGATCAGTGGGCATGAAGGCGGTTATTACGTCAGCCCCAGTCTTCTGACCGGTTCAAGTGACAATGTATGCTGCCGTGAAGAAATCTTCGGTCCTAGCGCCTACGCCTTAAAATTCCGTGATGAAGATGCTGCGATTCAGCAGGTCAATAGCCTGTCTTATGGATTGGCCAATAGCGTGTGGAGCCGGGATTTACAACGCGCCAACCGCGTGGCGGAGCGGATGGTTGCCGGCAATAGCTGGATCAACGCGCACAATGTATTCGCGTATGGCCTGCCGTATGGCGGGGCTAATTTAAGCGGCATGGGCGGCGGCGTAAACAGCCCTGAGACGTTCCAGGATTATCTGCGCTCACAAACCATTGCCCGACCCCTGTCGTGAAAGCCGGCCAAACTTTTGGCGATTAATTGCGCCGGCTCTTGGCACTATGCTGTTTGCAGTATTTCCCGGCGTGATTGTTGGCGGCGTGGGGGCGTGGCGGCATGGTGTTGTTGTTTTGCCCGATAGATATTACTATTCCGGATAATCGTTTTACACGGTCGACCGGGAATTGCCGTCGGCCGCGATGGAATGTTGAATAGTGAGAACCCTTTACCAGGAAATAAAAGCATGAAAGCCATCGTGCATCGTCAAGCTCTCGTTGAAGTACTCGCCTTAGCCTGCAGCGTGGTGCCCACGCGTTCACCCAAACCGGTCCTGTCATGCGTGCGGATCAGCACCGTGTCCAATGGCCGGGACAAAGCGGTTCGACTGGTCACAACCGATCTGGAAATGACCTTGGAGACCACGATTTCTCAGGTGGAAATAAGCCAGGAAGGCACGGTTCTGCTGCCGGCGGGAAAACTAAGCGAAATTGTCAACAACTCGCCGGATGAAACCATTACACTGGATACGGAAGGCGAAAAAGCGACGATCAAAGGATCGGACAGCACCTTTACGCTTCTGGGATTTAATCCCGAGGAGTTCCCCCCGGTCAGCGGCTTTGAAGGCGACCCCGATTTTTCCATCACCGCCGGCGCGTTGAAAGACATGCTTGATCGGACGCGCTTCGCGGCCGCGCGGGAAATGAGCCGCTACGCCATTAATGGCGTGTTGTTTGAACGCAAGGGTAAAAAATTATCGCTCGTGGCTACCGATGGACATCGGTTGTCCCAAACCCGTGATGAAACCCATGGCGGGGAAAGCAAAGATGTATCGGCAGTGGTGCCAATCAAGGCGCTGGTATTGCTTGAACGGTTGCTGACCACCCGGGAAAGTACCGTTGAATTGCAATTCCGCGAGAACAAGATTTTCGGGCGCGTCATCCCGGCGGAGGTACCGGCCGAAGGAGACAAGCCCAAGGCCGAGGTACAGCCCAGCGCCACATTCAGCGCGTTGCTGGTGGAGGGTGCATTTCCTCCATATCAGGATGTGATTCCCAAAGATTGCGACCGTAAGACCAGCTTGAATCGAGATCGGTTGCAAAGCGCGGTGCGCCGCGCCGCGTTGTTGACCAACGATGATTCGCGATCGGTAAGACTTAATTTTGCCGCGAAAGTACTGACTATTTCCGGCCGCTCGCCTGATGTAGGCGAAGCCAAGGTGGAAATGCCGATTGAGTTTTCCGGTGATTCTCTGGATGTAGGCTTTAATCCGCAATATCTCCTCGACGCTTTGAAAGTGGCCCCCACCGATGAAGTCACGCTGGAACTCAAATCCGCAGCCAAGCCGGGGCTGCTTCGCGCCGGCCCAAACTTTCTGTATGTCATAATGCCGGTTAATTTGGCGTAAGCGGTTTACCGGCGAACTAAAAGTGCTGACGGTTCACTTATGCGCAAGCCCGAGGCGAACGATCATCGCCGGTCCGGAGAAAGACCTTTGGGAGTCGGCTATCGCCTCGTTTACAGTTCGCGATTTTCCCGACATCCGCAGGCTGCCGGAATGACGTGCTCTTACGCCAACACCTATGGGGCCTGCTTGGGCAACCCGAACTGCGGTAAATGGCTGCCGGGATGGAGGCCCAAGGGGTAAAAACTAGCTGTGTCCGCGTTTTGGTTCGGTGGATGAAATTTCTGGGCACACCTTCGCGAGGGATTCCTTTTTGAAGCTGCGTGTACTCTGGCCCATCTCGCGACAGGCTAGATCTAAATATGTCGCATTTATTAAATTCTCCGCTTGCGCCTTTTTCAGGGACTGCTGCAAGTGCGCCAGCCGCTTTTGCAATGCACCAATCTGATCTTGTTCATCCGGCTTTTTCATTCGTACCACCTTTTCCTGTAAACGTATAACCTGTAACCTAACCCCCCTGCTGGCAACGTTCACACTCGGGCGGAGTTGCTTTTACGATTGGGTAGGCGGCAACGGTGGCGGCTGGAGGGGCAGAAGGGCTTTAATTTCATCCACGGTTTCCGCGGCAGCCCAGTTTGCCATGCCGTTTTTCCATACCAGGGTGCCGGGCTTGATGTCACCGGATTTTATTTTGCCGGCCAGTGTGGTCAGGTCAAACGGGCCGGCCTGTGTCCCATTAATGGCTACAAAATAGGAGGATGTTTTGGGCACGGGGGGTGGTGTGCCTACGGCGGAATTCATCGCTGATCCCATTTGATTGCCCATGACCATGCCCATGCCAACGCCGGCACCCATTCCGGCCCCCATACCGGCGAATCCGGATGGATTGCTAGCGGCTTCAGGGATTGCGGTAGCAACCTGAAAACGGGTGTACTGATTCATGTCGCCAAGAACACCCATTTTGGTGCGGGTATCCATGGCCTGCTCGACTTCGGGCGGCAGAGAAATATTTTCAATATAGAAAAGCGTTAATTCTATTCCAAGTGTGGCCAGATCGGTCTTAATTTTTTCCAGGGCCAGCTTGCTTAGTTTGTCATAGTTACCCGCCAACTCCAAGGCGGGAATGTGCGATTCGCCGAGTGTATCAGTAAAGCGGCTGACAATTGTATCGCGAATTTGTCCGGAAACTTGAACCGTTTCCAGCGCGGGATTGGTGGCTATCTGCTGGCGCAGAAAGACGGCAGGATCGCTGACGTGCATGGCGTAGGTGCCAAAGCCGCGGATTCGCACGACACCAAATTCCGCATCGCGGAGCATAATCGGGTTGGGTGTACCCCATTTTAGATCGGTAAATTGCCGGGTGGCAATGAAGTACACTTCGGCTCTGAAGGGAGAGTCAAAGCCATACTTCCATCCTTTGAGAGTGGATAATATAGGCATATTTTCAGTGGAAAGGGTGTACATGCCGGGACCAAATACGTCGGCGAGTTTGCCTTCGTTGACAAATGCGGCGGTCTGCCCTTCGCGCACGGTCAACTTGGCTCCCATTTTAATTTCATTGTTATACCGCTCAAAGCGGAAGGCGAGAAAATCACTGCCGGCGGGTTCTGTCCATTGAATAATATCAATGAATTCACCACGAACTTTTTGGAATAGAGACATAATCTGTGCTCCTGAAAAAGTTGCATTCCCGTGGACCATCCGCGGTTGGGTTGACCACAAGATGTTGAAAGTCTAACGCGCCGTGGGGTCGGCCACAAATGCGATGGCCGATTCTACAGGTTACAGGTTGCGGGGCAAGAGCTATTTAAACTTTGAAATTTCAAATTTGAGATTTGAGATTCCAGTCTTTAAGTCCTGATGAATCTTGAACGGTGTTGCTGTCAGGGGTTATGGATAATTTCATTGAATTACTACCCTAATAGGCCGGTGCACGTATACAATACGAGGGCGGATGAGTATCCGTGGCGACAAAGCGCCTGGGATTTTGGGCTTTTAGAGTAATTCCTATGGAACACAATCAGAGTTGGCCCATGCGGGCCGCCAACCCGATCATCGGATCTGTGGCAGCCATCGGTGCTTGGGCTATCCACGCCGTTCAGACAATGGGCGACTTTGGATGCTTTTTTCTTTCCATTGTCTACAGAACATTTACCGGCTTGAATCGCCGCACTATTCGCGAGCTGTTTATTCAGATGTATGAAATGGGCACGCTGTCGATTCCAGTGGTCATGCTGGGTGGTGGATTTATTGGAGCGGTTCTGGCGGTGGAGGCTTATCCACAGTTTAAAGCGATCGGTGCGGGTAACCGTGTCGGATCGGTCATTGTTATCAGTGTGGTTAAACAGATCGGCCCCGTGCTTACGGCGGTGATGCTTGCGGGACGCCTTGGCGGATCGATGACCGCGGAACTAGGGACCATGCGCGTCACAGAGCAAATTGACGCGCTGCGGGTTATGGCGGCCGATCCGGTGCGTACCTTGGTGGTGCCGCGGGTGCTGGCGTGCATTATTATGACTCCGGTACTGACCGTGTTTAGTGATTCGATCGGTATTTTGGGCGGCTGGCTTATTTCTGTCGGGGTTGAAGGCGTGCGAAATTATCCCTTCTGGCATTATGCTCAAACCGGCATGGATATGTTCACGGTTTATGTCGGACTTATAAAGGCTTTTTTCTTCGGTTTGGTTATATCCACAATTGCCTGTTACAAAGGATTCCGTTGCGGTAACGGTGCCCAAGGCGTGGGCCGGGCCTGCACCGAAAGTTTTGTGGCCGGATTCTGCGTGATTCTGCTGGCCAATTTCATTCTAGCGGTGATGCTTAATAATATTTACGTCATGCTCTGGCCCAACCAACCCAGTATCCTGTGAGTCTATTGCTTATGTCCATAACGTCCGCGAATTCCTCTGATGTACCGGTGATTCGTTTTGAAAATGTTCATAAACGGTTTGGATCCCTGGTGGTACTTAACGGCGTGGATCTTGACATTCCGGCCGATCAGACGACTGTAGTCATCGGGCCATCGGGGACTGGTAAATCCGTGCTGCTGAAACATATTGTCGGATTGCTTAGACCGGATTCGGGGCACGTGTATTTTCATGGCCGGAGAATTGACAATCTCCCCGAAAAAGAATTCGAGCCAATTCGGAAGCGCTTTGGGTTTCTATTCCAGCAAAGCGCTCTGTTTGATTCCATGGATGTGGGAGAAAATATCGCCTTTCCACTGCGCCAGGAAGGGGGCATCAGTGAAACGCAGATCATTGAGACGATTCATGAAAAGCTGTCGATTGTCGGTTTGGCCGCCAGTGAAAGGAAAATGCCGGCGGATCTTTCCGGCGGCCAGCGCAAACGTGTGGCGTTGGCCCGGGCGATGGCTATGAATCCCGAAGTACTGTTATATGATGAACCTACCACCGGCTTGGATCCCATTCGCGCGGATGTCATCAATGAGCTGATTCTGAAGTTGCAAAAACAGTTTAAAGTTACTGGGATTGTGGTGACCCATGATATGGCCAGCGCGTTTAAGGTAGCCGATCATATTGTGATGCTGCTGCATGGCAAAATTGTCTTTCGCGGTACAGCGGATGAAATACGCACGTGCCCTGATCCGGAAGTACAGCGATTTATTCAAGGGAGAGCCAGCGAGGCGGAACTAGGCGCATTGGACCGTTTGTAACGGCATCAGGCACCAGCGGTTTCATCCAACGCCTCTGCCGCTGCGTATGAGATAGCAAAGGCGAGATTCCTGAGGAAAGGCATGTATGCAGATAATCGGGCCGTTGATACTGTGCTTATGGCTGGCGGCGCTGGTGGGCATTTGGGTGCGCGTGAGTTATTCCAAGGCAATGCGTACGATGACCCGTTTCATTTGCGATGCCGATACCTCCCCGGCCGCTTTTGATTCACTTGTAACGCCTGATGATGCAGCGGCGGAGTATGTAAGCGATCCCGGGGTGTGGCCGAACGTGACGATTATCGCTCCCGGGCGCAATGAGGGGCATGTATTGCGCAACACGCTGGGGTCTTTGTGCGAACTGGATTATCCGAATTACCAGGTCATCTTCGTGGATGACCAATCCACCGATGATACCGCGGAAATCTGTCGCGAACTTGTGGCCCGTTATGCGCATTTGCGGGTGCTCCATCATCATCAAAGTCCACCAAAAGGCTGGGGTGGCAAGGTCTGGGCGATTCAACAGGCAGTGGGGCATATTGATGGCGAACTGGTACTGTTTACCGATTCCGATATTCGACACCATCCAAAGTCGCTAAGAAAAATGGTTCAGCTTCAGCGGCATCGTAATATTGATATGCTCAGTTTGCTCCCCCGGATGGAAACCGGCGGCCTGATTGAGCAATCGGTGATGCTTATGGCGCAGCATGCACTATTGACATTGGCACCGCTTTACAAGTCCAATGATCCGCAGAACCCATCACCTTTGACGGGGGGCGCTTATATGCTGTTTCGCACAAGTGCTTATAACTCCATGGGTGGCCATGCAGCTATCCACCGCCAATTGGTGGAAGATCTGGCACTGGGAACGCAGGCGAGAGCCAAGGGGCTGACAGTCTTTACGGTATGCACACGCGAATTGTTGAGCGGCCGCATGTACGAAGGATTAAGGGATACTTTTTGCGGACTGAAAAAAAATGCTTATGCGGGCTTGCGCTGCAACCCGATTATTGCGTTCTTGACCACGCTGGCGATCTTGCTGGGAGGCGTGTTGGTACCCGTGTATTTAATTTTTTCAATCCTAGCCATGGTGTTAGCGCCAACACCGGTATGGACGGTAGCGATCATAATGGCGTTGCTGGCCAACATCGCGTTTTTTTCGCATTTTGAACGGCTGCGTCGCGTCACATGTCAAAAGCCCGGATCGCCTTTATTTATGCCGGTTGGAATGCTGTTCTGCGTTGGCGTGCTCGGGGCGAGCATGTGGGATTATTACATTCGCGGCGGCAGCGTCTGGTCTGGCCGCGTTTACGCCCGCAAAGAGGTAAATCTCGACGCCACCATTCTCACGGGTAACCCCAACCCCGTAGAGAAAACCTGATGCCCCCGTGACCCCGCAAAATAATAGCGATTCCACTGGCAATGAACTTTCACAACCGACAGAGGACTTTCTTGCGTTCCGCAGTCATCTTGGATATCGGCACGCAGCTTCTATCCGATGCGGTCACTTCCCGAATCGTGCCGGGCGTTCAGTTACCTGACCAATACTGACCAAAACTGCAAAAATCCCTCCGCTATTGTCCCCCAATTTTTACTAACACTTTTCCCATCGGCCCCCGGGCCAGACGCTCAAAGGCCTGCGGCAACTGGTCAAATTCAAATACCGAATCGACCAACGGGCGGTGGTCATGGATCTTTAGAAGCTTCAGCGCTTCACGCCATGCGGCTTGGGCTTCCTGGGCTGTAAAACTTCCAGCGGCAACGCCGCCGATCCGCAAACGTCGAAAGAAAAGACTGGCGGTGTTAAATTGCGGGACCGGACCAGCCAGCCGCCCCACCACGCTTAATTTTCCCCAGGCGCCCATCACGTCAAGGAGTTCAGAAAATTGTGCGCCACCAATATTTTCCACCACCAAGTCTACGCGTTTTCCCCCGAGAAGTTCCAGGAGTATTTTTCGCCATTGAGTGTCAGCGGGATCAAGGACTATCGTCGCGCCGAGGTCAGAAAGCCGGCGTCGTTTTTCCTGGCTGCGGGAAAAGGCGATAACCGTGTGGCCCAAGGCGCGAGCTAATTGCACGCCGGCAACGCCGACGCCACCGCTGGCACCGGTGATTAGCACGACGGAGGGAGGCAGGTTGCCCCATTGTGTAAGTGCCTGCCAAGCCGTCAGATACACCAAGGACGCCCCCGCACATTGCTGTGGCGTCCATCCGTCCGGCAAGGCGGCGACGCTGTCGGCGGGAACGGCCACTTTCTGGGCAAATGTCCCGGCCTGTTCAACGCCTACCGGGCCGCGAATAATCAATGCGTGGTCTCCGGGCTTCCAAGTTGAAACGCCCGAACCGGTTTGCGTAATAAGCCCCATCGCATCGCGGCCCAGAATGTGCGGAAGCGCCGGTCGCGCTGGGTATTGCCCTTCCGCCAAATAACGATCCGCGGGATTTAATGCCGCGTACTGCACTTCCAGCACCACATCCTGCGTACCGCACACCGGCTCCGCCGCATCGCCCAGATGCAGATTTTCCAAGCCGCCGAGTTTTTCCAACAACCATGCCTTCATAAACATTGCTCCAAAAAGAGACTATCTATTCTATGCGTCCGCAGTGCGTAAAATAGTGGTGTCTAGCCGCGGCGATTCCACAATGCCACGACACCTTTAATTTCCATTTCTCCGGTATCGCCGCAGCACGGGCTGCGCCTGCGCCGGATTTTCCGGCCAGGCGTGTTTAGGATATCGCGCCCGCAAATCTTTTCGTACCAGGGCGTAACTGCCGGACCAGAAACCGGCTAAATCATGGGTTATTTGCACCGGACGATGGTTAGGACCGAGAATTTCCAGCAGCACCGGTACGCGACCACCGGCAATGCGGGGTGTATCTTGAAAGCCAAACAAATCCTGCAGTCGCGCTGATAATACTGGCGTGCCATCGTCACGATAATCAAGCTCTGCGGAGCGGCCATTAGGCAGGGCCAGATGAGACGGTGCCGCTTCAGCCAGTAAGCGTGCTACGGCGTAATCCAAATTTGATTCAATGGCCGCAGCCAAGCCGTCTCCAGCAATCAACTTCCGCAGTGCCGCCGGATTTAGCGAGCCGGATTCCAATAGCGACCGCAGGTCCGCGGGGTTAAGGTCACGGATATGTTGTTCCGGCATGGCTTTTCGCAACATGGCCATTCGCGCTGCTAAACGGCGCAGGGCCGCATCGCGTTGCAGATATTCCGGCATTCGCTGCACGATATATGCAATTGCGACTTTCCGGAATTCTTCCGGATCAGGCTGGGAATCCACAAATTCCTCCAGCACCAGATCACGGTACAACACCCTGCGATGAGCCAATATCCGCCCGTCGGCAATCTCTATGCTTTTCTTCTCCCGGATGGATTCGGGATACATGTTTAACAGTTGCTGATAGGTTATAGCCGATGCAATATGCACCATCGCCTCGCCGGGGCTGTTAGACACGGAAATATCCACCGCCACAAATAACGGAGCGCGAAGTACCACCGATCCCGGTCCCATACGTACCCCGCCCCCACCGACCATGACTGCCCGCGAAGCGTCGGTTTCCCTTCGGCGGCAAATGCGTTCCGGGTAAGCCCGCAGCAGCAATTCCCCAATCTCCGCAGAATTGGTGCTCCCGGCAATATGCGAAAAATCGATTTTAGCGTCAATCAGTCGCCCCAACTCATTGGCCACGGCACGAACCTGAGCGGCCCCCATTGCGTCGATCGTAACGGACGCACCATGAGCACCCTTCTCCGCCAAGGCCATGACCCGGATCAAAACATCCGAATCCCCGACACCCGCCCCCCGCTGATCCTTGCGCGACGATACAATATCGCGCTGGGAAATTAATGCCGCCAGCAAAGCGCCCAAGGCATTTTTGCCACTGTGCATAGCCAAGAGAATCAGCCGCCCCAGACGCGGATGCAGCGGCAAGTCCAACATTTTTTTGCCAATCACCGTAAGCCGCAATCCATCGGATATCGGCTCTAAGGCACCCAACTCCCGCAATAATTCCACCGCAGATTCCGTGCGGTGCGCCGGCGGGGATTCAAAGAATTCAAAGCCCTCGGGGCCATGCCGGTCCCAGGCATAGAGCGTTAGAATACTTTGCGCCAGATCAACTCGCTTGATTTCGGGAATCTCGAAATCTTTGAGGTGTTTGGTTTGTAATTCCGGCCATAGTCGGATGCATACCCCGGGTGCCGTGCGGCCGGCGCGGCCCATGCGTTGATCAGCAGACGCTTTGCTGATTTGGATTAAATCAAGTCGATCAACGCCGCGCTGTGCGTCAAGACTGGCCTGCCGCACCAGCCCGGAATCAATGACAACTTTTACGCCATCAATGGTTAAGGATGTTTCGGCGATATTGGTGGAAAATATAATTTTGCGTTGCGGGCACGCTTTGAGCACGTTGACCTGGGCCTCCAGCGGCATGGAACCATACAATGTGCGTATGGCGTAGTGCGCCGCCAGCGGCAAGGTCCTGGCGACGGCCGCACAGCGATTAATCTCCATTGCCCCCGGGAGAAATACGAGAATATGTCCGTTATTTTCCAGTTCCAGTGCCGCGCGCAGGGCAGACATGACACGATCTTCCAGTCGTCCCTCGCTTCCGGGGTGGTAGATTGTTTGCACCGGATAGAGCCGCCCCGGCACGCTTAGCACCGGTGCGTTATCCAGATACTGTGCGACTTTCTGCGCATCGAGCGTGGCGGACATGACCAAAATCAGCAGGTCCGGCCGAATCGTCCTTTGCACTTGCCGCAGCATGGCCAAGGTCAGGTCGCTGTGAATACTGCGTTCATGAAACTCATCCAATATCACGGCACCAATATGTTCCAAGGAAGGGTCATCCAACAGTTGGCGAGCCAGAATTCCCTCGGTCATGATCCGCAAAGCTGTATCCGCACGGACCAGTTTCTCCATCCGCACCTGGTATCCGACCTGATGGCCAAGGGTCCAACCGCGTTCTTCAGCAATACGCGCGGCGACGGCCTTGGCCGCAACGCGCCGTGGCTGGAGGACGATAATACGTGGAGCGCCGGCGGAGAGAATTCCGGCCTCCAAGAGGGCGGGCGGAACACGCGTGGTTTTGCCCGCGCCGGGTTCCGCGGTAAGCACCAGCGCCTGCTGCCGCGAAAGCAAGGAGATAATTTGCGGCAAAAACGTATCTATGGGCAACACATTCATGGCATGAATCTTACAGCACGATGTTGAACGCATCGAGAGGCGACGAATCTGGAAGCTGGAATCTCAAATTTGAAATTTCAAATTTGAGCTATCTCTGTCCACTGTCATCTTCGGCCCCTTAGCCCAGAGCGTTTCGGCGGATCACTTGCGAATAAAATTCGGCGCTTAATTTTGGGATGCGTTCCATGGTCTGGTAATTGACGTAATGCAGACCGAAGCGTTTGCTATAGCCACAGGCCCATTCAAAATTATCCAACAGACTCCAGTGAAAGTATCCCTTGAGCGCATAGCCTTCGCTGACCGCCCGGTGCGCGCTGATGAGATGCTGCTGCAGATACATTACCCGGGCGGTATCCCATATTTTATTGTCCGCATCGGGTGCATCAGGATAGGCGCAGCCGTTTTCTGTAATAAAAATCGCCTTGACGTTCCACAGTTCGGCAACCAGACGCGGCCCCCAATAGGTAATTGAAGGCCCGATGGTCAGCCAGGGCATGTGCATGCGGGGATAATGCGGGCCGCATTCAACCTCACTGTATCCGCACGATTTGGTCGGATCATGGCGGATATACGTGGGGGCGTAAAGATTCAGCCCGACAAAATCGATCGGGGACGATATTGTTTTCATATCCTCCTCGGTGAAAACAGGAGCGTCGGCTCCCTGAGCTTCCAGATATGCCGGATGGTATGCACCTTCTAAAATCGGCGTGAGAAACATTCCGGAGCGTTCACGCAGAGCATTGCGCGTCGCGTTGATATGTTCGGGCGTTTCAAGTATCGGCGCGCAATTAGGAATATTTTCCGCCAGGCCCACGCGACATTTGCTTGCGGCGTTGATGGCCTGAACGGCCATTCCATGACCGAGCACCGCGTGGTGCCGGGCCTGGTTCAATACTTTAACCGATGTTTGCTTGCCGGGGGCAAACGGCTCATCAGAAAAGCCATAACCTTTATCCAGGAAACAGACAAATTCATTGATGGTAAATATCCCCTCCACGCGGTCGCCGAGATTTCGGGCCATAAATCCGGCATAGGACGCAAAATCCACCGCGCATTGCCGAGACTCCCATCCGCCATATCGGTCTTCGAGTGTCTGTGGCAAGTCCCAATGCATCAGGGTCATCCAAGGCTGAATTCCCGCGGATCGCAGTTCATCCACCAGCCGTTTATAAAAATCCAGGCCCTTCTGATTGACTGCGCCGGTTCCTTCGGGAAATATTCTCGGCCATGAGGCGGAAAAGCGATACGCTTTGACGCCCAACGCCTTCATCAGCGCAACATCCTGACGATACAGGTGATAATGATCGCAGGCCGTCGCACCAGATTGCCCGGCGAAAACCGCACCCGGACGAAGGCAAAAAGTATCCCAAACCGAGGGGCCCCGGCCATCCTCCGCCACAGCACCTTCGATCTGATAGGCTGCGGTTGCGACACCCCAAGTGAAATCCGCGGGAAAACGACAATAATCAACGGCCATATATAAAACCCAAGCTACACGCGCCACGCGCTTAATCGATAAGCGCGAATATTACCCGGCTGCGGACTTTCTCACCAGTACACACCGGGGATGGGCTGCCGCGTCACGAATGATGCGGCTATCATGAAAGTCCTTCTGTGCCAGTAAAATATCTTGAACATCGGACGATTGGTCAAATGCCGTCTCCACAATGAGCGCTCCATCGGGCAATAAATATTCCGGGGCGTGGGTCGCCAGGCGACGATAAAAAGCTAATCCATCCGCCCCCCCATTTAACGCCACCTTGGGTTCATGCTGGGAAACCTCCGGCATAAGCTCGGCAATTTTATTGGCGACAATATACGGAGGATTGCAAACAATGGCATGAAATTTAACCGGGGGAGACATCGCGGCTACGGGTTCAAATAAATCCCCTGAAAGAAAGCGGATTCGGGCGGCAAGGTCATGCGCGGCCGCATTTTTTTCCGCAATCCGTAAAGCGGCAGGGCTGATATCCGATACGGTGAGCCGAGCTGTGGGCAGGTTTTTAGCCAGCGCGATGGCGATACAGCCGCTACCGGTGCACATATCCAATATTTCCGGCGCTTCCCATGCAGGTGTCATCCGGGCCAGCCGAATCACCTGCTCCACGATGGTTTCTGTATCCGGCCGGGGAATCAACACATCCGGGGTAACCGTAAACTCCAGAGAGTAGAACCAAGCCTTTCCAATCAGGTAGGCCACCGGCGTGTGATCTTTCCGCTTTTTAACCATTTCCCGGAAAACTGCAACGTGTTCGGCTGGAGGGATTTGTTCAAAACGCGTGTAAAGGGCCATGCGAGAGCAGTTAAGGCTATGGGCCAGTAACAGTTCCGCGGAAAGACGAGCTTCATCAATGCCGCTGCGCGTAAAATACGCCGTTGTCCACTGCAGCAGCTCGCCGATAGTCCATGCAACGGATTTCCGACTTACATCCATTTAAACCGCGCGCCCCTGAATCCAACTGAAGGTTACCGGCGGCAGACCTCTTTGAAAATCAGCAATGCGATCAGCGTGACTAAGGTACCGCTCCGCCTGCTTGCAGAGATACTCTTGCGCTTTTGCGGCGGCACCGGAAACCGAGCGCGAAGCGATGTCCCAGGTTTTGATCAGGTGCTCGATAATGGCGGCATAATCATGGACGGTATAAACCCCCATACGTTGGGCAACCACCGCAAAATGATCAAACAAATCAGCATCTTTCCCATCGTACATCAACCGGCCCGGCATGGCGATAAGGCCGCGCATCATTTCCCGAAACGCCAAAATTCCGCCTTCCGGATCAGCCTCCATCACTTTTCCGGTCATGATGGTATAAAACGCTTCATGGCGGGCCTCGTCACCGGAAATACGCAGGCAGATTTTGGCGAGGTTCGGATCGCCTTGTGCCGCGGCAACTTTGGCGACGTTGTTATGAGAAATCCGGGTAGCCCGTTCCTGAAATGACGTGTAAACCAAACCGTTATAAGGATCAGGATAAGCCCTGGGATTAAAACCATTGGCGATGAGATGATGAATGGTCACTTCAATGCTGCGCATATCCACCCGCCCCGTAAGCCGAAGATAGGCGTTCAGCAAATCTCCATGGCGGTTTTCCTCGGCACTCCAGGTGCGCATCCATTTTGCCCAGGGTTTTTGTGTTGTCCCCTCATAATCGCGAGCGATAAGATTCAGAGAAACAGAATAACTTGGGAGAGCCTCTTCGGTGACCATGTCTCCGACGAGTACTACCAGAGTTTCATCGGACAGGCTTTGCGCGGGAGTGCGGAAATCCTGTACCTGCTGGTGCCAGTTGCAGGCCGACAAATCTGGTAAATAATCGGTCGGTTGCCACGCTTTATCCACGGGTGAAAGGTAACCGAGATTATCCTGGACAACATCCTGCATGTTGTGGAGAATGTCAAAATGATGCTCGTAATTGTTGGATTCAGTCGGCATGGGAAACTCCTCGATTAACAATCGTCGCACCACTTATCATCTACGATAACACCAACCCTGCCGCAATGGGAAATAAAAACCGTTTGTCCGCAAACTAATTTGGCCATCGATCCGGCCCATGGCCACTTTTACGCGCGGTTGGTCGGACAGGCTCCCGGGGGCAAAATATAATTCGGTTTGCCAAGTATTTATAATTGGCGACAATTTAGCCACGGACCGGAAAGGCCTGACGACCATGAATGCGATTATCATTTCGATTGGCGATGAACTTACCTCGGGGCTAACCATTAACAGCAATGCCGCGTGGCTGGGGCGGCAACTCACAGAGTTGGGAATCAGTTGTCAGTTGCAACTGACTATTGGCGATAATCAATCGGCTATTGTTGCCGCCATCAGACAGAGCATTACGCAATGCGACATTCTGCTTATTTCCGGCGGATTAGGTCCCACCGAAGATGATCTCACACGCCGCGCTGTGGCTGAGGCGATGGGTGAGCCGCTGGTAATGGATCAGGTTGCCTTGAGCGACTTGGAGGCTTTTTTTCGGCGGATCAATCGGACCATGACGGAGAACAATCGGCTACAGGCGATGCGACCACTTAGCGCCTCGTGTGTCAAGAATTCATGTGGCACAGCACCGGGAATTATGGTCCGCCTGAGCAACACGCAAATCTTTGTAATGCCAGGCGTGCCCAAGGAAATGAAGGCGATGTTTGAACTGTCCTACAAACCGTTGCTGCAAGCGGCGGCCGGCAACGTGGTGCGGCGGATCATGGCGCTTAATATCTGTGGTGCCGGCGAATCATGGATCGGCTCGCGTATTGCCGACCTCATGAAGCGCGGAGCAAATCCATCCGTCGGCACAACCGTTCACGACGGCATTGTTTCCGTTCGCATCTACGCCACGGGAAAGCCCGCGGAAGCCGGTGCGATGATAGAGGCAATGGCCAACACGGTGCGTCACAGGCTGGGTGAACTGATTTTTTCAGCGGATCAGGTCGCTCTTGAAACCGTTGTTGTGCAGGCATTACTAAGCCAGGAGAGTACCGTCACCACCGCGGAAAGCTGCACCGGCGGATGGATCGCGATGATGCTCACTAACGTTCCCGGCAGTTCCGCATGTTTCAAGCGGGGCTGGGTCACGTACAGTGATGAAAGCAAATCGGCGGATATTGGTGTTGACCCTGAAGTCATTAAAAAATACGGAGCCGTCAGCCGGGAAGTGGCCGCCGCGATGGCGGAACAGGCCCGGAGCCGGGCGGAAGCACATTGGGCGATTGCGGTTACGGGCAATGCCGGTCCGGTCAGCGATGACCCGAAAAATCCCGTGGGGCTGGTGTATATCGGTATTGCCGGGCCGAACGGACATGGGGATATTTATGTACGGAACTGCCAATTTTCCGGCGACCGCCAGAGCATTCGCCTGCGGAGCAGTCAGATGGCGCTAACACTGCTTCGATTAAAACTGCTCGACCTTGATCCAGAGGCGGTCCTTCCGCCATGAAACAACCGTCACCCGGCTTTTGATACCGCCGCACTGGGATGAACTTCCGGCATAATCGGAATGTGCACTCTGGTTTCAGCCGGATCATAGTGCGGGGAAATAGCGTATTGCACCGGGACACCGTCTTTGGTATGCAGAAGATAATAACCGCCGCGATCAACCAGTTGCTCGTATGGGCCAATGACACATTTGCCCATGGGGGTCGGGATAGTCAGCAAAGGCACGCGCGTGCCGGGCGCGGACGCCAGCTCCCGCAGAATATTCTGGCTTTCCGGCAACGTCAGGCGATGCTGGGGCAAGGTGCCATCCGGAAATGGATGAATCAGATAATACGGTTTGAACACCACCGGACCGGAATCCATACGGTCATACATATCTGTAATTATTGAGGCATCATCGTTGATGCCTCGAAAAAGCGGATGCTGAGTCATCATCAGCGGGCGGCGGGAATCCGCCAGTTCCGTCAGCGCCAGCATCGCCTGGTGTAATTCGGTTGTGACTTCGCGCGGATGCACCACATGCAGAATATAAGACGACGGCGATAATTTTTTCAATGCCTGATGCAAGGCCGTGTTACCAATTATCCGCTGTGGATACCAGACCGGCTCACGGGTGTGAATGGTAACGGTAATGCGACGCGCTACGGTTTTATTGAGCCTGTGCATCCGCAAGGCCACGTGCTCAAGCACGGCGGGTGGAACGGCCAAGGGATCACCGCCACTTAAAATAATCTCACGCAGTTCACTTCGCTTGGGCGACGTTTCCGCCTGATCAAACATGGCGTCAATTTCCTGATGCGATATTCGCCCCGGCGTAACATCCCTATTCTTCAAATAGCAGTACCGGCACAGGCCACTGCAAAAATCCGTTACCCGCAGCAGCGCTTCATAACGGTATTTCTGAATCCACCGCGGATGATTCACAGCCCGATCAGCAAGTTGAAACGCATCCCAGCGTTCTTCACCGGTATCGCTTAGTTCCCCAGCATTAGGCAACGCCAGAACCCATAGCGGATCATTCACATCATTAAGCAGAATTTTTTCAGCATAAAATCGCGGCAACCGGAAGGTATACCGTTGGGCAATCGCCGTCATAGTCGCAGCCATCGCATCCGTAATGGTGGGCAGCACAGCGCGCAACTGGTCGATTGAGGTTATTAAATCCGCGGGTGCAGTATTTACAGGCGTTTCCAAGTCCGGCATCATCAAATTCCTATCCTACTAACATAATCTTAACGCCATGCGGATAAATCTCCAATGCGAGACACCGGATATTGTCGCTTTGGACATCGGATTTTTCGAATGGATGTGGGCAAAACTTTTGGCGCATGCTAGTGCCCTGTTTCGGCCATAATTACGGGTTGACGGAGGGCCAAGGGGTTGTGGGCGCGAAGCGAGGAGGATTGCGTATGGATGCATACGTTGACGACGAGCGACAAAGCCCGCGGCCCCTTGGCCCCCGCCCGAAGGGTTGGCCTTAAACCGGCCATCTGCGGCGTCGCGTCGGCTCAAGGGGTTTACGAACCCGGTTCTCGCCGCCGACTCCTTGCATCTGGCCGGTTTAAGGCCAATCAACCCGTAATTATGGCCGGAACAGGGCACTAGCCCCTTTTCATCTTCTGGGTTATTTTTTGCGTAAAAGGTTGTCAGGCAGAGGCAACGGGGGCTGGTAGCCGCCCGGGAATTGCCTGCCTACAATACCTGGACTTCGTGGAGGCTTGATCGCTTTATGGGCAAACAGAAGCGTGTGGTCATTATTGGCGCTGGACCGGGTGGGCTGTCCTCGGCCATGCTATTGGCCAAAGCAGGTCTGGACGTAACGATACTCGAACGGCAGGAGCGTGTCGGCGGGCGGACCAGCGCTATTGAAAGTGACGGATTCCGTTTTGATGCGGGACCGACATTTTTTCTATACCCGGAAATCCTCAAGGATATTTTTGCAGCGGCAGGGCATGATTTATTCCACGAAGTTCCGATGCGCCGACTGGATCCGCAATATCGCCTGACCTTTGCGGGACAGGGTGAAATTGTCGCCACGGGTGATGTCGCCAAGATGCAGGCGGCCATGGCTGAATTAGCCCCTCGGGATGCGGAAAATCTGCCTCGCTTTCTGAGCGAAAATCGCAGCAAACTTGCGGCGTTTGCCCCCTGTTTGCAATCCCCGTTTTCCGGTTGGCGCGACGTAGTAACCAAGCGCATGATGAAATTACTGCCCATGCTGCGACCTTGGAATTCGCTGGATCGCGAGTTGCAGCGTTATTTTTCTGACCCTCGGATTCGTCTGGCCTTCAGCTTTCAGGCCAAATATCTGGGCATGTCGCCGTTCCGCTGCCCGGGGTTATTTTCCATCTTATCATTTCTCGAATACGAGCACGGCGTGTTTCATCCGTTAGGCGGGTGTGCACGCGTGAGTGAACGCATGGCTGAACTTCTGCAATCCTCCGGCGTGCGAATTAGTCTGGGCGAACCGGTGGAAGAGCTGATATTCAGCGGAACCGCGGTCAAAGCCGTTCGCACCAATCGGGCCACTTATCCCGCCGACGCGGTTGTTATCAATGCGGATTTTGGTGCCAGCATTCCGCGGCTTATACCGGACGGGCTGCGCCGTCGATGGACCAATAAGCGTATCGAAAAAGCCCGCTACTCCTGTTCTACCTTTATGATGTATCTGGGCATTGAGGGGCATTACCCCAATTTACTGCATCATAATATTTTTCTTGCCGAGGATTATCGCAAAAATCTTCAGGATATTGAAAAAGATCATCGGCTGTCGGAAGACCCGTCTTTTTATATCCAGAACGCGTGTGTCACCGATCCCGCTTTAGCACCGGCGGGTTGCAGCACTTTGTATGTATTGACGCCGGTATCGCATCAACATAGTCATATCGACTGGAAATCAGCCAGGATTCCCTTCCGACGGCGAATGTTGCAGCAATTAGAGCGTTTCGGACTAAAAGATATTGAGTCCCGTATCCGCTTTGAACGTGTGGTGACGCCGGAAGATTGGCAGAATCGTATGGCTATATACCGGGGAGCAACGTTTAATCTGGCACACGACTTTAGGCAGATGCTGCACTTTCGCCCGCATAATCGCTTTGAGGAAACCGGCGGAATTTATCTGGTTGGCGGCGGCACGCACCCCGGAAGCGGCCTGCCGGTGATATATGAATCAGCGCGCATCAGTTCGCGATTGCTCCTGGAAGATTTAGGATTAAAATCTCAATGGGACCAACTGGCCGCTGCGATGACCATGAAAGAGTGTAGAATGGACTTGACGAAAAGCGCGCAATTGAATGCTGTTTCGGCGGCCGTGTGAGGGCATTGGTGATTTATGGAACCTGTTGACCAACCATTTTCCGCCCGTCGTAACGCCACGCAACCGCTGGAACTTAGTGTGGCCCAGGCACGCGCCTCACAGATTCAGTGGAGCCGGCAAAGCATTGAGCATCGCCTGTATGCCATCGCAAAATTTCGCCAGAGCATGGCGGCGTCTCCCGCCCGCTTTATTCAAGCGTTATCCCATTTGCCCGACCGCACGGAGGTGCAAAGCATTGCCGCGGAAATTATTCCCTTGGCCAATGCCGCACGGTTTTTACAGCGCCGTGCGGAAAGAATTTTGCGCCCGCGCGTCCGCTCTCCCCTGCTTTCCGGCATTCGCATTACGGTGGATCATCGTCCGCACGGCCTGGTGCTGATTGTCGGTCCATCCAACTACCCGTTATTTCTTCCTGGCGTGCAGGTGCTTCAGGCTCTGGTGGCCGGCAACGCCGTACTGTTAAAACCCGGGACTGGGGGTACCAGCGCGGCCGTGGCGCTGGTGAGCCTGTTACGGACCAGCGGCATTGATCCAACGTTAATTCATCTTCTGCCGGAAGACACCGAAGTGGTACATCACGCCATTGATCTGGGCGTAGATCAGTTAATTCTCACCGGATCGATTCCCGCGGGCCGAGCGATCGTGACTTCGATGGCCCAAAAGCCGCCGCATCCGGCAATTATGGAACTTTCCGGATCGGACGCGGTGTTTATATTGTCCAGCGCGGATTTGTATCGGGCGGTTGCGTTGCTGCAATTCGGCATGGAATTTAATGGCAGCGCCACATGCATTGCGCCGCGCCGGGTAATTATTGTGCGTTCCATGCTGGAGAAATTTGAGCACCTGCTGTTGCGCCGATTCTCCGATTGTAAGCCGGCTCCGCTAAACGAAGCGGCAACGCAAAAACTCCTGCCGCTGGTGCGCGATGCGTTGGCACGCGGCGCACGGCTGGTGGTGGGAAAAATATCCGGCGACAAACCACTGGGGCCGCTGATTCTTATGCATACCACTTCCGAGATGCCTATTATGTCCGCGGATGTGATGGCACCGGTGCTCTGTGTGCAGGTGGTAGCGGATACGCTGGAGGCGCTTACCGCTTATAACGCCTGCCCCATGCGACTTAGCGCTTCGATTTTTGGGGATGCGGTACCGGCACGCGCCCTGGCGCGCCGCATTGATGCGGGATGTATCGTCATCAATGATCTTATTGCGCCCACCGCTCATCCGGAGGTTCCCTTTACCGCGCGGGGCGAAAGCGGGTACGGCACAACGCGCGGGGCTGAGGGATTATTGGCCATGACCTGGCCCAATGTGGTCGTGGAACGCACGGGCCGCACGCTGCCCCACCTGCGCAAGCCGGAGCGGCATGATCAGCAGATATTGCTGTTGGTACTCCGCCTGCTGCATGGCGCGGATGCGGCGGTTCGAATTCGTTCTTTAGCGGCGCTGCTGCGCATATTCATGGGCTTTGCCGGCCCCCTCAAGGAAAAAGATGAGGGTTCAATTAAATCACGAGAAAACAAATATGACTCGCTTTAATTCATGCCGGAATAGCGGCGAAGCTTAAGTGTGTTACCAAGCAAGTTTGTTCATTGAGGCTCATAGACATACCATGTTGATGGCAGATACAACCAAGCATCCCATTGGAATTATTGGCGGTGGATTAGGCGGATTGGCGGCGGCTTGTACGCTGGCGGGTCGCGGCCACCGCGTGATGCTCTTTGAAACAAATCCCTGGTTGGGCGGTAAAGCGGCGGTGCATACTGACGGGAAATTCCGCTTTGATATGGGGCCGACAATTCTGCTTATGCCTTTTGTCCTGCGCCGCATATTTTCTGAAGCGGGTGTAAAACTTGAAGACGCTTTGGACCTGGTTCGCCTGGATCCGCAGTGGCGGTGCTTTTTTGATGACGGGGGCGTTTTGGACCTCGTGGATCATCCGCAACGTATGGCCGCCAATCTCGCCGCTTTTGCCCCTGGACAAGCGGTGGATCAGGAATATGCTGAAATGTTGCGGCAATCGAAACTCATGCGCAACACGTCGGATAAATATTTTTTCTGGAAATCCATCGGTTCCATCCGCGACACCTTTGATTTCAAAGGAAGCCTGCAGATTTCCGTCCTGCGGGATTTGATGAACATGAAACTCGGTCGCACGCTTCATGCCACCGTGCGTTCTGTGATCCATGAGCCGCGCATCGCTCAGATGGTGGATCACTTCACGCAATATGTAGGCTCAGCTCCGGCACTTTCACCGGCGGTACTCATGGGCATCGCGGATATGCAAATCAGTGAAGGAATCTGGTACCCACGCGGCGGCACCCGCGCGGTGCCGGAAGCACTGGAGAAGATATCCCGCACGCTGGGCGTTGATATTCACACCGACTGCCCCGTGGCACGGATTAAGACAGATGGAAAACAGGTGGTTGCGGTGGTAACCGCCGATGGTAAGGAATTTCCCGTATCCGCCGTTATCAGTAACTCGGATGTGGTTTTGACGCATAAAGAGCTGTTGCCTGAAGCGCCTGCCCAAAAATTTGAGAAGCGCCGCCGGTACGAGCCGGCCTGCTCAGGGGTGGTATTGTATCTGGGCTTAAACAAGCGGTATGATCATCTAGCGCATCATGATTTTGTATTTTCCCGCGATCCGGAACAGGAATTCCAAGACATCTATCAGCGTGGCATCCCCGCCGCCGACCCCACGTGCTATCTTTGCGCGCCGGCCGGCAGCGATGCGTCAGTAGCTCCCGGCGGCGGCGAGGCTTTATATATTCTGGTTCATACGCCCTACCTGCGTCCGGGACAGGACTGGAAAAAGATTCTTCCGGAATATCGCCGCGTTATATTTGACAAGCTGGCACGCACGGCGGGATTAAAAGATCTGGAATCTCGAATTGTTTGCCAGCGCGCATTGACCCCGGAAGATATCCGTGATCGCTATCATGTGTGGAACGGTGCTATCTACGGCCTGGCCAGTCATGGCCGATTTAATGGGGCCTTCAAACCGGCTAATCGAAGCCGTGATGTGCAAGGTTTATATTTCGCCGGTGGCTCGGCTCATCCGGGTCCTGGCATGCCGATGGCCCTGATGTCCGGCTGGATCGCAGCGGACGCATTGGATACGGATATGTCGGGAGCGACCGCGACTGTCCCGCAGACGTGACAGTCGCACTAGTGCTCTGTCACGCCTAAATATTAGGATTTACGGAGGGCCAGGGGGCTGTGGGCGCGAAGCGAGGAGGATTGTGTATGGGAACATACATTGACGACGAGCGACAAAGCCCACGGCCCCCTGGCCCCCGCCCCGCGGGGTTGCCCGCAAACGC
>JAKAEZ010000068.1 GCA_021819825.1 Planctomycetota bacterium
TTCAACCTGCACGGCCATGCGGTTACTCCATTCCATGACCCGCCATCAGGCGGTTGTCAACCAACTCGGTATGCAATTATACTCTTATTTGCATCTTCAAGTTGGTTCCCGGCCATGGCAATGCGGCAGGCCGTCTAACTTCATGCCGGCAATCTGGATTGGCAAGCTTGCCCCGCTTGCGCATAGCCGGCCCCGATTCCGCTGAATACACGCAGATAATGGAAGAATCACCGGCAATATCGGCCAAAAACTCGTGGCTGAAAGACTCCTGTCCGGAACACCTTGGGCCTTATGACATTGCCGCGAGTAAAAACGGAGTCGTCACTGACAGAGTTGTTTCAGGTGAGGCTCGCCGAGGCGCTTCCCGCTAGTCCGATGGGATCGCGCGTGGTGATCAATAATTCCAGTTGCACAAGCGAGATCGAGTCGATCCGCAAACTTGGACTCATTGATCACGGTAGTCGCAGTTGGACCGGATCCATATTTTGTGTTGCATTATTGACATGTTTTAAAGTCATGTTGATTGCCGGCACCCGTACCGTCAGTAGATGCCCTGCGTACAGCGCAAAAATTTATTTTTACAGCGCAAAGCCCGAACGGTGCCTGTATAGAATGTATCTCGTTTTGCGGCCCAGATTCTCCTGAAATATCGATCTGGCGGCCTTGATGATAAGTGCAAAAACGCAAGACCCACAAGCGTTTTATGTGATTCCGGCGGACCCGGCAGCCAATTCCCGGCACCCACGCACGGAGAAAAATGGACCGCTTGGGGATAATGTCGAGGCCCGATCCCCGGCGGTTGACAAATTAAGTATCCGAGCGTGGGATTATTATCGCGCAACGTCCATGGCTGGGAATACCGGCTTACAGGCCGTGACGGTTCGTGGTACGGCGACTGTGTTTGTGTATTTTCGAAAAAGGCCAACCGGTCGGAGGCGTGTCAAAAATTACTGGAAGGATTGACCATGCCGCTTTCGGTGGTACAGCGGCAATATCTATAAAGGAAAAGCATATGGCGATTTCAAGTATTCGCGAAAAAATGAATCAAAATCAGAAACCGTTTGTCATAGGGGGAATTGTTATTGCCTGCCTTGCCATTGCATTGATGGTATGGGAGTTAAAGCCAGCCAGCGCGCCAGCCGCACCCGACATTTGTTACTTTTACGATACGTCCAGTGGCAGCCTTACCGTTGAGCCGTCCACCGCCGTTCCACCGTTGAAGGGAGTCGGTAACAAAGGAACGCTGGTCCAGGCGTTTCTCTTTACGTGTTCCACCTGCGCAGATAAAAAAATCGGCTACCTGCTGAAGTACACGCATCGCGCCAAGGTGGCCAAACGGTATCTCGCCCGCCCGCCACGTGGGAATATGACACCGCAGCAGTCCATGCAATTTAATTCATCGCTTTCCCAGTATCAGATGGCCGTTGCCGACGGTACGCTCGTTCGTTTGCCGTCGAAGGGTGCCCATTGGTATCCCCTCGCCAGCCCGGTCGGTGCGCGGATCGCTGCACCGCCAAGGTGCTCTGCGACTGAATTGGCCAAGCCGTGCCTGCCGTGAATGCAACCCTGATTATGGTAGTTACGTTTCGCCGTCCTTTTCCAGGCGACACGCGGGGATCCGTTGTCGTTCGGCACCCGCGTGCGATGCCGCATTGGTTGCTGTTTCGTGTCCAACGCTATTCAACAGGTTTCGAGTCCGCGCTGCAGCGAAAGTAAAGCGGAGTCCTCGTTCCCCTCGGCCCCAATAAAACGGTTCGGAGCAGATCAGAGCAGTGGTAAACGCGGGAGAAAATGCGTATCGCGGGATAAATGGGGCGATCCTTTGCGTCGCTGGCCCGGTCAATCAGTTATTCATTGGCAATGCAAATGCAGTACGCGCGCCGGATGCCACATTGCAGTACTACTGTTCCCGTCGAAACTTTTTCGCCGGTTTGGCGTCTTACCGCATTCGAATCCGTGCCGCGTTCAGATCAGGTTTCAGGAGTGAGGCCCAGCGGAAATAAAGAAGCCGACCGCCCTTTCCACTTAATCAGGCGGCCGGCTTCAGGAAGGTGTCCATCGTTAGCCAACAGTTAGCGCGGGTTGATGGACCGTCCATTGGTGCAGTCCATTCATTCCCTTCGATTACGCGAGTACACAATCCCCCACGGGCCTTTGGCCCGTGGGGGAAGTCAGAAACTTGCCTTATTGCGCACCTGGCGCGGTAGCCATGAAATCTTCCGTCGGCAGATTGCTGACCGGTGGTTTGCTGGGGTTGCTGCCACCGGGCACGTTGGCGGTGTAGGAGAAGGTTGCGACATGGTCATCACCGAATACGGCGTTGACTTGGTGTGTTGTACCGTAGCCATGCCGCCACCGCAGCCAACTGGGGTTTTGCCAAGAAGAACCTGGGCCAGCGGATTGGTCGGGCCCGGGGGTGATACCCTGTTGCGGATTGGCACCGGGGTTCGCGGTGGTGGCGTTGATTGGATCGCCGAAGTAGTTCATAACAATGGTTGTTCCATTCCAGAAACCGCTGATACCATTACCGTACAACGTTCCCCAGAAGTCGATCGGTGACGTCAGGCCGTTCCCGGTAGAACGCAGGCCATCGGTGAACATGACCACCTGTGAACCGCGACCGCCAAGATTGGCGAGCTTGTAGAGTGATTCGCCTGGCCAGTTCGGATGGACATACCACGCGTTGGGGAACAGTTCCTCATTGGCCTGGTAGTCCACCTGCCCAACCAGAGGCCACCCCCCGGTTCCCATCGTGGAAGCCGCAGGATCGCGGAACACCGGATCAAGTCCATTGAAACCTGCCGGAGAACCTGGGTAGGGGATCGGCCACTGCCACATGTTGTACTCCGCCAGAGGCGAGAGCGGCTGGGATTGGAGGTACGGTTGGAACTGCGTGGTCCAAGTGGAATTTGCGCCCGAGTAAAGGCCTGCCAGTGTGGGACCTGAAAGGTTGTTTCCGCTGATGGTCTGCTGTGCGGGCGGCCCCTCGCCAAAGGGCAGCATGCCTTCGTTCTCGTTGGCGTACATCTGTGCTACCAATCCGAGTTGCCGAAGATTTGACGCACACGAGACCGTCAGCCCAGCGGCTTTCGCCCGTGCCAGTGCCGGCAGCAGCAATGCGATCAGCAATGCGATAATGGAAATGACCACCAGCAGCTCGATAAGTGTAAAGCCATTGGGTGATCGGCCGATTTTACGTGTGACTTTCATGATTGAAGTCCTCCGAAAAAAAAGAATCCAAACCTTCCTGTTTTAAAGTCCCGGGCAACATGCCCGTAGCTGTGAATTTGTGCTAGCCGGCGCTGCTTATCTTC
>JAKAEZ010000069.1 GCA_021819825.1 Planctomycetota bacterium
TGGCTGCATCAGCATCATCAACGGGAATTCACCGCGATATATATCCCATATCGACATCGTGGTGTAATTGGTAAAGCCCGGATTGGCATGGTTTTTACGATCTTCCCCACGATAGGTGCCGTCCACATCATTAAACGTTGCCGGGGCCACCATGCCGTGATAGGCTGCGGTATAGAATGTTTCGGTAAGTTCCTTATTGGGAAATTGTGCCTGAATGGCGGAAAGTGCTTTATTCCATACTTTCTCCGCCTGCTGATGCACCGCATCAAAATCAAATACCGGCATTTCCGTTGCCAGATTCTTACGTGCGCCTTCAATACCGGTACAAGATAGGCCCACGCGCACCAACAGTGGCTTGGTGCTATGGGCATGACTGAAGATCGCTTTAATATGCGTTCCTGAGAAGCGGTCGGGGGCGGTTGCGGCGCGGATATGGCCATCCACCTGCACTTGGGCTTCGGCAATGGGATGGGAGAATTCCATGACAAAATAGACCTGCTTATCGGCTGCCCAGCCATGGGTGTAGCGTTTACCGCTGATGGTTGTGGGATTTTCAATATTCAATTGCGCATGGTAAACCGTGCAGCCCAGGCCATGCACCAAATCCAGTATCACGCCCCGGCGTGTTGCTTGCGGCAAGGATGGATAGGTATAGCGGTGCATGCCGCAACGTGTGGTGGCGGTTAATTCCGCTTTGACCTGCGGGGTTTGCAGATACACACTGTAATAGCCGGCGCGGGCGGTTTCCTGCTGATGCGAAAAGCTCGAACAATACCCCTTGGCGCGGCCGCGCGAAACCCAGCCGGAATTGGGGCCTAAGGCTGCAATCTGATCCTCATGCTGTTTGCCCGGCGCAAGGGCTTCCCAACTCCAGTTGCGGCCTTCCACCACCGGCATGATCAGCACATCGCCAAGGTCTTTGGCACCCGTGCCGGAAAGATGGGTATGGCTGAAGCCTTTGACAACATTATCCGGGTAATGATAACCGGGACAGTGGTCCCAATGATAAATATCCCATGTGGTATTCCACTTCGGCTCGGGCGGCCCGGCGGTATCCGGGCTTAATTGCACTAATCCAAATGGGGCTGTGGCTCCAGGGAATGTGTGGCCGTGCCACCCCGTGCCGATGATGGGACGACTTACGCATGTTAAACCAGAGCAGGGCGAGGCACCGGTATCGGAACTCTCCAGGGGAGGAACGGAATCAAACGCACGAACCAATGAATTTCCACTGGAAAGCGTTCCAAATACACTTGCCGCCGCGATGGCTTTTAACATATTCCGACGATCGATACGATACGCGGTTACAGACTTCACAAAAACCTCAACTTTCAATTAGGCAATTTCCAATTCTATTTTTCATTCCATTGATCAACAACACTAGTTCGCCGTCCCCTGTCCCCCACCCGCTGACGCTTCACGATACAACGTATCAAGCTGCGATGGCGTGACATCCACAAATCCAGGCCCTAGTTTCTTCATAAGCCTGACTAACTCCGGCAAATTATTTCTGTCCCAGGGTGAAATAAACACATTGAGAAATGCCGGGCGGATGCGGCCCACGCGTTGGCGTATTTGCCGCGCCAGATTTTTCACTCCACCGCCAATGACCGCCGCGCGAAACACCGCCTGGCCGGACGGCAGCATATAGGTAAGGTGCGCATAACGCTTCTCACCTTGATAACTGTAGTCCGGAAGCAAAAATTTGACGTGTGGCAACGCAGCGGCGACCTCGGCAATCGAGGCCCTGTCCTGCCGCCCGGAAGTGCCGGCCAATGGCATAATACGCAGGGTTTTCATGTCCATGCGTTGCATATATTTCCATGTCCAATTGTAAAAATCGCTGAAGGCCGCGCGTCGGTGGAGCAATCTTTTCCCCCAGTCCGGCGGATAAATATAACCCGCACCTGAGACATCACAAAAGAACTCATCCTTACTGTCGGCGTGCTGGTAGAACCAGCGGGCCAGCGTTGGGGCTTCATCAATGAGCGTCGGCCCCATGCCCCAGCCGATGGCCAGTTTGCCGTGCGCGGGATTGACAAACCAATGCCGAAAAAAGTGGTACCACATGCACAAATTATCGCCGTCAGATATGGCCAAGGACAGGTAAACTTTGGAGCGATTCAACGGCGGCGGCGGTGCAAAATGCTGGGTGATGCGCGACAGTTTCACGCCACTAAAGACCGACATATTTTGCAGATAGTCACTGACTACAGTGATTTTTCCATACTTAGCCCCCAATGCCACGCCCGGCCCTTCATCCAAGCCCATGCGATTGCCGCACCACCAATAGCCGCGTACCACGCCATCGAGCGGCGTTTGCGCAAAAAGCCGTTCTATCTGCCATTTTTCCGCAGCCATGTTGGCACCAGGCTCGTTACCGGCATCGGGACCGGTAACCCAGAAGCTCATACCTTTGGCCGCGATAATCTGATCTTCCCCGCCGTCGGCAAGTAGCTTCGGATCAAGGCACAAGAATAAAAACGGATTCATCTCCCGTGCCAGGCGCACGCGTAAATACCGGAGGGCCTGGGCATCGGATGTGAACTTGCCGCGTAAATCGACCCGAATCGGAAGATTTAACCGGTGTGCCAATTGCGGTGTGGCAATAACGAGATCATCGACTGCCGCAATATCTGCTGCTATGTCCGGGGAGTCATACACGTTCGGATCCGGCACGACAGCGCCGTGGATAGATGCGCGAAAACGCCGCACGAGCGAAAGCGGATGTCGTACCGAGATGGCGGTTCCGGTTGCCCCCTGCTTTTGCATTTGCTTGAGCCAAAAAGAATCATCTTTTCCCCATATGAGAAAAATGCGCGGTTTGGCGCGGTTCACCAGACCCTGCAAACTGGTCAGCAGCACGCGCTGGGATTTGGAAAGTCCCGCCATCTTAGCAACAAACAGATGTCGTGCCGGAGCGCGCATTTTAGGCTGAAGCGTTGGATAAGGCCGAGTGACGACGGGAAGTTGTACGCGGCTGATGGTCGCGGCCTGCGCACCTTGGGCAAACGGCAAAACCAGAAAGCCTGTCAATGCCGCAGCTATCAAAACTCTGCACGAACACACCGAAGTTCGCGAGATGCTGCCGACGGGCCAGTGCCCCTCCGCAACACAACAAAGCCCGCGATACAGGCGTGATGCAATTTCATCGAATAGCGCCATGAATCACTCCATTAATTCTTCGGTATATACCATTGTGCCAATCCCGCGTCAAAGAACTGGCCGCCGGTGGTTTGCAGCACATGCACCGCCATGAGGTTGCGGCCCGGATGTAACGCTTTTTTACCCGCGGGCGTTAAA
>JAKAEZ010000010.1 GCA_021819825.1 Planctomycetota bacterium
CCGATCGGTTAATCCCGGCGCGCCGGGACTCTACCATTGAGCTACCGCGGAAAAAAGGCTTCCGCCAAATTTATACTATCGGAGCCGGACTCGAGCCGACAATCCGATCGGTTAATCCCGGCGCGCCGGGACTCTACCATTGAGCTACCGCGGAAAAAAGGCTTCCGCCAAATTTATACTATCGGAGCCGGACTCGAGCCGACAACCGATCGGTTAATCCCGGCGCGCCGGGACTCTACCATTGAGCTACCGCGGAAAAAAGCTTCCGCCAGATTTTATGGGCAGAGCCGGAATCGAACCGGCGACACAAGGATTTTCAGTCCTTTGCTCTACCAGCTGAGCTATCTGCCCGCCGAGCCAAGCAATTTACGATACCATACCCGAAACTGCAAGTCTGCGCCACATTTTTGCAACCCGGGAACCCCGCAGTTGTCGGCTTGCCCCAATTATCCTATTATTATTCTTCCACCATCCGGCCGGATGCCCGAGTGGACTAAGGGAGCGGATTGCAAATCCGCGATTCGTGGGTTCGAATCCCACTCCGGCCTTTGTCTGAATCGCTTTGACCTGCTCATTATATCCCCACAATGCGCGTTATGGGCTAAAATACACGTATGACGACGTCACAGACACTTTACGTTATTGATGGCCATGCGCAAATTTATCGGGCGTATTATGCCCTTCCGCCCTTGAATGCGCCGTCTGGCGAACCTACCAATGCTACTTTTGGCTTTGTTTCCGCTTTGTTGAAATTGTTGCAGGCGAAAAAGCCCTCCCGATTGGTTCTGGCAATGGATGCAGGTTCCAGTGGGCGCGAACTTCTGGACAGTCAATACAAAGCCCATCGCAAACCCATGCCCGATGACATGCGCCCGCAGATTCAGCGGATTATGGATATCGCGCAGATTATGGCACTTCCAACATTGCGCATTGCCGGGTTTGAAGCGGATGATGTGATCGCCACGCTGGTGCGGCGAATCAGCGCACAAGTTGATCCACCGGATATTTTTATCTGTTCGCGGGATAAAGATCTTGACCAGCTTGTAGGAGATAAGGTTCGGCTTTACGACATTCAAACCGGTGAAACGATTGATGCCGCCGCGCTGGTAAAAAGCAAAGGGTATTCGCCGCAGCAGGCCGGCGATGTGCTGGCATTAACCGGTGATACGGCAGATAACATTCAGGGTATTCCGGGCGTTGGCCCGAAAACGGCGGCCAAATGGATTTCCCAATATGGGAATTTGGATAATCTAATTGCCCATGCGGGCGAAATTACCGGAAAAATTGGCCAGGCCTTACGCGACAATTTGCCAGTGCTGGCGCAATCAAGGCAATTGGTGCAATTGCGCTATGACGTTCCGCTGGAATTGCCCGGCGTGGATTTTGATCCTGCCTCGCTGGCGAAACTGGAACCGGTATTCCATGAGTTGCAGTTCCAGCGACTCCTGCCAGTATTACGGCAAACACAACAAATGTTGGGAATTCCTCCGCCGCCCATTTCGGTGGCCACGAGCTCTACCGCTGCCGCGGGCGTTACTGTGGCCAATAAACCCTCTAGCTCTGCTGCGCCCGGAGGTCTTTTTGATACGTCGGAGGTGGCTTCGACCGCAGTGCTTACGGAAGTTCGCAACCCCGATCCCACGTTGGTTTTATCCACACCGGTGGCCGTACCCGTGGAACTCGGCCGTGTGCAGGGTGATTATCGCTTGGTCAATAGCCTGGCAGCATTAGACGCGATGATTCAGGAACTCCACGCGTTATTGGAGGGCATTGGCAATGGCCATCGCTGGCTGGCGGTTGATACCGAAACCGATTCCCTTTCCGCGCTGGAATCTCGCCTGTGTGGAATATCGTTGGCCGCACGTGAGGCGTTGGCCTGGTATATTCCGGTGATGGGGCCGGGATGCGAGCTTTCTCTTGCCGATATTTCCGCCCGCTTGGCACCCTTGCTGGCTGATGAAAATATCCGAAAAATCGGGCAGAATTTGAAATATGACATGCACGTTCTGCATCGGCACAACATGCCGCTTGGGGGAATTTATTTTGACACGATGGTGGCCGGTTATCTGGTGGATGCCGCAAGGCAGAGCCTGTCCATGGATTCTCTGGCGGCGGATTATCTTAAACTTCAGCCAATTCCCATTACCGACGTAATCGGCTCGGGCCGTAAGCAGGTGAGTTTTGCGGATGTGCCGCTGGATCGGGCCACGCAGTATGCCGCCGAAGACGCGGATGTCACGTACCGTCTGGCGGTCGTTTTGTTTCCGTTGATCCAGGCAATGGGCATGGACAAACTGATGTTTGAACTGGAAATGCCTTTGGTGGAAATTCTGGCGGAAATGGAACGCACGGGCATTAAAGTCAACAGCCGGCACCTGGAAGAACTGGGCCTTCGCCTGGGGAAGAAAATTGATTCTCTGCGCCGGCAAATAATGCAAGCGGCGGAGACAGATTTTAATCCTGATTCCCCCAAACAACTCGCACAGGTGCTTTTTGAAAAGCTTCAGTTGCCCCGCGGCAAAAAGACCCAAACCGGCTACAGCACGGATGTGGCGGTTCTGGAATCCCTGGCGGATCAACACCCGGTGCCGGCGCTGGTGCTGGAATATCGACAACTTGGAAAATTGAAAAATACCTATGTCGATTCATTAATTCAAGAAGCTGCCCGAACCGGGCGGGTGCACGCCCAGTTTAATCAGACGGTTGCGGAAACCGGGCGACTTTCCAGCAGCAATCCGAATTTGCAGAACATTCCTATCCGAACCGATGAAGGCCGCGAAATTCGCAGGGCGTTCATTGCCGACGGTCCGGACAAAGTGCTTCTGGCCGCTGATTATTCACAGATTGAATTACGCATCATGGCCCACTATTGCCGCGAGCCGGCCCTGACAGACGCCTTTGCCCGCAATCAGGATATTCACCAGTTTGTCGCCACGGAGATTTATCACGTTCCCGCTGATCAGGTCACCAGCGATATGCGCCGCGTAGCGAAGACCGTTAATTTCGGCATTATCTACGGTCAAACCTCATTTGGCCTCAAGCAAGTGCTGAAAATTTCGCAAAGCCAGGCCGAAGCGTTTATCACGGCCTACAAAAAGCGATTCCCGGGCATTGCCGTATTTTCTCATGATTGCATTGCACAAGCGCAGCAGCATGGCTTTGTCACCACGATATTGGGGCGTCGGCGCCCCATCCCGGAAATAAATTCAGAGCGGCAAGCCACTCGCAATTTTGGGCAGCGCGCCGCCGTCAATAGTGTTATTCAAGGCTCGGCTGCCGATTTAATTAAGCAGGCGATGGTACGAATTGCCAAACGCGTGGATGGGGATCCACGCATCAAAATGCTTTTACAGGTGCACGATGAACTGGTATTTGAATGTTCCCGTGCGGCCGTGGAGGAATTTGCCGCGTTGGTTCGCCAGGAAATGGAACAAGCCATTATCTTGACGGTCCCTCTAAAAGTAGACGTTCACTGGGCGGATAATTGGCTGGACGCGAAATAATTCAATAATTCTCGACCTGCCATTGAACTTATGGCCGTTTTTCCCGATGATACCGTCAATCGGTGGTTCTATTGGCCACGTAGAACTCCTGACCAATGTCGTTTTGACCGGTTTTGTGTCATTGGAGGAAAATGTTCATCAATGGCGACCGTTGAACTTAAGCAGGTTTCCAAAATCTATCCGGGCGGCGTGCGCGCGGTCAACAGTATTAACCTCACGATTAAGGATCGGGAGTTTGTGGTGCTGGTAGGGCCGTCGGGTTGTGGGAAAACAACCACGCTACGCATGGTGGCGGGCTTGGAAGAGATTTCCGAGGGGACGCTGAGTATTGATGGTCGCGTGGTGAATAATGTTGCCCCGAAAGATCGCGATATTGCCATGGTTTTTCAGAACTATGCGCTATATCCGCACATGAGCGTTTATAAAAATATGGCATTTTCCCTGCAACTGCGGCGGCGTGAACTGGGGTTGACCAAACAGCTCATCGACCAGCGCGTGCGTGAAGCCGCCGCCATTCTCGGTCTGACCGATTACCTGCAGCGCAAGCCCAAAGCCCTTTCCGGCGGGCAGCGGCAGCGCGTGGCGGTGGGGCGGGCGATTGTCCGTGATCCAAAGGCGTTTCTCTTTGATGAGCCGCTTTCAAATCTTGATGCCAAACTGCGTGTGGAAACACGCTCGGAAATAAAAAAGCTCCACTTGCGGCTGCAAACCACAACCATTTATGTAACGCACGATCAGGAAGAAGCCATGACGCTGGGTGATCGTATTGTGGTCATGAAAGATGGTTTGATTCAACAGTGCGCTCCGCCGCTGGAGGTGTATGAACATCCAGTGAACCGGTTTGTTGCCTCATTTGTCGGCACGCCGCCGATGAACTTTTTTTCCGGCACACTGCAAAGTGGTCGGGAGTTTGTATTCGGCGATCAGCGTTTAACCCTGCCGGAAAAATTGACGGCAAATCTCGGTCAAAGTGCCGCTGGTCCCCTGATTCTCGGCGTGCGGCCGGAGTCGATGTCACCGTGTAATGAGGGACGCTTTGCCGGAGAGAATAATTGCATCCGCGGAACCGTCAGCGTCATTGAACCACTGGGCGATAAAGTGGATGTTTACTTTACCATGGCCAATCAGCCGCAAATGGTGTGTCGGACCGATGCCCATCATCTGCCGGGAATCCGTCCGCAATCCCCCGGAAGCTTTTTTGTGGCCATGGATAAATGCCATCTTTTCGAGGCCGACGCAATCGGCCGTAATGTGTCGCTGGCCGGTCGTTAAGGGCCATGCGGTGTACCATCACTGTAAGGTCCACATCCTGCGTGCAACGCAGCATGCCCCAGCGCACCGCTTAAAGACTGTCGAACGCTGTTGTGGCGTTTTTTTTGTTGCGGGGTGGTTTTCGCTGGGCCGTGGTGGCTTGTGGCGGTGGCGTAACATGGCATAATGGCGAAGGTGGTAACCGCGATGGGGCGCGACCAACGGTCGCGGCTTTATGGGGGGATGATGAAAACGATTGGGTATCACATTGTAAAAAGTGCCTACGGCCTATGGTTGCCGGGTGATGATCGTGGATCGTGGTCCACGGCGTGGGATGCGGAAATCGGATTGACCGAGCCGCACAGATTGCAGCCCGGTGATCCGGTGCGGTTACGCATGGCGGCGGAACGAATGAGACAACCGCCGGTGCGCTGGTCGGCATCCATGCTGGCGTGCATTGAAACGGCCTTGGCCCAGTGCATGGCGGAATCGGATTGGAGCATTGCTGCGGCCTCGTTGGAATCAACGCATATCCATCTGGTTTTGACGCAAACGGCACACGATATCGACAACACCAGCAAATGGATCGCGGATCAGTGCACCAAACGTATCCGGAGGGAATGCGGTTATGCCGGTCCGGTATGGGCCAAGGGAAATTGGCGTGGATTTATTTATGATGGCAAGGTTTGGGAAAGTGCCATTGGCTACGTGGAACGCCACAACGTCCGCCGGGGCGTCGGCCCGCGGCCCTACATATTTTTTAAATAACCCCAATCACATATTTTCCCATAAAGCCGTCCCGGCGCGCCGGGATGGGTCGCGCCCCCGGGAAAAATCCCGGAGCAGTGAAACGAGGACATAACGAATTTATAAAATTGGCGACGGCATTCATGGGCGCTGCGCTCAATGAACAATGGTCATTGGGGCGGTGCCAGCGCGGCGGCTGTCGCCGCGGAGCAGGGGAATTTGGAACAGGTGAGCAGGCGAGCAAATAATGGATTGCGGTGTTGTGCTCAATGATCAATGATCATTGAGCAATTGTGCTGCGGGTGCGGGCGGCGCTGATGGTTAGTTCGATGGCCTTGTATTGGGCGAGGGCTTCGGCCGTGATCTGATGCTGTCGCTTGGCAAATTCACCGGCTTTGCGCGGCTGTAAGTCCGGTGATTGCGGGCCGTCATGGCGCTTGAGTACTTGATAAAATTGGTTGCGCTGGGCGGGAATCCAGCCGCTGTCACGGATCAGGCGGCAGATCATTTCCTCGGAGAGGCGGAAGGAGGTGCCCGCGCTGCTGACAACATTTTCTTCCATCATGACGCTGCCCATATCGTTGGCCCCAAAGAACAGGGCCAATTGGCCGATCTTGGGGCCCATTGTCACCCAACTGCTTTGCAGGTTCTGTACGTTATCCAGATACAGGCGGGCCAGCGCCAGCATGCGCAGATACTCATTGGCATCGGCCAATCTAACTGTGCGGCCGTTGTCGAATTCAAACGGTATGCCGGAATCAGGATTCCACTTGCGCTTTTTATCCAGAGGCGTATTATCGGGTTGATAGGTCCAATGGATAAATGCGGTGTAATGGGCGGGGGCGTTGGCCAAGGCCCAATCCTGCCGTTGGCGCACGCGTCGCATGTGATCGATACGATCTTCAATGGTTTCAATGTGACCAATAAGCATGGTGGCGCTGGTGTGCATGCCGAGTTTATGAGCTTCGGTCATGACATCCAGCCACTGATCGCCGGAGCATTTGCCCGGACCAATTCTACTGCGCACGCGATCAGAAAATATTTCACCACCGCCACCGGGAACCGTGGCCAGACCCGCGGCCTTAAAGCGCGCGAGAACCTCGGATACGGGCAGATTAAAAAACCGGGAGAATTCCACAAACTCCGGGGGGCTGAAGGCATGGATATGCACACCGGGGAATTTTTCCCGTATGCCGCCAAGAAGCTCTTCATAATAGGTAATAGGCAAGGCGGGGTTCATGCCACCTTGCATGAGAATCTGCGTGCCGCCGATGCTGACAAGTTCGCGGATCTTTTCATAAATCTGTTCATAAGAAAGGGTGTAGGCGTCGTGGGCGTTTGGGTCGTTACGCTTAAACGCGCAGAATGTGCAGCGGGCGGTGCAGATATTGGTGTAATTAATGTTCCGGTCAATGACGTACGTGCGGTAGTCTTCCGGGTGTAGCCGCTGACTTGCGGCAAAGGCCCAGCGGCCCAGATCAATCAGAGGGGCATGGTGATACAGTTCATCAAGCTGCTGCTCGGTCATGCGGGCCTTGCCGTCAATGACGGCGTGGATATCAAATCCGGGCCGATAGCCCTTAGGTTGATGGAGGGGGGGTATAAGCAGGTCATTATTAAATTCAATCATGGGAGAAGCTTTCCAATCCAAGCGGCAGAATGACTAAAAAATCCGGGTATACCAAACCTTCCCGCCAATCTTGCCGCAATAGATGATAGTGTTTTTGACCCTCATTGGGCAAGTGACGCGGGCGGGAACGCGGGCGTGGGGGGCCATGGGCCGGGCCGAACGAAACCGCCACTCGATACAATTGGAATGTCCGCGGATATACTATGGTGAAAGCCGCTCCCGCGGGGCCAGTATGGCGATTGCCATGGCCATGGCCGGGCGGCGTGGTAATGAAATTACGTGGTAACAGGATTTAAGTAATGACTGATAATAAACCATCGATGAATTCCGGTGCTCCGGGCGGAAGTAATTCCAACGGGGGAGCAAATAACGTATCCAGCGGAGGGTCTAACACGCCGGCGCGTAAGCGGCGACGGTGGCCTATCGTGGTGGGAATTGTGCTGCTATTGCTGGTATTGCTCGTACTGGCAATTCCCAGCATGATGTGCACCGGGCCGGGGGTGCGCTTTGTGGAATCGCAAATTAACTCGCGCATCAGCGGCAGCGTGGCAATCGGGCGCATGTCTTTAGGATGGTTTACGCCCGCCAAGTTGAACCGTGTGACGCTCAAAGACCCCAATGGGGATGTGGTAGTCGGCGATGTCAATATTGTGACGCACCGCAGCATTCTGAATTTATTAACGAATTGGCATAATGTGGGAAATATTGCCATTGATATTAAGACGCTCACGCTTAGCCGCGACAGTAACCATCAGCTAAATATCATGCAGGCACTGGCCAATCCGCATCCGGCGGCGGCATCACCCGCCTCCACGCAGGCCGCAGTGCCGCAAACAACCCAAAGCGGCGGCACTGCAACCGCGCTTCCGCAAATTAATGCCACGCTGACATTGAACCTGGCTCAGGCGTCTTTTACGTCGCCGGGGTTAGAGCCTTTTCATGCGGACCATACGAACCTGATCGTAGCAGTGAATACCTTAGACAATAAACCGATCAAGGTGCAGTTGGATACCGCCGCCGGCCTGGTCAATCAGGCCCGCAGCAAAATTCATGTCGCGGCGGAAATCAATGCCATTGCCAACGGGCAAATCATGCCTGTCGCAAACATGACCGGGACGGTCACCGCGGGAATACAAAAGCTGAATCTTGCGGCGCTGGCACCGGTATTAAGTATGGCTGGAGTCAAGATTTCTCCCAGTGGGGACTTGACCCTGGCTTTGGCGGCCAAGATTCCCGCGCCGGGGACCGGTTCGGTCGTGGGTCATATTCTGGTGAAAAATGCGGCACTCTCTGGAGCGATGTTGAAGGGAGATTCCCCCCAGTTAGGAACGGTGCAGGTTCCGATTAATGCGTCGTGGCAGGCCGATGATTATCAGATCAGCGCCCTGGGCATTGAGACCGCGCTGGGCGGGGCGGCAGTGACGGGGCATGGATCCATTGCCACGGTGCTGGCGGTGCTGCGTCATAAAAACGTTTCCGATAAGCTCGCCGTGTTTAACATTACAGCGTCTGCTCCGCTGGCGCAGACGCTTACAGCTTTACCACACGTGATTGCTTTGCCCAGCGGTCTGCATTTTGTCGGTGGACAAACCACGGTGACGGCGGCGATCAGTTTGGGGCATTCCGGCCCGGCGATTGCCCAGCGTCTTTCCGGAACGCTGCCGCCGGTGAATAGTGGGGTTCAATTTGCCATTCGTCCATTGCATTGGACGCAGGCCAACGGCGCGCCGAACGGCTCGGCCGCGGTCAACGGCACGGTAGCTTTTAATACCTTGGGCAAGCCCGTTAAGGCTGATATTCACCTGCATATCGTTCAGGCTCAAGCCAAGCCCGCGGACTTTTCCCTGGTGGCGAATTTAACAGCCATAAAAAATGGAGAAATTCTGCCTTTGAATCAACTGACCGGTAAACTTAAACTGCTGGTATCTAATCTTGATCTGACCGCCATCTCCCAGATTTTGCCACGCACCAGTCGATCCATCGTATTTCATGGCGTGGTGAACGGGAAAATTTCTGTCAATGCGCCCGAAGCGGGCAGCGGAGAAATTTCCGGACCGCTGGCAATTACCAACTGCGCGCTGGGCGGCACTCTGTTGAAGGGAGATCAACCGCAAGTGGGCACCGTGACATTGCCTTTGAATATTTCTTGGAAGGGAAAACGATTTCATATTGGTTCCGTGGGGCTGAAATCGAATAATCTTCGAATGCTGGTGTCGGGTGATGCCACATTGGCGGAACTTAAGGCCATCCAGAATAATCAGGCCGACTGGGGCGCATCAGACCTGCACGTAAGCAGCGACTGCAATCTGGGCTGGTTCACATCAAGCTTTCGGCACACGCTGGGCTTGGGCAAACTGGCGTTGCGGCTAAGGCACGGCATGATGAATTTACGGGCTGATTTAATCAACAAGGGAACGCAATCAACCGGTCGAGAAACCCTGTCGCTGACCGATTTGCGCGGCACCTGGAAAAAAGCGCCGTTTATTATTAATCCGGTGCTGGTCGGGGCAAACTTTCAACGCTCGGGCACGCGGTGGAATCTGCTTAAAGGTATGTTGGATCAGGCCGCCACTGTAAATGGGAAGCCGGAAAGCACGCCGCAATTAAATCTGCTCGTGACCGGACAAAACCACGGAGCCTACGCCTTAAGCCTGCAGGCGGTGCTGGCCAATTTGGTGCAGGAGGCGGCTCCTTTCGTGGCGTTAAATGGCTGCAGCGTGGCCGGCACGCTGGATATTAATGCCACCGCCGCCGATATATTAGCGCAGAAAATCCCCTACCACCTGAACGTGGCGGTTAATGGATTGTCGGTAGGATTGGGTCAGGGGCGGCCGGTGATTACTGAGCCGGCTGTGAACATCCATTCCGATGGAACCCTGCTTTCGCCGCACGGTGCCATCACCGGTGTCAACAGCACCCTTGCAATTCAAAGTGCGGAAATTAATATTCCCAGCGGCAACTTGGAAGCACAAAAACTCGCCGCCGGATGGACTGTTCCGCAGGCGCAAATCAATATTTCCAGCATCAATCTGCCCGCGGTGATGAAAATGGCTGCCATGTTTTCACCGTCGCTGGCCCATGATGATATTGGTGGAGCGGTCACCCATTCGGTCATTGCCGCGGCGTATAAACCCGGTTCTGTGACGATATCCAAGTTGCACCTGGAAATGGATAAAATCAGCTTCCGCAATACCGCGCCCAAGGCTTCTGCCGCCCAATTTGTGGAACCAAAACTAACTGTTGATATGGCGTGTCAGGCACTGATGGGCAAAGCGACAAAAGTAAAAATTTCGTCTCTGGCGATTAACACTTCCGATGGAGCCGTTGATTTAAGCGTTCCAAAGCCCATGACGCTGCAAACCGGCGGGTCCATGACGGCGACGATACCCGCCTTCGCCATCGACGCCAATTTAGGAAGATTTGTGCCTTTGCTTGAGGCCCTGGGAAAACTGCAAGCGGGCTCAAAACTTCAGGGTGCCTTGGCATTGAAAGGGGCGGTCGGCGCTTCTGGATCAGGTACTCCCCCGAGTTCTTCGATCAGCTTCACGATCGGCGGCGGGGTAAAAAACTACCAACTGACGATTCCCGGAAGTTCCGCGAAACTGCCTCCGGATAATCTGGTGTTGGCGGTTTCCGGTTTGCTGAATCCGGCGGCGACAACATTCACATGTCTTAATACGTGTACAGTCGGAGAACATGCCGTGACCGGCTCCGGCGGCAATACCATTGAACTCAACAAAGGCAGCGTGATTGCCTGGTCCGATAAATCGCCGGAAAATGTCAGCGGCGCGATCAGCTATAATCTGGCGCGCATACAGGCGTTGCTGGGACCGATGCTGCCCGCCGGGCTGGTCATGTCGGGCAAGCATACCATGAAATTACATATCACAGGTCAGCTCACTGCGGACAAGGGTTTACGCGAACTTCGCAAGCTGGAAATCGCCCAGACGTCTTTAGGATTTGATAAAATCGCCATTGATGGCCTGACGCTCGGGCCTGGCAAAATTCCGTTCGTCCAAGCCGGCGGTATTCTGCGCTTAATCCCCAGCGCGATACCCGCCAATAATGGTACGCTCAATACCGGCGGTCACATTGATTTTAACCTTGCTTCTCCGGAATATATCCTCACAAGTCCCTTGTCGCTGGTGAATCAGGTGCAAATCAACGAGGACATGGGCGGAAGTCTGCTGAATTTCCTGCCCTTGGCATGGGGTGCCGGAAAGAATTCCGCCGGCGTGCAGCTTACCGGAACGGTCAATGTGCAGTTGCAGAAGGCGGCGCTGCCGTTGGCCTACGCACAGCTTAAGAAAACAGGGACACTCACGGGAACCATCAGCGCAACGCATATAACCACTGATTCCCCGTTGTTTTCCCTGATCGGCCGCAGTATGGGCCCGCTGATAAGCAACGGCGGATCGGGCCTGGCAATGAAAGACAGCGGCATTCGCCCGACAACGTTTGATCTCAAAAAGGGGAAAATTTATTACCAGAACCTCCAGATACTTCTTGTCAGCTTTGGAATGGACTTTTCCGGTTGGGTGGGCCTGGATCAGACCGTGCATCAGGATGTGAATGTGACTGGGGCCGGCATTACCCTGCCGATCCCGTTAAGTATTGACGGCACCACCAGCAAGCCGCAATTGCATTTAAGCGCTAAACCGCTGAAGAATATCGGCCATGATTTGGGCAATACCCTTAAAAACGCGCCCAATATCATCAATAATTTCCGCGGCCTGTTTGGACACTAAACAGGGCCGCGGCGTTGGCGGCGGATCTTTCAGGGTATGTTGGCAGTGTTGGTGTGCAAACTCCTGGCACCCAACGCCATAGACAATACGCCGGAAAGCAGACACACGCACGCAAGCACGGCAAGTTCAATATTAAGGCCCATTGCCCGCACACTAGTTTTTGGCCCTTGTGCAAGGACCTTGGGGTGTGAGGCGGTGGGCCGCCACCAGTTTCCTGATCCGCCGGGGCTGGGCGATTTTTGCAACTGAGCCAGAACATTGGCGAAAAAGATAACAAAAGATGCATGATCCGGCCATGTGGTCCATGCTGAATCCACGGGGTCCGCCAGCCACAGCCACGTTTGTTCGCGCGGCGCATCGCGTCTTTCCGCCAGCCAGGTGTGGCCTTGAATGGCCATGAGACTGCGCCAACGCGAATTGAGCTGCGCAGTAAAAAATTTCCGCACGGTAGCGCGGGAAGGATCTACCGCTTGCATCAACCCATGATGCCTTAGCGCAGTCAGTGGGCCGGCGTGGTTCAGGGTTATCACCGCACCTGGTTTGAGTCCTGGGCCGGGTGTATCGCCCAATAGAACAATGGTGCTGGGTGATATCCCCTGCAGAATTTTCGGATTAAAACGCCGTTGGTGGACGATCCAGATGCTGGGATCATCCGCATGGCCATGCAGGGTCACTTCCTGCATGGCCGCGAAGAGCCGAAGAAAAGCGGATAGTGGCGTGCCGATAAAATGCCCGGAAATGGGCCTGGTGCCGGATTCCCGTTGCAGGGTTTTTTGTGCGATGATTCGATGGTCTTGCTTAAGCGTGATGGCAATATTGGGCGTTGCCGACACGGGAGATATATCGATTCCAGCTTTCAGCGTTGCAGCGGATACACTCCGTCGCAAGATTTGCTGGTGGGTCGTAAGGATGACTTGGTAACTGGAGTTGCGGGGGATATCAGGGGATTGGATAAATACATCCAGGCTTCGGTTGTTCTGGGGAAGACTGCGGCCAATGGCGTGCAGCGTTATGCTCGGCGCGGCTGCATTTTTTCGCGCGGTTGTTTGCAGGCGTGGTGAACACAATGCCAGGGCGGCAAGTACCCCCGCTATGAGAATGAATATCCAAGGCCAATCCGGCCTTGCTTTCCAGCGGCCCGCAGCTTCGCGCGTTTCCACCGGCCAGAATTCCAAAATGGTGAAAGGGTATTGATTAATTCCGCCGCGCGGCAGCAGAAACCAGCCGCCCACGGCGACCAGCACGGGAAGAACCAACAGGCCGGGATGAAGAAAAAACAGGGTCATTGAATCTTCCATTACCATTGATTAGTCCATGATACGTATTTTATTAAATGTGGGAATTGAAAAAATAATCATTCCAGTGATTGTAGTTACCGCTCCGGGTCGATACATTACGCTATACGCGGCGCACAAGGATTGTCAGGCTCGCGAATTTTCGGGGTGATGTATGGCGACAAATAGAAAAAAAGATGCCGCCACGCTTTATGAAGTGTTAGGCAGGACGACCCAGAAAACACCTAAAAAGGAAACACCGGCGGCAACACCCAAGCCGCCGACGGTCGAATCCACGCCCTCGATGAATAATCGTACACCGTTACGCACGCCCGCCACCGGATCGATCCGTCCGCCGCCGACTAGAGCGTCGCTTTTTCCAGCCGCTACCGGGGCGAAAACCGAAACCCCGGTTCCACCATCCGCGTCGCCCGCTTCCCTGGAGCCGGTTCTGCTGGACCAGATCCTCGCGCGATTTCGCCCTTGGATACTGGTGGCCGTTGCGGGAGTTGTGGCCCTCATTTTGGCGGTGATCATCATTGTTTCCACCAGTCATCATCGAGCTCGCCAGCCGCTTCAGCCCATTGCCATTTCTCCCGGCACACCTACGCCGGGACTTGTGCAGCCGCAATTACTGCCCTTTAATGACAACGGTTCGACCCCGACGGCCCATTCGGCAACTCCCTCAAAACCGTCGCCGCCGCCGGTACACGTTGGCCGCGTGGTTCCGGCATCCCAGGTTGTTCGCTCTCCCAATCGATGGTATCTGGTTATTTTGACCACGTTACCCCGGTATGCGCAAAATGCGGCTGAATTTATTGCAAAACACGGGGTAAGTGTAACGATTGAAAATGGTCCGCAAAATTTCAAATGCGTGATTTCTGTTCAGGGCTTTAAGCATCGGGCGGGGGCGGCGGCCATCGCGCTGCGGCGCAAGATCGTATATATCGGCACCCTGCTTCCTGATGCCCGCCGGGCCGGCCGCAGCGATTTTAACACAGCCTACTATGCGCATGTCCAACGTAGTCAGTAAGGTTTATAATCTGGCAGGCCCGCTAAATCGGCCATGCGTGAAGTGAAGGACCGGTCGGCAGTCCGGGCAGGAGTTGATATGGAAATGGTTTCAGCACATTTAGCCCCCTCGCCGACGGAGTGGCAGCATGTCACGCCGGAGCCGTATTATTCCATGGTTGTTCCCATGTATAACGAAGAGGCTTCCATCAGCGAGTTGTACGCCGCCCTGACGCGCAATCTGGCGGCTCTGGAAAAGCCTTATGAAATTATTTTCATCGATGACGGCAGTTCCGACGCAACCTATGAAAGACTATGTGCCCTGGGACAGGGAGATGAGCATATCCTGGTCATTCAGTTGCGGCGCAATTTTGGGCAAACTCCCGCCCTGGCAGCCGGATTTGATCATGCCCGGGGAGAAATCATTATCGCCATGGACGGTGATTTACAGCATGACCCCGATGAACTTCCAAAATTCATCGCCAAAATTAATGAAGGCTTTGATGTCGTTTCCGGTTGGCGGCAACGCCGGGCGGATGGCCTGTTTCTAAGGCGTATACCCAGCAAAACCGCCAATTGGCTGATTCGGAAAATATCCGGTGTGGAGATTCATGACTTCGGTACCACGTTCAAGGCGTACCGCCGCGATCTTATTGAGCATTTGAACCTTTATGGGGATTCGCATCGCTTTATCCCAGCTCTGGCGGCCATGGCCGGGGCCACCATCGCCGAAGTGCCCATCAAAAATATTAATGCCCCATATCGCCCTTCCAATTATGGAATCGGTCGGACATTTCGTGTGATGCTGGACCTGCTGACCATTAAATTCCTTAACAGCTATCTCACTCGGCCGCTGCATCTATTTGGGAAAATCGGATTGATCTCTCTGGCGGGATCGTTTTTGATCGGCCTGTTTTTAATTTATGAAAAAATTCGCGGTTACAGCATTCTTACGTCGCACGGGCCTCTGCTGATTCTTGGTGCCATGCTGTTTATGATGGCGCTGATGTTCTTTTCCACCGGGCTGCTGGCGGAGTTAATTTCGCGTGTATATTTTGAAGCCCAACGCAAGCCGGTGTATACCGTCCGGGAAATTCGCCATGGGCGGCAAGTTTGGCGCGGGCGGCCTGGCAAGCCGCTGCTGCAACTGAGACATTCGCATTCTGACACTACTGGGCCATCATGAGCGAAACACAACGTAGTTCAACATTTTGCTCCGGCAGCGCCAGCGGCAATCATGCGCCACCGGCCGCCGCGGATTGCAATATTCCACACTGGGGCGCTTTAGCCATCATCACCGCGTTTGCCCTGCCGTTGTTCCTGGAATTATTGGGCCATGGCCAAGCCACCGCCATGATGGAGTTGTTTAATCTTGTGCCCATCCGCGAAGCGTACCGTGATGGCCATTGGCTAATTCCCACACTGGGCGGGATGCCCCGGCTGGAAAAGCCGCCACTGCCGGTATGGATACCTGCCGGTCTGGCCATGCTGTTTCATACCGACAATCTCTGGGTGGTTCGCCTGCCATCCGTTGTGCTGGGCTTGTTTACCTGCTGGGCCACCTATGGCATAGGATGTGTTACCTCGCGTGATCGGCGTTTGGGGCTGTTTGCGGCCATTGCTCTGGCGTCCATGGTGGTGTTCATCCGGCAGGCCCGGATGGCGTCTTATGATATCTACGGGACAGCCTTCACCACGCTGGGATTTCTGGGTTTGCTGGTGGCGGCTGAATATCCCAGGCGCTGGTGGGTGTGGTCCGGGCTGGGCGGTGTGGCGTTGGGGCTGGCTGTATTAAGCAAGGGGCCGGTGCCGCCGATGTATGTGTTGGTGCCCTTCGGCTTCTGGCTGCTGTGGGAGCATCGCAAAAACAGTCGCTGCTGGCTGGGCATTCTCCTGGCGCTGGTTGTCTCCATTGCGGTTTTTTCCCCGTGGCTTATTGCCGTGGCAATACGGTATCATGCGGAATATGGCGGAAGTGCCTGGCATATCTGGACCCGCCAGTTTCGTCGCTATGTCAGCGTGTTGCCGGATACGCGCTGGTATTATTTGGCGATGATCGCCTGGGTATTTCCCTGGACACCTCCCTTGATCGCCGGCTTGGCATTACCGTTTTTGCCCACACACTCTGATCCGCCGCCGACGCCGCAAGAACGCCGCAGTCGGTGGATGTTCTGGATTGTGCTGGTACTGGGCCTGATTTTACTGACCATTCCAGCGCAAAAAAAACAGCGGTATGCCCTGCAGAATTTTCCGTTTGCGGCTCTGCTGATTGCCGCGGTCTGGCAGGAATTTATTCGTTTGAAAAAAGACCTGGAGTTGGAACCACCGGCAAAAATTCTTTTGGCGGCACAAAGCATTATGTTCATCGGCGCGGGCGTGCTGGTTTTAATTCTCATACCCGTTGTCATGCTGGCCCATCACCCGTCCCTGAATTTTACCGGACATTGGACTGCCATGCAGGCGGCATCCCTGCTTAAGCCGGGATTGGCGGCTTTAAGCCCGGTTGGCTGGGGCGCGGTGGCGTTGCTGGTCATAGCGATGGGAGTGGTGCTGTGGCGTTGGGAATTTAGCCGGCAATTTGATCGCGCGTTTTGGATGTATGCGCTGGTGGGCTGGCTGTTTATGTTGGCGATGAACTGGGCTTATATGGATGGCAAGGGGTATCAGGTAAGTCGCTATCGCGCGGAAACCCGGCAAATGATGAAAGTGGTTCATGGGCATCGGATATACACACTTATGGGTGATCGGATGTGGCTGGGGGTGCTATATTATGCTGATGAAATTCTGCCTATGAAAACCCCCGCCCAACTTACCGCCATTGCCGAACACAACCCGCATCGGCTCTATATCCTCACGCGCGATGAAGGCGTCTTTGCGGGGCAGGTTAACGCTATCGCCCGGCAGACCCATCGTACAATCCGAATTATTGATCGCATCAATGATGGTCATTTTATCCAGACACTCTTTGTGTTGCGGGCAATCCCCGCGAAAGCCGGCTCCGCAAGGCGCGGTAAATGATCAGGAGCCTTAACATGGCGTTGCGGCACAAACCTTCTTTTTTTTCAGTTCCATATTGCTTGGAACTTGCCTGTCTTGGTGTGCTATTGGTTTTCATGCCGGGCGTGGCGGCGGCCGCTACGAAACATACACTGGTTCCTCCGCCTCAGCAGCGCGTTGCCGTGGCTCCTGATCACCGTGGCTTTGAGCTGTTGCCTTCGCGGAAGGCCTATTATCCTTGGGGCTTTAATTACGGCAATCGGGGCCGGCTTATTGAGGATTTCTGGCTTCACCATTGGCCCACGGTGGCGCGGGATTTCCGCAACATGCGCCGCCTGGGTGCCAATGTGGTTCGCGTGCATCTGCAGTATGGGAAATTTATGCTCTCTCCGGAAAAACCCAATCCGGTGTCGCTGAAGCTGCTGTCGCGTCTGTTGCGTCTGGCGGAAAAAAATCACCTTTATCTCGATCTCACGGGACTGGGGTGTTACCGCGTTTCCGACACGCCAAAATGGTACAACGCCATGAACGACCGCCAGCGATGGAAAGCTCAGGAAAATTTCTGGCGCGCGATCGCGGCAACTTGCGCCCCAAGCCACTGTGTATTTTGCTATGATCTGATCAACGAACCTCTTGTCCCGGGGTCCCGGCAGAGGCCTGGGCAATGGCAGCCGAAAAGTTCCTTCGGCGGGTACGATTTCCTGCAATTTATCGCACTGAATCCCGGTCATGCCGGTCGCCCCGCATTGGCTGTCCGCTGGATTAATGCCATGACCCGGGCCATTCGCTCACGTGACAAAAAAACTTTGATTACCGTTGGCCTGTTGCCGTGGATACCCAAATGGGGATGGATTTCGGGATTTATACCGCGCGTGATCGCGCCGCATGTGAGTTTTATCAGCATTCACATTTACCCTCAGTCCAAGGATCTCACGCAAGCCATGGATGTGCTGCGCCGCTGCGCGGTCGGTAAACCCGTGGTCATTGAGGAGACGTTTCCGTTATCCTGCACGGCCGCTCAGGAGCGGCACTTTCTTTTGGCCTCGCGCCGCATCGCCTGTGGTTGGATGGGGCATTATGACGGCCTGACTCTGCAAGATTATCACAAACTGTCCCTTGAGCATCGCCTCACGATCGGCGAAGCGATTTACCGCTCATTTGAGCGGATGTTTGTACAACTAAAACCCGAATTCGTCCGGCGGTAATATTGGCGGTGGCGAGATAATCAATGATGTCTGGACCATCCGTGCGGGCCGGAGAATCAGGTCAGGAGCGGGTTCTTAATTCGCGAAGTTTTTTACCCAGGGCAATCCGGGCTGATGGGGGCATTCGGGATAGGATCAACACGCCATCGAGGTGGTCATTTTCATGTTGTGCTATGCGCGCGGGGAATCCTTCCAGCGGCATGGAAATCGGATCCCCCTTAAGATCATACCCCGTTAGCGTGATTGTTTTAGCCCGCATGACTTTCCCGCGAATTCCCGGAAGAGACAGGCATCCCTCCTCCGCTTCTTCGGTTTGAGAATCCAGCTCCAGCACAGGATTAATGACGGCAACGGCTTGATCGGCTTTGGCTTTTTCCGCCATCACAAAAAGTCGCAGTGATAAACCAACCTGCGGGGCGGCGAGTCCCACGCCTTCGTGGGATTCCATCAGTTGCTTCATGCGTTCAACAACCTGCAAGAGCCAGGAATCAATTGTGCCGACATCCTCCGCCCGCCGCGTCAGCACCGGATCGGGCCAAATCACGATCTCCAAAGTCGCCGGATCAGGCCGGGCCGGGGCAGCAGCCTTAAGCTGGGGCACGGAAGCTTCTTTGCGAGTGTGACGTTTGTTTGCTTTTTCACGGGCCATGAGGTTCCTTTTTCCGCAGTCTAACCGATCAACTCGCCCAAGATAGCATTATCCCGAAAAAGTTCCACACGTTGCAACCGCATGCGTCGGTATCAAACCAAACATAAAGCCGTTACTGAAACGGAATGCCCCTTTAGATGGATTGGGTTTCCGGCGTAACGGCCTGGGCTGAAGTTTCAGCCGGCTGAGGTAGCTTGAGGACGACTTTTTTAATTCGTCGAACGTCGCATTCGGCGACGGTGACGCTGATATCGTCAATCTTGACGGTGGCTCCTTTACCGGGGATCGTGCCGAGTTCGTGAATGACCAGGCCGCTGATGGTCTGATAATCCTGATTTTCCGGAAGATGGCAATCTAGCTCCCGGTTCAAGTCGGTGATGTTCGCGCGGCCGTCAACTTCTACCGTGCGTTCATCAACGCGGTGGATTTGTGAGGCGGGTGACTTTTCATATTCATCAGCGATGTCTCCGACAATTTCTTCAAGGATGTCCTCGCTGGTAATCAGGCCGGCTGTCCCTCCGAATTCATCAAGCACAATGGCGATATGGACTCTTTGAGCACGGAATTGCCGCAACAGATCGCGCAGGGGTTTGGAATGCGGAACAAAAAGCGGCGGCCGCATGAGTTTGCGAATTTCCAGCGTGCCGGCTTCCGCCGCCGAGGTCCCCAGAAACTGCAGCAGATCTTTGGCGTAAAGAATGCCGACAATATTATCCAGATTGCCGTCATGCACCGGCAGACGTGAAAGCCCGTCGCGTAAAATCTTGTCGCGAATTTTTTCCAGGGAATCATTCACACTGATGGTGATCATATCCGTGCGGGGCATCATGATCTGCCCGACCTGCAGATCGCGGAAACTGATAATGCCTTCGATCATTTTCCGCTGGTCGTCATCCACAGCGCCCTCGGCAGTGCCTTCAGAGACGGCGGCAAGAATTTCTTCGGTGGTTTCGGCCGCTTCCTCATCGGCGTGTTGCCGGGGGTCGATACCCGCAAGTCGGCGAACCAGTTCATCAAATAACCTGAGAAAATCGACTAGCGGAGTCACTAGAATGCCGACGACACGCAGCATCGGCCAACTGGCGGCGATGAGACTTTCTCCGCCATAGATGGCCCAGGCGTTAGGAATCGCCACGGAAAAAATCAGTAACAGCACACAAGACAGTGCGGCGGCGGAAAAAAACCGCAAGAGCGACTGATCCGGCAAGGTGGTGCCGCTGAAGGCGTACAACGTCGCGGCGGCCAGAGACACATTACAAGCGATGCGCATAATGGATGCGGTTAAGGCAAGGTTTTCGCGCTGATCATTGATCTGATCCAACACGGCCTGCCGTCCGCGCTTAATTAATTCTTTTTCCAACGTGACGCGCGACATCGTGCGCAGGGCATACGCCAGCGTCGACGCCGGTAACGTGCCCGCTAAAGATATCCCGATAATCAGCAAGGGCCAATTCATCGTCGGCTCCCTTTCCCGCGAGTTTTTTTTCTCTTGGAGGAAGCTTTTGCAGCCGCCTGGGCCTTGTGTGAAGCATGGCTTCTAACCGCCCTGGAGTCGCGGGCAAAATAGACCGGGGGCAGGGCCATCTGCCGCAGAAGCGCATCTTCTTTGCGGTGCATGCGCCGGGCCTTGGCGTAGGTTGAATCGTCATAGCCGACGCAATGCAACAGGCTATGAATGGCATAAAGTAAAATTTCCAGCTTCGGCAGCATGTGATGATGCACAACGGCCTGCCGTTGGGCCTCATCTGCGCAAATAATTGTTTCTATATCCAGAGGAGCGTTGGGAATATGCGTGTCGGTATAGTTAAATGTCAATACATCCGTGATGGTGGCAAGGTTCATCGTCAACTGATGATAATGGATCATGCGTTGGTCATTGACAAGGTGAATTACCCAATTGCCGCTTGTTACCCCTGCCAATCGGGCAGCCGTTGCGGCACGCGAACTGATCCACCGTCGCATTTTAGATGGCACCGCCAGACTGGTGCGGCGATCGATGGGAGGCAGTAGTTCTATGTGAATGCTCATGACGTCTCCTTACGCCGGCCTGGAAATGGCGAGCGTCTTGGGATACGGCATACGACCATGATAGGCACCAACCAGCGTGCGAACCAGAGACTGTTCAATGATCGTCAACTCCGAAAGTGTGATATCGCACTGGTCAAATTGGCCATCCATGAGCCGTTTGGTAATCAGTTGATGCACGGCTCCCTCAATTTTAGCCGCTGTGGGTTCCGGCATGGAGCGGATCATTCCTTCCGAGCCGTCGCAGATCATCAATATGGCCGTCTCTTTGCTGTGCGGCTTGGGGCCGGGATACCGAAATTCCGTATCGTTTACTTGCGAGGCCAAGCCGCCGGTAAGGGCTTCCCGCGTCTGCTTTTCCCTCGCGGCATGGAAGAAATATTCAACGATGGTTGTGCCGTGATGTTCGGCGATAAAATCCCGCACGGCCAGCGGCAAACGATATTCCCGTGCCAGCTCCAGGCCATCTTTAACATGGCCGACCACAATTAGCAGGCTCATGGCCGGCGAGAGTTTTTCGTGACGGTTCTGGCCGGCGTTCATGTTCTCCATGAAATATCCGGGCTTAAGGAGTTTTCCAATGTCGTGGTAGTAGGCTCCCACGCGGCACAACAGGCTGTTGGCCCCCAGTTCCCGTGCCGCGGCTTCAGCCATCGAACCCAACACCAGCGAATGGCTGAACGTACCAGGGGCTTCCATGGCCAAGCGGCGCAGCAGTGGTTGATTGGTATCAGACAGTTCCAGCAGTGTCATAGCCGTGGTCAAACCGAAAATTTTCTCCACGAAAGGCAGCAGCCCCAGCATGATAAAGATGGCGGCGAAAACGGCACTGCCCGCGCAGATGGCCTGGTCTATTAAAATCCCGGTGCCGGGTTGCCGGGCCGCATAGAGCCAATCCAGGGGCACCGCTTGGGTCAGCGGCGTATGTGAAAAGCCAAATCCCAGGACGGTGGCACCGGCCACCAATGCCGCCAGCAGGCCCACGCGAATAAGCTGTGTGCGGGTGCGGATTTCGTGGAGGCTAAAAATAAGTATGGCGGACGTGGCAAACGCCGCAATAAAAAAAGATAAGTCTTGCCCGGCCACCACCGTTACCAACAGAGCATTAAGTGCGGAGATTCCCAGGGCAAAGCGCTGATCATAGGCGATTACGAAAATCAGAGCTGCCAGTAACATGGGGGCCATTCCCAGCAGGTAAATCCAGCCCGGCAGCCCTGCCACCAACGTAAGTTTGGCCGCCGCAGCACAAGTCAAAAGTAGAATAGCGGGGGCCGAGGCTCTGCGAAAACCCGGTTCCCGGATGCGAAATCCGATATAAATAGCCCCGATAATGCACAATACGGCGGTGAGCATATACAGGCCCAGCAGATGTTCCAATAACGCCCACGGATGTCGCTTCGCCAGATGCCTCTGCCAGACGCGATACGCGACGTGCAGGTTCGTGCGAATGGCCGGCGTGATAATTTCCCCGGCATGAACCAGCACTTCGCCACGATGAAAGACCTTTTGCGGCATGGTAATGGCCGCTTCATTGGCGGATGCTAATTTGGCCATGGCGGCGCGATCAAGAATAAACGTGGGCCTGTTCTTGGCCGCCAGGAAAGCTGAAACGGTGTTCCATAAGGATTCGGGAAGACATTGTTCCACCATTGGACGGAACCCTTGTCCGCGCGAATCCAATACGCCCAATTCATTGAGCTTTATTCTTGTTTGCTGAACCTTATTCTTGTTTCTGGTGCGCACGATGATATTGACAGCCGGCGTTCTGGCTATGGCCTCCAGCGTTTTCTGATCGATCACCGGGTGCTGCTTGAGTTTACTAACCAGAAGTTTGATCTGCTTGGAATACTGGGGAAATTCATTGTCCTGGATAACGCTGTGCAGATATTTCAGGGCATTGGCGGTCATGTGCGGGAAGCGCGTGCGCAGCGGTTCGGAAAGATTTTTCGGTGATTTTATGGCGGCTACATCATACGGCAGGCTGTTAAGCTCCGCACCGATGATCTCCAGTAGCTTGTCACGGTCGTTAAGTCGAAGCACCGGATTGGTATGCAGACGGGCCTGCAGGCGCAGGGCCTGGAATTTGGCCTGATCTGGAATGCTGAATGTCACAGGCGATAAAATGGTTGCCGGAGCTTTGGTTCCCAACCAGACCGGCTTGGTGTTGGGAATTAATTCCAGCACCAACAGCACCGCAAAGCACAGTGCTGTAAGAATCATGAATGTCCATTGCGGCCCTGAAATATTCTTCCAGAATCGCTGCCGTGGGGAGGCGTCTTCGGCTACAGCCATACGACGCAAACTCTTTTTTTGTAGCCACATATATCTTTGCGGGCGGCCCCGTGCCGCCGCCTCATAGCCGATTAATTATAACCCTACCGTTGCGCGGTACCTGTCCCCGGTCTGAAACTACCGCCCACGGTACCCCGCGCGCAATTATTTCATACCCCTATTCTACCCGCCGCGAGCGAGCAACCAAAGCTCAACCGAGTATTGGCGGCAATTTAAGAAAAATAACGCCCGATAACAATAAGTTATTCGTAAATCAGAAAATATTTTTTACATTGGCCGACGTTTAATGGTTTGGTCATATATCGCCAGCAGCTTTTGCTTGTCAAAAACCATCTCTTCGCGGGTCAGGCCGACAATATCGTACTCATACGTCAATTCAATGGCATCGACGGGGCAGGCTTCCTCGCACATGCCGCAATAAATGCAGCGCAACTCGTCGATATCAAATTTAATGGGATATTTTTCACGGTCCGGCCAGGAATCCGGTGCGGCATCCCCGACAATATGAATGCAGTGGGCCGGGCAGGCTGTGGCGCACATGTAACAGGCCACGCATTTTACCCGATTTTGTTCATCGCGGTTCAACCGGTGTACTCCGCGATAGCGCTGGACATCCATGCCCTGCTCCAGGACGGGCTTATCTTCGCGGCGTTCTTCCGGATATTGCATGGTGCGGACATTGCCGCCAACGGAACGAAACAAGTGCACCAGCGTGCTTCCCAAACCGGAAAGTACGGCCGGTAAAAAGATATTTTCCGAAGCCTTCAGCTCCGGAGGTTGCAATTCGATGACATCTTCAAGCTTCATACAGCATTCTCCACATTCCGTGGTGTAAAGACCAATACCAACGCATATAGTACGCATTTACTCGAAGTTTGAAAAGTTGGTGTGAAAAGTTGGAACATTGCCGTTAGTCGCGGCCTAAGGGCGTTGATGCGGTCTTGCGAACTAAGTCCTGGTCAATTGCCAGGATGAGTGAATGCATGACTTGGCACCATTCTTCCAGTAATTCCAACGAGGCGTCGTGCTGAATAGGATCTAAAACCTCATGGCGTTTGATATGGGCCTTATCCATCGCAGTAAACTCCGGCAGATGGCCATAGGCCGCCCGACGCTGCTGTATCCAAAGTCCGGTTGGGCACTTCTCTAATGGCGGTATATCCATGGGTAATGGATCGGGGACTCCGGCGGCCCGCATTTCACGCAACCTTATGATCCGCTCGGCAGCCGATACATGCCGCGACAACAGCAGCAGGTCCTCGGAGGCATAGCGCGGCGGTAAAGACTGCGGCGAGAGGTTTAAGTTTGCAGCCCAAGTCATAAACTGGTCTTCTTCCATAGGCCGCGCTAAGAAATATCCCTGGATATTTTCACCTCCCAGTCGCAGCCAGTACGCCAGTTGTTCGCGTGTCTCAACGCCCTCGGCAATAAGTCGGGTGCTGGCAAGTTCCGCAAAATGCAAGGCGGAAATCGTCACCGAAGCATGCGCGTTTTTTATTAATAGTCCGCGCATAAATTCCTGGCCAAGCTTAAGTTCCTTCACCGGCAGTGATGCCGCATAGAGTAAAGAGGCATGGCCGGTTCCGAAGTCGTCCAAGCTTGTGGAAATGTGGCGCAGACTGACCTCCTCAAGCCGCTGGATGGCCAAAGGCATATCCGTAAGCGCGGTGACCTCGGTAATTTCCAACGTAAGGAAGGACGGATCGGGGCAATCGGCTAAAGCTGCATCCAACTCCTTGAGGAAGCTCGGGTGCAGCAGATGCCGCGATCCGATATTCACGCTGATTCGCAAATTCAGTCCCTGGGCCATAAGACGCCGCCGCAGCCGCACCGCTTCGGTGATCGCCAGCCCTCCCAGCAGACATATCAGTGCCGGATCATTTTCAATGACCGGCATAAACGTGGCCGGAGAGAGCCATTTATCGCCTTCCCTCCAGCGTGCCAGCATCTCCAGGCCGTCAAGTTTTCCCACCCGCATATTGGCCTGCGGCTGGAGGAAAAATTTTATTTTTCCATCCTTTACCGCGGCGGGAAAATTCTGCCGGGCACGAAAGCGCTGTTCAACTTTTTCGGCGATGGCGCTTTGGAACACTTCAAAGCGCGCACCACTTTCTTTCGCGGAGTATAAAACCGCGTCGGCATGCCGCAGCAGTGTATCCCGGTCCGTGGGGTCAACGGGATAAATAGTAAATCCCATGCGGACGTTGATGGCAATATTCTGGCCGTGCCAGTGTATCGGTTCATCCAAGGCGCGCAGCAGGCGCTCCGCCGCTATGCCCAAATCCGCAGCTTCCACGAGACTAAGAATCAGGCCGAATTCATCACCGCCGATTCGCGCTATCACATCGCCCTTCCGCATCGTGGCTGCCAGGCACTGGGAAATAGCGCGCAGTAAATCATCCCCCGCGGCGTGTCCAAGAGTATCATTAATTTCTTTAAACCCATCGATGTCCAGTATGCCAATGGCCATTTGACGATTATACCGGTCCGCTCGCCCGAGAGATTCAGTAACCGCTCGCTCAAAATACGCGCGGTTAGGCAAGTCCGTAAGCGAATCATGAACGCTCAAATATTCCAGACGTTCGCGCTGGCGGTGGCTGGAAAGGGCCAGAGAAGCGTTGTCGGCTAAGCGGCCAAGGAGTTTTAATATCGGGCGGCTGAAATAGCTGGCTTGTCTACTTCCGACAAAAATTACCGCCTCGGGTTTTTTATCGCGTTCGCCAATGGGAAACCCCGCCGCGCCCCGCAACTTCAGAGCTTTTAAAAATTCCCGCCAAGGCACAAAATCTCCGTGGGACAAGGCATCGGGTACGACAAATTCCCGGCCCGTGCGATACACCCTGCCAGTTACGCCTTTACCCATAGGTCCCTGAAGGCTGATCGACCATTGAGTTTTTAGCACGCGTTCGGCGTCTTTACCGCAATGGCTGACGACTTCGGCAAGCTCGGTCTGCGGATCAATCAGCCGTACGTAAGCAAGCGGTGCATCGGTATGCGCTACGATTGTTTCTACCAGCAGGCGAAAAATAGCCCCCGGCGCGGGATTTTTAAGTAGCATTTGGTTCACAGCGTCCAGCGCGTCTTCGTAGGAATGTAAACGCCGCAATTCTCTCTGGGCGTGGATACGGTCTAAGGCACCACCAATATCCCTGGCCAACTGCTGCAACAGGTTGGCCGTCCCTTCCGGAAAAGGGATGTCCGCCGTGCGGTACATGCTCAGGAATCCCTGTTGGCCCCGCCGGGTTTTAAACGGGGCGGTAATACTGCCCACAAGGCCAAAGCGCTGGGCCTGAATTCTCCAGGGATCAAATGTGGGATCTTCGGCAAAATTATCAACCTGCATAACATGATTGGCGCTTAAGGCACGCCCGCCGGGGCCGCGGCCTTCGGGTACCTCGGCGGAAGCGGATAAGGTGAGGTTGCTGAAATAGGCCTTTGCCGGCCCGGCGGAAGTCCGTATTCGAATGTGGCCGGTGCGCGGATTGATAAATCCTATGCCCAGTAGGGGGGCCTTCAAATGATGAGCTAAGGTATTTACTATGCTATCCAGGAGTATCCCCGCATCGGTATGGTGCGACAGGAGTTGATTGGCGACGCGAATGGCCTCATAAAGAGCTTCGTGCTGTTGCAAGCTTTCCTGATGCGCCTGGCGGTAGCCAATCAGAGCGCACCCCTCATCAAGTTGCAATTGCTTTCGCACAGCGCTGCCAAGCAAATCCCCGTCGTGTGAAGAAAACTTTTTGAAAACTGGTTCCAGGAATTGACTGGCCGCTTTGTAGGTATCGCTGATCCATTGCTCTTTTAAAGCCAACTGTTGAGCCAAAGCGCCTAAGGCAATCTGGTTGTCGGCTCGAATGGCGTCATAATCCGCCAGGCACAGATCGCTGAAATGTTCGGCGATTTGTGATCTGATGGTTTGAACTTGGGATTCCGCAAGCCCTTTAATGTATTTGGCGCTTTGAGAATTTTCTGCCCACCCGTGCCATAAATGGTCGGCCAGGCCTTGTGCTTGCTGTGCCAGTTCCGGACCATGGCGGTGGAATACTTCTCGTTCCTGCGGCGAATGCCGCCGTGCGTCAGCGAGATGTAATACCTCCGCCAGATTCTTGGCCATCTTGGCACCTTTATCTTAAAAGATGCTCCCGCCCTCTGACAACGCAGCTTAAGGGATGTTACCGGCGACTATTGTAGAACGCAAACGCTCGATTTCCAACATTTCTTCGCCATGGACGGGTTTCCCCGCAATGGACATTAAGGGCCGCCCCATGTGTCACAGGCCCCGCTGACAAACACACTCCTTCTGTCTCTGCTTAAGTCTCTTGCCGATATGCACAAGTTCTGCTAACGTTTTGATCTTTGGCGGAAGGAAATAACCGTACCCGGGCGGGTGATGCCGGCAGTAGTAGAGGATGAAGTTGCAAAAGAGTCGACAAACAGTTACGGCTGTGGCGGTTGGCACCCCGGTATTGCGCGAAATTGCGGCACCTGCTGGGCCTTCCGTGGAGGCCATGGAATCGCTTTCCCAGGCGGACCTGAACACGATGATGGATCAGATGGAGTTAACGTCGGAGGAGTTGGATACCGCCGTAGACCGTGCCACGGGAGCTTTGCTCTCCAAGCAGCAGCGTGAAGGCTATTGGGTCGGAGAGTTGCAGGGAGATAGTATTCTGGAATCAGAGTACATTCTTCTAAAATTTATTCTCAGCCAGGAACTTGACCCCGCGCTGCCCAAAATCGCCAATTATCTTCGCAGTATTCAGCAAGCCGATGGCGGCTGGAGCCTGTTTCCGGGCGGCAACAGTGATTTAAGTGGTACCGTCAAGGGTTATTTTGCTCTCAAGCTTATGGGGGACGACCCCGAGGCTCCGCACATGCGTGTGGCTCGTCAGGTCATCAGGCATCTGGGCGGAGCGGAGCAATGCAACAGCTTTTCCAAGTTCTATCTCGCCGCCCTGGGGCAAATCAGTTACGATGCCTGCCCCAGCATTCCACCGGAAATTATTCTTCTACCCAAATGGATTTATTTTAACTTATATGCCGTTTCCGCGTGGAGCCGCACGATGATTCTGCCGCTGGCAATTGTCAGCGCTTATCGTCCAATACGCACATTGCCCAAAGAAATGGGTATTTCCGAACTGTTTAACAATTCGGAGGCCGCTAACAGTACGGTAGGGCGGCTGAAGGGCTTGCCGCGAAGCTGGCGGGAAATGTTTTTGTTGCTGGATCTATCGCTGAAACGCTATGAAAAAACCGCCATCACGCCGCTACGGCCACTGGCGATTCGCGAAGCAGAAAAATGGTTGCTGGAGCACATGGAAGGCTGTGACGGCTTAGGAGCCATTTTCCCGCCCATGGTCTATATTCTCATTGTGCTTCGGGTATTGGGTTATGCCGACGACCATCCCGTGGTGCTCAAGGCGCAAAAAGATTTGCGAGACTTGTTTATCGAAGAAGGTGACACCATACGCATTCAGCCCTGCTGGTCGCCGGTATGGGACACCGGTATCGCATTGCACGCTTTGGCGGAAACCCATATGCAGCCGGAGGATTCTGTGGCGAAAAAGACCACGGACTGGTTGCTGTCCAAGGAATGCCGCACCGGCAGCGATTGGATGAAAAATTGCCCGGATTGTGAACCCAGCGGCTGGTATTTTGAATTTAATAATCCGCATTATCCTGATGTGGATGATACCGCCATGGTGACCATGGCATTGAAACGGTTGGGCGGCAAAGCCGCCGAGGCGGCGGTCGGCCGCGGGGTCAATTGGCTTTTGGCGATGCAGAATGATGATGGTGGCTGGGCCGCCTTTGATCGCACCCGGCATCGACCCATTTTAGAACATGTTCCGTTTGCCGATCATAACGCCATTCAAGATCCATCCTGCCCGGATATCGCCGGGCGCACGCTGGAGTGCCTGGGGCATTGCGGTATTCCCAATAGCCACCCGGCAGTACGGCAAGCCGTAAAATTCCTCAAAGAAACGCAGGAAAAAGAAGGGTGCTGGTTTGGGCGGTGGGGGGTTAATTATATTTATGGTACGTGGCAGGTGCTTACGGGTTTGAATGCTGTAGGCGAGAAAATGGACCAACGGTTCATCCGCAAAGCGGCCGATTGGTTGCGTTCCTGCCAGAAGCCTGACGGGAGCTGGGGTGAATCGTGCCAGACGTATGAAAATCCGGAACTTAAGGGCCGAGGACCCAGCACCGCCTCACAGACCGCGTGGGGGGCCATGGGATTGCTGGCGGCGTCCGGCGCGGATGATCCGGCGGTGCAAAAAGCCATCCGTTGGCTTACGGATGCCCAGAATCCAGATGGTAACTGGGATGAGCAGTGGTTTACCGGAACTGGGTTTCCGCGGGTTTTTTATCTGAAGTATCATTTGTATCGCTTGTATTTTCCGTTAATGGCCCTGGCGCGATTTCGTCGTATTCAGTCGCGTAAGTGAACGGGTAACGCAGTGCGACATAAACTCGCTTGGCTTTACGTTTCGCATTATTTTGGAAAATCGCATATTCGCGTATACGAATTGTCTTGACTGTTCGGGTATTGTGAATTATTGTTTGGATTCCTTGGTGGAATTGCTCCTCATGGGTCAGTTGATATTGGCCCGGCCAGGGGAAACATAAATCCCAGAGCGGATATTTTGGATGGAGACGCAGATGAACCGAAACATAAAAAAAAGACGGCAATTTTCAGCCACCCCAGCCCGTGGGAAAACGCTAAAAAGTCCGAGCCTTCTTCTGGCTTCCGTGGCCTGTGTCTCCGCATCGGCGTTATGGCCGATGGCAGCACATGCCACCGCCACCCTGCCTGATGGAGCGGGCGTGGCTGTAGCGCAGGTAGAGGCGAATCTGTTGCAGGGATCGTCGGGCAAAACCAATGATCAATTTGAAGTGCAAGCCTCCAATAGCTCAAAGGTCTCTTCGGCACCCTTTACGTATATGGATTTCAACGGCTATCTTTCTTCCAGCGCGGGATATTCATACAGCATTACCAGCGGGACCACCACCACGCTTTATAGTGATTCAGTTTCCACTCATGCCGATACGGTGGCGAGTTACTTTTATGGTTCCAGTGGCTATGGCACTGGCGTATCGGGTGTTGATAACATTGACGCGGGCGCTTTTCAGGGCTATTTCCTGGGCATTACCGGCGCTACCAACACGGCTCCTGTTGCTTTTAATATCCAACATGTCAGTTACACCAGCCCGGCACAAAATGGATCACAAACGTTAAGCCTGCAAAATGTTAAAGTCATTAATCAGAGCTTTACGGATCAGACCAGCAGCACCAGTGGCGTAAGCGCCGCCAGTTACACAACTTGGATTAACGGGGTCAATGCCGCTTACGATAATTTCACCAATGCCCATGGCACCATTTTCGTCTCTGCCGTCGGCGATGGATCAGCCACGTATACCACGACCCCCAGCCAGATCAATCCGCCCGCGACGGCTTACAACTCCATCGCGGTTGGCGCGTATCCCTATTCGTCAACTGCCACAGGATTGGGGCCTACCAATGATGGCCGATCCAAACCGGACATTGTCGCGTCCGGTGCCTTTACCAGTTACACCACGCCGATTGTTGCCGGCGCAGCGGCCGCGATGGTGCAGGCCGGCACGGCTGCGGATGGTTATTCCAACGCCGACGGCTTGAGTCAAAGTCAGTATTCCACGGCCGCAACGGATGAACGGACGATTAAAGCACTGTTGCTTAACGGGGCGACAAAGCCCACCGGCTGGACCAATAATTATACCGTAACCAATGGCACATATACCTATCTGGCACCGGCAGCCAACGCCACAACGCCGCTGGACCCGCGGTATGGCGCGGGCCTCGTGAATCTTGCCAATTCGTATAGCAATCTTCTGGCGGGTCGTACCGCGGCATCCACAGTGCCCATTGCGCAAAAAGAAGGGTGGGATTTTTCATCCATCAGCAGCAGGATCAGCAATACGGCAAATTACACGTTTGATTTAAGCAATGCCGGTCAGGCGTATGATCTTACAAGCACGCTGGTATGGAATTCTCAGGTGCAGCAGCTTGTTTCAAGAAGTTCCGTGGTTACCTACAACGAAACACTCAACAATCTGGACCTGATGCTCTACAACGCCGCAGGCTCCCTCGTTGCCTCGAGTACCAGCACCCTGGATAACGTCCAGCAGATTTATAGCTTGAATCTTCTTCCCGGCACGTATCGCCTGGAAGTTTTAGACAATGGCGGTGCCGCATCTTGGGCGGCCACAACGGATTCCTACGCCTTGGCCTATAATTTTCAAGCCGTTCCGGAACCCGCGTCGTTGTTGCTACTGGCTTTAGGATTCTTGGCCGTGCCATTGCTGCGGCGAAAAAGCCGCAAAGCGTAAGCCGGATTAATTTGCTACGCAATTTTTGCGCCGGCTCTAATTACGCTGGAGCTTGGGCGAAACCAGACGCTGTGGATGGCCCCTCCAACGCTGGGGTAACTGGTTTTCATTTTGCTACCGCATTTGATTATCTGCATAGACCTCCTATGATATCTATGGTTTATGTATAAACTTTAGGCCAGGGGATTGTATGTTGGTTGTTGAGAAAACAGTGATGGGCCCAGTTGAGCTTACGGTGCGGGATCTTGCGCTAATGGTGGACTTCTATCAGCGCAATATTGGATTAAAACTTCTTCCGTCTGCCGCCAATACCGCGGTATTGGCGGTGGGCGATCGCCCCTTGCTGATACTCAAGGAAAACCCTCAGGCAAAGCCTGCGGGCCGGACAACGGGTTTATATCATTTCGCGATTCTGCTGCCATCACGTGCGGCTTTGGCCATGCACTTGCGCCATCTGATACAAAACGGGGTGTCGCTGGAGGGGGCCGCTGATCATCTGGTTAGTGAGGCGCTGTATCTGGCGGATCCTGAAGGTAACGGCATAGAGATATATCGAGACCGCCCGGAGCATCAGTGGCCACGGGCGAACGGACAATTGTCCATGGCCAGTAATCCTCTGGATTTTACTGGTCTGTTGGCCGAGCTGGGGCCGCACGAAGCAATTACGCCGGAGCTGCCGGCGGGGACAATTTTGGGGCATGTGCATTTGCGGGTATCTGATTTAGCCGCGGCGGAAATATTTTACCGAGATATTCTGGCCATGGACCTGCAGTTGCGTTTTGGACATTCAGCGGCATTTCTCTCTTATCATGGTTATCACCATCATATTGGTATTAATACCTGGGAAAGCCTGGGTCGCCCGCCCGCGCCATCCGGAGCGCAAGGATTAAGCCAAGTGGCTATTACAGTTCCGGACAAGCAACTATGGAATCGTATTGAGGCCGCTGTAAAGCGTGAAAATATACCGATGGTACGCACCGATTCCACGCTGATATTGAGCGATCCATCAGGTAATGCCCTGATACTGACCTCGCCCTGACAGGACAGGCCGGGGTGCCTGAGGTTTATCAGGCTAATCGCGCAGGCGGTAGGGATTGCTAACGACTCGCGAGCGTCCGCGGTAACTTGCGGCGACAGACCCGCCGGCCGGGCGTCAGGATAAAGAGATGGCCATTCGCCGCAGGAAATTAAGACGCCTATTTCAAGGACTACTGGCCCTGCGTAGAAGCCTGCCTAAGCGTGATCAGTTATTGCAACGCATGGGCGTGTTGCGGCACGAAGCCGGACGTGCTGCGGCTCTGGTATCCATTACTATTCCCCAAGCCCACGAGTCGGTAACGGTGGATCAATCAGATGCCGGAACCGCCCGAGATGTAAATCGTTTCTCCGGTGATGTGCCGCGCATCATCCGAGGCCAGAAAAATCGTCGGCAGTGCTATATCCTCGGGTCGGGCGACGCGGCCCAGCGGGGTGCCGGCTACGGCACCTTTCTCAAAGTCGGAACCCGCGATCCCGGCCGAAATCGCGCCGTCGGTGATGACCAGTCCGGGATTGACCGCATTTACACGAATATTTCGCGGCCCCAGTTCTTTCGCCAGTACTTTGGTAATCGAGTCCACTGCTCCCTTAGTCCCGGAATATACGGCAGTGGCTGGTGGTGCCAGCGTGCTTACAATGGAACTGACGTTCACGATCGCCCCGCCGCCGGTAGGGAACAGGGGAATCGCCGCCTTGGTGCATAGCAGCATGCCCAGAACATTTGTGTCGAAAAGCCGACGGTACATATCAACGGTAAATTCCTCTATCGGTGCGAATGTATATACGCCCGCGTTGTTGACCAGCACGTCTACCCGGCCGAATGTCGCCTTCGTTTTCTCAAAGAGCACCGCAACTTCATCGGCATTGGCAACATTGGCACCCACGGCTGTAGCCCGTCCTCCCGCAGATACGATTTCCTTGACCACTTTGTCCGCCCCCTCCCGGCCGGCGGCGTAATTGACCACCACCGCTGCACCTTCAGCAGCAAACGCCCTGGCAATCGCCGCCCCGATACCCTTCGAAGCACCCGTAATCACCGCCACCTTATTCGTAAGTTTACCCATGGACTGTCTCCTGTTAATCCAACAACCAAACCGCGATAATAATAGCCATAATTGTGCGTGTGTCAAGCACGTTAATAATCATTTGTTGTGATCGCTTGCGCGCCACCCATCGGATGGCTTTAAGGCCGACGGCGAAAACCCCCGGGACGCGAAGCGCCGCGCCTTGATTCTGTGGCCGCCTGGCGGCAGACATCGGCGGCAAGTTGGGCAATCGTGGCGTGGGAAAGAGTTTCCAGAATAGCTGCGCCCAGTTCTGCTTCAACACGCCGCAGTGAACCGCGAAGATTAACACTCACGGGGCAAAGCGGGCAGACGGCGTATTGATGCGATAGTGTGACCAATGGATACCCCAATGCCAGCGAAACATCGCGCAGCGTGATTCTTGTCGCCGGTACCGCCAGATGCGTTCTACCATGTCTGCCGCGAGTCGTTTTAACCAGTCCGGCTTTAGCCAATGCGGATACTGATTTTCGGATAAAAGTGACGTCCGTGTTGACGCTGGCGGCCAACCGCGCCGAGTTGGCTCCCTGCTTTCCGCAAAAGGCAAGAGCGACGAGGATGTGCGTTGCAATCGCAAATTGAACACTGCTTACAGGCATCGTGCCGCACAATTCCTTCCGCCGCGACGCACACGCGGCATAACCGTCATATTCCGCGGTCGCTCACGAACTATCGGTGGCAATGAAAGCTCGGCCGCCTTTAACACCTGACATACTGCACGTTCGCATGCCGGTAGGCCCTGAACCTTAATGGGCACACCTATGATAACCCGCAGCGAAATCAAGTCGCAAGGCTGCGACTTGAGGCGGCGACTTAAGGCGACCTAAAATCGTCACTGGGCTCCGCACGAAGCAATTACGCCGGAGCTGCCGGCGGGGACAATTTTGGGGCATGTGCATTTGCGGGTATCTGATTTAGCTGCGGCGGAAATATTTTACCGAGATATTCTGGCCATGGACCTGCAGTTGCGTTTTGGACATTCAGCGGCATTTCTCGCTTATCATGGTTATCACCATCATATTGGTATTAATACCTGGGAAAGCCTGGGTCGCCCGCCCGCGCCATCTGGAGCGCAAGGATTAAGCCAAGTGGCTATTACAGTTCCGGACAAGCAACTATGGAATCGTATTGAGGCCGCTGTAAAGCGTGAAAATATACCGATGGTACGCACCGATTCCACGCTGATATTGCGCGATCCATCCGGTAATACCCTGGTACTTATGTCGCCCTGACAGGCAGGCCGGGGTGCCTGTGGTTTATCAAGTTAATCGCGCAGGCGGTAGGGATTGCTAACGACTCGCGAGCGTCCGCGGTAACTTGCGGCGGCGGACCCGGCGGCCGGGCGTGTACGGTGTGCCACACGAGCCAGAAGGCGTGAGCGTCGCACCGGCTTGCGGCTGCAGCGCTCAATAACTTCATCGACCGTCAGCCACTGAATATTTTTACTTTCCACCTGCCGCATGGCCATCTCGGCTTCGTACGGGTCACGCTGGCCCATGCAATCCTTAACAATTGCCACTTCCTTGCGGCGTTGTAAAAGTCCCATAACAGCCATGCGCACGGAAGATTCCAGCGGCCCGCCGATGATCAGCCAAGTATTGGTCTCGGTTTCTGATAACAGGCGATCAAGTCGGGGAGAATCAAAGGGATTGGGATCCGGGAGATCGAAAATATATTGTTGCGCGTCATGAAAAGTCTGCACGGGCAGATCAGTACCGCAGTCAACCGGCATTTCAATACGCTGGGGCAGCAAGGTAAATGAAAGTTTGTTATAGCCGGGGTTTCCCGGCGTACACACGCAATGGGGTGCCGAGCGGTCCGGCATAATGGTATGGTGCAGGCGGGTGCTGACCACCGCACAGCGAATTGATCTTAGAAAGCTGAATAAGCGTTTGATGTTGGAGGCAATTGCCTCTGAATCCTGCAGGCGATACAGGCCATTGGGGCTTAGCAGATCGCACTGCGTGTTCAAATCCAAAATTGCGGGGCCATGGGGGCCATTCATAAAACCTCCTCGCCCGTTCAGGACGGGCAGCTTGCGGGTCTCTATAGAACTATACGCACGTTAACACACCTCGGTGTAAAAAAATCTAAATCTTCTTCTCACATCGGCAGACTACACTGCAAAATATGTGCCAAAAGATTAATATTCCGCGATATTATGCAGCATCCTATAAAAGCCCCCGAGGGGACAAACCAGTGGATCCGATGCAACATATTGTGAACTTGCGATGATAATGTTATGTTTTGGGACGGTAAGAAACGGGTGAAGATGGCATGTCCAAGGTAAAAAGCCGCTGATTGTCATCCTGAAATCGTGTTATAAGGTGTTGTCTGCCCATCATTTACGCATTGACATAGCGTACGTAAAAGGGGCACAATCCAAGGAGAAAAGCGGATTTGTTATTGCGAATTAATTTGCTTTTCTATAGCAGCTTGTGATAAATATTGGACGCAAAGCCCTCGGAAAGCCGACGTTGCACGGTGGGATTGCGCTGCGGATTGGGAAATAATCCGTAATATGGGCGTAGGGAAAGTCGGGAGTCGGCGAAAGCCCGATGAGCAAAGTAAGTTTTAAGGATTGGAAACGACGAGTGGCAAAAGCGATAAAAAAAAGCGGCATGGCGCTGGTGATTGTGGAATCTCCGGCTAAGGCCAAAACGATTAACAAATACCTTGGTTCGGCGTATACGGTCAAGGCCTCCATGGGGCATGTCCGTGATTTGCCGGAAAAGGGCATCGGCGTGGACATCGAAAAGGAATTTGAACCCACGTACGAAGTGCTATCCAGCCGTAAAAAACTTGTCAGTGAATTGAAATCCATCGTGCGATCAGTGGATGAAGTATATCTGGCAACAGATTTGGACCGTGAAGGAGAGGCCATTGCGTGGCATTTAAGCCAGGCGTTAAATCTGGATCAACGTGCCGTCAAGCGCGTGGTGTTCAACGAAATTACCAAAGCCGCCATTCTCAAAGCATTTGAAAATCCGCGGCTGATTAACCTGGACAAGGTAAATGCCCAACAGGCGCGGCGCATTCTGGACCGGCTTGTGGGCTATAAAGTTTCGCCGCTGCTGTGGAAAAAGGTGGCGCGCGGATTGTCCGCCGGGCGGGTGCAAAGTGTTGCGGTAAAACTCATTGTGGATCGTGAGCGGGACATCAATGCCTTTCTTCCGGATGAATATTGGAAACTTCAGGCCGTTTTCACTACTGAGCTAAAGGGGGCCGATGCTCTGGTCCGCCAGTGGCGGGAATTTTTGTCGGTACCGGATGAAGAAGATGCTGACGACGGTACGGATTCAGCCCCGGCCGCCGGGCCGTCCGGCGCGGAAAAACGCCAATGGCTTACCGAAAATCAGGCCTTCAAAGCACAATTGGTGGAATTTGAAGGCAAAAAATTTGATCCGAAGAGCGTATCAGATGCCCAGCGCGCTGCGACCGCCGTGGGTTTGCGGCAAGTGGAAATTGCAACCGTTGATAACGACGGCACCAATGGCCCGCGCGGCATTCCCAATAAGGGTGCTGCCCAAAAACTCACGACAGTTTCCGGCGTGGTTCCGCCGGTGGGGCCTGGCGCACCGGAATTTCGCGTGCGTTCATTGGTTACCAAGCCGTCCACATCGCGTCCGCCCGGCCCGTTCAGCACCAGCACGTTGCAACAGGCGGCCAGTAACCAAATGGGTTTTGGTGCCCAGCGCACCATGCGCATTGCCCAGCAACTGTATGAAGGCGTGGAACTGCCGGGCCAGGGCGCGGTAGGTTTAATTACCTACATGCGTACGGACTCGCAGAACATCAGTGCCGATGCCTTAAAAATGGCCCGCGGTTATATTGAAAATGCTTTTGGGCCGCAATATCTGCCCGAAAAGCCCAATTTTTATTCTTCACGGGCCGGCGCTCAGGAAGCTCATGAGGCCATCCGACCCACGGATGCGAACCTCACGCCGGCCGATGTGCGCATGGCCCTTAATGATGAACAATTCCGCTTATATGATCTGATCTGGAAACGGTTTATCGCCTGTCAGATGATGCCCGCCCAGTGGTTGGTCACCGAGGCGATCATTGAATGCCGACCCGCTGGAAACGCTTCCGTTGATGCCGACCGTCTGCCGTTATTTAAGGCTACCGGTCGATCCCTGAAATTTGACGGCTTTACCCGCGTGGCGGGGGTCTGGTCGCGCAATGACGACCAGGTATTGCCGGCATTGGCCCAGCAGCAGCGCGTGGCACCGTTGGATCTTACTCCCACGCAGCATTTTACCAGCCCACCGCCGCGGTTTACCGAAGCCAGCTTGGTAAAGGCCCTGGAAACCGAAGGTATCGGGCGGCCCAGCACCTACGCGTCGATTATTCAAACCATTCAAGATCGGAATTACGTGCTGCTGCGCGATCGGCGGTTCTTCGCATCTGACTTGGGAATTAAAGTGACCGAAAAGCTCATTGAAGGATTTCCTGATTTAATGGAATTGGGATTTACCCGACGCATCGAAGAGGAACTCGACGGCGTTGAAGAGGCGCACAAAAATTGGGTGGAAGTCATTCGTGAATTCTATGAGCCGCTGGCCAAGGATTTAGCCACTGCGGAAACCCGCATGACCCACGCCCGCGCCGAAGCCACCCCTTCGGAATACAAATGCCAGAAGTGCGGTGCCATGATGGCGTACCGGCTTTCCAAGCGCGGCAAAATGTTCCTTTCCTGTTCACGTTATCCGGAATGTGATGGGGCCATGAATGTGGATCGCGAAGGCAAACCGGTTCAACTGGAAGTCACCGAATTCAAGTGCCCCAATTGCGGAAAGCCCATGATCAAGCGCATCGGCCGCTTTGGACCTTTCCTGGGTTGCTCCGGTTATCCTGAGTGCAAAACGTTGCAGCAGGTGGATCGGAAAACCGGTCTGCCTTTACCGCCCAAACCGCCCCCCAAACCCACGGGTCTCAAGTGCCCCAAGTGCAATAAAAAAGAACTGCTGGTACGATCCGGCAAGCGCGGTGATTTTATAAGTTGCTCCGGTTATCCGAAATGCCGCATGACGCTGCCGGCCGACCGCCTGGACGAATTCCTGAAGCTCAATAGCGAAGGCCAATGGCCGCCGGCGGATATTCTTGCCAAGGCCGGTGGAAAAGCCGGTGCGGCACAAAAATCGGCCAATGCCGATGAATCAGCGGAAGGTGCAACGGCAGAAAGCAAACCGGTGAAAAAGAAAGCCGTGCGGGCCAAACGCCCCAAAGTTGCCGCCGCAGAATAAAGGCTTTACCGAAAAACAGCCCACCTATAAGCTGCAGCTTGCCGGCGCGGTGGCACCATGGTTATGGAAATATTAAATACTTGGTATGGCAATTTGTCCTGGCGGGGGTGCAATTAGCGTAAAACAGACCATCCACGGAATGTTTCGGAACCTTCCCGAAGGTCCTAAGCGGTGGAGGATCCCGATAGCAATCGGGACGCTCCCAGGGGTGCCGAGAACAATTACCGAGCCTTGGATGACGGCAAAAATAACAAACTCTGACAAGCCCTGTCATCAACGATATTCTTAGGAGAAGAAAGTTAGGGGCTTTATGAATGTTTCGCTTACATCTGAATTGGAGCGCCTGGTGCAGGCCAGAGTGGATAGTGGCCGCTACAACTCAGCGAGCGAAGTTGTGTGCGAGGCGCTGCGTCTGTTATCCTCATCATCGTCATCGCGATTGCTATTCCCCGCACACTTAAGCTTGAACACAGCGGCGCGGCCTACATCCAAGTGGCAGTGCCTAAAATCGCGAAGCATTGGAACCCGGGGGAACTGACTGAGCGGGCCAGCCCTGGCCTTCTCTCTTCACTGGGGCATCATAAACAGGTTGATCGGCTCTTTGTCCTTTTTAGGCGGCTTGGTGCTCTACGTCACCTCGGTAAGCCCAAGGGTTCGGTCTACACCGGCTATTTTCCCGGAAGCGGCGATGCAACCGTCGGCAACTACACCGTTCAAGCTGAATTCGCGAACGGTGCCGCAACCATTGATATTCAACTTTACCGGGCCGGAGGTTCTTGGCAAATTAACGGTTTTCACATTAACTCTAATGTGTTTCTGCCAGCGCTTGGAAAGAAATGACAATAAACATGCAGGGTAGAGAGGCGAATCGGGGCGTGGGCTGATGAAAACCTTGATGTTTATCCCGTTCTTCGTGTGTCGCCAAGAGCCTCTATCTGTTACGCAACAGTGTAGACATTTCCTTGAGCATCCAGGTACGCCGGGATGGTGAAATCGCAACCGGCAATCCACCACCGGATTATCATCACGTCGCTCTCGTTGTCGTATCCGTTTGAGCCGCAGAATCCGCAGTGCTTTCACATTTACCCCAAGCCAATGGAGTTGGATATCATTCCGCGGCTTCCGTCGTATCACTGCCATGGCTCCGGACGAAATAAAGGTACCAGGTACCTTTATCACCTCTGGGATCACTGATCACGGATCGATATCGTGACTGTCTTATCCGTTGGATGCATCGCGATAGGTGTAAGTTGCGGCTAATCCTTTGAGCGTTTTGTTTTCCGAAATGGCGTCATGCGGAATAAGCAGATAGGTCCAGGGCTTGCCACCGTTTTTGCCTTCATGCTCTGTTGCGTATTGGCACCATTGGGTTGCCGCCGCCGCCTTGGTCTTTACGTCGACGGAGTTCAGGGGGAATCCCTTGACAATGAACTCACGCAATGTTTGCGTGGCCCAGATGCGAAACTGCGTGGCTTGGGCACTATTTACGCGGTAGCCAACGGATATGGTGGCGTCGAGGTTGTAAAAATCGATTTCGCGGGCAACTTCGCGTTTGCCCTCGCGTTGAACTATCCGGAATTTCCGGATAGTTGACGATTCCAGCAATTCGCCTGATTTATAAATATTTTGCAGGTGTTCGTTCACCGTGCGTACGTCCACGTCGAAAAGCTCGGAGAGTTGCTTCTGGCTAAGCCAGAAGCTGTCGGCTTGGTACATGACCTCAACTCTTACCGCGCCGTCCGAGGTGCGGTAAGGATGATCTGGCCGTCACTGGGCTTTTGCGGTTCGGTCATGGATCGGCCCTCTGGTTCGCGTTGGCGCGCCGGGACGGAGTCGCGGTGGAGGAATTTCGGGCTGCAGGTGTCTGGGTTGCTTTGGGTGCAGGCGGGACGCCTGCGTTACGGAGCTGTACCGCAGGCGTCCCGCCTGCTTTTGTTGTTGCAGACAAGATGTCTGCGTTACGGGCTATTGCGTTGGCGGGTGATGCCGACAAGATGTCTGCGTTACGGGCGCTGCTCCATGGCCAGTGCGCGGGATGACCACATAAACCGGCTGCCACGGGATTCTGTTCAATGTAGGCCTTGGTCGCAATAACTTCCTTTCGGTTGCGCATCACTCGGTCATAGGTTTCCTCCATCCAGAATTGGCCGGTGCGTTCAAGCAGGCCATTGGCCTGCTTGGCGGTGAACGATTTCCAAGAATGCATAATAGAGGAAAGTGTGACGGCCGCCGCTGGCGTCGTTAAGGCATGTACATGATTGGGCATAATGACCCATGCGTGAAGGGTGTAGCGATCCCCATTGAAGTGATTCAGTGCGTCGGCTACGACACGCGCCACGTTCGGCTGGCTTAACCAGCACACGCCCATGCCCTGATCCAAGGCGGCTTCGATGCGTTGCCGGCGCTGGTCTGCCAAATCAGGTGCATCGCGAAGTTCCTCTTCCCACTGCGCCAGAAGTTGCTGCGGGAGACTGTCGCAGAGGCGGAGCACCACATGAATCGGCCGATCTCCCGGATCCCAATGTGGCAGATAGCCCCGCGAATGCCAACCGTTCTTCTGAAGCGGATTTTTCCGTAACGCAGGCGTCCCGCCTGCTTTTGTTGCAGACAAGATGTCTGCGTTACGGGTTATCACAACCGCTTTGGAGGCAGGCAGGATGCCTGCGTTACGGGTTGGCCGAACCGCTTTGGGGGCAGACAGGATGTCTGCGTTACGGTTACTCATTGTTTCCCTCCGCCATGTCAAACAGGGACGAGCCATTTTCCGCCGCCTGTTTGCGGCGCTGGGCTTTGGTTCTGGGGTGCGGCGTGCCGTGTACCGCAGGCGTCCCGCCTGCTTCTGATGCAGGCAGGATGCCTGCGTTACTTTCCGGCGCTTTTATCGGCAGATTCTGTATCTCCAGGCTGTAATCATCATGGCCCCATTCGCATTTGGCCAATACGGCTTTCGGGATTTTTTTAACGGTCAGCTATCGGGAAATCTCACGCGGAGGCGCGGAGTTCGCGGAGGTATTTGGCGGCAAGATTTCTCCACGGAACTCCGGATACAGCTTTCGGAAGGTGGTTAGATTGGTGCGATGGTCAATGGTTGGGAAATCGGGCAATGGGGAGAATAGCCTCGGTGGAAAGCCCGTCGCTTCGGCACGGGAAAAAGCGGCTTGGATTTGCCAACCGTTAGCCATGGCAACCGCGAGCGTATCCAGCGCAACGTTTTTGGAGGAAGTCGCGCCGCGGATCCCGGATAACATGATGCAATCAGATGATAATGGAAATACAAAAATCCCCATCGTTGCTGCAAAATTTTCCGGCGTGAAGGGCAAAAATGTAGATCTCGCCGTCAGTATTGCCGGACAATCTGATGTCACGAGGGTACCAGCCGACACCGGAAATTTGTATACCCGCCACCAGCGTTCGTACAGAAGTGCCACCAACTTTTCAATGGCAGGGGGCAAGCCTCGCGGAAGCAACTCCGCCCGGTCACTGGTTTTTGGCCTGAAATCTTGTGCCCGTAGTCGAAACGCGGGAAGCCGGGCAATAGTCAATGCCACAAACACGACGAGCCGCGCACGCGATGCCAATGATTCAGGAAGTTTTCCACATTCGACAGTTTTGCCAAGGACCGGCGCAATCATTCCTTCGATATTGGCGAAGTATTTCTCGACACTCATCGGGTCGGTGAGGCCATCATCGCGGTTGAAATCTTTTACCACGGGTTCTCTGATTGGGGTTGAGGGGCGAATTATTTGGTTCCGCACGCCGATAACGTGGAACGGTCCGCCCTTTTTCCCCGTGGTGGTGAAGTTCTTGAGATAAAATCGTCCAACGATGTGGTGCCTATGTGGTTCGCTCATTGCCGATTTCCTTTGGCGGGTATTGCACAGGGCGGTAACCATGGGTTCCGTAATCGGTTTGATGGCCGCTATATCCAATCAGGTGAAAGATGAGCTGGTAAAAGAGGGTTCTCACCGATCCCATCCGGTCGAGGTGCCCTTGCAGATCCTCGTGAAGGGTGGACCAATCACCGTGGGCCGCCTGATTTCGCAGCTTTTTCCAAGCCGCAGTGTTGCGTCCCGAGACAACACCCCTTTGAGCCAGCGATTTGAGGCGGTCTCCTGCTCGTGCGTTGGAACGCGCACTTACAGCACCGATCGCGCGTTGCCTGATGTTGTCATCCCCGCACCAGCTATTGATGTGCTCTATTAGATCATTCACCGAACTGGTGTGCGCAGGGGAGGGTATGGCTACCTCTGGATAAAACCTGATCAGAATGGCCTCTACCGCGACCACAAGCGTCAAGGTTTGGGCCTCCAGAGAGGCACCGCCCGATTGGGAAACCGCGAGCACCTGGCCCGAAAGCGGATGGAATGGTCTCTCTTTTTCCCGCAGGGTGTATTCCAAATACAGGCGAAAAAACTGCCAGAAATTTTCAATTGGAGGCGAAAACTTGATGAGGTATGGTGGCCACTGCCCGGAGTCGCAGGGATGCTGCCTCGGTGAGTGGAGGAAGAGCTGCGACTTTTCGCCGTTGAAGATGGTCGCCACCGACCAAGGTTCCGGTGCGCCGAGGGTAAAATGGAGAGCCTCCCAAATGCGCGACGCGAGGTGCGGCGGCGCGACCGCGCTGCTTTTTGCTCGCGCACGGAACCAGCCCGCGTGGTTGAAGATTTCGAACCCAAATTCGCAGGCCTGGAAGGCCTCCGCGCGGAGGTTGACCACATGCGGACTGTGGGCGTCATCCTCCACCCACTCTTGCAGCGCGATCTCCTTGCCGCCGGACGGGGTGAGCGGTAACTCGACTGCTCCACCTATGAATAGCTCCACCTGGCATCCAGCGATATCGCCGGTCGGCACCAAGCCTTGCAGCATGAGCTCGTGACAACAGGCCCGCACAACATACCCATCGCCGAGCACGCACCCATTCGGCGTTGGCCGCCAGATGTTCTCCGCGAGCCATTTCTGGCCTCGCAGGTCGGTTGCTTCCAGTTTGAACACCCCTTCGCTGCTCACGAGCGTTCCCGGCAAGTAGCGTCTCCGCCCGTCATTTCCGGGCGCTTCCCGTAGCGATCCCTTCACGAAGATTGTGGCGGTGAACCCCCCGTCCGGCGATTGATCAACGTAACCTGGGCCGCTGAATGTTACCGGTTTTCCATGGTACTGCCCGTTGAGCAATATATTGCTGCAGTCAAGTTTGAACGTTCCCTCACGCAAGGGACGTAGCACCTGGGCATCCAAATCCGAATCCAGCATTGTCAGATACTCCTTGGCCGAACCGCAAGCGCAATGCCTCCGCGATTTCCGGCGCTCGGAAGCGCCAACATGTGAGTAGCGCGGCCAAAACGCCGTTTTTATCAGCCTCTTGTAAATCGGATTGTTATTTCTTATGTTTTTCGATCAATTTTGTCGATTATATCCGATATACTACTAATTATCGGCATGGGTGGGCCTAAACTTTAATTGGCCGTGGAATTCTTGGGAGTGGCGCGACCCGTGGTCGCAGCTTTTTTGGGGTGGGGGATGTGCGGGCGTGTTGGCTGGTGGGATTTACGCGAAAAATTTGCTTGGCCGGGGCGTGGCGCTTCGGCGGCGGGTTTTATGAATGCTGGCCTAACCGAAGGCTTATGAAGCACTGCCAGGCTGCCCGGTAAACTTGCGGCCATGTTCCGCAAGCCGATATTTTTGTAATCGGCTGGACTCGCTGCTAAGTGCGAGGCGTTAAGCGGCGGGTCACAGTGCCACGGTGATTTGATCATTGATCATTGGCCAATGCGCGCAGTGTGCGACTCTCTTACGCCTGCGGCGGGAATTACAATTTGCCTCGCAGTTATTGGATTTGGCTTCTGATTATTTTCAGCAGATTATTTTCAGCAGTAGTCGGTAATTTTCCATTGTGGGACGATGGCGGTAGAATTTCGGCACGTAGGGTTCGCTTCTGATGCGGGCATCAGGCGAACATTGGAAGCAGATTGTGCGGAGAATGGCGTTCATGCGATATTTAATTACCGGTGGAGCGGGATTTCTGGGGCGGTGTATTACCCGCAAACTCACCGGCAGCGGGGTTGCGTTAAGCGATATCCATATTCTGCGAAGTAAAGATTGCGACCTGACCCGGCAGCAGGCCACCGAGGACATGGTGGCACGCCTGAAGCCCGATGTTATTTTGCACCTGGCCGCGCAGGTGGGTGGCATCGGGGCGAACCGGGAAAACCCCGGGCGGTATTTTTATGCCAATATGGCTATGGGGCTGCACCTGATGGAAGCCGCGCGGATACATGCGGTGAAAAAGTTTGTGCAGGTGGGAACAATCTGCGCCTATCCCAAATTCACACCCGTTCCGTTTAAGGAAAGTGACTTGTGGAACGGCTACCCTGAAGAAACCAATGCTCCTTATGGCATTGCCAAAAAAGCGTTGCTGACGATGTGCCAATCGTACCGTCAACAGTATGGCCTGAATGCGATTTATTTGTTGCCGGTGAATTTATACGGCCCGGGCGATAATTTTGATTTGCAATCGTCGCATGTCATTCCAGCGTTAATCCGGAAATTTGTGGAAGCCCAGCGGGCCGACAGCGCCTTTATCACCGCATGGGGTACGGGGCAGGCGTCGCGTGAATTTTTATACGTGGAAGACTGCGCCGAAGGAATTGTCGCGGCGATGGAGCATTACAATGCCCCGGAACCGGTGAATCTGGGGGCGGGTCGTGAAATCACCATTCGCGCGTTGACGGAGTTGATCGGAAAACTCTGTGGATTCAAAGGCGAAATACGCTGGGATCCTTCCAAGCCCGACGGTCAACCGCGGCGCTGCCTGGATACCACACTGGCTAAAAAACTTTTTGGCTTTTCGGCCCGGACATCTTTGGAAGATGGATTGGAGAAGACCATTGCCTGGTACCGGGCCAACGCGGTATAACCCCGGCTTTGCCGCTTGGTGGTAGCCCGATTCTGTTTTTTATGGAGTTGGAATATGCCTACAGACCCCAAGGGCCTTATCCCGCCGTGCGGTATACCCGCGTTAAAACGCCGCGAATTTGTCCGTTTGCTGGCCATTGCGGGTGCCATCATCACCTTTGGGCAGGGCGAAAAAAACACGGTATCCGCGGCGGCAAATAGGGCGGATGAAGCAGCGGGCTACGGCGTTTCCGCGGATGCTTTTAACCGGGCTCGCCACCGCGCCCAAGCGTTGATCGCTAAAATGACGCTTCCGGAACGCGTAGCACAGTTGGGTGTCAATACTCCGGCGATCAAGCGGCTGGGCGTAAAACCCTACCATTTTTTCCAGCAGGCCCTGCATGGCCTGTGTAAAAAAGGTCCGGTGACGAGTTTTCCCTGTACGCTGGCCTTGGCCAATACCTGGAACACGGAATTATTTGATCGCATCTACACTGCTGTATCGGATGAATCACGGGCGTGGTACGGTAAGCATGGCGGCGGATTAATCATGCGGTCGCCGCCGGTGGTGAACATGGCGCGTGATCCGCGATGGGGGCGGATGGAAGAAACGCTGGGAGAAGATCCGTATCTCACGGGTACACTGGCGGTTCATGCCATCAAGGCGATGCAGGGAAATAATAAAAATTATCTTAAAACCGCCGCCACCGCCAAACATTTCCTCTGCTACAACACCGAAGATGACCGCATGACCGCCGATGCCAGTGTGGATCCGCGCAGCTTCTGGGAATATCACACCCGGGCATTCCGGGCGTGCGTGGAAGAGGGGCATGTATTTTCCATCATGACCACCTACAACGAACTCAACGGCCTGCCGACGACGGCGAATCGCGCCACGTTGACTGGTATTTTGCGAGATCGTTGGGGATTCCGCGGTTTTGTCACGTCGGATTATTATGCCGTGACGCAAATTGTTAAAGGTCATCATTTTGTTCCCAATATGACCGAGGCGGTGGCCATTGCCCTGGAAGCGGGCTGCGATCATGGCGCGGGGCCGGAATATCAGAAATATCTGCTCAAAGCTCTGCATCTGGAACTCGTGACGGAAACGGATATTAACCGCGCATTAGCGCGGGTTTTGACCGTGCGGTTTTTACTTGGGGAATTTGATCCGCCGGAATCGGTGCCGTATACAACTATTTCGCCATCGGTATTGAATTCTCCAGCACACCAGAAGCTTGCGGTGGAAGCGGCCCGGCAGTCCATTGTGCTGCTAAAAAACGAGCATCATTTTTTGCCGTGGGATATCAAAAAGATTAAAAGCCTGGCCGTGATCGGCCCGATGGCGGATGTTTGCCACCTTGGCGGCTACAGCGGGCAGCCGGAGGTGCGGATTTCGCCGTTAAGAGGAATCGTCGAGGCGTGTGGCGGCGGTGCTGCCGCCGGTGGTCCGCGTAATACGTTCTGGCTGCATACGCGGAGCGGTCAAACAATACTCCATGCGACAGGCTGCCCGGTGCGGGGGCACGGCAATGCGGCGGATATCTCCGCAGCGGTTAATGTTGCACGGCGCGCGGATCATGTCATATTGGTTTGTGGCTCTGATCAGGCAGTGGACCGTGAGGGCCATGATCGCAAAGATATTACGCTTCCCGGCGCGCAGCATGATTTAATCAAGGCCGTTTTCAAGGCCAATGCCAACACCGTTCTGGTGCTTTCAACCAATACTTCGCAGGCCGTTGTCTGGGAACAGGAAAATCTGCCGGCGATTATCTGTGCGCAGTTTGCCGGGCAGGCGCAGGGGACGGCCATAGCGGATGTGATCTTCGGCCATTACAACCCCGGCGGAAAATTGGCATCCACCTGGTACGCATCCCTTAAGCAACTGCCGCCTTTTCACGACTACAGTATTATTCCCAACGGCTCAGATCAACCGTTAAAAGCGCGACAGGATCTGGGCCGCACGTATATGTATTTCAAGGACCAACCGCTTTATCCATTCGGCTTTGGCCTAAGTTACACCACGTTTGCGTACAGCCAATTAAAGCTTAATCGTATGGCCCTGATTCCCGGATCTAAGATAACTCTGCATGCCACAATCACCAATACCGGCAAAGTGGCGGGAGATGAAATTATCCAATGTTATATTCAAGCGCCACCGTCACCGGTCATTCGCCCGATTAAACAACTCGTCGGTTTCACCCGCATTTCGCTGAAGCCCGGAGAAAGCCGCCCGGTGCGGTTCGTGATTCATCATGAAGACCGAGCCTTGCACTATTGGGATATAAAGCAATGGAAATTTGTCATTCAGCCGGGGACTGTGAAGGTTCTGATCGGCGCGTCCTCATCAGATATCCGCCTGCGCGGGAAATTTGACCTTCGGAGCTGAGCACCATGAAGGAGTATGTCGATTATGCGAATGATTTCAACCATCATATTGGTATTGCTTATCGCTGTGGTACCCACGGAGGCTGGTGGGATTCTTGCTTACGTCCAGACCCACTACATGCCGGGCACCTTGGTGGCGGGATCAGTGCCTTGGAACTGGCAAGGGGGCCAGGAAAAAACTGTAACCTTCCTCAATATGAAGGCCGGAGCATCGGTGGTTGACGTAAATTTAATCGCCGCTCGATTTACTGTATTCGCGGATTCCGTCTCTGTGGCGCACTTGCCTGGCGGAAATAATTTTATTGTTGCCGCCCAGCACTTCTTCTTCAAGCGACCGAAAAACGCAAGGCCTACCACCATTTATGAAGTACATGTGTCACCAAACGCACCCAAGCTTGGGGTGAAAGTTGTCCGCACGGTACACTTTCCATGGAATTTCGTGGATGACACCAAGGGGCATGTTTGTAAGGGAATTCAGGTTGGCCCGGATGGGATCGTTTGGGAAATGCGAGATGAGTTCGGGCGAACTCGCAAAGGTTTTATCGATTTGGCTGCCGTTGACTGGCGGACACAGAAGGTGCTCGGGCGGTGCCGGCTTGCTTTTAAGGAACTTGGAATGGCGGGTATGCCCACGCCGTTAAACCACGCGGTCATTATCTTTGCGTACCCGAATTTCAAACAAACGCTGAAAAACGGGATCCCATTGAATCATTTGGGAAAGCTAAGCACGATTCTCGTAACTGCCGATGGCAAAAAATATGCGGTCCGCCTGGCCCCAAAGCTGCCTGACAAACCATTCCGCTGCGCAGTGACGGGGAACCATGTGACGGGAATTACCGCAGATGCCAAGGATTTTGTGTCCTTTGCCATGGGTGCCCATGGACGGTTGGTAGGGAGGTTTTTCCGCAAGCTTCCGCTGCGGTCGGTATATCCCGGTTATACGCCCACGCCAAAATCTCTGTGGGCACCACGGGTTTACACCGTTGGTTACGCAGTCGTCAATCCCGGTGAATCTGCGGCACTTCTGGATTATGGTGATCGCAAGAATCGGCTCGTGATCCTGAATACCGCCAATGGCCAGATCACCCATGTCACACGTGTCAAACGATCCATCCAATGGCTGCGCGTTTGGAATAAAAAACTCTATCTGGTCAGTTACCGGGGCGAGATTACTCCAGTGAACCGCGACGGAAAGCTCGGCGATGCTTTCGGTAGCGAGACGTATGTCCAAGGCCTGACCAGCCTGCATTGACGGTCCGGTGCGAGCGGGTCTGTTTGGAGCAACCCTAATTACTGCTGCCGGCGGCACCGGAGGCCGGGGCGGCGGCGGTTTTCGTGCCGGGATATTTCGCCGTCCATGCTGATGAAAAAAAGCCGAGATAATGGCTGGGAGATTGGGCGGTAAATATTCCCGCCAGTGGAAATGCGCTGATGCTGCGCCGATGCCAGCCAATGGAGTCAAACCAAGTCACCGAGCCGGAGGGTTCCATGACTGCCGTCAGATCTGTCAGGGGCGGGGCAATGCGGGCCAGCGGAACGGGCAACTGAATGTCGGCCTTGGAGAGCATGGTTGGCAGTTGCTCGGTAAGCAGCTTATAGCCCGCCGCCAGAAGCTTTGGTGAGTCGGTAAAACTGATGGTCGCGGCCGATGGTGGATTGCCGAGTTTAGCGAGTACCCGCTTAAATGCGGGATTATCAAGTACCGATGTTTTTGCTTTTTCCTGCCTGATGGCGGTGCGCATGGTGTTAAGATTCAGCGTGATAAAAAAGTTATTATTATCGATGGCGTAACAAAGCAATGTGCCCGCCGCACCGACTTCATTAATGGTTACTTCACCCATTTGCACGGAATTCATCGACAGCGTCTTAGCGCTTAGGCCGCGCTGGCGGGCCATGGCATTTCCCCCCATTACGGCCACGGGCATCAGCACCGCCAGAGCCTGCATAATACGATTGGGATGCCGCAGTCGATTGGCCAGAACGTATCCGTCAAATGGAGGCAGCCCGCGCGATGGTAATGCGTACATCAGCCAATGCCGCCCCAGCGCATGAATCAAATCCTGCCGCAAATCCACGCCGGTCATCTGATTGACGGTTTGTAAACCTTGATTGATCGGTTTGCCGTGTCCATCAGCTTTTGCGGCGGCCAGCAAGCCATTGGTCACGGTGGTTAAGTTCAGATGAAAAACCGCCGCGCCCACGGCATTGGCCGGTACAAGCTTAAGCAAGTTTGTGGCATGTCCGGGGTGTTTGGGCGGATGCTGGTAGACCATCAAATTAGCCTCTCGCCATTGGCCGTCGACCAGCCCTGCCGTCATCGCGTAGGTTTTATACACTTGATCCGGTGTTCCGACATTAAGGCTTCTAAGAAAGATCTTCGCTTGCGGAACACGTTTGGCATATTTGGCCAGCAATAGTTCGTCGCTTTTCGCGGCAGCAAAGTTTGTATAAACGCTCAAAACCGGGTTCGTGATACCATGGGGAACAGCATTTTGAAATCTCGCAACGGCCACTAACGGATCGCCTTTGCCCGTTAAGGTCTGCATCATTTCGGAGGTGGGGTTTATAAAATCATACACCCAGGAACCGGAATATCCGATTTTGGCGTCAACATGCGCGGCAGTATTTGGATATTTGTGCCCCTGTTGTATTCCTTGCAGGGCGGTCATGATAGCATTCCGATCTTTGACAGCCTTGACGAGAATGCCAATGGAAAGCTTGGATTGCCCGGCAGCCAGAGGTAAAACATAAACCGCACACGGGTGATTGAAGAACAGCGATGCCATTTTGCCAACGTGCTTTTCCCGGCGCATTGTCGCGGGGCCGCCACTGTCATGGGCGGCCAAAATGGCTGGTATATCCTGCTTGAAAAGGTCGGAAAAATGGCTGTTTTTCAAAATCTTTGCCAGCCGCGAAGCTTGAAATCCCGGCCAGTTTTCCGGCTTACCGGCCCACCCCATATAAAAAGCGGCATTGCCCGGTACATACTGTGCCACCGGTGCCGCAACGGTTGCCGCGCCGGCCGCCTGCACCAGGTTGCAAGCCGATACCAGCGTGATCGCTGCCCCTGCCAGAACCAACGCCCGAAAATTTCTCACCGCAGAAGTTTGAAGTCTCATTAATTAATCACCCTTTTTTTGCGAAAGCTTATTAAAGGAACTGCCCACTATTTGGGTTAATCCACTTATTCCGCTACGCCATCATACCAGACTAACGCACAGACCACATTTTAGTAGCAGTTCACGGGGTAGTTCCATCGACGCCCATTTTGTAATAATTGGCCGGTTCGCAATATGATGCCTATAATTGTTTGGGGAATACAGATTTTTGGTGTGACGGCACGGTGGACGGCCGGGAGTTAAATTGATTCGTCAATAACGGGGCGGAGGGTAGTTGAATGGTTTCAAGCGCCGCCGGCGTGGGAAAAATGCTATAGCCGGTAGTGGATCGGATTTTTTTGAAGGAGTTCCTCATATGCTTTATTGGGCAATCATATTTTTGGTCGTGGCGATTATCGCCGGGTTATTTGGATTTTTGGGTGTTGCGGGGCTGGCAACAGAAATCGCAAAGATTCTTTTTGTGCTTTTTCTGATTGTTTTTGTAATTTCACTTATTGGTGGTTTTCGCGGCCGGCGATAACGACACACCTTTGTCCGGTGTGACGGGAACTGTCGGATTCGCCGAAATGTGAAACGGATTATTCGACCACGACGGCCGTGCCGTAACAGAGCACTTCCGAAGAGCCGCTCTGTCCGCCAAGATCGGCGGCATCATAGCGCACGCCGACCACCGCATTGGCACCGAGTTCCGCCGCCTGCTGCGCCATAATTTCGAAAGCTTCATTGCGCGCTTCTTCGCACATCATGATATAGCTGCGATTACGGCCGCCGACAATGGACTTAAGTCCCCCCATGAACCCCTGGCTGATGGTGGGGGTGCGAACGACGATTCCGCGCACCAGTCCCTTATATTCCAGAATACGATGTCCATCGATGGCATTGGTCGTGGTAATAATCATAAAGTACTGTCATCCTCTACGCATCAAGCGAGATATGGAAGTGTCCTCGATCAAAGCGTTCGCAAATATTAACGCATGAACCGTTGATTATGCAACAACGGCACCATATCACGCTTGTTATGTCGGTGTGGAATTCGGCTTGCCGTCAAAGCAATTTTGCAGGTTTGGCAGCGCTTTATTCCCGACCTGCCCGCCGGAGTTTCAGGGGGGGCGACAACGTTCGGCTCGATGGGCAGTGAATGCCAAGTGCCGCAAGGGCGTCATTATGGACAATATTCCGCAGCACCTCCCGTGGGATAATCGGCATGGGCGACCCCATCGCAAACTGATTGATGTTGTAAAGTGTATCAATACAATCCGTGGCGGTGGAGAATGGAAAATCACTGCCAAAAAGCAGTCGGCTGGTCACCTGCATTTCATAGGCTCGCAATAGCGCATCCCATGCAATCCAGGGCCGTCGCAACAACCCGGCGATCCCGGCAAATACATTATTGTGTTTGGCCAGCAGCATGAGGGTTTCATCGACCCAGGGATAACCCATGTGGCTTACGACTAATTTAAGATCAGGGAAGTTGCGGGCAATTTCATCCAGCAGCAGCGGGCGGGCGTATTCCAAGCGGGTGTGAGCCGAATTATACGGTCCGCTGGAAAAGATCACGGGTAATTTCAGGATCGCCGCGGACTCGTAAATTCGCATGGCTTGCGTGTCGCAGGGGTGAAAATCCTGTGCGGCGGGGGCGATGACCAGCCCCTTAAGCAACGTGTTGTGTCCGATTTCCGCGACTTGTGCGGTGGCATCGGGGTCTGTGGGATCAAGCCCGGCAAAGCCAATCATTTGATCCGCATGTTCACTGCAATAATCGGTAATAAGGTCGTTGGGGATGTACGCCCCGAGATAGCGGCTTTTAAAGCCCAGCACAAAGCTGCGCTGAACAGGCTCGGCGGCGAGATAATGGGAAGCGGTATCGGCCTTGGGCAGAAGTCGGACTTGTTCGTGCCCGAATCGCGTAGGTTGGGCAATGCGGTTAATGGCGTCGCGGCCCAGTTGTTCGGGGCTTTGCCAGATACTGGTGTGACAATCAATAATCATCAACAGTCAAGATACTCGCTGCACCGGGGGCGGGCAAGCAGTCCTGTTTGTGGGTCTGGTTTATCGTCTAAATCGGAGCCGAATGCTTTACTCAATAGCCCTGAAGGCCTAAAGTACCCACTTGGAAACTTGCGGAGTTGAAAATTATGGCCGTTCATGTGGTGGAAAAAGTGAATAATCCGGTGCGGGTTGCGCAAATCGGTCTGGGTGGTGGGATTGGGCCTTTACACCTCGATGAAATGGAAAAAAATCCGAATTTTTCCATCGTAGCGGGGTGTGATTCCCGGTTGGAAAGTGAAGCAGTTGCCAAGCAAGCCGCACGAATTACCGCGCTGGGAGGGAAAATTTCATCGGATTTTCGTGAAGTACTTAAAGACCCGCAGGTGGAGGCAGTCTGTATTGCCGCACCCCATTTTTTGCACCGGGAAATGACGGTCGCGGCCTTTGAGGCCGGCAAGCATGTGTTGGTGGAAAAGCCCATGGCGACGCACCCCGATGATTGCCGCGCCATGCTGGAGGCCCAGAAAAAGTCTGGTAAAGTTGGCGCGGTGCAGATGCAGCATGTGGGAAGAAAATCGGTTCTGGAACTGCGCCGGCATATTCAATCCGGAGCGATCGGCCCGATCAAGGAGATATTTCTTTCAAGTTTGTGGTGGCGTGAAAATCCCTATTTTGAGCGCGTGGCATGGGCTGGAAAGAAGATGTTTGGTAATACCTGGAACCTTGATGGCATTATGTTCAATCAGGCGATTCACTTTATTAATCAGACCCTGGTTCTGTGCTCCCAGGGTGATTTGCCGGCTGTGGCGGATACGCGGGATGTGCAAGTGGCTTTGTATAAATTTCATGATACTCCCGCCTTGGAAATGGAAGATTGTGCGTTTATTTCAGCCACGCTCAATACGCCCGATGCACCACGGCTGTGGGCGATTGCCACAACGTGCAGCCGGGTTGATCGGCATTCCATTGAATTAATTGGAACTCATGGCCGGGCGTTATGGAATGGTGTGGGCTACTTATTTGTTGACGGGCAGCCGGCGCTGGAATTTACGGATGACAACAAAGAATTTGGCGGTACCTCGCGTGTGTTTAATAGCTTTGCGCAGGCGGTGCGAACCGGAACGCGGCCGCTGACAGATTTTTCGGCCATTTGCAAAACCACGGATTTTGTATTCTCATGTTATCAGAGCGCGGGCTGGAAAATCAAAAAGGCCCCCTGGAGCGCTACCGATACGTTGCCGGAAATTTTCCGGCAGGTACATCAGCAGCGTAAATTGCCGGCGGCGCTGAAATCAGTGCCGTCCTGGGCGTAAAAAATTCGGGTAGCGGCGTGGGCCGGCTGAAAGTTTGGAAATATGCTCGCAGCAATCAGGAGTCGCATGTGTCAATAGTAAAAACCACCGGCATAAAAGCCCGGCAGGATGTAACCACCTTATCCAATGGCTTAACATTGCTGGTGGAGTCGATGCCCGACGTGCGATCCGCCGCGCTGACCATTCTTACGCCCATGGGGGCCGCATCAGATCCGGCCGATGGTTTGGGGAGTGCCAATGTTCTGGCGGATTGGATAACGCGCGGGGCCGGCGAAAGAGATAACCGTGCACTAACCGATTACCTTGATTCATTGGGCGTGCAGCGATCCACCAGTGCCGAGACGGTGTTTATGCGATTTAACGCGTCGATGCTGGCCGATAAGTTGCCGCAGGTATTGCCGGTGTACGGGGATATATTATTGCGGCCCATGCTGTCGGACGCGGGTTTTGGCCCGGCGCGAGATTTGGCCATGCAGCAATTAGATGCCATTGAAGATGAACCTGCGCAAAAGCTGAATCTGCTGATTAAATCGCGTCATTTTCCCCAACCGTATGGCCGGCCGGTGGTGGGAAAAAAAGAACATCTCACGGCGTTAACGCCCGCGGGATTACGCCAGGATTTCGCAAACCGATCAACAGCGCGAGGCTCGATTCTGGCGGTGGCGGGAGCGGTGGAATTTGCGGCGGTGCGGGATATGGTGGAACAGCATTTCGGATTGTGGCAGTCCAAAGAACCTGTGCAGATGCCGGCACAAGCCGCAGCGGGCGGGGTGTGGCATGAACAGCAGGCCAGTAATCAGGTGCAGATCGGCCTGGCATTTGATGCGATTCCGGAGTCTGATCCGGACAGCATTGTGCTGCAAATTGCGATCAATATTTTAAGCGGGGGCATGGGTGCTCGGTTGTTTTCGGAAATTCGAGAAAAGCAGGGCCTGTGCTATTCCGTCAGCGCGGGGTATATGAGTTTGAAACATTTTGGCGCGGTTCTTGGATACGCCGGTACCGTGCCGGAGCGGGCGCAAAAAACCCTGGATTCGTTTCTGCATGAATTGCAGCGTTTCAGCGCCGGTGCCCAGCGCGATGAACTTGACCGGGCGCAGGTGGGCATGAAAGCCCGAGTGATTATGAATGGGGAAAGCTCCGCTGCGCGAGCCGGTGCCATCGCCCATGATTTTTATCATTATGGCCGCCCGCGCACACTGGACGAATTGCGTGCCCGCATTGAAAGTGTTGATCTTAAACGCCTCAATGCGTTTCTTGATACGCATCGGGCGGGCAAAATGACGGTAGTGACAATTGGGCCGGCCCCCCTGGCGGTTCCCGTGGATATGATTGGTTAATAGCGCGGCAGGCGGCGAACGCCTGTGGCGCGGTGCCCGGCGGCAGGATAATTCCCGGAGAGTTTTTACATGGTTACCTTTAAGCATACACAATTAAAAAACGGCATGGATATCGTGGCGGAAATAAATCCCGATGCCCAAAGCGTCGCCATTGGATTTATGGTGAAAACCGGTTCACGGGATGAAACCGATGACGTGTCCGGCGTGTCGCATTTTCTTGAACACATGATGTTCAAAGGAACTTCCCGCCGCTCCAGTGCTGATGTAAATCGGGAATTTGACGCCATGGGGGCGCGTAACAACGCGTTTACCAGCAATGAGGTAACGTGCTACTGGGCCCATATTCTTCCGGAGTTCCTGCCCGCCGCCCTTGATCTGCTGGCGGACATGATGCGCCCGGCGTTGCACAGCGATGATTTTGACATGGAAAAGAAAGTTATCCTGGAGGAAATCGCCCTTTATCTGGATCGCCCCGGCCATGTTTTGTATGAAGCGATTATGAAAGACCATTTCGGCCGTCATCCGATGGCGTATTCTATCCTGGGCACAAAGGAATCCATCACCGCGTTAACCCGTGATCAGATGAAAACCTATTTTGACGCCCGATATGGCCCCGGCAATATGGTGCTGGCCGTGGCCGGTAAAGTGGACTTTGATGAATTACTGCGGCTATCGGAAGAAAAGTGCGGGCAGTGGAAGCATCTGGATGTGCAGAGGCAATATCCCGCGGCAGAGATAAAAGGCGGCCGGCGGCACATCGCCGATCCTAAGCTTAAGCGGCATTACGTTGCTTTAATGTGCCCCGGCCCATCAGCACAGCATGACGGCCGGTATGCGGCGCAAGTACTGGCGGATGCGGTTGGAGATCATGAAGGGTCGCGATTTTATTGGGCGCTTGTTGAGCCTGGTTTGGCGGATGAAGCGGATTTTTCATTTTACCCGCACGACAAAGTTGGAAGCTTTTTTGCCTATGCCTCGTGTGATCCGGCGAGATCCGGGCAAGTTGCCGATATCCTGCAAAGCGAACTAAAAAAAATTATTCTCCACGGTTTGACCGATCAGGAAATTTCCCGCAGCAAAAATAAAATTGCCACCGCCGCGGTTTTACAGGGGGAATTGCCGCTGGGCCGCATGCGTAATATCTGTTCGCGCTGGATTTACAACAAGGAATACAAAACCCTTGAAGAAGACCTGCGACTGCTAGAAAGTGTCGACGCCGACGCCATAAAAAAGGTGATTCAGGAGTACCCCTTTGACCCGATCACCACCACAACGCTGGGGCCGGCGGCGGCCTGACGTTGCGTTGACCCATGGCTGCGGCACTATCCGCGCCGAACAAACCGTCGGATCATCGCACCCCCCGGTATCGCATCCAACTCAACGCTGCCGCATTGAGCTATTGGAATCGCCGCGATCCTACCCGCAGCGTCCCCGGAGAAGATAACCGTTAGCCCGACGCGGAAGCGTCGTGGTTGGATGCGGAACGCGGTCACGGAAAAAAACCGCACCGTAATGCGGCAGGCCCCGTATCCATCGGGACGGCCAAACCACGTGGCGTCATCAAATAATTTCCCACATCCAACTCAACGCTGCCGCATTAAGCTATTGGAATCGCCGCGATCCTACGCGCAACGCCCCCGGAGAAGATAATCATTAGCCCGACGCGGAAGCGTCGTGGTTGGATGCGGAACGCGGCCACGGAAAAAACCCGCACCGCAATGTGGCAGGCCCCGTATCTATCGCAACGGCCAAACGATGTGGTGTCATCAAATAATTTCCCGTATCCGTTGGCAAACCTTCGCATACTGCAACTGCTGCTGGGAAAATGGCTGATGCTTGAAAAATATGTCGCAACATGTTCGGTTTTTATGCGTTGTACCACTACAATCAGGCATCGGGTCAGGCGGGGTGGTGGGGCCGCGCACAAGGGGCTGATTTGGGTGAGGAAATTTAGGCCGCTGGGCGGCGTGTCGACACAGGGGCGGGAAAATTTGTGGCGTGGCTGATTCGGAGTGTAACATTGCTGCCAGTGCGATCTAAATTCTTGAACTATGGTAAAATTTCTATTTCTGTCCTGCGATTGTCCACAATTGTGGCCGTCATAATGCTTGCCTGTCACGCTGCGCCGGTGGCGGCCTTTGGCCCGGAAGATGTGGCGATGTTCCCGCCGACGGCGGCGGCCAAGCCGTATATTGATTTTGACGGAAAAGGCTTTATTATCCGAGGCAAACGGGTATTTATCGCGTCCGGAAGTCTGCATTATCAACGGGTGCCGCGGGCGTTATGGGCCAGTCGGCTGCTGAAGATGAAGCGGGCCGGCTTTAATTGTGTTCAGACGTATATCTTCTGGAGCTATCAGGAACCGCGCAAGGGTGAATTCGACTTTAAGGGGCGTCATAATCTGGCGGCCTTTTTAAAACTGGTTCACAAAATGGGTTTCTACGCCATTCTCCGCATTGGCCCATACTGCAATGGGGAATGGAGTCAGGGTGGCTGGCCGGTGTGGCTGCGGTTCATTCCGGGTATGGCGGTGCGTGAGGATGACAAACCCTTTATCCGTGCGGTCAACAGCTACTACAACAAACTTTTACCAATCGTTGCGGCCAATCAAATCAATCGCGGCGGCCCGGTGATTATGGCGCAGTTGGAAAATGAAGATTCGGACGGCTGGGGCAATGTGCTGCCCAATAATTATTACAAATATCTCTATAATAAAACCCGGGGCATGGGTATTGATGTGCCTATGTATTTTAGCGGCATGCATCATGGCAACAGTCCCGCAGGTCCCGGTCCATGGAGCACAAAAAGCCGGAGCAGTCCATGGTTTACCACAGAAATGTGGACCGGGTGGTTTACTTTATATCGGACGCACCCGCCGGCGCTTAGGCAGATCAGTCGGCAAGCGATGTGGCATGTTATTGCGTATGGGGGCAACGGCTACGACGCCTATATGGCCGTTGGCGGCACCACGCCATCCTACTATGTGGATAATACCATTGGTCCCAGTTACGACTTTGCCGCACCTATTGGCCAAGCGGGTGATTTGCGGCCGCTCTATTACATCTACAAAACCGCCAATTATTTCGGACGTAGCTTTCAGCGCATTCTGGAAACCAGCATTAACGTGCGCCATGTGAAATTCAAGGCACCGCCCGGTGTGCGCGTGTTTGAGCGACAAAGCCCCAGCGGTGATATGTTTTTTTATCAGAACTTATCGTTCCAACCGATGACGGTAAAAATTCCCGACGGCTGTTCCCAGACGATAGCCGGGTTTCATCTGTTTGCGGTCGTGAAGAACTTTGCCATCAACAAAACCTTCAAATTACGGGCGAGTTGCGCGCGAATCTTCGGCATATTTAAGCAGGGAGCAACCACCACGCTGGTGACATACGGGCCACCGGGATCGCAGATTCTTTTGCAGTTGGGCGTGCAAGGGAAAATTTTATCACAAGCAAAATCGTTCAAAAAAGAATCTGAATCCGGAGGTTTGACGCTGCAGGTGAAAGTGCCGGCGGCGGGTCCGGATATTTACCTTATCAAAACCGCGCATCGCACGCTGCGCATATTTGTGGAAAGTCGCCAGGCCATGTATCACACCTGGTTTTTGAACATCGGCGGCAAGCCGGCGGTGGTTTGTGGACCCGCTTATGTTGGGCGCACCCAAGCCAGTAACGGACACATTGTGCTTCATACGCAAATGCCGCTGGCGGATAACATTCGCGATGCGCAGATTTATTTCGGCGATTCGTCGAAGCCGATTTCTGTCAGTTCATGGGCCGGACCGCGGAAGGCGGCGAATTTGGCCGTTCCGGCATTTGCGCCTTGGCAGATGCGATTGGCGGATGGTCCGGCAAATCCGAAATATGATGATAAATCCTGGATTTCCGCACCCAATCCGGTGCAGATGGGCGTGGGAGATTATCCCGGTCTGCATCAATGGTATCGCAGTAAAATAACCGTAAAAAAAGCCGGGGCCTATCGCATTTTGTTTTCACATGTCGTGGCCACCGCGGAGGTATTTGTCAACGGGAAATTGATCCAAGTGGGTGGGCAGCGGGCGGTGAATGTGCGGCTCAAAGCTGGGGTCAATGATCTGGCGGTTTTTGCCAGTTCCAGCGGGCGACCGAAGTTGTGGAGTTATATTGGCCCCTACACCAAAGTGGGGGCAGTGGGAATTTCCGGCAAGGCGATACTCATGAAGGTGGTAACCAAAAATCTGGTGGTGGGAAATTGGGAATACCATTATCTGTCGCTGTCCAAATCGGCGGCGATGGTACACGTGTTATCTGATCAGACGCACGGGAAGTTTCATAAGTTAAATCACAACGTTATTCCGGAATTTAAGAAGCCGGGCTTTATATGGCTGCGGGCCAAAATTTCCCAGATTAATGCTGATCATCTGGTGCTTTTCTGTCAACATCCCATGCCAAACGCCTTCATCTGTTTTGATGCCGGACGAGTGGATCCGCGCGTGGTCGGGACCAATCCGGCACGGGCGATGCTGACATTCTGGTACGGTAAACAGCCTAATATTCTCAGCATGTTAATACCGACCAATGCGATGCACTCTCTGGGGCAGGTATCTCTAAGCCTGTCCCGCCTGGCACCGGCCGTACGCGGCGGGGGAGTTATTGGGCCTTGGCGGATGCGTGGCGGCATGGGCTTGCCATTTAATAAAACCGGATGGAAGAACTTCACTCAAGCTCCAAATGTGCCATGCTTTTATCGAACGGCTTTTACCTGGAATCCCAAGGTAAATCCGCAGGATAAGCTGCATGTCATTATGCGCGTGGCCTGGGGTGATCTAACGGGCGGATATATGTGGCTTAATGGCCATAATCTTGGGCATTACCCGGATACCGTCATGACCATGGGGTTGTATATACCAAGCTACTATCTCAGGCGTGGAGCCAACCAATTGATTGTGTCCGCTCAGGAAGGCCATTCGCCGGCGAACACGCGACTGGTGGTGGAAAAGACCGCCAGCCGCTGGTATACGACCTTGGCTTCCAAATAAAGGCCCACGTACGCCCGTGCAAACTTGAGACCGAGTCTCAATTGACATCGCGCTCCTGAATCCCTAACATAATTCAGAGAATGTTGCTGGACTTTTTCAGGCAATCCGCTTGGATTTGCCTGTTTTTAGGGGTTTTTGCCATGCCGACAGATGAAGGCACAATAGAAACACTGGCCAATCAGGAATATAAATGGGGTTTCGTCACCGACATTGAGGCGGACGCCTTACCCAAAGGCCTGAATGAAGATATTGTTCGTGCCATTTCCAAGCGGAAAAATGAGCCTGAGTTCATGACGCAGTGGCGGCTTAAGGCCTACCGCCATTGGCTGACCATGACCGAACCAAAGTGGCCGAATGTAAAATATCCGAAAATCGATTTTCAGGATGTGATTTATTACTCGGCTCCGAAGGCCAAAAAGCAACTTAAAAGCTTGGATGAAGTCGATCCGGAATTGCTGCGCACCTACGAAAAGCTGGGCGTGCCGCTGGAAGAGCAGAAAATATTTGCCGGTGTGGCGGTGGACGCCGTTTTTGATTCGGTATCCGTCGCGACAACCTTCAAAGCCAAGCTGGCGGAAATGGGCGTAATTTTCTGCTCGTTTTCCGAAGCCGTGCAGGAACATCCGGAGTTGATCAGTAAATATCTGGGTTCGGTGGTGCCGTATTCGGATAACTTTTACGCCACGCTGAATTCCGCGGTATTTAGTGACGGCTCATTTTGTTACGTACCCAAAGGCGTGCGCTGCCCGATGGAATTGTCCACCTATTTCCGGATCAATGCCAAAAATACCGGGCAGTTTGAGCGTACATTAATTATCGCCGATGAGGGGGCTTATGTCAGTTATCTCGAAGGTTGCACCGCGCCCATGCGGGATGAAAATCAGTTGCACGCGGCCGTGGTGGAACTTGTGGCGCTCAAGGGCGCACAAATTAAATATTCTACGGTACAGAACTGGTACCCCGGTGATAAAGAGGGTAAAGGCGGCATCTATAATTTTGTCACCAAGCGCGGCAAATGTATGGATAGCGCCCGCATTTCCTGGACGCAGGTGGAAACCGGTTCAGCCATCACCTGGAAATACCCCAGCGTGATCCTGCAGGGAGATAATTCCATCGGCGAGTTTTATTCCGTCGCGCTGACCAACCACATGCAGCAGGCGGATACCGGCACAAAAATGATCCATATTGGCAAAAATACGCGCAGCACCGTGGTGTCCAAGGGCATCTCGGCGGGGAAGGGACAGAACACCTACCGCGGCCTGATTAAGATTTTGAAAAATGCCACCAACGCCCGCAATTACACGCAATGCGATTCGCTGCTTCTGGGGGATAAATGCGGTGCCCATACCTTCCCGTACATCGAAGTTCGCAATACAAGTTCCAAGGCTGAACATGAAGCCTCCACCTCCAAAATCGGCGAGGATCAGCTTTTTTACTGCAAGCAGCGCGGTATATCTCTGGAAGATGCGGTTAATATGATTATCAACGGCTTCTGCAAGGAAGTGTTCCGGGAACTGCCGATGGAATTTGCCGTCGAAGCCCAAAAGTTGCTGGGCGTAAGCCTTGAAGGCAGTGTCGGATAGCGCGGGAATATAATTCCCGCGTTCGACCGCGGGAACGCTGAAACAACCCTGAATTAAATTTGCAAAGGAAACAAGAATTATGGCATTGGTTGAAATTAAGAATTTAGAGGCTGCCGTGGGCGGCAAGCCGATCCTGAAGGGCATTGATCTGACGATTAACCCCGGTGAAGTTCACGCCATCATGGGGCCTAACGGTTCAGGAAAAAGCACGCTTTCATCCGTGCTGGCGGGCCGGGAAACGTATACGGTTACCGGCGGCAGCGTGCTGTTTGACGGGAAAGATTTGCTGGACTTATCCCCGGAAGAACGGGCGTGTGAAGGCCTGTTTATGGCGTTTCAGTATCCGGTGGAAATTCCCGGCGTCACCACCAGCTATTTTCTCAAGGCGGCGGTAAACGCCATCCGTAAGCATCATGGTCAGGACGAACTGGATGCCATGGATTTCCTGAAAATGGTCAAAGAGAAAATGGCGTTGCTGGAAATGGATAAGACCTTTTTGAACCGGTCCGTGAATGAAGGATTTTCCGGCGGCGAGAAAAAGCGCAATGAGATTTTTCAGATGGCGGTATTGAATCCAAAATTCGCCATTTTGGATGAAACCGATTCCGGCCTGGACATTGACGCCTTAAAAATTGTCGCCAATGGGGTTAACGCCCTGCGCAGCCCGGAGCGGGCCATTCTGGTGGTCACGCATTACCAGCGGTTGCTGGACTATATTGTGCCGGATTTTGTGCATGTGTTGTGCGACGGCAGAATTGTTAAATCCGGCGGCAAGGAATTGGCGCTGGAATTGGAAAAGCGCGGTTACGCCTGGCTGGAAACCGCTGCCGCTTGAATATGACGCAATAAAATTCCCCGGAGTAATTATGACCGCAACAACCATCAGCCCGGATAACACCGCAATACTTTCTGCCCTGGGCCCAACCTATGGATTGCCGTGGCTGCAGCAGCGTCGCTCAGACGCTATGGAGCTGTTTGAACGTATCGGCCTGCCGCCGGTGACGCATGAAGACTGGCGGCTCACCAACACCGCACAAATTGCCAAGATCAATTTCAGCGTACCGGGCTCCGGCACCCCGCTAACCCCGGAGCAACTCGCCGGCCTGTGTTTGAAAAAGCTCGGTGCCCAGCAGATGGTGTTCGTAGACGGAAAATTCTCCCCGGAATTGTCCAGCCCCGGCGGAAAAGTTGAAATTCTGACCCTCCGGCAGGGTATGGAAAAACATGGCGACCGGGTGCAGCGGTTTTTGGGCCGCGAAATGCCGGGCCAATCCAATGGTTTTTCGGCGATGAATCTCGCGGCATTTGAAGATGGAGCCTTTATTTATTTGCCGCCGGATCAGGGTGACATGGGCCTGGTTCATCTGCTGTGGATCAACGCATCGCATGATCAACCGGTGGTTGTGCATCCGCGTAATCTGGTGATTATTGGATCCAATAACCAAATCACGCTGGTGCAAACCTATGCCGGTTTTTCATCCCAGCCCACGCTTTGCAATGCCGTGACGGAAATGGTCGTCGGCAAGGGAGCCAAGGTTGAACTCATTAAATTACAGCGGGAAAGTGATACCGCTTTTCATATTGCCAACGAGGCCATTCATGTGCATGAGCACGCCGATGTGCAATCCCTGTGCGTAAATACCGGCGGACATCTGGTACGCAACAACATGACCGTGCACCTTGCCGAGCCGTTTGCCCAGGCCACACTCAACGGTTTGACCTTGGCCGCGGGAGATCAGCATATTGATAATCACACCATGCTGGATCATGCGCGGGAAAACTGCCCCAGTCACGAATTATATAAGCATCTTCTGGGCGGCCGGGCCAGCGCGGTATTTCGCGGAACGATTCTGGTGCGGCCGGACGCCCAGAAAACCGACTCCAAGCAGACCAGCAAAACCATTCTGCTTTCCGACGCGGCGGTGATGAATTCGCAGCCGCAGCTTGAAATTTACGCCGATGATGTGAAATGCACACACGGCTCGACAACCGGCCCCCTGGATGATGAGCAATTATTCTATCTGCGGTCGCGAGGCGTTGCCGCCGCGGACGCCGGCGCGCTGCTGACTTACGCCTTTGCTCGCGATGTGCTCTTGCGGATATGGCACACCGGCATGCGCGAATATCTGGAAGAATTTGTCGCCGCTGAATTGCATCGGCTGCATCTGGATCAGGCGGAATCATGACCACCACCACCACCAAACCTCGGGGATCTCAGGCGGCCAAAGCGCCGGCGTTTGACAGCGTGGCAATCCGTTCCGATTTTCCGCTTTTACAGACGCAATCACACGGAAAACCGCTGGCGTATCTGGACAACGCCGCCACCAGCCAGAAGCCGCAGGCGGTTATTGCCGCCGCAGCTCGCTATTACACAACCTACAATGCCAATATTCACCGGGGTGTTTATAAATTAAGTGTTGATGCCACGGCGGCGTATGAAGCCGCGCGGGAAAAAGTTGCACGATTTATCAATGCCCCATCAGAGCGGGAAATTGTATTTGTGCGCGGCGCTACCGAAGCGGTGAATCTGGTCGCGGCCACCTGGGGCATGGAAAATATCCATTCCGGAGATGAAATAATTCTTTCGGAAATGGAACACCATTCCAACATCGTGCCCTGGCAATTACTGGCCCAGCGGACCGGTGCGGTTATCAAGGTTATCGCCATTTCCCAGCACGGTGAATTGGCGATGGATCAGTACGCGCAGCTGCTTTCCGACCGCACACGCCTGGTGGCTCTTACGCATGTGTCCAATGCCTTGGGCACGATTAATCCCATTGAACGCATTGTCTCCATGGCTAAAGCACGCGGTATTCCGGTGCTCATAGACGGCGCACAATCCATTCCGCATATGGCGATTGATGTGCGGAAAATCGGGTGCGACTTTTTTGTATTTTCAGGGCATAAACTTTATGCGCCCACCGGCATCGGAGTGTTATGGGCTAAAGGTGAGCTACTGGAAAAAATGCCGCCCTATCAGGGTGGCGGAGACATGATCAGCACGGTGAGCTTTGCCGGATCAACCTGGAATGATATACCGCATAAATTTGAGGCCGGCACACCGCACATCAGTGGAGCCATTGGCTTGGGTGTGGCGATTGATTACCTGGGCGGCATCGGCATGGACGCCATCGCCGAATATGAACATGATCTGCTAATGTACGCCACCAAACAGTTAAACCGCATTCCCGGATTACAGATTATTGGAACCGCGCCGGAGAAAGCCGCGGTGATCTCCTTTATCATGGAAAATATTCATCCCCATGATATTGGCACCATTGTGGATGGCGAAGGCGTGGCGATTCGCACCGGGCATCATTGCTGCCAACCTCTGATGGATCACTATAATATTGCCGCCACGGCACGGGCGTCTCTGGCGTTTTATAATAATCGGGAAGATGTGGACCGCCTGGTGGCAGCCGTTGAAAAAGTCAAAGAGGTATTCAACTGATGTCCGACCTGCGTGATCTTTACCAGCAGACCATTCTTGACCATACGCGCAAACCGCGCAACAAGCATGAAATGCCGGACGCCACCTCCACCGCCGACGGCCACAATCGGCTTTGCGGCGATAAAATCAGGCTCTTCCTGAAAGTCAATGCCGGCATCATCGAAGACATAAGCTTCACCGGGAATGGTTGCGCCATTTCCACCGCTTCCGCTTCCATGATGACCGAGGCGCTCAAGGGCAAAAGCGTGGCCGAAGCACAACCGTTGTTTGAGTTGTTTCATACCATGCTTACCAGCCCTATGGATCAGGAACCGGATCTGGAAGCATTGAATAAATTGGCGGTATTTTCCGGGGTGCGGGAATTTCCCGTGCGGGTGAAATGTGCCACATTGCCATGGCATACGCTTCAGGCCGCCATTAAAAATCAGGATGCTCCGGTTACAACGGAGTGAACAAGGAGTTAGGAGTTAGAAGTTAGAAGCTAGAAGCTAGAAGTTAGAAGCATTCGTGTACAGTAACTACAGTATTGAGCAGTACATTCAGTAGTTGCAGTATTTGCAGTGGCTTCAGCGGTCAGACGGCCCTTTGTGTCTTGGTGTCGTTGGGGTAAGTAAACCACTCCCCTGCGGCACCGCCGCGACCTAATTCTAACTCCTAACTCCTAACTTCTAATGCCTACGTACTAACCCAAAGGACCCTCAATGCCCATTACACTAACAGAAGTCGCGGCCGCGGAAATAAAAAAGATTCTCCAGGATCAAGGAATGGGAGACAAGGCGGTTTTGCGCGTCGGTATCAAGGGCCGCAACGCGCAGGGATTTAATTATCTGCTGGATCTGACGGAAGTGCGGCATGAGGATGACGTGGCGGGTCAATCTATGGAGATCACCATTGTCGCTGATCCGATGAGTTTTCCGAGTTTGGATGGCACAGAAATTGATTTTCGCGATGCGCCCTCCGGCCGGGGATTTGTTTTTAAAAACCCCCACGCGGTAAAACTGCCCGTGAACACATCCGCAAATGCGGGTTCGCCGACACCCTCCGCATCAGCGGGGACCACGCAAGCCCATACCGGCACGACCATTACCGACGCCCTGGAGAACAAGGCTTTGGAAGCGTCCATCGTGGAAAAATTGCGGACTATTTTTGATCCGGAGATTCCCGTAAACATATACGATCTGGGCCTGATTTATCGCATTGATATATCCGCGGAAAAGGATGTCATCGTCGATATGACCCTCACTGCCCCCGGTTGCCCCGTCGCCGGTTCCATGCCGCCGGCCGTGCAACAGGCGGTGGAAAGCGTGGAAGATGTAAAGACCGTCAAGGTGAATCTGGTCTGGGAACCCGCCTGGAGCAAAGACCGCATGTCCGATGCGGCTTTACTGCAACTGGGCCTGCTATAATCGCGCGGGGCACCGGCGCTTCGCTCAAATATCAATGAGCAATGATCAATGAATAGATCATCGGAGTGTCAATATCGATCCGTGATCATTGGTCCTTGATCAGTGAACTACGATTTCCGCACCCCATTAAGCCGCGGGCATCGTGCCCGCGAGCGCCCCCCAATGCAAATCCGCAACCTAAAACCCATAAGCGGCACCGGGCGTGACAATTGTTCCGGGCGACGTTCATCCGTAATGTTAGCCGGCACATTGAAGGTGCCGCCGCGTCGCGGAAAGATCACCCGCCGCAGCCGACAGTTCCAGATATCATCGGCGCGATCCCACCCATTAAACAACGAAATTGACCCCGCCCGGGAAAAATGGCCTCACCCGCGGTGCCCCGCACCGCGCCCCATTAATCCCCGTGCACCGGGAGTCTCATTGATCATTGCCCACCGCTCGCAGCGCCGCCCGCCGGATACCATCAACTTTCTCACCGCCGAGGCGGCAGCCATAGCGTCGCCGCGCCCCACGTCGCAAGGCTCAACGCTGTGCCCGCCACCACCGAAGCGCCAAAGGCTATCGCCTGTTCATGCTGGGCATAAAAGCCCCAGAACCCCTGCGGTACGGAATACTGGCTCAACCCCGCCAACACCATGCCGGAATTGGGAGCCAACATGCTATCCTGACCGGGATTAAATACGCCGTTGGGCGTATTGTACGTCGCCGATACGGGATTGAACGCGTTCCCCTGATATAAAATGTTCCAGGCGTACTGGCTGCCATCGGCGGTCTGGTTGCCGCTTCGCTCAATGTCCAGTGACCAATGATCAATGAACAAAAAACGATTTTGAACCAAGGAGGCGGCGGAGGAAAACGGAGGACGCTCAAAGCTCCGCTCCTTCCCGCGTTTCGCATCTGTCCGATGTTTTTCTGCTGTCGCGACCATAACTCAATCCGGCTCCGCCACGCCGGCGCGGCGCAAAAGATTAAGGCCTTCTAGCACATCTTTGAAACGCGGATTACGTTTGGGGGCGACGAGTACCTCGCTAACAATGCGTTCATCGCCAAGGAGATCACTAAGAGCGACCGGCCAATGTGTCTTTGAAAGATCGAGTCGTTGCCACTCGCTCCGCATCGCTAAAACCTTTTCGCGCTTAAGGAGCACCTGCGTTTCCGGATCCCGCCTAACCAAGTGCCCAGGCACTCCCCTTAGCTCGCATTCCTCAAACTCCGCCTGTGAAATATCCAAGGCCCAAGCCACATTGCGGTAATACTCCGCGTTGGCGGCCTGAAATCGCAGGTTGATTTTGTGACGCAGCGCCGGCGACGCGTCGGCCGCGACAATGAAATCCGATATTTTCAGATTTCCGATGCGTCCCTTGAGCGTCACATGTTTGAATACAGCGCCCCAAGTATCAAAGCGGCCATGCGTTTTCAATCCGTCGACAAGAATGTCTTCCAGGATTGCACGGCCGATGGTACATGCCTTCTCCTCACACCGTAAGAACCGCATATTCCGAGCAGTGCTTCGCAGGTTTGGATCGTAACCCCTTGAAATGAAACAGCTCCGAAACTGGCACTGCATGAACTCCATATCGGCAAACAGCCGGCCCGAGTCGCGGTCATGGAGCCTGTGGAACTCCTGATTTTCAAACATCTGCATGGCTATCCCACCTCATCGAAAATTACCACTGGAGGACGATTATACCGCCCGAAAATCGTTTCTCCATACTTCGCGTAGTGCAAAGCCTCGGCGGCATTGTTCGTTCGTTGTTCGTTGCTCGTTGCAAAACGCCACAGTGGCGGCGGAGGAAAGCGGAGGACTTGTGACGGGGGTGGAAAACCGATCCATCCCGGCGCGGCCGAGTTAAACTCCTTTCTCGGATCGCACAGATTCCTGAACCGCCAGGTCGCAAAGAGCACCAAGCCTGCGACGGGACGCGAGGCGACTGGATTTGCGATTCAAGATTTTCTCAGCCGCTGCTACCATTCTTCCGATTCCCGAACACACTCAACTCCCTACTTTTTCAAGACTATTCTCTCGGCCACGCCGCCCCCGCCTTTGCACGGCGCACCCGGGCCACAACAACGGCTTCAGCCGCTTCAGTCACTTGCAAAACGGCGGCCCACCGTACTTCTCCGTAATGCCGCTGAGCCTCCGGAAGTCACCGAGCATTCCGTCGGGCCACCCACGGCCTCCACCGCTCTTGTCGGCCCTCAACTTGGGTTCGAAGGCCCTTATGCTAGCCGCAAGCTTGGTTGCGATTAAATCAACCGGCAGCCCCAAAACTGGCTTTCCTCGAAATGATTCGGATACTTCATAGAGCAGGCAGCTTGCGGTAGGGCGCAATCCCTGGTAGGTGCCGATGATGGAATATATCGCATCCAACAATCCTTGGCTGGCCTTAGCCCTCGTTTCAGGGTCGAGACGGTGGTACACCACATCCAGCAACTCGGTAAGGTCAGTGTTGCCGGGTGCTGGCGAGTACCTTGAGCGATATTGGTATCCCGGCATACCCAAGAGCAACTTATCGAGTTCCCCCTTGATGACCGCGTTGACCACAATTGTTTCCGGAGTAGCCACTGCCATCATCGTATCTCCATTCCTATCTTGCTGGTATTACCGGGGTTGCCCACACCTGAAACCATGGCAACTGGTCCGTTACTATTTCCGGAACGCCCCCCGACGTAAGTCCGCCCGGCGCGAAGAGCGGTCCCGCGCCGCTCATTGAAGCGTTTGGAATCCGTGGATTAAACATCAGCGGGTCACTGACATCCATCCGAATCAACTGTGTTCCCGGTGCCCACTGACGCCCCAACGCCTGTCCAAGAAGTACCGGGTCACCACCAGTCTGTTCCATCAATTGATTCCTGCGAGTGGCCGAGGTCATGAATTGCCCATCCGCACGGCCTATGAGAGCCTCGCCCCTAGCAAATTCGTCGAGCTGCTGCACCGTCATCAACCACGACCCACCGCCTTGAAGTTCCTTGGCGAATACTTCGGGGACCGCTGTACTCTCTGCGGCAACGCCGGGCTACTATTTCACCGCCTTCCCATCACCGTATCAAGCTGTTTCAGCACGTCGGACAGGTCACAACGTTCCTGATCACCCAAGATACCGCAATCTTCTTTCCACACCTGTCGTAACGCGATCCGCGACTCCCCCAAAAATTCAGTGCTCATGCTCGACGCATTGCCAATGGCAATACCCACCACATCACCTAATGCATTAGCCCCCCTCGATTCTAACCGTGCCTGCAGGGCCAAAAGGTAATCGTACAAGTCACGGTTGCTGGAAAATACTTTCATCTTTCAATTCCCCTGGTCAGGCATATAAAAGAAATCAGTTTGAACTCCGCCGGGTTCAGTTACGACTTGGATGCCCCCACCCGCGTTCGCGCCAAGCCCGGCATCCCCATTTGCCCCGCGTAGCCGGGCGTCAGGGGATTTTTTAGAGACCAATACGGCGATTCAGCGCTCATGGACGTGCCTAGCCGTCCCGTCCGGTATAGGGTCGCGCCATTCCGCGCTTGCGCTAAAGCAGATTGCGCTTCCGCCCAGGCACTTCGAGCCTCGATGCCATAAGGAGTGGAGATACTCCTTGCGGCTTACCTAAAGTCGAAGGTATAGCACCATGCCAAAGCCTTTAGCACTTCTTCTGTAATCTCAGGATGTTTTGCCCTAAATTCCTCCGTTGCTATTTTACCCATCGCTACAAGGTCAGAGGCGGTATATTTCGCATCAGACAAGTAAAATTCATCCATCAAGGACTTAATTGCCGGTAGCAACTCTGCGGCAATTTCAGCGCCAAAGCGAGAAACCACTGCCGCGTCATCACGTCTGGGCATTCGGTCTTGACCATAAGCGGTCCATACTAGGACCGCTTCGACAAACACTGGGGAACTCCACTGAGTTACCGCGACCATAACAGCACCTCCTGTCCGGTTTCGGGGTTAATACTGGTGATTGAACTAACGTTAGGGTTTGCCCGCAGAGCAGGGTACTCAACTTCCGCCCAAATAGAATTCAACCTAACGGCATTGCCTTGCAATACCCTTACGCTGCCACTAGTGCTCCGTCATCCATCAATTGATGAATATTTTTTGGTCTTCTTGCCGATAGCATAATTGTAACCAAGGCAAGGAGGCCAACCATGAAGAAAAAGTATATCGTGACCTTGACGGAAGAGGAA